>JAJDEW010000041.1 GCA_029259595.1 Planctomycetota bacterium | reverse complement strand
GGGTAGACCGTCCCCCGCTCGGAAGGTGTCCGATTCATCACTTGAGTCTTCCCGCGCGCATGCCGTATCCCTGGGCTCGTCCGACAACCCATGCCGCGCTCCGCGGTCGTCCGCAGCCCTGGCCCTGCGTGAGAGCCCTGCCGAATCCAAGGATTCGGCCGCGTTTCCGCGCCGCTACGGTCTACCGGACGGTTTCGCATCCGATGCGGTCCTGCCCGGGACCGTCCGGAGGCGGCGGCCAGGAAACCACCATGCACGCCACGATGATCCCCTCTCTCTCGATTTCGTACCTGTTCGCGCCCGTCGTGCTCTCGCTTGCGGCGGCGGCGCAAGGAACCACGCCGGTCGAGCACGTGATCCACATCAGCGTCGACGGGCTGAGCGGTTCCTTGCTCGAGGAGCTGCTCGCCGGCGATGTCGTCGGCGACTACGCGAACTTCCAGCGCTTCGTCGACGAGGGCGCCACGACCTTTCAGGCGCGTACGGACTTCACGCGCACGAACACGCTTCCGAACCACGTCTCGATGGTGACCGGGCGACCCGTTCAACGGCCGCGTGGGCAACCCGACACCGTCCACCATGGTTGGACCGACAACGACGATCCGGGATCGAACGAGACCCTGCACGACGACGGCAACCCGAACGTCGACTACATCGCCTCGTCGTTCGACGTGGTGCACGATCACGGGCTCTCCACCGGGTTCTTCGCGAGCAAGTCGAAGTTCGTGCTCTTCGAGCAGTCCTATGACGCGGCCGCCGGTGCGCCGGACGTGACCGGGGTGGACGACGGGAAGGACAAGCTGGACGTCTACGTCGAGGATTCGGCGATCCAGGCCGACTTCCTGGCGCAGATGGCGGCGCAGGAGTTCGACTACGTCTTCCTGCACTACCGTGACCCGGACGGAGCCGGGCACGACGGCGGCTGGGGGAGCGCGCAGTGGGACGACGCCGTTCGCCTCGTCGATGGCTGGTTGGGCGAGGTCTTTGCCCTGGTCGAAGGGTCGCCGGGGCTTGCGGGTTCCACCGTGATCTTCCTGTCCGCCGACCACGGCGGCGAGGGAACGAGCCACAGCGACGCGGATGAAGTGGCGAACTACACGATTCCCTTCTTCGCGTGGGGAGTCGGCGTCACGCCCGGAGCGGACCTCTATGACCTGAACCCGACGACCCGCGCCGATCCCGGTACGGGCCGACCCGACTACAACGCGCCGCTCCAGCCGATCCGCAACGGGGACGGGGGCAACCTGGCGCTCGCCCTGCTCGGGCTGCCTCCGATTCCGGGCTCGACGATCAACGTTGCCCAGGACCTCGTGCTCGGCACCCAGCCGGCCGTCGCCGAGTACGGTTGTGACCCTCAACCCACCGCCATCCTGAGCGTTCTCGCGGGGGCGCCGGTGATCGGCACGACCCTCTTCCTGGGTGTCGATAACCCGCTCGGGAGCCAGTCTGCGGGCTCGCTCTCCTTCGTGGTCATCGCGCTCGCCCCGGACCCGGCCTTTCCGTGTGGCAGCGTGCTGCCCGCCTTCGGGGAGCTGCTCGTCAGCCTCGCTCCCGGCGACAGGCTGGCCACGCGCGCCGGGGCGCCCTGGGCGGGGCCGGGCCTGCCGGCGCCGGTTTCGATCGCGATCCGCAACGACATCGATCTCGTGGGGCGCTCCTTCTTCCTGCAGGGGCTCCTGTTCGACCCGAGCGCTTCCACGGGGCCGCGCTTCGGCCTGGCGAACGCCTTCGAGCTGCGGATCGGCGGCTGAGCCGAAGACCAGGCCCCGGGGCCGGGCCTTCGCTTGCCCGCGGATTCGCGTGGCGATACCCTGTTCGGCTTCCTTCCGGGCTTTCGGGCCCGTTGCAGGCCCTCCCGTTCGGGTTTGCCGTTGGGGGGCTCCGTCCCGGTTCCGACGGACCCGCCTCCCTCGACGCCGCGTCGACTTCGAAGCCCCACTCTCGTCATGGATATCGCCGCCGCCCTGAAAGCGAAGCTCGGCCTCTCCTCCGTCAGCTACAAGGCCGACCTCTCGAAGGAAGAGCTCTTCCACGAAGCCATCGCGAACGATCGCGGGCGCATTCGCGCCGGCGGACCGGATAACGAGCAAAAGGCCTATCCGACCAAGCTCGGCATCCAGGGTCCGCTCGTCTACTACACCGACCCGACCTGCACCGGCCGTCCGGTTCAAGACACCTTCGGCGTCGCGTGGCCCGAAGTCGTCGACTCGGTCTGGTGGAAGAAGGACTACCAGAAGTTCGATCCGGCCAAGTACGAGGGGCTCCTGAAGCGCGTCGTGGCGCACCTCAACGAGCAGAAGGCGACGCTCTTCGTCAAGAACGTCTACTGCGGCTGGGACCCGTCCTATGCGGTGCCGTATCGCTTCGTGGGCGAGTACGCGACCCATGCCTTCTTCGCCCACAACATGTTCCCCAAGGGGATCCAGGGCGTCGAGGGCGAGGACGCCAAGCGCTGGACCATGCTGAACGTGCCGTCGTTCCACTGCGATCCCGATCGCGACGGGACGAACTCGAAGCGCGCGGTCATCATGGACTTCAAGAACAAGATCGGCCTCGTCGTCGGTCGCGCGGACTACTGCGGCGTCGTCAAGAAGACGATGTTCACGGTGATGAACTACCTTCTGCCCGAGTCGGGGCAGATGTCGATGCACTGCTCGGCCAACGTCGGCGCGCGCGGTGACTGCGCGATCCTGTTCGGGCTCTCGGGCACGGGCAAGACGACGCTCTCCGCCGATCCCGATCGCAAGCTGATCGGCGACGACGAGCACGCTTGGACCGACGCCGGCGTCTCGAACTACGAGGACGGCTGCTACGCGAAGCTGATCGACCTCGACAAGTCGGCCGAGCCGGTCATCGCGGCGGCGCTTTCGATGCCGGGGACGATGATCGAGAACGTGCCTGCGCCCGCCGGCAAGAAGATCGAGGAGCTCGATCCCCAGGACCTGGACCTGTCGGACTCTTCGATCACCGAGAACACGCGCTTCTCGTACCCGCTCGACTGCAACCCGAACGTCATGGACGGCGCCAAGGGGCCCCATCCGGAGACGATCGTGCTCCTGACCGCGGACGCCTTCGGCGTCCTGCCGCCGGTCTCGATCCTCGAGTCGAAGGACGTCATGTACCACTTCGTCTCGGGCTTCACCGCCAAGTTGGCGGGGACCGAGGTCGGGATCACCGAGCCGCAGGCGGCCTTCAGCGCGTGCTTCGGCGCGCCCTTCATGGCCCAGAAGCCGCCGGTCTACGCGCGGCTCTTGGCGAAGAAGATGGAGACCGCCAAGGCGCGCTGCATCCTCCTGAACACGGGCTGGTCCGGTGGTCCCTACGGGACGGGCAAGCGCATTTCGATCGGGCACACACGCGCGCTCCTGAACGCCGCGTTGAATGGCGACCTCGACAAGGTCGAGACCGCGCTGCATCCGGTCTTCAACCTGCGCATGCCGAAGTCGTGCCCCGGCGTTCCGTCCGAGATTCTGGACCCCAAGAACACCTGGGCCGATGGCGCCGCCTACGACGCACAGGCCGGCAAGCTGCGAGACATGTTCCGTAAGAACTTCGAGGAGAAGGGCTTCGCGGCCCTTGGCATCGAGCCTGTGATGTGAATGGTGAGTTCCGGCAACGAGCACTACCTCAAGGGGCTCCAACTTTACGGGGCGGGCAAGCACGCCGAGGCGATCGCTGAGTACGACGTCGCCCTCGCCGAACAGCCGGACTGGACCGATTGCCTCCAGGCCAAGGGCATGGCCCAGATGCACTCGGGGATGAAGAAGGAGTCGCTCGAGACCCTCAAGCGCGTGACCGAGCTCGCTCCGACCGATCCGCTCGCCTTCACGAGCCTCTCGATGGCCTACCAGCGCAATGACCAGATCGAAGAGGCCGAGAAGGCCCAGGCCCAGGCGCGCCTCCTGTCCTGGAAGCAGGAGCTGAAGACGAACCCGAATGCGCCGCCGCCCGACGAAGGGCCGATGAAGGTCCAGCAGTAGGACCTCCCGTCGACGGAGGTCCGTGGGTGATCTCGAGCGGGGCGGGCTCCTGAGGTCCGAGCCGCGATCCCGAGCTGGCTTGGCCCGCGCCGTTCGCTATCGTTTCGGGTCGCGGCCGGGTCCCTTCCCGGGTGAACTCGGCGATGACCTTGCTCCAGATCAGCCTGCTGGCCGTAGTGGCCCTCTACCTGGCCTGCGTCCTGGCCGTGCACTGGCGGGGCAAGGAGCGGTTGCGGTTCCGTCGCCAGCTCACCGAGCACTCGGGCATCTTCGCTTCGTTCAACTGCCTGATGTACGGGTTCTCCGCGGTCCCGGTCCGGCCGTTCCTGGATCCGGGCCTCTTTCCCGAGTCGCGCTTGCTCAAGGAGCACTGGAAGACGATCCGGGACGAGGCGGTCAAGCTGCTCGAGTCGGGCAGGATCCGCTACGACGAGAACCACAAGGACCTGGCCTTCGTCGGCTTCCAGCGGCGTGGTTGGAAGCGCTTCCACCTGAAGTGGTACAGCGACTTCCTACCGTCCGCGAGGCAGGCCTGTCCTCGGACGGTCGAGCTGCTCGCCTCCATCCCGAACCTGAATTCGGCCGCGTTCACGCTCCTGCCGCCGGGCAAGAAGCTCGGGCGTCACCGCGACCCCTTCGCGAACTCCGTGCGCTACCACCTGGGGCTCGTGACGCCCAACTCGGACGATTGCACGCTCTGGGTCGATGGCCAGCCGTACAGCTGGCGTGATGGCGAGGACATGGTCTTCGACCAGACCTACGTGCACTGGGCCCGCAACGACACCGACACGTCGCGGATCATCCTGTTTTGCGACTTCACGCGTCCGCTCCAGACGCGCTTGTTGCGAGCGTTCTTGAGCTTCATGAACCGGCGCGTGTTCGGAATCACCGCCAGTCACAACGAGCCGGAAGAGGCGGTCGGCTTCGCGAACCGCGCCACTCCGGCGCTCTTCCGCGCGAAGAAGCTCTTCATCGCACTGAAGCACCGGAATCGCCGCACCTACACGATCGTCAAGCAGACCAGCCTGGCCCTCTTGGTCGGCTACCTCGTGTACAGCCTCGCCTGAGGCGTCTTATTCGGCCGCCGGTTCGGGCTCGTCTTCGATGCCGAGGATCTTGCGGCCTTCGGCGGAGATCTTCTGGGGGGTCCAGGCGGGCTCCCACACGATCTCGACGTCCACGGATTGAACGCCGTTCATGGCCTCGACGCGCCGCTTGACGACTTCGGGAATCGTGCGCGCTTCGGGGCACATCTTGGAGGTCAGCGTCATCTGGACCTTGCACGCTTCGGCTTCGAGCGCGACGTCGTAGACCAGTCCGAGGTCGACGATGTTGACGGGGATCTCGGGATCGAAGACCTGCTTGAGCTCTTCGTAAACGCCTTCGACGGTTGCCATGGAATGTGGTTCGTTCGGTGTTCGAGCGGGTGACCGCGGGTGCCGGTCGTAGGGCGGGGCTCTTCGTACAGCGCCGCATGATACCAGGCACCGGGCGGCCGGGCCCGGTAAGATCGTTCCCATGATCCGCTACGAGGGGACGCTCTACCGCCCGCCGTCCGAGGCGAACAGCCTGATCCTGCAGGCCACGATCGGGTGCAGCTACAACGAGTGTTCGTTCTGCGGGATGTACCGTGACAAGCGTTTCCGCGTGCGCCCCTTGGCCGAGCTCCAGGCCGAGATCGAGGCGGTCCGGGCCGTCGGGGCGAACGAGGTCCGCAAGGTCTTCCTGGCTGATGGCGACGCGCTGGTGGCGAAGGCGAGCTTCCTCGAGAAGCTGCTCGGCTCCCTGCGGGAGAGCTTCCCGCAGCTGCGGCGGGTTTCGTGCTACGCCTCGCCCCAGTCCCTCCAGGTGCGTTCGGTCGCAGAGATGGAACGCCTGCGTGCGGCCGGCCTCACCCTCTACTACCTGGGCATCGAATCGGGCCACGATCCGACGCTCACGAGCCTCGTGAAGGGCGTCGACGCGGACGAGCTCGTGCGCGTCGCGAACAAGGCCCACGAAGCGGGCGTGGCGCTCTCGACCATGATCTTGCTCGGCGCCGGAGGCCGGGCGGACTCGCGGGCCCATGCCGTGGATTCCGCTGCGATCGTCAACGCGATCCAACCGCGCTTCGTCAGCACGCTCGTCATGACGCCGGTCGAGAACACGCCCCTGGCCGCAGCCGACGCCCGCGGCGAAGTCGACCACCTCGAACCAATCGAGCTGGCCGCCGAGCTGCGGACCTTCCTGGCGGCGCTCGAGCTGCGCTCGTCGGTCTTTCGCTCGAACCACGCCAGCAACGTCCTGAACCTGGCGGGCACCCTCCCGAAGGACAAGACCACCCTCGTCGCGGCCCTCGACCGCGTGCTCGCCCATCCCGCTCAGGCGCGCTTCGTCCCGGCCTGGCTGCGGGCGCTGTAGCGCCCGGCGGTTGCGGATCGCTGGTTCGGTCTCAGCGCTCGAAGTGGTCGAGGAGGGCGAGGTGTTCGGCGACGCCGGGGTCGAGCTCGAGCGAGCGTTGCAGGGTTGCGATCGCCTTGTCGCGCTTCTTGTTCATGTACCAGGCGCAGGCCAGGGCGTCGTGCATGCGTGCGACGTAGCGGACCAGTTCTTCGTCGGGGGGAGGTGCGGTTGCGGTGCCGGGTTCGAGGAGGGTCAGAGCACGGGCGACCGCGCGCTGGGCCACGTCGAGGGCGAAGCGCTGCTCGCGCTTCGTGAGGTTCTGGCGCGCGTCCCACAGGGCCCAGACGACCTCGTCGGCCCAGTCGGTGATCTCGAGCTCGGACACGAACGGAAAGGCCTCCATCCACGCCGCGCGCGCCCGCTCACGCCGCCCGCCCGCGTTCTCGAGGGCCGCGATCCAATTCCAGCCCTCGAAGGCCACCTCGCGCGGGCGGATCCTCCGCACGTGGTCGTAGGCCGGCGCGAGCTCGTAGGTCGTCGGATCCGACGTGTCAGGCGCGGCCGAACGGATCGCGGCCTGCATGTCGTAGAGCGCGAGCTGGGCGCCGATCACGGTGCGACCGTCGGGATCCTCGGCGCGGATCGAGGCGACGAGCTCGTCGCCTTCGCGAATGCGTCCGACGTGGATCAAGGTCTGCGCCAGCTTGTAGCGCAGGACCAGGTCGTCCGGCGCCGCCTCCGCGCGCTGCTGCAGATCGCCGACCGTGTCCGTGCCCGCACGGATCCGATCAAGGTGCTGGCGGAAGCTCGCCGCCGAGATGTAGCCGAGCAAGGCGTCCTCCGCCTGGCCGTCCGGACGCAGGAAGAGCAGGGTCGGCAGGGTCTTGACCCCGAAGCGCGCGACCAGCTCGGCACCGCGCGCATCCGTCGCCTTGGCGCTGACGCAGGTGAAGCCGGCCAGAGCTGCGACCGTTTCCGGGGACTGCAACGTCTCTTGATACAGCTGCTTGCAGAACTCGCTCTCGTCCATCCAGAAGTACACGAGAACGAGCCCGTCGCGCAGGCCGGCGCGTCGCAGCGCCCCGTCGAACGGGCCCCCGTACCAGGGAATCTCGGCGGTGGAGCGAGCCTGGCCGACGGCCGTCGCCGCGGGCGGAAGGGCAGGGGCGAGCAGGAGCAGGAGGGCTTGGATGAAGTGCATGGAACGTCGACCTCGGTCGCGAGCGCTTCGCAGGCCGTCGCCGGCGACCGCGGGCCTCCAACCGGCTGCTAACCCCGCGGAGCGGCGTGGTTTCGTGAGAACTCCGTGTCGGCGGTGACCGTTCGCTGCGCTCGGGTTATCACGGAGCGTCCGCGAGATCCTCGGCCAAGGCGAGATGGCGCCGTGGGGGACGGGGACTCACCGTTTGACGAAAAGGGCGAGTCCTTCCGAGCCAGCGTGGCATCCCGCTACCCGATGACGACGCCGTCCGCGCGCATGGAGGCCCTCCTGGGGCACAGCCAGTGGGTTCGGTTGCTCGCGCACCGTCTGGGGCGCGACCCCGACCTGGCCGAGGATTTGGCTCAGGAGACGCTCCTGGCCGCGCTGGAGGAGGAGCGCGAGCCGCGCTCGCTCCGGGCCTGGATGGGGCAGGTCCTGCGCAACCGGGTGTGGGAGCGGCTGCGGGGCGAGGACCGGCGGCGCGCGCGCGAGGACGCGGTTTCCGACCGGGGCGACGCACCCAGCACCGACGAGCTGCTCGAGCGCATGTCGGTCCACCGTTCCGTCGTCGAGGTCGTCCTGGACCTGCCCGAGCACTACCGCGAGGTCATCGTACGCCGCTACTACGAGGGCGAGACGCCGACCCGGATCGCGGCCAGCCTCGGGATTCCGATCTCGACCGTGAAGACGCGGCTCGCGCGCGCCCACGTCGCGATTCGAACACGGCTGGAAGAACACTACAGGGCCGAGGGGCGCAGCTGGATGGCCGCGCTCACGCCGCTGGTTCGGCTTCCGACGAGCGCGCCCCCGCCTTCCGTTGGACCGAGCGGTTCGGCCGCGACGGCGCTCGAAACCGGTGCGGCAAAGGGCTTCGGCGGCTTCGTCGCCCTGGCCCTGGCCGCGGCGGCCGCGGTGCTGCTGTTCGCCGCCGTCGGAAGGGACTGGGGAGCGGGTGGCGACGTCGGTCGCGGTGTCGTCCCGCCGCCCGCACCTCTACTCGCCACCGGGACGCCGGGGAGCACGGCGGGGTCCACGACGCGAAGCGTGCCCGCGCGCGAGCTCGTCTCCGAGGCCGAACCGCTCGTCGAGCTCGCCGACGTCCGTGCCCTGCACTCGCCGGCACGCCGGATCGCGGGCCGCCTCTTCGACGCGCGCGGCGCACCGCTCGCGTCGGTACTCGTTCGCTACGAGCGCTACGGCGAGCGTGGCGAGGCGCGCGACGGCTCCGGTGCTCAGGTCGCCCTGACCGGAGCCGACGGGTCCTTCTCGCTCTCACGCGTCGACGGGGGAGGACGCGTGTTGGTCGCACGCGACGACCTCATGACCGTTTGCGCGAGCGAGGCGGCCGGCGCCGAAGCGGGCGGGACCCGCGCGCACGGGGAGCTCGTCGTCGTCGCCGCGCCGCGCACGTCGCTGGCCGGGGTGGTACGGCGCGCGGACGGGACACCGCTCGCTGGAGCCGAGCTGCACCTGCGCTTGCCGGACGGTTGGCGCGAGCGCTTCGATGTGTCGCTCGAGCGCGCCTCGAGCGTGAGCTTCGCGACGATCTCGGGTCAGGAGGGCGCCTTTGCGCTCGAAGCACCGGAGCTGGCCGGAGCCGCGCTCGTCGCGAGCTACGAAGGGCTGCGGTCGGCCGAGCACGCCCTGGGCGTCGGGTCCGCGGAGGGGCTCGAGCTCGTGCTGCACGAACGACATGAAGGGCGCGTCGGGCTCGTGCGCGGTCGCGTGGTCGACGCCGCCGGAAGGCCGCTGGCGGGAGCGCGCGTCTCCGCCGAGGTGCGGACCACGCGCACGGCCTTCGACGGGACCTTCGCGCTCGACGCGACGAGTGCGGGGCCCTCGGGCGAGCGGCCGACGCGGCTTCTCGCCCTCGTCCCCGGCGTCGGCGCCACGTCGTTCGTTCCCGAAGCGGATGCCATGGGCCAGCTCGTCTGGCCGAGCGACGTCGAGCTGCGCTTGCCCTCGGCTCCGCTCACGTTGCGCGGGCGCGTCACGGACTCGAGCGGACGCGGTCTGCGGGACGTGCAGGTGTTCCTGGCCGATCCGACCGTGTTCCGAGACGCTTCCGAGCCCGGCGAGGCGGACGTCGAGCTGCGCGGAATGCGCCTGGAAACGGTGCTGCCCGATTTGGTCGAGACGCAGCTCGCCGGCGCGGATGCGACGCCGTACGTGACGACGAGCGAGGACGGAAGCTTCGAGCTCTCCGCGTTGATCCCGCGCTCCTACCGGCTCGTCGCACTCGATCGGCGCACCCTCCTGCGCGTCGAGGCTGGACCGTTTCCGGCGGGGTCCGACGGCGTCCGCCTGCAGCTCGATCCGGCCGCGAGCACGCGCACGCTCGAAGGCGTCGTGCGCGATGGACGCGGCGCGCCGGTGGGGGGCTGTACGCTGCGCTTGCAGACGCACGGTTTCCGCGTCGAGCACGCCGGGCGGCGAATGTTCACCGACCTCGTCTCGGGGCGCGCGACCACGACCGATGCCGAGGGACGCTTTCGCCTGTCCGACGTGCCGAAGCGCTCCGTCCGGCTGCGCCTCGAGGGGCGCAGGCTCCGGACCGACACGGTCGAGCTCGATGACGTCGATCCTGCGGAGGCGCTCGACCTGGTCGTCACACGCCTCGCCAGTCTGCGCGTCGAGCTGGCCGAACCGGGCCGCGCCGACGCCTTTCGGATCGAGGGCGTCGCCGGCGAGGTGCTCGACCTCGAGCTGCGGCTCGGCAACCGACGCGAGCGACGACGGGGGGTCGAGCTCATCGATGGCCGGTCCCAGTCGGTGGACGTCCCGGTCACGGCGCAGGCGCTCGTCCTCTTGCTGGGGGACGAGGTGGTCGAGCGGGTCGAGCTGTTTCTCTCCGGAACCGGCGTCGAGGTCGTGCGCCTCTGATTCGCGCCACCCTCCGCGCGCTCGCCGTTGCCGCCACCCCGCGGGCAGGTATCGTGCGGCAATGGAGGAAGAGCAGGATGCCGAGCGGCCCTGGCGGCGCCGGGGCTTTGTGTGGACGGAGACGCGCTCGCTCTTCGAGGCGTGTGTCGCGCAGCGCGAGCTCGTGTTCGAGCCGGCCACGCGCGCCTTCGTCGTCGCCGAGGCCGAGGGCGACGATCGCCACCTGAGCTTCGTTCCACCGCTCGTGCAACCGGTCACGATCGGTCGCGAAACGCCCCAGCGCTATCTCGAGACGCTCGCGGACGCGCTGGGCTTGCACCTCGTCCTCTTGATCCAGGCGGGTGCGACCGGAGTGGGGCTGTGGCGCGACGACGAGCTCCTCGCCCACAAGGCCCTCAAGAAGTACGTCGTGCGCGGCCGCGGACGTGCCCAACCGGCTCACCTCAAGACGCGCGGCAAGTCGCGCTACGGCTCCCGCCTACGGCTCCAGAACGCCGAACGCCAGCTGGTCGAGACCAACGAGAAGCTCATCGTTTGGCGGGACGAGTTCGGCGCCTTCGACCGCATCGACTACAGCTGTCCCGTCCGAACGTGGCCCGAGCTCTTTCGCGTTGCACCTCCACCGCCCTTCGAACGCCGCGGCCTGCCGACCAGGATCCCGCTCCACGTCCACATCCCCGACTTCGCCGAGGTCCAACGCATTCGCCGTCTTTTGACCCGCGGCTCCCTGACGCTCCCCGCGTCCTGGCCGCAGGCTTGATCAGTCGGCGAGGGCCTTGGCGTAGAAGGCGGCGAGGTCGCGCTTGAGGCCGAGCAGGTGCTCGTCCTCGACGTACATCATGTGGCCGGCTTCGTAGTAGCCCATGACCACGTTGTCGCGCAGCTCGGGTTCGAGTCCGAGGTGCGCGAACGTGTACTCGGTCGCGAAGTACGGCGTGGCCAGGTCGTAGGTGCCGTTGGCGACGAAGACCATGAGGTGGGGGTTCTTCGACATCGCGACGCGCAAGGAATCGCTCATGTCGACGTAGCCCTGCCCGTTGCGCCACTTCCAGGGGTGCACGCGGCCCGTGAGGATCTCGTAGGGCGTGTCGTTTTCGTAGCCGAGCTCGCCGCGGACGTAATCGTTCAGGACCGCCGTGTAGGGACCTTGGATGGCGCTGTAGCTCGGATCGTACTCGCTCGTCGTCCCCGTGGCGTCGGCGTCACGGCCCGTGAAGCGGCTGTCGAGTCGACCGACGGTCGTGCGTTCGTCGCGCCGCAGCTCTTTCGTGAAGCGGTGGATGTCGATGCGCAGGTTCGTGCGCTCGACGTAGTCGATCGAGAGACCGGTCAGGCGTGCGAGCCGCGTCGCGATGTCGCTGCGGTCTTCCGGCGGAAGTCGGTCACCCTGGAGCAAGGCCGTCGCGTAGTCGCCCAGCGCGAAGGCCTCCGCCTCTTCGAGGGTCGTGCGCAGATCGGCTTGCAGCTCGGGGGCCAGGCGCCGGTGATACCAAGCCGTCGCGGTGTAGGTCGGGAGGAACAGCACGTAGGGCAGGTCGTTGCCCGTGTCGAAGCGCGCGGTCTGGAAGGAGAGGATCGACGAGATCAGGATCACGCCGTTCAGATACATGCCGTGGCGGTCCTGCAAGGCCGCCGCGAGTCCCGCGGCGCGCGTCGTGCCGTAGCTTTCACCCGCCAGGAACTTGGGCGAGTCCCAGCGCTCGTAGCGCGTGACGAAGAGGCGGATGAACTCCGCCATCCACTGCACGTCCTCGCGCACGCCGTGGAACTGACCGTCGTCTTCGCCTTCGATCGCGCGGCTGTAGCCCGTCGTGACCGGGTCGACGAACACGAGGTCGGAGAGGTCGAGCAACGTGCCTTCGTTGTCGATCAGCCGATAAGGAGGCTTCGGGGTGCGAGCGCCGGTCGGCATGGGCACGCGGCGAGGTCCGAACGCCCCCATGTGCAACCAGACGGACGACGAACCGGGGCCACCGTTGAAGCAAAAGGTGAGCGGCCGCCGCGCGTCGTCTTCCTTCGCTTCGTAGTAGACGTAGAAGATGTCGGCCTTGGGGGCGTCGCCGTCTTCCTTGATCGTGATCGTGCCGGCCGTCGCGCGGTACTCGAGCTCGTCTCCTGCGAGGCTCAGCGTATGCTCGGTGACGACGGGCTCGGCTGCGTCCGCTTGCTCCGGTTCGTCGGCCGGTGATTCGTCCTGGATCGCGGCCGCGGGCGCGACGCAGGTCAGGAGGGCGAGCAGGACGGGGAGCAGAGCGGTGCGGTGGCGGGGAGACTTCATGACGACTCGCGGCACGTCGAAGTGCTGCTTCGGATGCGATGTGTGTGACAGGAGGCTCGGACGGTGCGCAGGGCCCATCACGAGCGGGGATTCGTGGCCCACAGCGAGGCTTCCGTGACGAAGCCGCGGTCGGGGAGGGCGAGCAGGCCGACGATCAGCTGCGCGACGTCGTCGGCGACGAGCTTGGTCGGGTTCGAGCCGTCGCGTTCGGCTCCTCCGAAGGCGGTCTGAACCTCGCTCGGGTTGACCTGCATGACGCGGATCTGATGCTGGCGCAGCTCGGCCCGCCAGCATTCGGTCAGGCCCGACAGGGCGAACTTCGAGGCCGCGTAGGCGCTTCCGTTCGCGTAGCCCTTGCGAGCCGCGGTCGAGGCGACATTGACGATCGAGCCGGTGCTTTGCGCCACGAAGTGACGCGCTGCGGCGCGGGCCACGAGCGTGGCACCGAAGACGTTCGTCTCGAAGACCTCACGCAGGTCTCGGGCCTCCAGCTCGAGCAGCGGAGCGAAGCGCCCGAAGCCCGCGTTGTTGATCAGGACGTTCCAGTTCGGCAACGCACGGACGACTCGAGCGGCGAGCGCGTCCACTTCGTCTTCCTTCGAGACATCGGCCTGAAAGGCGTGGAAGCCGTATTCCGCGCGCGCCTCGGCAAGGGGCCCTTCCCGCCGACCGCAGATCGCGACTTGGGCGCCGGCCTGCTGCAGCGCGCGGGCGGTGGCGAGGCCGATCCCGGTCGCGCCGCCGGTGACGAGGGCTTGGATCGAATCGAGTTGCATGGGGATTCCTCGGAGCGTCGAGGAGTCACCATAGCTTGTCGGCCGGGGAGCGCTGCCGGACGATTCGGTGAAACCCGTAGAGGGCCGTGACCTCCTGCTGCGCGGGATCCGGATTCCGTCGACAGGAACTCCGAAGAATCCACGACCCGAATTCCGCGCGCGCAAGAGGTGTTCGCGTGGTGCCGAATCGGGACAGACCCGTTACCGCGCTTGCGCGTCGGTTCTATACTTCGGGGGACGAGCGAAGTCCTCGCGTGAAATAAGGATTTCTCGCCGACCATCCGCAACCGTCCTGACGTTCCTTGACCAAGCACCCCGACCCCACCGAGGATCAGATCCTCGTTCAAGACGCGGTCTCGGGTGACGAGGATGCGCGGCGCGAGCTGTTTCGCCGCATTCAGTTTGTCGGACGCTTGTTGCAAGCTCGAAACAATCGGATGGGTCGGCCGCTGGATTCGGCCGAGCTGGAGGACTTGGTACAGGACATTCTCTTGGTCGCGTGGAACAAGATCGCTTCGTTCCCCCCCGAAGCCACGATCGAAGCTTGGGCCTACCGCATCGCGGCGTTCGAGCTTCTGAACGCGCTGCGCCGCAAGGGCAGGCGTTCGAGATTCGTGGACATCGAGGCGGTTCAGGAACCGGAATCCAGGCCCTCGGTCCGGGCGGAGCTCCTGGAAGGGCGCGGTCTGGGACGCTTCCTGCGTCACCTCGCCGAACGCGAAGCGGAGATCGTTCGGCTGCGCCACGTCGAAGGCCTGACCTTTCAGGAGCTGGCTGGGGCGCTGGAAATCTCGGCGAGCAGCGCCAAGACTCACTACTACCGCGGGCTCGAGAAACTGCGCCAGATCTTCAGCGACGGGGAGGAGGTGCGATGAGCGCGACTCACGACCATTCCCACGAAGTGCTGCTGCAGCGCTGGGCGACCGGTGAACGGCTCGAGACCGACGAGGAGGCACGCTTGCGTGACTGCGAGACGTGTAGAGAACGGATGAGCGAGGTTGAAAAGCTGGTCGGCGAGCTCGAGCAGCTCGGTCGCGAGGACCTGGACGAGGAGTTGCAGGAAGCCCTGGAAGCCGACGTGCCAGACTTCGAGCGGCGCGCCGTCCAGCGTGCCGAGCGCAAGATCTTCGGCGAGCGTACGGCTACGCGTTCCCCGAGCGGCGTGCGCGGCTGGCAGCTCCTGGCGGCCGCGCTGGTCCTCGTGGCGTCGTTCGTCGCCTACCGCTCCTGGAGCCGCGATGACGGGGTCGCGCCCGTCGAGGATTCGTTGTTCTACCTGGGCGAAGGCTTCACCGAGCTCGCACCCGCGGGCTTCACCGAGCACATCGACACGTTTCGTTGGGAGCACGCGCTCGCCCCGGGCGGCTACTATGAGCTGCGCTTCTACCTCCCCGGTGCGCAGGACCCGTTCTACACCGTTCCCGAAACGACCGAAACGCGATGGACTCCCGATCCCGAGCTCGTTCTCCCCGATCACTTCCGCTGGGAAGTGCGCGCCTACGACGGCCTGGACGAGCCCGACGGAAGTGCCGACGCGGAGGTCTCGCACTCGCGGGACTGATCCTCACCGGCGTCGTCGCGCGTGGGAATGCGCAGGCGCCGACCGCGCAAGACGGTGAAGCGCCCTGGGATCCGCTCGCGGCGCTGCATTCGACCGACGAGCACGTGCGCCGTCGCGCCGCCGACGAGCTCTTCGCGCGCACGATCGAGCTGGAGGAGTTGTTCGCGGCCGCGGACCGTCCCAGCGAGCCGCTGGCCCGCGAGCATGCCGAGATCGCGGTCGCGCTCGCGTGGTCGCGCGAGGCGCTCGAGCTCCCCGACTACGACCCCGCGATCCTGTTCGAGACGTCACGCGAGATCGCGCGCGAAACCGGCGTCGCTTGGCTGCGGATCATGTGCACCACCTCCCTGGCGCAGGTGCTCACGAACCGCGCCGAGTACGGACGGGCCGAGGACATGCTGCTCGAAGACCTCGCCGATCTCGCGGGCAACTCCTCGGCGCGCATGGCCGATCTGCACATCAAGGTCGTCCAGCTGGCACGCGCCCAGGGACGCTTCGAGGACGCCCTGGCGCACCTTGCGGAGATCGACGCGTTGCTGGCCCGCCTCGATCCAAACGACCTCGAGACACGCCTCGCGCGCGTGGACTACCTGGGGACGCTGGCGGAGCTCGAGCTGGGTCTCGGCAATCCGGACCGGGCCATGCCGCTCGTTCTGGAGGAGCTCGTGCTGGCCGAAGGGTTGGCGTACCCGGGCTATGTCGAGCGCGCGCTCGATCACCGCGCGATGACCTTGGTCGCGCAGGGCCGCATGGACGCGACGCGACGGTTCGTCGACCAGACCCTCGCGCGCGAGGGGCTGTTCGCGAACCCCGTACGCAGGGCCGCGTTGCGAGCGCGAGCGGCCTTGGCCCTGGCGATCCAGGCCCAATACGACCTCGACCTGGCTTCGGATGCGGAAGGCGAGCTACGCGCGCTGCTCGCAGACGCGGCGCTGGCGGACGATGTCGCGCACCGTGTTCGCGCGAGTCTGGCCGCGGTCCTGCAAGCGGCCGGGCGTCTTGCGGAGGCGGGCGACGAGATCGCTCGTCTGCAGGCGATTCGCGACGAGTTTCGCCTGGACGACGACGTGATGCTCGCCGCTCTCGCACACCGCCAGTGTCGCCTCACGGCCTGTTCGCAAACCAAGCCGGCTCGGCGACAACTCTTCGGGACCTGGCGGCGCTTCAGCGCGAGCTGGCGCGCCACGCCGAGCCGTCCGGGCGGAATCGGATTCTTGAACTACCTCGGCCGTCGGATGATCCTCTCCGAGTTGATCCGCGCCGCCCTGGCCGAAGAGCCGGGGGAAGCCGGGATCGCTCGGGCGCTCGAGTTCGTGCTCGAGGCCGAAGCGCTGGGGAGCTTCGCGCGCTCCGCCGGCTACGAGCCGCGTCCCTTCGCTCGAATCCGCGCGCGGCTAGCCGTTCCCGGGACGGGCGTGCTCGTGGTCCTCCCCGGGGCCACGGAGACGCACCTCTTCGCCTTCGACGACGAGGTCCTCTTGCACGAGACGCTGCCCTACCTGGCGCGCTTTCGCGAGCTTCGTCAGGAGTGGCTGCAACGGCTCGTGCGCAAGCCTTCGTCGCGGGACGCGGGACCTGGCGCGCGCGCGGAGCTTCTCGACAACTCCGCTGCCCGCCAGCTGACCGAGCTGCTCCTGCCCGAGTCCGTCCGCGAACGGCTCCAGGGTTGGGACACCGTGCTCGTGGACGGGCAGGAGATGCTGGGCTACACGCCGTTCGAGTTCCTGCCGCTGGATGGCGCCTTCCTCGGCGACGCGCTCGCGATCTCCTACTTGCCCTCGTTGCCGGTCGCGATGATCCTCGACGAACGGCCGGATGTCAGCGAGCCGGCGGCGGAAGAGCTCGTCCTCGTCGCCGCTCCCGACTTCGCACAGTACGGCGAGACGTACGCGCCGATTCCGGTCGACGGTGTCCTGGAGCGCTTGACCTCAGGCTTCGCCTCGAACGAAGTGAGCTCCTACGTCGGGGCGCGGGCCCGTGCGGAGGTTCTGCGCTCGGCCGAGGTGAAGACCGCGCGCCTGCTGCACCTCTTCACGCACGGCGACGAGCTGCCCGAGCTCGTTCGGAGCGCGGCGCTCGTCCTGGCCGGCGAGCCCGGCCTCGTCGACAGCGCCTGGATCGAAGCCAACGTCCAGGCGCCTGCGGTGGTCCTCGTCAGCGCCTGCGGCGCGGGCCGCGGCGTGACGCGCCGCGGCAACGACGGTCCCGCGAACCTCGGCGGGGCGCTCCTGAAGGCCGGCGCGAAGGTCGTGGTCATCAGTCCGAACCAGCTCGAGGTCGAGTCGCAGAGCCGGCTCGTGGAGGTCCTGCAAGCGCGCCTGCGGGCCGGCGACACCGTCGCCGAAGCACTGCGGGCAGCCCGTGCCGCGCTGGCGCGAGACCCCGCGACGAGCCACCCCTACTTCTCGCTCGTGCACGCCGTGGGGCTCGGGACCACGCGCGCCTATCCGCGCGCGAAGTGATGGTCAGGGGGGTCGGTGAAAGCCCGACGGCCGGCACCCGCGGGGGTACCGGCCGTCGTGAGGGTCCTCCCTCGCAGGATCAACCTCCGCCGCTGGGCGGGTCACCCGGCGGGAAGGGCTTGGGCGGCGTCCGCGACTGCTCTCCGGCGACCCCTCCCCCGCAGGTCACATAGAAGCCAAATTCGTCCGAGGGCAAACCGACCCGCACCGCTCCGCTCGGCCACGCGACGAGCCGGACTTCGACGTAGTACGCCTGCAGGTAGTCGTCTGGATCCACGAGGCCGTCCACGACGAAGGCCATGTCGGTATCGGGAAGTTCGGCGAGCACTTGGGTACCGGCTGTCGTGAGGGGCTCGTAGTCGTCGTGCTGCGTGTCATCCCAGTAGGCCCGCCAGTACACGAACTCGATGTGGGTCGCGGACTGCAGCACGTCGTAGCCCGGATCCGTCGAATCGAGATCGGGAAGCGTGAACTCGAACTCTACGTCCGCGGCTTCGTACGACAGAGTCACGGGGTTCCAGGAGGACGGCACGGCGGTCACGTCCCACGTGTTGGAGAGCACCAACGTCTCCGCGTCCGTCGCCTGGCTGTAGAAGAAGTCGCCTCCGCCCGTCTCGTCGCAGGCCAAGAGGTCGGCGTCGCCGTCCCCGTCGAAGTCGCAGAGCACGAGCGTCTCCGGGTCGCCGCTTCCGCCGTAACCGTCCACGACCTCGCCGCTGCCGAAAGTGGTGCCGGAGACGCCGGTGTTCTCGAAGTACAGGAGATCGTCGGTCGCCTCCACGCCCACCATGAGGTCGAGCAGGCCGTCGTCGTTCGCATCGCCGGCGGCCAGTCCGAAGGCATCCCCGCCGAGGTCGATCGCGGTCTGCGAGCCGGAGGCCCCGTAGACGGTCAGGTCAGCGTTGCTGCCGCTCTTGTCGACCCAGGCCACGAGCTCCTGGCCGGAAGTCGCCCGCAGGACCTCGAAGGCCCCCGGAGCTTGGTAGTTCGTCGCGAGGACCGAGACCACGGATCCGTCGAGGTCGTAGATGCCGAGCGCACCCGCACGCGTCACGGCGAGCTCCTGCGGGCTATCGGTGTCCCACTGGATGAGGTCGACGTCGTCGATCGTCTGCGCCGAGAAAT
Organism: Planctomycetota bacterium; assembly: GCA_029259595.1. GTDB lineage: Bacteria > Planctomycetota > UBA1135 > UBA1135 > OFTM43. Next base: position 28,655 of record JAJDEW010000041.1, on the reverse strand, counting down.
CCCCGGAGTAGAAGCTCGTCACCAGCGAGCCGCCGCTGAGGATGATCGACCAGATGTCGTAGTTCTGGTCGACGACGACCGCTAGGACCATCCCGGTCCCGCGCGTGGCGACGTGCGTGGGCGTGGCCCAGCTGCCGGAGAGGACGGTCTTGTCGAGGCCGTCGTCCCAGTCCCAGACGCAGACGCCGCTGCTGCCGACCGTCAGGATCGCCGGTCCGGCGCTTCCGCGGTCGAGGACGGCGAGGTCCGAGACCGTCTCGGGCGAACCCGTGGAGGGATCTTCGAGGCGCTCGGAGAAGGCGCTCGGAGTGGAGGTCGAGTGGGTCTCCGGATCGACGAGCAAGTAGGCGTAGGAGCCGCGGACGATCACGACGTCGGGCGTGCCGTTGGCCGTGAAGTCGCCGCACAGCACCTCGGAGCCGAGCGTCCCGGAGCCGGGCAGGCCTACGGGGTGCAAGGCATCCGTCGAGAGGGCGAAGGAGGAGCTCTGGGCGCTGGCCGTGGGACACGCCAGCAGCGCGAGCAAGAGGAACGGGTCGATTCGTCTCATGAGGTCCCGTCAGGAAAGGGGGAAGAGATGAGGGAGCCAGGGTTGGCGTCAGGATGCCAGGTGGTCGCCTGTGTCCCGTTGCGGGCGCCAAATGCGGTCGACACGAAGTCCAAGAAAGATGGCGAACCCTTCGGCCGACGACGATCCGACTTAAGGCGCCTCGTAGCTCGGCTTGCCGTCTTCGCGCAGGAGCCGCAGCTTGACCGAGCCGTCGAAGCTCTGGGCCAGCTCGCCGCGCGAGAGGCCTTGGCCGTCCTCGATCGCGAACAGCGCTTCGCCCTCCTCGGTCGGGTTGACGAGCATGCCGATCCGGCGGCGCCCCTTGTTGTCGAGCATCATCAGGGTCGGGATGTACTGCTCGTCGAGGCCGAAGATGACGCGCGGCAGGCGCTTTTTGTCGCGGGCGGTGAAGAGCGCGCCGCGGCCCGGAAAGGACTCCATCGAGCCCGCCTCGGAGCCGGTCTCGGAGAGGACGTAGACGCCGGCCGTGCCGTTGTCCTGGACGGCCAGCCGGACGCCGTCGAGCACCTTCGGGCTGAACAGATCGAGCTTGGCGGCGCCGGTCGAATCGACGCCGAGGAACGCGCCGCGCTTGCCGTCCTCACCCCGCAGGGCCAGGCCCGGGCCGGACAGGGTCAGGATCGCACTGGCCTTGTCGCGGCGCAGCAGGAGGTAGGGGCTCTTGTTCGGATCGAGTGCGAGCGTGCCATGCTCGGTCCCGTCCGGGGCCTCCAGCACGAACTTCTGCGCGCGGACGACGTCCGCAGCGGGGGTCGCGAAGCCGGCGGCCAGCGTGCCGACGAGGAGCAGCCCGAGTCCGACGGCCAGGGCGCGCCAGCGCCGCCCTTCGCGTTCGAGTCGTTCGAGACGGGTGAGAACGGTGACGGAGTCGTGCATGAGAGGTCTCTGGGTGGACGCGGGCGAACGGTCCGGTTAGCCGGCCGCAGAGCGCCGGTCACGGTCGCCGGGACGGTCTCGGAGGCACCTCACGGGCTCAGATCCCGGGCGCGAGGAGCAGCAGGGCGACTCTGCGTCGCTCCTCGATGATCTCGGTGTTGATCGCGTCCAGCCCGCCCTCGAAGGCGCGCAGGAGCTCCGGCGTGTAGGCCTGGCGGTCCGCGCCGTTGCGCGCGCGGAAGTCGCGCAGGAAGTGGTTGCGCTTGCGGTCGAAGGCGTCCTGGCGCCGGACCCAATCGGACAGGAGCTGCTTGATGCGGACGGCCGTGTCGCCGCCGAGCTCGGGCCAGAGCTCGGCGACCAGCTTGCGTCCGGTCTCCGACAGGCCGTCCCGGAACTCGGCGGCCTCGCCGAGGCCGCAGGTGCCGGGGCCCGTGGGGTCGTTCAAGGCGTGGCCGCTGAGCGCGACGCCGATCGCCTGCGTCTCACGAGCGCGGTAGACCGCCTCCTCGAGGAGCCGATCCGCCAAGGCGAGCTTCTCGTCCGCGGTCCGGGACGCGCGCCCCGCGTCTCCGGTCACTGACAATGCTCTTCGTAGGCCTGGTGCAGGCTCTGCGCCAGGGTCGACGGGTCACGGCCCTCGATGTCGTGGCGTTGCCACATGCTGACGAGTTGGCCGTCCTTCATCAGGGCGATCTGCGGCGAGCTCGGCTGGTAGGGCTTGAAGTACTCGCGCGCGCGCGCGACGGCTTCGCGCTCCATGCCGGCGAACACCGTGACGATGCGGTCCGGCTTCTTGCCCTGCATCAGCGAGAGCGCCAGCCCGGGGCGGGCGCCGCCGGCGGCGCAGCCGCAGACGGAGTTGACGAAGACGAGCGTCGTGCCGCTCTCCTTGAGGATGTCGTCGACCTCTTGGGCGGTCTTCAGTTCGGAGGCGCCGAGGCGGGTCACCTCGTCGCGCATCGGTTGAACAAGTGTCGGGTCGTACATAGAGCGTGCGGGACCGAAGAGAATCCCGGGGGTGGGCTCGGTGGTCTGAGGGAGAGAGAGGGTGGGCCGCCCTGCAGTCCAGTCGGAGCTGCTTGGGCGACCGATCATTCTAGGCCGCTCTCGCTCCAGTCCAGCCCCCTGGCCGACTTCTGTCCCTCGTACGGCCTCATTCCGCCGCTCCGGCGCGTTTCAGGGCATGGAGGCGCTTGTGGTAGGCCGCCCCCAGGTTGTTCCGCGTCAGCATGGCGATCACCCGCCGGTCGTCCTCGACGGCGACGACCGGGATTTCGTGCAGTCCGTATTCGTTGAGCTTCTGGAGGGCCGTGTTGAGGTTGTCCTGGGGCGTCGTCGTAATGACGTTCTCGACCATGAAGTCGCGCACGATGACGACGTCGGCCACCTCCATCTCCTGGAAGATGCGTCGAACGTCCGAGAGCGAGAAGATGCCGACCATCCGCTCCTCCTTGTCGACCACCGGAAAGTAGTAGCCCTGGGCCTTCGAGACGATGTCGAGCGCCCGCCGCAGCGTCGTGTTCTCGGAGATCGGTTGTGGTTCGCGCGCGCCGTCCAGGAGGTCCTTCACGAGCACGCGCTCGAGCACGTCGACCACGAAGTCGCCGGCGTGTGCCGGCGACTCCACCATGCCGGGGACCTGCGTGTCGTAGATCGTCCAGCGCTGCGCCAGCATGAGGTGCAGAACCGACACGAGCATGAGCGGCGTCAAGAGCCCGTAGCTCCCCGTCATCTCGCACACGATGATGATCGAGGCGATCGGCGTCTTGGCGACGCCGGCAAAGAAGCCGCCCATGCCGACCAGGGCATAGCAGGACGGACTGATGTCGAGGTCGGGTAGCCAGACCTCGGCCGTCTTCCCGACGATGGCGCCGAGCAAGGCGCCGATCGCGAGCGATGGTGCGAACACACCGCCCGAGCCGCCCGAGGCGATCGAGAGCGAGGTCGACAGGATCTTCCCGAGCACGAGCACTCCCATGATCGCGATCGGAAGCTCGCCGGCGATCGAGGTCTTGATCAGCTCGTAGCCGCCGCCCAGGACGCCGCTCGTGCCCGCCCACGGCGCGATCGCGAAGGCGAGGCCGGCCAGCAGGAGACCGCCGATCGCCGGTCGGATCGGGCGCGGGACCGGCGTGAGTCGCGCGAAGCCGGTGCGCAAGCCGTCGAAGGTGCGCACGTACAGCCAGCTGACCAGCGTGCAGAGGATGGCGAGCACGAGGTACACGCCGAGCTCGCGCCAATCGCGGTGCGAGAGCGTCTCGAGGATCTCGCCCGGAATGACGATCGCCTTCTCCTCGCCCGTGATCGTCGTGAAGGTCGAGTAGGCGACGATCGACGAGATGATGCAGGGGATGATCGCCTCGCCCTCGAATTCGGGCTTGCTGTAGAGCACTTCCGGTGCGAACAGGGCACCGCCCAGGGGCGCCGTGAAGAGGGCGCCGATCCCCGCGCTTGATCCCGCCAGGAGGAAGATGCGTCGGTCGCGGTCGGACAGGTGCAGCGCGTCGGCCGCGGCGCTGCCGACCCCGCTGCCGATCTGGGCCACGGGGCCCTCCTGGCCCGCCGAACCGCCCGTACCGATCGTGATCGCGCTCGTCAGGGCCTTGATGGCGACGACCCGACGCCGGACGCGGCCTCCCAGATCGTGAAACGTGCGGATCAGCTGCTCGGTGCCGTGTCCTTCCGCCTCGGGCGCGAAGCGCGTCGTCAGCCAGCCGACCAACAGCCCGCCCACGGGCAGGATCAGAAAGAGCATCCAGGCGCGGCCGCCGCCGTCGCCGACCCCTTCGCCTGCGAGGCCGGCCAGGTCGTGCAACGCAGCGCCCTGGACGACCTCGAGCAGCCAGGCGAAGCCGACCGCCGCGAAGCCTCCACAGACCCCGATCACGCTCGAAAGTCCGACCCACTTCCCTACGAAACCGAGATCGCCGAGCCCGAGAAAGGTCAGGACGCGGATCCAGCCCTTGCGCACGTTCTTTGGCACGGCGTGAGGATACCGAGCCTGCGCTGCGATCGAGCGCCGGCCTGCGTGAATTCACGGGAACTCACCGACGCCGGCGTGTGCGCGCCGCGTCGACCGCTATCTTCTCCTTCCATGACGACGGCGCAACCATGACCGAAGCCAGCGCGGACTCCGACCCGGAGCGAGAGCGACCACACCTGGTGGCTGCGGCGACGCCGCGGGGTCCCTTGTCGGGGCCGCGCGGAGACTGGCGGCGTTGGATCGGGACCGTCTGCGCCGATGTGAACGTGCGCCTGTATCCGACGGCGCTCGGACGTCTCTTCGATCGGCGACTACGGCGTGATCGCGAGCTCGTGCGGCGCGAGATCGAGTTGCCGGGTTGGGCGGCGGGCCTGGACGGGCTCACGGTGGCCTTCCTCTCGGACTTGCACGCCGGTCACTTCCTGTCGCGGCGCGATCTCGAGGGCATCGCGGACGAGCTCAATGTGCTCGCGCCCGAGCTCGTGTTCCTGGGCGGCGATCTGATCAACACGCACTGGGAGGAGGTGCACGAGCTGGAGGGCTTCCTGGATCGGATTCGCGCCCCGCTCGGGATCTTCGCCGTGCCGGGCAACCACGAGTACTACAAGGTCTCGCACATCCCGCCCTGGATGAAGTTCCTCGAGGACCGCGGCGTCCACGTGCTCTTCAACCGTGGGGCGCGCGTACGCCGGGCCGACACGGACCTCTGGATCGGAGGCGTGGACGATCTGACCGAGGGCGAGCCGGACCTCGACGGGGCGCTCGATGGACAGCGCCCCGGCGAGAACGTGCTCCTGTTGTCCCACCATCCGGACGTGTTCGACGAGGCCAGCGAGCGTGCGATCGACCTCCAGCTCTCCGGGCACACCCACGGCGGCCAGATCCGCCTGGGCCGCTTCGCGCCGATCACCCACAGCGTCCACGGCTACGTCCAGGGCTTGCACCAGCAGAACGGCGCGCGGCTCTACATCAGCCGTGGCGTCGGAGTGACGGTCGTGCCCCTGCGCGTGGGCGCGCCGGCCGAGGTCTCGTTCCTGCGGTTGATTCGTCAGAAGGACGGATCGAGCACCAGGACCGAGCTGGGCGCCGAGTAGATGAAGCTGCCGCCGGTGAAGTAGATCGCCTGGGTGAAGACCTTCACCTGATCCAGGCCGCCGATCGAGCCGATGACCACGTTCTCCGTGCTGGTGTCGTCCGGACCGATCGCGGTGACGAGGAAGCGCCGCGACGGCGGAGCCAGCGTCAACCAACCCTCCGCGAAGCCGGGCGAGAGCGGCGTCAACGAACTCGACGAGAAGTAGGCCAGGGCCAATTCGCCGTGCTGGCCTTGGAACCGGACCTGGGTCGATTGGCCGGCGCGAACGGGCGCGTCGAAGACGTAGGAACGGGCGGTTTCGATCGAGGTGCTGACGACGCCCGATACGACGTTGATGTCCTGACCATCGGCGCCATCGTTACCGCCACAAGCCCCGACGCTCCCGCCCGTGCCCGCGACGAAGGTCGCGCCGAGCAGGTCCACCGTCGAGGCCCCGACGACGAACAGGCCGTCGCCGCCCGCCGTGGCCGGAATGCAGAAGGGCGGGATGGCGTCCGCGCCGCTGCCGCCCGTAAACGTCCCGCCCGAAACGTGGACGCTGCCGTTCCGAACGTATAGCGCATCGCCACCGCTCGCGGCCGCGACGTCGGTGTCGTAGATCGAGGCGCTCGCGTCCTCGACCCGGATGCCACTGGGGGCAGCCTGGGACACGGAGCATCTCGCGATCACGATCGAGTTCGTGTTCGTCGCGCTGATCCCGCCAAAGACCGTCGAACCGCCGATCACCGCGTCCTCGACCCAGATGCGTCCGTCGTTCTCGAACACGTTGAGCCCGTAGGAGAAGAGGCCGCCGCTCATGTCGATGCCGCGCAGCACCACCTCCTTGCCCGCGGCCACGTTCGAGATGGCGACGCTCGTGACGGCAGGCTCGGCACCGGCGTCCGCGACCAAGGTGAGCGAACGCGCGCCCGCGTCGATCGTCAGGCCTCCGCGATAGTTCCCGTCCCGAACGAGCAGCGTGTCCCCGTCGAGTGCGGCCAGGACCGCATCCTGGAGACTCGTGAAGTCCGAGCCCGGACCGCCGGCGGCATCGACGACGATCACGTCGGCCTGCGATGTCGTCAGGGAGGAAACGAAGAGTACGGAAGCGGCGAGGGTGCGAACCTGCATCGAGAACTCCTGGGCCAGGGAACCGAAGGCGAGACGAGGGCCGCGATCGTAGCTCCGCTCGTCAACTTTGCGGAAGGGTCCCCGGGCTCCTGCGGGCTCGAAAGGCCACTTCACCGAGATTTCCGTGTCCCACGAACGGGATCGCCTGGCTGCCTTCGCGCTGGAACCGAGATGCGCTCAGGACTCCGCGTCCTGCGGATTGCCCCAGAGGCGCTCGCGTTCTTCCTCGAGCTCGCGCAGGACGCGGGTCAGGACCGCGCGGCCGTTGCTCGAGAGGAAGATCGTGTCGAAGTTGAGCTGGCACACTGCGCAGACCGGACGGGTGCCCCGGTAGCTCATGATGTCGATTTCCGGGTCGAGCACGACGTCCTCGATCCCGTAGCGATCGGCGTCGATCGGCGTGCCGTCCTCGTGGAAGCCGAAGAAGGCCTTCACCTCGGCGGGCGAGCGCCGACACATGAAGCAGCGGTCCTCGTTGCCGGAGCGTTCGAGCGCCTTGAAGTAGTGATCGAATTCCTTGTCGAGACTCATGGTGCAAGTTCGCGTCATTCCTCGACACGACGGACGATGAGCGGTGCGTGCGGGTCGTCCGAAATGCGGTAGACCAACGATACGAGGCCGGCCGGGAAGAGGGAGCGCAATTCGGCCAGCTCGCCTTCGAGCTCGCTCTCGCGCCCCGCGAGGCCCACGTCGGGCGCGTCGAGGATGGCCGCGACGCCGCGGCCCTCGACCGTGCGCGCCAGTGCGCGCACCAGCACGCCCCGGCTGCGTCCGACCTCGACGAGCTCTTCGCCGACGAGCTCGGCCGCTTCGCGCCGCAGGTGCTCGAGCAAGAAGTCCGTGCGGGCCTCGTCGTAGAGCCGCTCGCGGTCCGGCAACACGAAGTCCTCGAGCACCCGCGCCCCACGTCCGGCCTCGATCAGGGACAGATGCGGCTGCAGGTGGCGGAAGTGGAAGGCGATGAAGTGGTCGGCGATGCGGTACGTGCCGCGACGCGAGCGCAGGGGATCGGGGTCGGTCAGCGGAATTTCGCGCTCGATCACGCGCAGCTCGCGCAGCACGTGCAGGTACTTGTTCGCGGTGGGGGAATCGACGCCCACGCTGAGCGCGATGTCCCCGACGCGTTCCGCGCCCTGGGCGACGGCGGTCAAGATGCTGTTGTACGTGGCGGGATTCTTGAGCTCGGTGTGCAGGAGAAACTGGACCTCGTCGAAGAGATAACCCTCGGGTCGCAGCATCTCGCGTTGCACGTTGGCGGCCAGCGTATCGGCGTCGTCGAAGCGACGCAGGTAGGCCGGCATCCCGCCGACGATGCCGTAGGCCAGCATGCGCTCACGCAGTTTCCAGTTCGGGAAGAAGGACAACGCCTCCGTTGGCCCGAGCGGTTCCAGGCGGCGTTGCCCGGTACGCCGCCCGAAGAGCGGAGAGCGCTCGGCCAGGACCTCGCGCTCCATGAAAGAGACCTGGCTGCCGCACAGGACCAGCATCAGCCGCGAGCGCTTGCCGCGCTGATCCCAGAAGCGCTGGATCAAGGACGGCAGGCCCTTGTTGCCCTCGCACAGGTAGGGGAACTCGTCGAGCACGATGACGAGTCGCTCGTCGCCGGTCCGCTCCGCGGCATAGGCCAAGGCCGCGGCCCAGTCGGGAAACTGGACGTTCTCGATCAGCGGGTCGCCGAGACCTTCTTGCATGGCGGCCTGGAAGGCGCGCAGGTTGTCCTTGTCGCGCACCTGGGCCGCCAGGAAGTAGACGGAGCGATGCTCCTCGCACAACCGCTGCAACAGCTCGGTCTTGCCGACCCGGCGGCGGCCGTAGAGCACGAAGAGTTCGGCCTTCTTCGAGGCAGCCAGCTCGTGCAGGACCGCGAGCTCGCGCGCTCGGCCGATGAAGGGGGCGGCGTCGACGGGGGTGGAGGGCATGGTCGGGAGTATACGCATGCGTATTATACTTGCACGTATATTCGAGTCGACGCGGCCGGGGGGATCGGAGGGCTACACTCGCCGCCACGGGAAGCCCGCGCGTGCGCGGGCGCCCGCCCGATGACGAGCTCCCCCCGTACCCCGTCCTGGCTCAAGGCCCTCGGCCGCGCAGCCCCCCCGGAGACGATCGAGCTCGCTGGAGGGACCTACCGGCTCGACCGCGTCCTGAAACACGATTTCTTCGCCTTCACCGCCCGCTACGAGGGGGAGCGCGAGCGGGTGATCCTGAAGATCGGTCGCAAGGCCGGTTTCTTCGGGTTGCCGCTGGGTTGGATCGGGCGCTTGCACGCCTGGCACGAGTCCGCGGTCTTCGAAGCGCTGCAGGATCTCGAGACCGTGCCGCTCTTCACCGGACGCTACGGTCGGCACGGGCTCACCCACCTCTATATCGAGGGGCACGACCTGAAGAAGGGCGAGCAGGTGCCCGACGACTTCTTCCCGCGCCTGCGCGCGGACCTGAAGGAGATCCACCGGCGGGGCATGGCCTACGTCGACCTCGAGAAGTGCGAGAACGTGCTCGTCGGCGACGACGGGCGGCCCTACCTCTTCGACTTCCAGATCTCGTGGCGAACACCCGGCTTCGGCGGCGAGCGCTGGCCGCTCTCTCGCATCCGCTCGATCCTGCAGACCGGCGACCTCTACCACCTCGCCAAGCTCCAGCGTCGCACGCGCCCCGACCAGATGAGCGACACGGAGATCACCGACTCTCGCCGCCGTCCGTTCTTCGTGCGCCTGCACACTCTCCTGACGCGACCGTTGACCAAGCTGCGCCGCCGCGTCCTGAACAAGATCGACCCGGTCAAGAAGCGCGGCGAGCGCGGCCGCGTCCCCCGGACGGATCACGAATGAGCCCGAGGAGGGCCGGCTCGCTCAATAGTCCGTGAGCACCGTGTCCTCGCGTCCGGTCAAGCGCCCCGCGATCCGGGCTTGCCAGTGCACGCGCAGCCCGGCCAGCACGGCGAGGTCGGGCACCGGGACTTCCAGCGCGCCCCGTCCGAAGGTGTCGAGCGTGATGGGGGGAAGGAACGTCGCCGAGGTCGGGTCGATGCGCAGGCGGCCGTTCGGAGTCGGGATCGAGGCCGTCGCGAGGGAGAAGGCCAGGAGCCCGCGGGCGTGCGGGGGGCCCCACAGCTCCATCCGCAGCGTCGCACCGAGCTCGGGCAGGTTGGCGCGCGCGAGCTCGAGCGTCGCGTTCTGGAACACGCGGTTCGTCCCCCGGCCCACCCCCAACGCGTCGAGGTCCCGGTCGCCGTCGAGGTCGGCGAAGGCGACCGCGCGCGGTTCCGGACGGGACAGGATGCCGCCGCCCGTGGCCACGAAGGTGCCGTCGCCGAGGTTGGCCAAGGTGCGGCCCTCGTCGAAGTCGTAGAAGGCTCCCACGTGGCTGTCGAGGTCACCGTCCCGGTCCAGGTCGACGAGGGTCACGCGACCGAGGCCGATCCCGTTCGGGTGGTTGGCGGAGCCGTCCAGGAAAGCGCCCGAGCCGTCGTTCAAGAGCAGACGGTCCGGACCGGCGAAGGCTCCGAAGCCGCCGTTCGGGACGCCCGAGCTGATCCACGCGTCCAGGTCGCCGTCGCGGTCGACGTCGCCGACATCGAGCCCCATCGAAACGGTCGTCGCCGCGGGCAAGTTCGCCGTCGTCGCATCCAGGAAGGTGCCGGTCGCGGCCTGCAGGTAGAGGCGGTCGTCGTTCCGCTGCGTGAAGAAGTGACCAGCGCTCAGGAAGACGTCGGTGAGCCCGTCGCCGTCGAAGTCGGCCAGCTCGACGTGGTTCGTGAAGACGGCGTCGTTCGGAAGCCGCGCGCTCTCGTCGGTGAAGAGGCCGGTCGTTCCCTGGAGCGCCAGCACGTCCTTCAGCCCTTCGTTCGTTCCGTAGTACACGTCGAGGGTGCCATCGCCGTCGATGTCGCCCGTGCCGAGGCAGACGGCGGGAACGAGGCTCAAGGCGGGAGGGAAGACGGCGGAGGCGTCGGTGAACCCACCCGCGCCGTCGTTCGTGAAGAGGCGGTTGCCGGAGCCCGTGGCCACGAAGACGTCGAGGTCCGCGTCGCCGTCGACGTCGGCGAGCCCGCCGGCGCCGAAGCCGCCGCCGGCGGGCGTGAGGCGGGCCGCCTCGAACAGGACTCCCGTACCGTCGTTTGCGAGGAGCCGCGTCGCGTCGCCGAAGACGATCGCGTCCTTCAGGCCGTCACCGCTCCAATCGCCCGTGGCGACCGACGCGTCGAACCGCACGGCCGCATCCTGGGGCGAGGTCACGTCCCTGAAGCCGCCCGCTCCGTCGTTCAAGAGGACCTGCTCGAAGCCGTCGACGCTCGCGAACACGAGGTCCGTGTCCAGGTCGCCGTCGAGGTCGGCGAGGGCGATCGCCGTCGTCCCCGAGGTGCCTCCGAGGGCGTTCGGAACGGCAACGAGGACCCCGCCGGTGTTCCGGTAGAGCACGTCCGGTTGTCCGAAGACGTTGCCGGCGACGAGGTCCGGATCCCCGTCGCGGTCGAAGTCGGCGCTCGCGAAGGCGAGCGTCCCATCGTCGACCAGCGGCAGCACCGTCGCCGTGGCCTCGACGAAGGCGGCCGCGCCCTGGTTGAGGAAGGCGCGGTTCTGCTGGCCAGCGCTCGCGGCCAGGATGTCCAGCGCGCCATTGCCGTCGATGTCGGCGAGTACGACGTCCGACATCGTGTCGGTCGCGAGGCCGAGGTCGACCGCGGGAGCCAGCGTGCCGCCCGTGTTCAGCAAGACGCGGGTGAAGCCCTGGAGTCCCGTCCCCGGGAAGCCGCGGTTGACGAACACCGCGTCGCGGTCGCCGTCCTGGTCCAGGTCGCCGAGCGCGACGCCCGTCGTGTCGTCGGTGTCGAAGGGCAGAGCTCCCACCGTGATCAGGAAGTTCCCGACGCCGTCGTTCAGGTAGAGGCGGTTCAGCTCCGACCCCGCAGGACCGGGCGAGGACACCCCGTTCGCGACGACGAGGTCGAGGTCCCCGTCCCCGTCGATGTCGCCGAGCGCGAGATCCTCGGTCTGATCCTGGAACGACCAGCCCCCGCGTCCGGTCGGGAAGGCGCCGGTCCCGTCGTTGAGCAGGACCAGCTCGAAACCGCCCAGGAAGGCGTGGCTCGCGACCTGGTGGATCGACGTTCCCAGGACGAGGTCGAGGTCGCCGTCCGCGTCCAGGTCCCCGCTTGCGAGTGCCTTCGTGCGCACGCCGTCCACGGGCAGCCGAGCCGGCGCCGCGACGAAGCCCGCGGGGCGGACGCGCTCGAAGTAGAGGTCCGCCTGGTCGAAGTTCGCGAAGACGAGGTCGCCGTCCCCGTCCCCGTCGAAGTCGCCCGCCACGACGTCCTGCACGTTCGTTCCCGCTTGTGGCAGGAAGAGCCCGGTCTCCACGAAGCGCGGCAGACGGGGGAGAGGATCGACGTCGGTCTGAACCAGGAAGGCGAGCGGGAGCAGGATGGTGGGCGTCATGCCGTCCCGGTTCGCAAGCGCCGTGCCGTCGCCAGGCTGTCACCCTGCCGTCGCCGGGGTCGTTGGCGGACCCGGACCCTGCGCCAGCGGCTCGATGAAGTCGTCATCCGGCGCGTTGCACGCGTCCAGAAGGCCTGCTCGGCACACGCGAGCCTCGCCGAGTCGTGCCCTCACTCCCGGCCAGGCAGGCGGATCGGCTCGGTGGGGTTACGCCAGGGTGACATCGACTCGCGACGCGTCGAGTCCGGGCCTCTCTTCACGGCAAGAGGGGTGCGAGCGGCGCGACCTCCGCCAGGATCCGCTCCGCTCCGACCGCAGGCGGCGACACCTGACGAAAGGCCCCGTCACGCCACGTCAGAAAGTGCAGCCCCGGGCGCTCGAGCTCGTCCTCGAAGCGAAAGCGCAAGCTGCGGACGCCGGTCGCGTCGCGCGCCAGGACCTCGGCCGTGAACACGGACGTCGACCAGGTGCGCCCGACCGGGTCGCTCTCGTCCGCGCTGCGGAAGACGCCCTCGAAGGCGTTCGTGAAGAAGGGGCGGTCGGTGCTCTCGAGGTCGAACGTCTGCGCGTCGATGCGTCGCCATACCAGTCCGCGACGACCGATCTGCAGCGGCCAGAAGCGCACCTCGCGATCCCCGGTCAAGGCGATCCAGGCGGTCAGGGGCATCAGCGTCTGCATCTGGCTCGCGCTCTGCAAGAGGACGACGTCGCGTCGTCCCTCGTCGCGCGGACCGACCTCGGCGCTGACGATGCTCGCGCGAAACTCGTCCGCCAGGGACTTCATCTGGAAGCCGCGTGCGAGCAGCGCGAGCCCCGAGAGCGGTCCGGCCAGGACGAACACGGTCCAGCCGACGCCGCGCACGAGCCGTTTGCCGGGCCGCGCGAATGCGCCGTGCACGAAGAGCCCCAGGAGCCCTGCGGCTCCGACCATCGAGACGATCACCAGCCGATCGGAGGGGGTCGCGCCTGCCCGGGGAAGCAGTGTCACCAGCGTCCACACCGCGAGCAACGGCGCCGCGGGATGTGCGCCGGCGACGCGTCGAATCAAGAGCGCCAGCGGAACGACGAGTGCGAGCGAAACGGCGACGGCGAGCGGAGCCAGACCGGGCGCGTCGGTCAGGACGTCGGGTGCGAACGGACCGCACATCGCCAACAGACCCGTCGGGACGACGACGGCGAGCCGCGCGAGAAAGGCGCCGGGTTCGTTCCAGGGCGTGGGGTAGAAGACGCTGCGCGCTCCGTAACCGGCGGCGGCGAGAAAGACGACGTAGAGCGCGGCGGTCAGCAGCGGCGTCAGGAGCTTCCAGGTCGGGACGGGCTGGTGTTCCCCTTCCGTGCTGCTCGCTCCGCTACCGCGCGTTCGCCACCACAAGACGATCGGCATCAGCGTGAGGGCGGCGACTCCGGACTCCTTCGCGAGCACAGCGCCGAGCGCCAGGGCGAAGGCCGCGAGCCAGGCGCTCGTTCGACGCGGGGCGCGCACGAGCACGAGCACCGTCGCCGTGGTGAACAAGGCCTCCAGGAGGCTGTTCAGGTTCGCGATCCATCCGACCGGAGTGACCTTGCCGTCCTCGAGACCGAGGAAGACGAGTGCGAGCAGCGCGGCGCGCGGCGGCAGCCCGAGCGCGAGCCACAGTCGCCATGCAAGGATCAGCCACAGCCCCGCCAACACGAGGCCCACGACGTGATAGCCGAAGGCTTGGTCCCCGAAGACGGTCGCCTCGAGCCACAGGACGCATGAAGTCAGCGGGCGGAAGAAGCGCACCTTCCAGTCCCGGGACGTGAAGAACGGAAAGGCGCTCTCGTCACCCGTGGTCGCGCTGAACTGCTCGAGCGTTCCGAAGTCGTACACGCTCCAGGGACGCATGCTCGGGTGCTCGCCCGTGCCGTGCAGGATGAGCTGGTGGGAGTAGTCGTCGACGAAGAAGCCCCACGACAGCGCGGGCGCGTGCAGCAGGAGAGCGAGGGCGACGACCAGTGCCCAGGCATGGCGGGCGCGCGTCGATTCGGGTGCGGGGGGCGGCATGCGAGGCCGACAGAATAGCGTCGGCTCGAGTCGGCGTGCCGCTTCGAGCGCTTCAACAAGCCGCCGTTGCCCTCGTTTCTGGCGTCGAGCAGGCTCCGGGCCGCAAAATCACGGGATCGGCGTCCAGGATGCGCGCGTGGACGAATACTCCTCGGTGGCGCCGCTTCCGCGGTCCGTGCTGTCGCTCGACTCCGGCCCCGAGGTTTCGATGAAGCTCCGCATCGTTCTGTCCACTTCGCTCGTTCTGTTCGGCGCCACGGTCCCGGCCGCGGCCCAGAACTGGTTCGCAACACCCCGGCTCTTCGACGAGACCAACCTGGGGCGCATCTACATCGCCCAGGACATGGACTCCGATGGGGATACGGACCTCGTGTGGATCCGTAGCAGTGGCCTGCGACTCTGGCGCAACAACGGCTCGGGCGCCTTCGTTCCGGCGCCGTTCAGCGCTTCGCCGGAGTCCTTGGGTTTCGACAGCGCCCACAACCCCTGGCCGGTCGCCGGCGACCTGACCGGTGACGGTTTGAGCGACGTCGTCATCGCGCAGGAGCTCCCGGACCCCGACTTCCGGCTGCTCGTGTTCGTGCAGCAGGCGGACGGGACGTTCGGGACGGTGCACACGCTCGTGCTCGCGGGATGGCCGCGTGGCCTGGCCGTCGGCAACATCGACGGGGACCCGGCGCTCGAACTGGGCGACGTGCACGAGGACGATTCCACCGGCAATCCCCAGGAGGCGTACGCTTCCTGGTGGGATTTCGACGGCGCGACCTTCCACCAGAGCACGCCGCTGGTCTTGACCGGGAATGTCGCGCGGCCCTGGGGCGCGGCTGCCCTGGACATCGACGGCAACGGCGTGGCCGACCTCGCGATCTCCGCGGGCGACGGCTTCCGGGGTCCGAGCCACGTGCAGTTGCTCCCGACCGTGGCCGGAGCACCGACGGCCGGGGCGTTGCATGCCGCGGCGAATTTGTTCGAGCTGGTCGCCGGCGACCTGGATGGAGACGGCGACGACGATCTCTACGGCAGCGGCCGCACCACGTGCACGAGCAACATCGTGCGCGTGCTCGAGAACGCGGGGGGCAGCTTCTCCGTCGTCTCCAGTGCGCTGATCCCGATCGACGAGCTCTTCTGCAGCTGGTGGCCGGACCCCGTGCTCGGAGACTGGGACGGCGACGGTGATCTCGACGCCTTCGAGTCGTACGAGCGCGCGAACCTGTACTTGAACGACGGTTCGAACCGCTTCAGCCTCGCGACCGCCGTTGCGATCGAGTCGGTGGCCGGGTTCTACGGATCCTCGGCGGGCACCGCGGACCTCGACGGCGACGGCAACCTCGATCTCATCGGACCGCGCGCGATCCTCTACGGCGACGGCTCACCGCCCGTGGCGCCCGAGCCACCGTTTCCGATCTCGTTCTCGACTCCCGTGCTCGTCGCTGCGGATCAGGACGGCGTCGGCGACGATGACCTCGTCACGATCAACGGCGAGTTGTATTCGAACGACTCGACCGGCGCGTTCCAGTTCGAGCAAGCCCTGCCGTTCGACGGACCGGGGGGCGGCCTTTACCGCAGCGTGGTCGCCGTCGGGAACTTCGACGGCGCCTTCGGGAACGACCTGGTCGTCGAGTTGTTCGATGGCGACATCTTCGGCCCGTTCCTGGAGATGCGGATCTTCGTCGACGACGGCTCCGGTGCCTTCGTCGACGTCGGACCGGCGGCGCCGCCGGGCGTGACGATCCCCTTCGCGTCGAACGGGGCCATGCGACGCGGACTCGATCTCGACGGCGACAACGACGCCGACATCTTCGCTCCGCAGGGTTACTGGGAGAACGACGGAGCGGGCTCGTTCACCGAGGTGATTCTGTTCCCTGGTGTCGACGAGGTCGTGGACGCGGCGGACGTGGACGGCAACGGCGAGCTCGACTTCCTCACGCTCCGGACCGTCGGCTCGAACGAGGTCTACGACATCCAGTGGCAGTCGAGCGGCGTCTTCACGACGCAGCAGTTGCGTTCCTACGCGGACTTCGAGCCCGCGGGACGCTTCCTGGACCTGGACAACGACCTGGACCTGGACGTCGGCCTGCCCGGGGGAACCGGCACCACGGCCCTGTTCGTGATCGAGAACGTCGGCGGCGTGCTGGGGACGGCGCAGCCGCTGACGAGCGCCTTCGGCGCGACCGAAGCCTTCACGGCGACCGACGTCGACGGAGACTTCCTGGACGACGTGTTGCTCCTGCGGAACGCCGGCGGCGTCCTGCACGTGAACATCGAGGTCTGGCGTCGCAGCGGTCCGGGGCTCGCCTACCAGGGCAAGCGCCAGTGGCTCGGCGACCGCTTCCGCGCCTTCTCCGACATCGACTTGGACGGTGACGTCGACATTGTCGGCGACGTCGTGTTCGAGAACCTGCGCGAGGACGGGCCGTCGGCGGGCTCGCTGCGCCAGTACGGACCCTCGAGTCCGGGCGCAGGAGGTGTCCTGCCCGTGCTCGGGTCCGCGGGGCCCATCCAGTTCGGGTCCCCGGCGCTGCCGCTGAGCGTGCGGCGTGCGCCCGGTGGCAGCGTGACGTTCCTCGTCTACAGCTTGTCCGCGGGCCTGTTCCCGAACATCCCCTTCCCGGGCCTGACGCTCAACATCGTTCCGCCGGGCAAGGTCTTCGAGACCGAGCTGAACGTCGGTCCAGGGGGCGTCCCGGGCGCGGGCGGATTCGACGTCTTCCTGTCCTGGAGCGTCGATCTCATCGGGCGCACGGTCTACGCCCAGGGCCTCATCCTCGAGCCCGGCGGTTCGCCGCGCTGGTCGGCGACCAACGGACTCGAGCTCCTGTTCGGCGAATGAGGAGGGGCTACTCGTCCTCGTCGTGGGGGCGGTAGCGCGAGAAGAAGACCAGGACCTCGAGGTCTTCCTCGATGTCGTGGAAGCGGTGCGGAACGCCGCGCTCGACGAAGACCGTCGAGCCGGCCTCCACGCGCTGCTCGTCGCGTCCGGCCGACAACCGCGCCTTGCCGGCGAGAACGACGTAGACCTCGTCGTCGGCGTGGGGCGACTGACCGTCCTCGCTGCCGGCGCGCAAGCGGTAGATGCCGCAGTGCAGCGACGGGCGGTCCAGGAAAGGCGTCCACGTGCGGTCCGTGAGCTCGGCCTCGGCACGCAGGTCGTCGAGTTCGAGGAACTCGACCCGCGCGTCCGAGATCGGAGCGGGCTCGTCCTGGAAGGGCTGCAGCCAGGCGGTCGCAAGTGCGAGTGACGCGAACCAGAGTGTGGGCTTCATCGGGCTCCTCGGAGGGAATCAGCCTCGAAAGCCGCGGCCTTCGAGGTCTTCGTGGCTGCTGCGGCGGATCTTCCAGTCGCCGTCCAGCTGATCGAGCTCGGCTTCGATGCGGATGTGCCAGAGCGGCTCCCAGGTTGCGCCGCGGAGCCGCTCGAAGCGCGCTTCCAGGTCCAGGGTCGCTTCGCCCTCGCGTACTTCGATCGAGAGCGTGTCTTCCGGCACCTCGACGCGATACAGGAAGGCCTTGGTGCGGTGATCGCGCTCGTTCCAGAACTGCCGCAGCAAGCCCCCCTTCAAGACCTCGCGGTCCAGAGTCGTGGACGAGCCGTGACGCCAGTCGTCGGCGATCGGCCCCACGCAAGGGCCCAGGCTGGCGTCGTTGTAGCCTGCGACCATCTCCTCGACGATCCAGCGCAGGCGAGTCTCGTCGGAGACGAAGCGGAGCACGACGCCCCGGATCAGGAAGAACGTGGCCGCGATCAAGACGAGGCCGAGGAACGCGCGCTGGAACATGCTCGCCGCATCCTAGCAGGCCGATGGAAAAGTGCTTCGGACGCGTGCAGCGCGCCGGATGACTTCTCCATCGGACTGCTAGCCCGGCTCCAGCCCGAGGTCGTGTGACCGTCCGATCGAACTCGCTGGCCGGTGGAGCTTTCACGACGTCGGTGGCTGGAAAGCCTGGCCGGTGCGCCCGGCCCGTCCCTAAGATCTCCGGCATGAAGATCGCGTGCATCGGGGGAGGGCCGGCCGGGCTGTACTTTTCACTCCTCATGAAGCGGAGCTTTCCGGACGTCGAGGTGGTCGTGCACGAGCGCAACCGACCCGACGATACGTTCGGATGGGGCGTCGTGTTCTCGGACGAGACGCTCGACAACTTCAAGGAAGCCGATCCCGAGAGCTTCGCCGAGATCACGGCGAACTTCGCCTACTGGACGGACATCGAGAACCACTACGCGGACACCTGCGTGCGTTCGACCGGTCACGGATTCTGCGGGTTGGCGCGCAAGAAGCTCCTGCAGATCTTCCACGGCCGCTGCCGCGAGCTCGGTGTCGAGCTGATCTTCGAGAGCGAGGTCCGGGACGACGCCGAGCTCGGGGACGCGGACCTGATCGTGGCGGCCGACGGTCTCAACAGCCTCGTGCGCACGAAGTACGCCGACACGTTTCGGCCGAGCATCGACCAGCGCCACTGCCGCTTCGCGTGGTTCGGCACGACCTTGCCGCTCGAAGCCTTCACCTTCGTCTTCCGAGAGAACGAGCACGGCCTCTTCCAGGTTCACGCCTACCCGTTCCAGCGCCGGTCGCAGGGCGCCACCGAGGATCTGAGCACGTGGATCGTGGAATGCCACGAGGACGTGTGGCGCCGCGCCGGCTTCCGGGAGGAGGACGAGGACCAGGCGGTGACCTACTTCCAGGAGCTCTTCGCCGACTTCCTCGGTGAGCACCGGCTGCTGACGAACCGCTCGGTGTGGCGCCGCTTTCCCACGGTCAAGTGCGCGACCTGGCGACACGACAACGTGGTTCTGGTGGGGGACTCGGCCCATACGGCGCACTTCTCGATCGGCTCGGGGACGAAGCTCGCCATGGAGGACGCGATCGCGCTCCAGACGGCCTTTCGAAGGCACGGCCTGGACGATGTGCCGGGGGTCCTCGCCAGCTACGAGGAGGACCGCTACGTCGACGTGATCAAGACGCAGAAGGCCGCGCAGACCAGTCTCGAGTGGTTCGAGAACTCCGCGCGCTACCTCGGCCAGCCGCCCGTCCAGTTCATGTTCAACCTGATGACGCGCTCGAAGCGCATCACGTGGGACAACCTCGAGCTGCGCGACCCCGAGCTGATCGCACGCGTACGGGAGTGGTTCGCCAGCGAGAACGAGGTCGCGCGGAACGCGGACGGGACGCCGGCACCGCCGCTGTTCGCTCCCTTCCGCCTGCGTGACCTCCAGCTCGTGAATCGCATGGTCGTATCCCCGATGTGCCAGTACTCGGCCGTCGACGGAACCGTCGGTGACTGGCACTTCGTGCACCTCGGAGCGCGCGCGGTCGGTGGAGCCGGGCTCGTCATGACCGAGATGACGGACGTGACCGAGCAGGGCCGGATCACCCTCGGATGCGCCGGCCTGTACACGGACGAGCACGAGCTGGCGTGGAAGCGCATCGTCGACTTCGTGCACGCGAACACCGCCGCCAAGCTCGGCATCCAGCTGGCGCACGCGGGGCGCAAGGGCTCCTGCAACCTGCCGTGGGAGGGTGACGATGCGCTCATGGGCGAGAGCGCCTGGACGACGCTCGGGCCTTCGGGCGATCCGTTCGGACCGGGCCGACCCGCTCCGAAGGCGATGGACCGCGCCGACATGGATCGCGTGCGCGACGCCTTCGTCGCCGCTGCGCGCCGCGCCGGCCGCGCGGGCTTCGACTTGATCGAGCTGCACATGGCACACGGCTACTTGCTCTCGAGCTTCCTCTCGCCCAAGTCCAACCGGCGCACGGACGAGTACGGGGGCAGCCTCGAGAATCGGATGCGATACCCGTTGGAGGTCTACGAGGCCGTGCGGGCCGCATGGCCGTCGACCAAGCCGATGTCCGTGCGCGTGTCTGCCAGCGATTGGCTCGACGATCGGGGCGGCCAAACGATCGAGGAGACGATCGAGATCGTGCGCGCACTACAAGCGCGCGGCCTGGACGTCGTCGACGTGTCGTCGGCCGGGAACACGCCCGAGTCCGAGCCCGAGTACGGGCGCATGTATCAGGTGCCGTTCGCCGAACGCATCCGTCACGAGCTCGGCATCCCCGTCATGGCCGTCGGCGCGATCCTCGGCGCCGACCACGCCAACACGCTCTTGGCCGCCGGACGCGCCGACCTGTGCGCGCTGGCGCGGCCCCACCTGGTCGATCCGCACGTCACGCTCGGAGCCGCGGTGCGCTACGGGTGCGAGACGCAGCCGTGGCCGCAGCAATACCTCGCGGTCAAGCCGCGTCCGACGAAGTAGCTTCAGGCCTTGGCGTCGGCGGATCCGGCGCCCCCGTCGTCTTCGGGCAGCTGGTGACGCGTCATCAACGGCACCAACGTCATGCTGAAGACGAGGGTCAAAGGCATGATCCCGAAGACCTTGAAGCTGACCCAGGTGTCCGTGGAGACGTTGCGCCAGACCACCTCGTTCACGATCGCGAGGAACGCGAAGAAACCGATCCAGCGCACGGTCATCGCGCGCCAGCCTTCCTCGGTCATGCGGATCGCGTCGCCGAAGGCGTGCTTGAGCAGGAGCTTTCGGAACGCAAGGCCCAGTGCGAGGATGATCGCGAAGAGCGAGTTCACGATCGTGGGCTTGAGCTTGATGAAGATCTCGTCCTCGAGCCAGATCGTGAGTCCGCCGAAGATCAGGACGAACACCGCGGTGAACAACGCCATCGGCGGCAGGTGGCGCGTCAGAAGCCAGGAGGTCACGAGCGAGACGGTGATCGCGGCCATGAATGCGCCCGTGGCGACGAAGATCCCGAGCTTCGCGTTCGTGATGAAGAAGACGGCCAGCGGGCCGGCTTCGATCGCGAGCTTCACGAGCGGGTTGGTCGCCGGGCGGCGCACAGGAGGCGTTTCGGGGGCCGAATCGGTCATCGCGCGGGTACTCTACCCGCTCACGTCATGAACACCTATGCCCTCGTCGTCCTCGCTGCACTCCTCGTCGAATTCGTCGTCGGAGTCGTCGCCGACCTCCTGAACCTGCGCGCTCTGCGAGCCGAGCTTCCGGAGGAATTCCGCGACGTCTACGAGCCTGAAAAATATGCGCGCTCGCAGGAGTACACGCGCGCGAAGACGCGCTTCGGCTTCCTGCCGAAGACCTTCGACCTGGCACTCCTGCTGGCGTTCTGGGGCTGCGGCGGATTCGCGTGGCTCGATGCCTGGACCCGGAGCTTCGGGCTGGGCGAGGTCTCCGTGGGGCTGCTCTTCGTCTCCGCGCTCCTCTTCGGACGGACGCTGCTCGACTTGCCGTTCAAGTGGTACTCGACCTTCGTGATCGAGGAGCGCTTCGGTTTCAACAAGACGACGAAGAAGACCTTCGTTGCCGACCAGTTCAAGGTGCTCTTGCTCGGTGTCGTCCTGGGCGGTCCGCTGCTCGCGGCGATCCTGTGGTTCTTCGGAAGCGTCGGTGCAAACGCCTGGCTGTGGTGTTGGGGCGTCGTGACCGTCTTCTCGGTGGCGCTGCACTTCATCGCGCCGACCTGGATCATGCCGCTCTTCAACAAGTTCGAGCCGCTGGACGAGGGCGAGCTGCGCGGAGCGATCCTGGACTACGCCAAGAGGGTCTCCTTCCCCCTCGAAGGCCTCTTCGTCATCGATGGCTCACGCCGCTCGACGAAGGCCAACGCCTTCTTCACCGGCTTCGGCAAGCGCAAACGCGTGGCGCTCTACGACACGCTGATCGAGACGCACGACACGGATGAATTGGTCGCGATCGTGGCCCACGAGATCGGTCACTACAAGAAGCGCCACATCCTGCAAGGCCTCGCCCTGTCCATCGCGCAGACGGGCATCGTCTTCTTCCTGCTGTCCGTCTTCCTGCTCCACGCCGGCCTGTTCGAGGCCTTCGGTGTCGAGCGCCCGTCGGTTCACGCCGGCCTCGTCTTCTTCTCCCTGCTGTGGGCGCCGATCGATCTCGTGCTGTCCTACCTCCTGCAGGCCTTCTCCCGGAAGAACGAGTACGAAGCGGACCGCTTCGCGCGCGAGACGACGGGCTCGCACGAGCGCCTGATCGCTGGCCTGAAGCGCCTGTCCGCCGATAGCCTCTCGAACCTGACTCCGCATCCCTTCTACGTCGCGCTGCACTACTCGCACCCGCCGCTGTTGCAGCGGATCCAGGCGCTGCGCTCGTAGCTCGCGGATCAGACGAAGCGTCGCGGCAGTCGCAGCTCCGCCAGGTACAACGCCTGGGTCGTGAAGCCCTGGAAGATCACGCGAAAGAGGATCTTGTTGCCGGAGATTCCACCGTTGTGGCAGAAGGCCTGCTCGACGACGAGACCGCCGAGCACGTCGCCCTTCGCCACGAGCTTCTCGATGTGTCCGTCGACCTCGTAGAAGAGGCCGTAACCGCCGCCACTCCAGAAGCCGCTGAAGGCGGTGATGCCGTTTCCCCGCGCGACGGGGTTCGACAGGCCCAGGAAGGTGAAGGGCGTGCCGGGGACGTTCGTATTGCGGTTCGCGACGACGCGCAGGTCGCTGGGGTTCGTCCCGGCGAAGATCGCGGAGTTGTTCGTCGCGTTGCGCCCCATGAAGGCGACCTCGGTGCCGTCGAAGTCGATCCCGGCGAAGCTCGCGAACGTGCCCGTGTCGCCGGGGATCGGCGTCGAGGGATCGGCGACGGTCTGCACCGACGAGCCCGTGTCCAGGAAGATGCTGTCGACCGCACCGAAGGTGTTCAGGATGACGTTGGTGAAGGCCGTGGCTCCGTTCTTCAGCACGACGTCCTGATCGAAGCCGTCGTAGGTCCCCACGCCACCAGGGAAGGTCGAGCTGGTGTCGAGCAGGACGATCGGGCTCCCGAGCGGAGCCGCGTCGAGGAGCGCCGCCTGGTGGTTGTGGACCGCGTCGACGCCTGCCGTCCCGCCGGTCAGGCGCAGCGTCGAGCCCTCGAGGTCGACCCCATGGAAGCAAGCGAGGCTCGAGCTGAGCGAGCTGGTCGACAGCTGGATCGACGAGCCGTCGACGCTCGCGACGAAGACGCCTTCTTCCGCCGAGAAGCACGGCGACGGCCCGCTGCCCCAACCCGCCGCGAAGGCGACCGTGCCGGCGTCGATGGACACGTCGAAGATCGTCCCGATCGTTCCGCCGATGTCCGGCAGGAACGTGGACTCGTTCACCAGCACGTCGAGCGTGCCGCCGCGCCGGACAGGAAACGTGTAGAGACCGTCCTTGCTGGCCCCGTCGATGCCGAAGAACACGACGTGCTCGGAATCCAGCGCGCGCGCATCCGCGAAGACGGCGAAGGTTCCCGTGCCGCCGGGAACCGCCGTGTTCGTATCGGCGATCTTCGTGAAGCGGACGGAGCGCGGCGTTTGAGCGAAGCTCGCGGACGTGAAGAAGAGGGCGAGGGCGACGGTGAGCGCGGGGTTCTTCATGCCCGCGAGGATAGCAGCGCAGCCAGGGAAAGGGGGCCCGGCGGTCGGCCTTCCTCCTGCCACGGGCGCCACCTCCTCCGCTCCTCGTCAGTCCTTTTTCTTCGTCGACTCCAAGGCGCGGGCGATCTTGCTCTGGTCGTAGCCGACGCTGCGAAAGAGCACCTTGCCGTCCGGTCCGATCACGTAGTTCGTCGGATAGGCCTTCACACCGAAGGCCCTCGAGACCGCGCCCTCGCTCTGGCGCACCGCCGTGAACGTGTAGTCCGAGGCCTTCCAGTAGCTCTCGATCGTGCTCTTGTCGTCACCGGTGTTCACCGCGAGGACCACGACGTCGTTCCGCTCTTGAGCGACTTCTGACCAGAAGTCCTGGAGCCGCGGAAGCTCCTTGCGGCAAGCGCCTCATGTGTAGAACCAGAAGTTCAGGAGCACGGTCTTTCCGCGCAGCGAGTCCAGCTGGAACAGCGCGTCGTCCATGCCCTGCAGGGTCACGTTCGGAGCCGCCGCGCCGACCTCGATGAAGTCGGCTTCGAGGTGCGCGTTGGGATTGTTCTCTTCGTAGTCGTCGGGAATCGCCCGCGTATAGGCCTGTGGATCGATCTTGCCGCTCGCGATGTCCCAGCGCGTGAACGTGTAGAGTTCCTCGCGCCGCATGCCCTTGGACTCGGTCCGGATCTCGGCGCTGACCAGCTTCTTGTCGACGAGCCACAAAGTCTCCGTGCCCTGGGACGTCGTCACCAACAGGCCCTGGCGCTCGGGACGCGCTTCGTCCGCGAGGAACGCGACCGTCTCGACGTCCGGTGCACGCGTCCCGGTCCAGGCGAAGAACGGGGTCACCGGGGGAAACACCGGCAGCCATTGATCGCCGATCTCCATGTAGGACTTCTTGTCCGGTTCGAGCACGACGACAGTCGAGCCGTCCGCGATGAACTCAGCGGCCTGATAGATCGGCGCCGGTTCGGAATCGGCCTTGCGCGAATAGCGCATCCAGCCCAGGAGCGGCTTGGAAACGTGACTCTCTCCCTCGAGCTCGAAGAGGATGCTCTGTCCCTGACCTTCGTAGCGCAGGGTGGCCGTGCCGACGATGTCGAGCGCCGTCGCCTCCGCGTTTGCGCGAACGAGCTCGGCGTAGACTTCCGCGGCCTCGCCGGGACCATCGTCGGTGAGGGCCGGCCACGATCCAGCCAGAGCAGCGGCCAGGAGTAGGGTCTTCATGAATTCGTCTCGGGTCGAAGCGTGGGGGCAACCTGGCCCCGGGGAGCGAGGAGTTGTCGTTGTTCGATGAGCTGAGCCCCGATCGACAGCGCGATGGCGCCCGGTTCCTTGGAGGCGCGCGTCACGCCGACGGGGCACTTGACGCGGTCCACTTCCTCGGCGGCGAAGCCCTTGCGCACGAGCCGCGTGCGGAAGCGCTTCCACTTGCGCTCCGATCCGATCAGTCCGATGTAGGGAAACGTGCCGCGCTTCAGCGCGCGCTCGAGGATCTGCTGATCGAGGGCATGGCTGTGCGTCATGATCAGGATCAGCGCGTCGGCCGGCAACCGGTCCAGCTCGGCCTCGGGCGCGTCGACGGTGATCAGTTCGTAGGGGCGTTCGATCGGAACAGGCGGCGCGAGCTCGTCTTCGTCGCGTCCGTCGATCAAGAGCACGCGTGAGCCCAGCCAGGGCGCCAGTCCCGCGACGGCCTGGCCGACGTGGCCGGCTCCGAACACGGCGACCGTCGGCCGCGTCCAGCGAAAAGCCTCGTAGAACAGGGTCACCTTGCCGCCGCAGCACTGGCCGAGCTTCTCCGCCAGGGGATAGGCGACGGTTTCGGAGCGCGTGTCGCCGGCGAGCAGCGCGTTCGCATGCGCGATGGCTTCATGCTCGAGGTTGCCTCCGCCGATCGTGCCCTGGTCGAGGCGCCCGTCGACGACGAGCATGCGTGCCCCGACCTCGCGTGGCGCGCTCCCCACGACGTCGGTGACGACCACGAGGACACACGAGCGTCCCGTGGAACGCAGTTCGGCGAGACGTTCCAGCCACTGCATGGAAGGGTCGGTGGACCGGGGTGATCCGGAGGACGGAGCGGGAGGAGCCAAGCGCTCTACTCTACACGCCGCGTCGTCGAGCCGGTGCCGCGCTCCGGTTCGGGCTCCGTCAGGACTGCAGCAGACGGTCGAGCTCGCGGCCCAGGCGCTCCCGAGCGGAGGCGGCCTCGGGGCCGAGCGGCGAGCGCAGGAGGTCCTGGTGTTCGAGGGGGTCGTCCGCGAGGTCGTACAGCTCCTCACCGCTGGTTCCGAGTCGGCGATTGATGGTACGGATCAGCTTGAAACGCGCCTCGCGAAGCGCGCGGCGTTCGGCGCTACCGTCCGGTTGGAAGACCTCGGCGAACACGGTCGTACGAAGCGACGGCCGTTCGGGATCACGCAGGTAGGGGACCAGGCTGATCGTGTCGGCCGCTTCGACGGGGCGTCCCGCCAGCTCGAGCACGGTCGCGAAGAGGTCGGTCGTGTTCACGAGCGCAGCGCACTCGCTGCCGGGCCGCGCGACTCGTTCACTGCGCACGATGAGCGGGACGTTCACGCCGCCTTCGTAGAGAGAACCCTTAGCGTGCTCGGGCACGAAGGGTGGCGTCGTCGCGTACTTCGGCGTGCCGTTGTCGGCGACGAACACGACCGTGGTCCGCGGACCGACACCCGCGAGCAGGCGGCCGAGCTCGGTATCGAGCGCCTCCGTCGCGGCCAGGAAGCACGCGACCTCGTCCGAATCCGGACCGAGCTCGACGCCGTGCAAGTGCGCCGGAGGAGCGTGCAGCGGCAGGTGCGACGCATGGAACGCGACATAGAGGAACCAAGGCTCAGGCAAGGTCCGCGCGGCCTCGAGAGCGTCGTCGACCGTGTCGGACGTCGCGTAGCGCGTGCTGAGTGCCTCACCGGAGCGGAGCTCGTCGCCGTTCCGCTGGGCGAACTGCTTCTGCCAGTGCGAGTAGCTCCCGCGTGACGGAATGTTGTAGAGCGAACCCGCGAACGAGCCGAAGCCGCACAGCAGCGGATGCTCCGGACCGTCGTTGGCCCCGGCGAGGTGCCACTTTCCGAGCGCCGCGCTGCTCCAGCCGTCGCCGAGAGCGCGCGGCAGCGTCCGCTCGGCCGGATCCAGCCGCAGGGGTGTCGCGGAACTCGTGATCTGTCCCACGCCGGTGCGGAAGGAATAGCGTCCGGTCAGGAGCGTCGCCCGTGTCGGCGAGCACTTCGGATTCGCCCAGACGTTGCGGAAGAGGACGCCCTCGCGCGCGAGCTGGTCGATGTTGGGTGTGCGCCCCGGCTCGGGATGCTCGGCATACGCGCCGATGCGGTCGACCCCGATATCGTCGACGACGATCATGAGGACGTTGCCCGGTTCCGCCGGACGTGCGGACGTGGAAACGCGCTCGCAGGAAGTCCAGCCGAACGCCAAGGCGACCGCAGCCACCGTAAACCGGAACGAACTTGCGAGCATGGCTTCTCCTTCCGCTCAAGGTAGCACGACCGCCTCGCGCCCGTCATCGAACCGCGTTCGCGATCGGTACGGCCTGTGTGCTTCAGAGCACCCGACGTGGCGGCACGAGCAGGTTCGCTGCCAGGAGCCCGCCGACGAGCGAGATGGCGACCAGGCCGGTCTGGAAGGCCCACGCCGCGCCGCCGAGCGAGTCGCGCTCCAGAAACGACGTCAGGCTGCGGTAGCCGAGGCTGCCCGGAACCAGGAGCAGGATCGCCGGCGTCATCGGCACGGTCGACGGGCGGTCGCAGCGACGCGCATAGATGTTGCTGATCATGCCGACCACGAGCGCTCCCGCGAAGGCGCCGAGGTCAGCGCCCAGCCATACGACGCCGAGACGCGCCGCGCCATAACCCAGGACGCCGGTCACCCAGATGACCCCGAGCTCGCGCAGACGTGCCTCGAACAGGACGGCGAAGGCGAAGGGGGCTGCGGCGAGGGCGACGAGCTGCGTCCAGGCCGGAAGCCCGGCGGGCACGAACTCCGCCGCCGCCGGCGGCAACAACGCGTCCCCGATGCGCCACGCGAGCGCGACTCCCAACAGGATGGTGAGCAAGGTCGCCGCTCCGCCCGCCAGCCGCGCCGTGCCCGAGACCACGTGGCGGGTCGCCAGTTCGTTCATCGCGACGGTCAGAGTCAAGCCAGGCAGCAGCACGATCAGGCTCGCCAGGGTGACGACCCGATCGTCGTACGGATGCAAGAGGCGCGCGCCGACCAGCGACAGGAGTGCGACCGAGAACGCCGCGGCGAGCTCGAACACCCCCGGGCCGGCCGGGTTGCGCGAGAGGCTGCGTCCCAGGATCGAAACGTAGGTCCCGAGCAAGAACGTCAGGCCGATCTCGAACAGGCCGGCTCCGAAGAAGCAGGCCGCCGCGGCCGAGGCCACACCGAAGGCGATCGTCGTCGTCGCGCGGTGGTAGCGCGGTTCCGCCGCCGCGATCGCTTGCACGCGCTGCGTGCCCTCCTCGGGCGTCGCACGCCCGTGCTCGACGTCTTCCATGACCTCGTCGAACTCGATGAGCTTGCCGAGATCCACCTCGCCGCTCTCGACGCGCAACAGGTAGGTCTTCACATCCGGGAGCTCGCCGAACGAGACGAAAACGGACGTTGGCGTCGCGAAGAACGAAGCCTCGAGGTTCTGCGAGGAAGCGACCTTGGCCAGGACCCGCTCGAGCCGGTTCGCGGGCGTCCCGTACTCGTGCAAGCGCTGGGCGACGCGCACGAGGAAGGTACGCGCGTCATCGGGGACCTGGGGCTCCTGGGCGGACATGCCGTCTCTTACCACAGGCGACAGTTCGAAGGTCATACCGGAGGACGTTTCGTGGCATTGAGCGGAGGTCGAGGTCGAACGGACTCGCTCGCCATCGGCTCGCCATCGCTGGGTGCGGTGAGACGGGGTTCCGCGAGGTGAAGCGACATCGGCCGCGAGGGACGCAACCCGAGGGCCGGGCGGTCCGCTATCCGCGGGCCGCCGCGTCATGAGGCCATGCGGACGCCCTTTCGCGGCTGCGCCGCGAAAGGGCTACCGTCAGTCCTCCACGCGCAGGGTGAAGCCTTTGTCGCCGAAGCCGAAGACGGCTTTCATGCCGTGCGAGAGTTGGCCGGAGAGAATGGCTTCGGCCAGGCGGTTCTGGAGGCTCTTTTGGATGGCGCGCTTGAGGGGGCGGG
>JAJDEW010000005.1 GCA_029259595.1 Planctomycetota bacterium | reverse complement strand
TAGCAGCGGATCGTGTCGCGGCCCATCCGGAGCTGCCGAGCGATCTCGCGCGAGCTCTTCCCCATGCGGTGCAGCCGCACCATTTCCTGAAGTCGATGCATGTCGGTCCTCCTTGCGCCCATCCGTACCTCCTTGGCTTGGGTCGCCGTGGAGGGTCGCGGATGGAGGTAGTCCGACCGAGCAGGACCTCGATCGACCAGGTGGACCAGCTTCCCCCGAACTGGGTGGACCAGCTTGGGCGAACTGACCTGGACCTGAGGCAGCCCCCGACTTAGGGCCACGGATTTCTTGGATCTCAGGCACTCTCAGGTCCTGACGAGAGCGTGTTGGGGCAGGTTGACAGGTACAGGCTGCTGCTCAGTCGGGGC
Organism: Planctomycetota bacterium; assembly: GCA_029259595.1. GTDB lineage: Bacteria > Planctomycetota > UBA1135 > UBA1135 > OFTM43. Next base: position 4,805 of record JAJDEW010000005.1, on the reverse strand, counting down.
CCCATGGGGGCCCGACTGAGCAGCAAGAAACGACTCGGGGCTCAGGCCACCGAGCGATGTATGCGGACGCACTGCGTTGTAGTCGGCACGCCAATCGTCGAGCAGGTCTTGGGCGTGACGCACGCTGGTGAAGCAGTGTTGGTTGAGCATCTCGTCGCGGACGCGCCCGTTGAAGCTCTCAGCGAATGCGTTCTCGACGGGTTTCCCGGGCCGAATGAAGTGATGTTCGATACCGCGGGCGTAGCACCACTCGTCGAAAGCTCGACTAGCAAACTCGGGGCCGTTGTCCGTTCGGATTGCGCGCGGCGTGCCGTGGATCTCGATGGCCTCGTCGAGCATGCGTGTGACTCTGCCTGCCGGGAGCGAAACGTCGCAGCCAAGAACCGGGCACAACTTCGAGCAATCGTCGACCACCGCGAAGACACGCAATGCCCGTCCGTCCGTCATCGCGTCCGAGAGGAAGTCCATTGACCAACAGTCATTCGAAGCCCCAGCTGTAGGCAATGCCTCCCGAGGGGCCTGCGCGGCGCGTTTCCGCCGTTTCTGATGCACCTTGAGCCTGAGCTCACGATACAGCCGGTAGACCCGCTTGTGGTTCACCTTCCAGCCCTCGCGCCGCAGCAGGATGCAAAGCCGCCGGTAGCCGAAGCGTGGCCGTTCTGCGGCAAGCTCGAGGATCCGTTCAGTGAGGCCGGCGATCGGCTCCACGATACTCGTGTACTGTTGCACTGACCTGTGTTGCCCCGCTAGGTCGCAGGCGACTCGTTCGCTCAGGCCAAACTCCTCGCACATGTGCTCGACGACACCGCGTCGCGCAGCGGGGCCTACCACTTTTTTCCGAGCGCTGACTTCAGCGCCTCCTCGCGCAGAGACAGATCTGCGACCATCTGCTTCAGGCGACGGTTCTCGTCCTCGAGTTCCTTGAGACGTTTCGCCTCGTTGACCTCGAGGCCACCGTACTTCGCTCGCCAGTTGTAGATGGTCTGAGTGCTCAGGCCGTGCTCGCGCGCGAGGTCTTGCACCTTCGCGCCGGCCTCCGCCTGCTTCAAGATCGCGATGATCTGGCCTTCCGTGAAACGACTCTTTCGCATTGGGGTCTCCGGGTACTTTCTACCCTGAGATCCAAGTTATCGCTGGCCCGGATTCCGGGGGCTGCCTCAGACCAGCTTGCCCGAACTGAGCCCTCTCAGCTAAGGCCGCGGGTGGACCAGCTTGGCCGAACTACAGGTGGACCAGATAACCCGAGCTGTGACAAGCGCCCTGGTTCGTTTCAGGGTGTGAGTGGCTCCCCGAAGCCGACGGTAAAGCGAACTCAGCCCAGGAGAGCGAATCGGCCTTCCCGCTCTCGCCAGGGCCGACTCGCTGTTCGCACAGCCGTCACGATCGGTACCACTCTTGTGCGATGTGCGAACTCCAAAGTCACTCATCCTCCGGTAGTTCGGCAAACGGGTTCGGGATCCCCGAGCTTTCTGCGCTTGGGATGGCGACCTCAGACACCGATGGGCCTGTACTGCTCCAGTCAATGTCGACGTTGATCTGGGCCGCGAAGAAGGCTGCGAATGGGTTGGAGCCATCGGAAAGAGAGTAGGTCCCCGGGACGAGCGAGGCCGAGAGCCTACCGGACTCATCGGTCTTTAGCGTGAACTGCGCCATCAGGTTGAGACCAGGCATCGTCGGCCGCGGAGAGAGAGCGATCGGATGGTTGAGCAACGGCTCTTGCGTCTCCGCGTTCCGAAGGACCAGACTCCCTCTCGCTGTCGTGACATCGAAGGTCAAGGAGGTCTGTTCGCCAGATCCAATGACCGCCGTGCGTGGAGCGAGCGCCGTCGAGTCCAGCAGTTCGACCACGATGAGATGATCCCCAGGAACCAGGGGTGCTAGCGTGACTTGCCCTTTGCTGTTCAGCGTCCCGGCTGCGGACTCAGTCGCGTGGACCTCACCAGGGACGAAAAACGCTTGTTCCCCCCGAGCGGGAATTCTGAACGATCGGACCTGTAGATTGGCTGAAGAGTCGTCAGCGTTAGTCACGGTGATGTGAAGGCTACCTGGAAGGGACTGGCTGAGATCGAAGTCGCGATTCGGGTTTTCACCGGGTTCAAGCTGGACAACATCCAACTCGCGCTTTGGTCCTTGTGTAGCCGACGAACCCCCGTTGGTGCTACGGACTATGTCGGGGAACCGCAATCGAATGAAGTATTCGCCGGGCTGCGCTGGCCCTATTCTGTAGTGCCCTTCGGAATCGACTGCGCTTTGGAGCGTAGCCAGGGGGAAGCCCACCCCAACGGGTTGGATCTCAATCTTCATTCCATGAATCGAGACCCCGGCAGGTACATGACAATGTCCGGATACAAAGGTTGGTTCCGCGACCGTCGAGAGAGTTACGCTGCGCGCTTCGCCGTCTTTGATAATCACTTGCAAAAGCTCTGCCTTCAGAAGGTTCGAGATCCTAGCGGACAAGTCGTACTGGCCTGCCCCGATTCCCTCGAAGGCAAATTCTCCCCGATCATTGGTGGTGGTAGATAGAGAGAGTTCCTCCCGCTGCCATTGTCGGTGGAATTGTGCCACGGTCGCCGTGCCGTTCTCTTGAGAGGAGAGAGGTTCAGCATGAAAGCGAAGAAGTTTGACCTCCGTGAATGGGATCGGGCCGCCACCGGCATATCGAAGCACCCCATGAATGGCGCAAGGACTTCCCATCAAGACCTCGACTTCACGAGTCTCACCTGCGCCAAGCCCGTCTATGGGAACGGTGGACTGGCCATAGTCCTCAGCGTTTACGATAAGCGTGAAGTCTCCAGGGATGATGCCGGTTACCAGCCCATTTTCGGGGGGCTCTCCTTCAACGACCGGGAATTCGCGTGGAGAGAAGGAGACGTTTTCGAACCGGAGATTTGCCGTCCACGAATCTGCCGCCTCCTTGGTCGACGCATCGAGGACGTGAATTTGCAGGGATGCACTGCCTCGGACGTGCGCGGTGACTGCGCTCCCAGGCCGCACGCTGCCTAGCGACCATGGCAAGAACCGTGGATCCTGGATCTCGACTCTGTATTCTCCTGGCGGCAAGTCGTCGACAGCGTGGCTCTGAGAGGACCTCGGAATCTTTGTTGCAACTCTCTCGATGCCATCGGGGCCGTACAGGTGAATGGAATCGGGGCTCGGATCCACGACGTAGAAAGGGTCCGAAAAAGTCACCACAGTGATTCGTCGATCAAGAGCGGGGCCGGTGTAGAGGATCTCAGCTTTGACGGTCTCACCAGCTACCACCTCGACGGTGGGGCCGTCCACCGAATGGGCGACGCGGTTGCGGCCGCTTAGACTCGTGAACCCCGGTGGCATGTCGACGATCTGGAAGAGCCCGTCAACATTTGGGGCGTGAACGTGGCGGTATTCACCTTCGCGGCCCGAGCGGAGATCGTTGCCAGTGGCGGAACTCGCAGAAACACTCCAACCATCGGATAGCGTGCCCCCGTCCTTTCCGACGATGCGGACAAGGATGCTCCCGGCCCTTACGAGGACGACTCGACCGAGGTCTTTTCTCGTACCAGGCCGGATTTCTCCCCATCGCCACTTGGCGACGGCGAACCCCGGTGTCCTTGCTTCGAAGACGAACTGATAGGCCCCAGGTGGACTAAACTCGACGACAAAGCGGCCCTGGGCGTCGGTCTCGCCGGATGGGCTTACCCAATCCTTGGGGATTCCCCAGCGGATTGCTCGGTCTTGACCAGCCACCCACCCACGAAGTTTCCATTGCACACCGACAGCCGGAGGTCCGTCTTCCCACACCAATTGCCCCTCGATACGAGCCTTCCGACGGTCCTGGGATTCCGTTGGCTCCAAACCCGAGGATGGGGACGCACTGTCCTCTGGTCCAGGACTGACGGATGTACGAGGTGCAGCAGCCCCTTGGTTGACAGGGGGCGGCTTCAAGCCCGCGCCTTGAAGGTCGGGATTCGCCAGTGCTTGACTAGAACCCACTCGAAGTTCTGTCTGCGCCCCTCGTTCACGCACGGCAAGAGCGCCGACCAAGAAGAGCAGAAGAACAGTGATCGCTAGGACGCCGGGATGCTTCATGTCCGTACTGGGCAAGGTGGGCGGTCTGACGCAATTCGCAATACACGGACCCTACGCGGATCGACCTCTCGTGGAAATACGCCACAATGGCAGCCCAATGCCGGGGACCCTGGTTCTCTGTTTGGCTTGTGGCTCTCACTGAACAGAGCCTGCGAGCAGAAGCGCGCGCACGAGATGTGCGTGCTGATCCTGGAGTACTGGCTGGGCAAGAAGTCGAAGCAGGAGCTGTCGAAGACGCTCGGAGTCGCGCCGCTGCGGGTCTGGCAGCTCAGCCAGCAGGCGGTGTCGGGGATGCTTGCGGGGCTCTTGAAGCAGCCTCGCCGCCGGCGGAATGCGGCGGAGCTGGCGCTGCTGTCGCCGGAGGAGGATCCTCGGCTCTTGAAGAAGCGCGTCCGGGAACTGGAGACGCGGCTGGCGCGGACCGAGGACTTGGTGCGCGTGCTGCGCACAGCGCCCTGGGTGGCGAAGAAGGACGCGAGCCCGACCGAGGTGAAGCGTGCAAGCAGAGCCAAGAAGAAAGCGAGTCCCGCTCGACGCCGAAACGCGCAGGCGCGTCGGCGCGCAGCTTCGGTCCCGTCCGCACAGCCCTCAGGAGCTGGCGGCGCTGGCGAAGGCGCTCGGGCGGAGTGAACGAACGCTGAGAAACTGGAGGGCGGCCGACCCGGACGCGACGACGCGCGTGGGCCGGCCGCCCGCTCCGCAGGAGGAGCTCGACGAGATCCGGGTCCAGGTCCGCG
>JAJDEW010000040.1 GCA_029259595.1 Planctomycetota bacterium | reverse complement strand
ACGGGTAGCACGCGCGGCGAGGGACGACGGGGCTGCTTCAGCGAGTGGGCGATGGGCAACACGACCTGATGTGCTTGCCTGGTGTCAGCGTCGATGCGATGTCCTGATTGAGCCGATCATCCGACCCGCTCCGCCCCAGGGCTACGCTTCCAACTTGCCACGGTTCTGCCCCCGGAAGCAAGCGGGTGCACACTGCCCTGTCCCCAGTCCTGCCGCCAGCTCAAGAGCTCCGTCACCCTCAGCCTCCGGGGAACGAATCCCAGCAGCTGAGCCGGTGACTCCTCGTCGAAGTTGAAGCGCCGCCGAACGTAGTTGCGCCACTTTCCCCATAGGGCCAAGCCGAGATCCAGGTAGCGTCGCAGCTTGCTCGTCAGCCAGGAATCACGACGCAGCCGACCGGTCAAGTCCCGGATCATGGCTTCGGAGTGGTTGATCGGGAACAGCGGGTTCAACGTGTCCCGAGTCACTTTGCTGTTCGTGCGGTAATGGGTGAGCCGGTTCTTCCCGAACACCTCCTTCGCGATGCCGGGGTAGATCGACTTCTCATCCGTGTGGAGCACAATGTGATTCAGATGCCCGGTCACATCCGCGCCGCGCTGCAACGTGCGGCGGATGCTTCGCGCGGAAAGGTCCTTTCGAGGCCCGTAGCGGCGTTCTGAGGCTCGAATCGCTTGCGTCCGCGAAGCGGACATTCGACCACGCGGACGAATGGGAGCGGCCTCGGCCCACAGCACGTAGCGGGTCGCCCCCTCGATCAGGAACGGCACGCTCAGGGGCCGAGTGTTGCGTTCGCCTTCGTAAGTCTCGAACTCGTCGAACTGCAGCGTCGAGCCCGGCGGCAAGGGGCCCCGGAGGTTGAGGTCGAGGCGGCGCAAGTGCCGAGAGATCTTGCGGAACTTGAGCTGAGTGCAGGTGAGCGACAGGTTCAGCTGACGCGCCGATTGACGGAAACCGACTCCGGACACGAGCAGTCGAACGAGAGGAGCATTCAGGTGCGGCTTGTGATCCCGGTAGTCCATCCGAAACGTCTGGCGCGAGAAGCCGCGGCCGCAGGTGCGGCAGAGGTAGCGCTGGATGGGCTGGGGTCGACAGCTGGCCCGGTAGAAGCCGTTGCGCCGGTAGAAGCGGGGCTCGGGGGAGTGGTGTTGGCGGCACGGGCGATGCGGGCATCGAGGGGGTTGAAACATGGTCGAAAGTCCTCTGGCGGACCCTTCCGGGGCCCGTTCGAGGAGAAGACCGGCCTCAAGTCCAATGGTGACCGAGTGATCGAGAACTTGCTGCTTCAGGCATGCAGATCAGCTCCTTCAGCTGAGGCGGTAGGCTGCGGTCCCTTCGGGTTGCTCGTACCAACCAGGGTCGTCGTACGTCTCGATCTCATCACGCACCTTCAGCACCGTGAACATGCCGCCCATCTCGATCGGGCCGTAGGGTCCCTGCCCCGTCATCATGGGCAGCGTGTTGCGCGGTCCCTGCATGTGCTCCGCGTGGACGGCGTGTTCGGCCATGCCCGCTTCCCCCATGGCCATGTAGCCGGGGAGGATGGCGCGGATGCGGTCCTCGAGGCTCGGCTCGCCTTGCCGCGGCCCTTGGTTCACGCCGAGCAAGTTCGGGAGGCCGTGGCCCATCGCGTTCATCGTGTGGTGCGACTTGTGGCAGTGGAAGGCCCAGTCGCCCGGGACATCGGCCACCCATTGGATGTCGCGTGTGCTTCCGACGGGGACCGGAACGGTCGTTTGCGGCCAGCGGGCCGAGGCCGGGATCGAGCCGCCGTCGGTGGCGGTGACGTCGAAGGTGTAGCCGTGCAGGTGGATCGGATGCTGGTTCATGCTGAGGTTCCCCAGCCGGACGCGCACGCGGTCGCCGGTCTTTGCCACGAGGTGATCGATGGCGGGGAACACCTTGCCGTTGAAGGTGAACAGGTTGAAGTCGAGCATGATCGAGGGGTCCGGGCGGTACGTGCCCGGATGGATGGCCCACTCGTGCAGCAGGATCGCGAAGTCGCGGTCGACCGGCGGCCCCTCCGGCTCGAGCGGGTGCACGACGAACATGCCCATCATGCCGACGGCCATCTGCACCATCTCGTCGGCGTGCGGGTGGTACAGGAACGTTCCGTGCTGGTGCAGGGTGAATTCGTAGACCCACGTCTCTCCGGGCTTGATCTGCGGCTGGTTCAGGCCGCCGACACCGTCCATTCCGTTCGGGAGCAAGATGCCGTGCCAGTGCACCGTCGTGTGTTCGGGCAACTCGTTCGTCACCAGGATCCTCACGCGATCGCCTTCGACGCACTCGATGGTCGGCCCTGGCGACTCGCCGTTGTAGCCCCAGCACTTGACGCGCATCCCCGGAGCGAACTCGCGCTCGACCGCCTGGGCGACCAGATGGAACTCCTTGACGCCGTCCTTCAGCTCCCAGGGCAGCGTGCTGATGTTCGGCGTGACCACCGGCGTGTAGCTGGCCGGTCGGCGAGCCCGCGCGGCGGCCGGGGCCTTCGAGGCGTGCGTGTGGCCGGGGGCCGCGGAGCTGGCGCCCGCGGCCAGCGCGGCCGCTCCCGTGGACACGATCATTTGGCGACGACTCAGCATGTCAGGATCCTCCGTGGTGTTGGTGTGGGTGCCCCTGCAGTACCGGCTCGATGGCCTGTTCCGTGGACGGGGAGGGTTCGCCCGGAGCGGGAGCGTGGTTCGTGCTCGGGCTACCCCCCAGCGCTCGCTCGAGCTCGGAGCGTGCGATCCAGTAGTCGCGCACGGCTTCGACGAATTCGTGGTAGACGTCGTACTCGGACTGCTTCGCCGCGATGAGCTCGAAGGCCCCCACCAACATGGAGTCGTACTCCTGTTGCGTGCCCGCGACGATCGCTTCGCGCACGGGGATCACGACGTCGCGATAGTGCTGGACGAGCCTGCGCATGGACAGCAGGCGATCGCGCGCGGCGCGGACCTCGGAGCGGATCTCCACGGCCAGCGCGATCACGTGGTGATCGGCGCTACGCAGCTCCGTCGCGAGCCGCGCCAGCTCTCCCTGGCGACGATCGAACAGCGGCAGCTCCAAGGCCAGCTCCGGTCCTGTCACCCACTGGCCATCGGGGTCGCGCTCCGTGCTCACCCCGAGGTCGAACAGGGCGAGCCAGCGCCAATCGCGCGTGACCCCGAGTTGCATGGCGAGGGCCTCGGAGGCCTTGCGCGCCGCGGCCAGATCGAGGCGCCCGGCGATCGCCCTGGCCTCGAGGCTCTCGAGCGCGAGTTCGGTCTCGGGGAGCTCCGGCAGGCTGTCGGGCAGCGTCCAGGCGACGCGTGTTCCGAAGAGCCCCATGTGGCGCGTCAACTCTTCGCGGGCGGCGAGCCGCTCGGCTTCGGCCCGGGCCCAGGCAACGCGCGCGCCCTCGTACAGTCCGAGCTCGCTCGCATACTGGAGATCGCTGATGTTCCCGGCTTCGTGCAGGCGGAAGGCGAGCTCGGCCGAGGCCTGCGCGGCCTCGGCGATCAGGCCTCGCAGCGCGGCGGCTTGCTCGGCTCCCAGAGCTTCGAAGTAGGCCCGGCGCACCTCGGCGGCAAACTCGACCACGGCCGCTGCGACGGACCGTTCGGCCTCCGAGAAGCGGGTCCGTGCGATTTCTCGGCGCACGGGTCGAAGCAGAACGTCGAGGAAGCTCTGAACGAGGCCGAACTCCAGGTTGGTCCCCGATCCAGAGCCGTCCGGCAAGCGCACCGACGTGCTGAAGACCGGGTTCTCGAGGAGTCCGGCCTGAACGAGGTCGGCGCGGGCGATCCCGAGCCGTTCGTAGTCCATCTGGAGGTTTCTGTTCTCGAGGAGCGCAATCTGAACGGCCGCCTCCACGGTGAGCGGGGACGCCAGGAGGGCGTCGATCTCGCGCTCGGCGCGCGCGTCCTCGCTCGTTCCCTGGCGCCAATGAATCCGTTGCTCGAGGCGCGCTTCGAGCAACCCCTGGACCGTGGGGAAGCCGGCCTCCTCGTCGACACTGACGCAGGACGCGAGCACGAGGAGCCACGGCAGGGTGCCGGTCCTGTGGAAGCGCTTCACGGCTTCGATTCCTCCGCGGGCTGCGCGTGCACCTTCATCGGGCGCAGCACCATCCCGCACGCGGGGCAAGTTCCCGGCTCGGACTGCACGACTTCCGGATGCATCGGGCACGTGTACGCCACGACCTCGCCGTCGGGCGCAGCGGCGCCCGGAGCGGACATGCCGTGGTGCAGCGTGCCCGCTTCGCTGCCCGGCAGCGCGTAGGTGGTCATTCGCGTGAACGGGTCCGGGCTCGGCGCGAGTGCGGAGGCGCTCGCAGCGGGATGAGCCGGATGCTCGTGCGGCAAGTCGAGCGCTACGTGGGGCGCGCGGCACGCGGCCAGCGCGAGGAGCAGGAGCACGGCAGGGATCGGCTTCATGGGAGTGGTTCTCTGGCTTCGAGAGTTGCTCGGCGTCAAAGGAGCGTGCGGCGCAGCCGCAGCGCGTTCGCGATCACGGACACGGAGCTGAACGTCATGGCGGTCGCCGCCAGCATCGGATCCAACAAGAGCCCGAAGGCCGGGAACAGCACGCCGGCGGCCACGGGGACGCCCAGGGCGTTGTAGACGAACGCGAAGAAGAGGTTCTGACGGATGTTCTTCATGGTCGCGCGCGAGAGCCGCCGCGCCCGTTCGATTCCGCGCAGATCGCCTTGGACCAGGGTGACGCCGGCGCTTTCCATGGCGACGTCCGTACCCGTCCCCATCGCGATCCCGACGTGAGCCTGCGCCAGAGCGGGCGCGTCGTTCACGCCGTCGCCGGCCATGGCCACGATGCGTCCTTCCTGCTGCATGCGCTCGACGACCCGACGCTTGTCCTCGGGACGCACGTCGGCTTCGACGCGCTCGATGCCGAGTTCGCGGGCGACAGCCTCCGCCGTCCGACGGTTGTCACCCGTCAGCATGACGACGTCCACTCCCATCCGCGCCAGGTGCGCGACGACCTCGCCGGCTTGCGCCTTGATCGGATCCGCCACACCGAGCAGCCCGGCGAAACGACCATCGAAGCCCACGAACACGACGGTTCGAGCGGACGCACGCAGGGCATCGGCGCGCTGGCGTTGCGCGCTGACGTCGACTCCCAGCTCGGCCATCAGCGCCTCGTTCCCGATCGCGACCCGACGCCCTGCGACGGTTCCCGTGAGCCCGAGGCCCGTGCGTGAGGCGAAGTCCGCGCTGTCGGGCAGCTCGAGCTCGCGCGCCCGGGCCCCGTCGACGATCGCCGCCGCCAACGGATGCTCGCTGCCCTGCTCGAGCGCGGCGGCCAAGCGCACGAGGTCCTCGGGGGTGACGCCGCCCGCGGGCTCGACGGTCGTCAACTCGGGCTTGCCCGCGGTCAGCGTCCCGGTCTTGTCCACGACCAACGTGTCGACGCGCTCCAGCGTTTCGAGCGCCTCCGCGTTGCGAATCAAGACACCGGCCGCGGCTCCGCGCCCGGTCCCGACCATGATCGACATCGGCGTCGCGAGGCCGAGCGCACACGGACAGGCGATGATCAGGACCGCTACGGCGCTGGAGAGCGCATAGGCCAGACGTGGTTCGGGGCCGAACCAGAGCCAAGCGCCGAACGTCGCGAGCGCCACCGCGACCACGGCCGGAACGAACCAGGCCGCGACGCGATCCGCGAGCTTCTGGATCGGAGCGCGGCTGCGTTGCGCGTCGGCGACCATCCGGACGATGCGGGCGAGCACGGTCGCGCTCCCGACCGCCTCGGCTTCCATGACGAAGGAACCCGTACCGTTCACCGTGCCGCCGGTCACCGCGTCGTCGATGGACTTCTCGACGGGAAGCGGCTCACCGCTCAGCATGGACTCGTCCACGCTGCTCTTGCCGTCGACCACGCGGCCGTCGACCGGAATCTTCTCCCCGGGCCGCACGCGCAGGCGATCGCCGCGCTGGACGTCCTCCAGCGGGATGTCGACTTCGCTCCCCTTGCCTTCGATCCGGCGTGCCGTCTTCGGCGCGAGTCCCAGGAGGGCTCGGATCGCGCCGGACGTTCGGCTGCGGGCCCGCAGCTCGAGCACCTGCCCCAGCAAGACGAGGGTGGTGATGACAGCCGCGGCTTCGAAGTAGACCGGTATCGTTCCCCCGGCTTCCAGCATGGCCGGCGGAAAGAGTCCGGGGGCCAGCAGCGCGACGAGGCTGAAGCCGTAGGCGGCGCCGACTCCGAGCGCGATCAGCGTGAACATGTTGAGGCTGCGGCCGACGACCGAGCGCCAGGCGCGCACGAAGAACGGCCAGCCTCCCCACAAGACGACCGGCGTCGCCAGCGCCAGCTCGATCCCTTGCCGAAGCAATCCGGTGGGCAGGAGGGCCTGGAGGCCCGGCAACATCGCTCCCATCGAGACCACAAGGAGCGGCGCGCTCAGGACGGCGCTGACGCGCAGGCGGCGCGTCATGTCCTCGAGCTCGGGATTGTCTTCGTCGTCGAGCGACGGTGTCACCGGTTCGAGCGCCATCCCGCACAGGGGGCAGGAGCCCGGGCCGTCCTCGACGACCTCGGGGTGCATCGGACAGGTCCAGGCGCCGACCTTGGCCTCGGCCGAAGCTGCCGGGGGCCGCGGGGTCTCGTCTTGGGCGCCCAGATTGCCTTGGGCACCCTGGGCGAAGCGGCCCGGATCGGCGCGGAATGCGGTCGCGCACGAAGCGCTGCAGAACGAGTAGGTGGTCCCCTCGTGGGTCAGGGAGTCGGCCGCTCGGCGCGGGTCGATCTCCATGCCGCAGACGGGGTCTCGGACGAGCTCGGGAGGGGCCATTTCGAAAGTCGGCGGAGGACGGTGAGACGTCGCGTGCAGTTCACACATCGCAGGTTCCAGGTTCGGGACCGTCACCGCGGCTTTGCACCCTGCACCGCCGATCGGCCGATCCACGAGGCAGACGGAGACGGCGCGCGAACCTTACACCTCGAAATCTCGACAGGGACGGGGCTCCCCACACGAGCAATCGAGGCACCCGTGGGCCGCGCAAGTCCCACAGGAGCGCTGGACCCGCTTCAGGAGCGCCTTGCGGGCACGGTGCAACCGAACGGAGGCATGGTTGGGGGTGATACCGAGCTCGCGCGCGGCGCTCTGCACCGGCTCGCCTTCGAGGTCCACGCTCCGAATCAGCTCCGCGTACTCCGCCTTCAGCGTCGGGAGCAGGTCCACGACACAGCGGCACACTTCCCCGTGGAGGCGAGCCTCCTCGTCTTCGCCCTCGTCCTCGAGCCCACGGTCCGCCCGACCTTCCAGCGCGCGACCCCGGGCGGCATCCGCGCGATGCTGGTCGACCAAGGCGTTGCGCAGCAACCTGTAGAACCAGGCCACGCTGGATTCACCCGTACGAATCCCGCCGCCTTTCTCCAAGGCACGCACGAAGGCACTCTGCAGGAGGTCCTCGGCGCGCGCACGGTCGCCCGTGCGCCGCTCGAGGAAGTCCAGGAAGCGTCGGTGGTTGGACACGAGCGCTTCCACGACGGCGGGGTCGGTCTCGGACATCACGAACGGTTCGGGCTTCCGAAGGTTAGGGTGGGGAGTACGGAGCCGCGACAAAAACCACCGGATTCGCAGGCACGCGCCAAGTGATGCCTAGCTCTTCGGCGAATCCGGTGGTTTTTGTCGCGGCTCCGTACTGGAGGCCTGATACTGGCCCGTGGCACGACGACCGGAGAGATCGTCGTGAGTTCCGTTGAGAAGTAACCCGTGACGCCCGGAGATTCCCCGTGGGCGAGCCCCCTCCGAGGAGGGGTGTGAACGAGCGGTCGAAACGCCGCCGCTCGAGCTCTGCGAAGGGTGAGTCCCCTCGTACGACCACGGACTTTCGGATCGTCGGAATCGGCGCCTCCGCCGGAGGCCTGCAGGCCATCAGCGCTCTCTTGCACGCGCTGCCCAAGAACGTGGAGCTGGCCCTGGTCGTCGTCGTCCACCTCGACCCGACGCATCCGAGCAGCCTGGCTGAGCTGCTCGCCAACGCCTGCAAGCTACCGGTCGAACAAGCCGTCGACGGGCAAGAGGTCGTGCCGGGTCATGTGTACGTGATTCCGCCGAACACGGCGATGAAGGTTCGCGACGGGTGCCTGCGGCTCACCCCTCGCACTCTGCCTTCCATGCCGCAACGACCGATCGACGGCTTCCTCGAGTCGCTGGCCCGAGAGTACGGTGCGCGCGGCATCGGCGTCGTCCTGTCCGGGACCGGCTCGGATGGAACGGTCGGACTGCAGGCGCTGGAAGCCGCGGGAGGCCTGACCTTCGCCCAGGACAAGACCGCCGAACACGGTGACATGCCCGCGAGTGCGATCGCGGCCGACTGTGTCGATGCGGTGCTGCCACCCGCGGGCATCGCCAGGGAACTGGCCGCGATCAGTCTGGATTCGACGCATTGGCCCAGCGCTGCTGCCCAGCTGGTCACCGAGGACGAAGAGGGCAACGAGGAAGCCTTGACGAGGATCGGGCGCCGACTCAGCCGCGCCACCGGCATCGACTTCGTGCACTACAAGCAGAAGACGGTCCGACGCCGGATCCAGCGCAGGATCTCGATGCTCGGGCTCGGGGACGCTTTGGCCTACGAAGAGTTCTTTGGCGAGAATCCGGAGGAGGCCAAGGCCCTGTGCCGGGAGATCCTGATCCATGTCACCGGCTTCTTCCGGGATCCCGAGGTGTTCAGAATCCTGAGCGAAAAGATCTTTCCGGCGATCGTGAAGGATCGCGCGGAGGACGACCCCATCCGGATCTGGATGGCGGGCTGCGCTTCGGGCGAGGAGGTGTACTCGATCGCGATCTCCTTGCTCGAGTTCCTGGAGCAGGAAGACCTCGAGTTTCCCGTGAAACTGTTCGGCACCGACGTTTCGGAGGAGGCTGTCGCGCTAGCCCGCGCCGGCCACTATCCGGAACGCATCGCCTCGGAGATCGCCCCGGAGCGCCTGCGCAACTACTTTCGCAAGGAGTCGGACGGGTATGTCGTCAGCAAGGCCGTGCGCGACCTCTGCGTCTTCGCCCGCCAAGATGCGACCCGGGACCCACCGTTCTCGAACCTCGATCTGATCAGTTGCCGCAACCTGCTCATCTATCTGGGGCCGACGCTGCAGAAGCGTGTGCTCCCGGTGTTCCACTACGCACTTCGCGAAGGCGGCTTCCTGCTCCTCGGAACGGCCGAGGGCGTCGGTACGATGGACGACCTGTTCGCCCAGTTCGACGACGGGCACAGCTTGTACTCGCGTAGGTCGGTCCCCAGGCGTTTGCCGATCGATCTCGGCCTGAGTTCTCGACCCGATGGGCACTCGACGCCGCCCGTCGGCTTCACGGTCAGTGGCTTCGACGTGCGGCGCGAGGCGGACCGCATCCTGCTCGCGAAGTATGCTCCGGTCGGTGTCCTGGTCGACGAAGATCTGCAAGTGCTGCATTTCCGGGGCGACACCGGCACCTTCCTCGCGCCGGCCCCCGGTACGCCCAGCAACAACCTCCTACGGATGGCGCGCGAGGGTCTGCTGCCCGACCTCAAGTCCATCCTCGAAGAAGGCATCGAGCACGGTCTTCCGGTCCGGCGCGAAGGCTTGCGCATCAAGTCCGAGGGCCGCGAGGTCCGCGCCAATTTGGAGCTGACGCCGGTTCGCATCCCCGGAACGGCCGAGCGTTGCTACACCATCCAGTTCGAAACGGTCGACGAATCCGCACCAGAGACCGCCGAACGGGTGTCCGTCAGCGCCCCAGCCTCCCCCGCCGACAGCGACGAGCGCGTCACGCACCTGGAACGCGAGCTGGTCGCGACACGGGACTTCCTGCGCGCCAGTGTCGAGCGGCTCGAAGTCACGAACCAGGAACTGCGTGCGGCCAACGAGGAGATCCTGTCGAGCAACGAGGAGCTCCAGAGCACCAACGAAGAACTCCAGACAGCCAAGGAAGAGCTGCAGGCCACCAACGAGGAGCTGCAAACGACGAACGAAGAGCTCCGGCATCGGAACAAAGAGGTGGCGATGCTGGGCAGCGATCTCTTCAACGTGCTCGCGAGCGTCAAGCTGCCGGTCGTGATGCTGGGCCGTGACCTGCGTGTTCGTCGGTTCACGCCCAGTGTCGCCAAGCTGTTGGGAACGCGCGTCGAGATCGGCAGCCCGCTGGTCGCGTCGCCGCCCGAGATCTTCGGCCCGGAGCTCGAGGGCTTCGTGCTCGAGGTGCTGGACACCCTCGCCCCTGCCGAGCGCGAAGTTAGGGACGCGCAGGGACTGTGGTTCTCGCTCTCGGTCCACCCCTACCGGACGCAGGACGACCGGGTCGACGGTGCCGTCCTCACTTGGACGGACATCGACGGCCTGAAGCGGCTCGCCCAGGCGCTGGAGCGCGCACGCGACTTCGCCCAGACGATCGTGATGTCGGTGCAGGTACCGCTCTTGGTGCTCGATGCTGACTTGACGGTCTTGCTGGGCAATCGCGCCTTCTACGAGACGTTCCGCACCAGCCCGAAGGAGGTCGAGAAGCGCGCCTTGAGAGGTATGGACCAGGCCACGTGGGTGACGCCAGAGCTCTTGGAGCGCTTCGCGACGGTCGCGGAACAGGACACCGGCTTCTCGGGCCTGGCCATCGAAAGTGAGATCCCTGGTCGCGGCCAACGGCATCTCCGGCTCGGTGCCCAGGTCATCGCCGGCGAGGGAAACGGCGAGCGTCTGGTGCTGCTCTCTCTCGAGGACGTGACCGACGAGGAGCTCGCGCGCGGCGAGAACGAGCGCTTGACGCGCAAGCTCCTGGAGGCCCAACGGCTCGAGAGTCTGGGCGTGCTGGCCGGCGGAATCGCGCATGATTTCAACAACATCCTGGTTGCGGTGCTCGGCTTCGCCGAACTGATCCGAACGGAGCTCTCGCCCGAGTCCAGCGCGTTCCAGCACACCGAGAAGGTCATCCACAACGCTCGGCGCGCCTCCGATCTGTGCGATGAGATGCTCGCCTACTCCGGTAAGGGGAGATTCCAGATCCGTCCCATCGAACTGTCCCGCCTCGTCGAAGATTCGAGGACCCTGCTCGAAGCCCTGGTCAGCAAGGCTACGCGGCTCCACTTCGAGCTCGAACCGGACCTTCCGGTCATCGAGGGCGACCTCGCGCAACTGCGCCAGGTCCTCGTGAACCTCGCCCTCAACGCCTCCGAGGCCCTCGAAGAAGAAGGTGGCGTCGTCACGATTCGTACAGGTCGCATGGAGTTGGGTGAAGCCCCCACACAGAAGACCAGCGTGGGCGAGCTCTCGGCCGGGGTCTACGCCTACCTGGAAGTCACCGACACCGGCTGTGGAATGGACCCCGAAACGCAGGCGCGCATCTTCGATCCGTTCTTCACCACGAAGTTCACCGGACGCGGACTGGGGCTGGCCGCCGTCATGGGCATCGTCCGCGGCCACCATGGCGCACTCCAGCTCGACAGCCAACCACGACGCGGTTCGTCCTTTCGACTCCTGCTTCCCGCCGACAGGCTGGTGAACGCGGTTCCGGTCGTCCCCGCCGTGCTCGACAAGGGCCACTGGAAGGGCGACGGCCAGACCGTCCTGATCGTGGACGACGAGTCGGACGTCCGATCGCTCTTGCGCGCGATGCTGGGGCACCTGGAGCTGAAGGTTCAGGAAGCGAGCGGCGGCCAAGCGGGCATCGCGGCCCTGAGCGAGCGCGGCGAGCACATCGACCTCGTCCTGCTAGACGTGACCATGCCTGGAATGAGCGGCGCGCTGACCTTCCAGCGCCTCCACGAACTCCATCCGGACCTGCCCGTGGTCCTGATGAGCGGCTACGACGAAGCGCAGACCGTGAGCGAGTTCCCCGCCACGACCCTGGCCGGCTTCCTGCGCAAACCCTTCTCGATGAACGACCTCGTCACCATCCTCGAGCGATCCCTATCCGCCAGTACGGAGCCGCGCGAAAAACCACACGGTGAGCGGGGGGGGGAGCACAGTCGGAGCGGGGGGGGGCCACTGCGGGGGGTG
>JAJDEW010000039.1 GCA_029259595.1 Planctomycetota bacterium | reverse complement strand
CGCATGGACCGGCGTACGGTCTTTCTCGACGGCCTGGTGTTGCCGCGCGCGGTGACGCCGGTGCGCGACGGCGCGCTCGTGCTGGCGCCGCCCGAGCTGGCCTTCTGGCGCGACACCGACGGCGACGGCCGCGCGGACGAGAAGACGGTGCTCGAGACCGGGCTCGGCGGGATCCTGAGCCCGGAGCACGCGACGAACGGCTTCGTCTTCACGCTGGACAACCACCTGCGTCCGGCCAACCACCACTCGCGCTACCGCCTCAGCGCCGAAGGACTCGAGCTCGTGCGCGGCGGTGTCGAGGGCGGACAGTGGGGGATCACGCGCGACGATGCCGGGCGCGTGTTCTACAACACGAATCCCGACCCGCTGCGCGGCGAGCTCTACCCGTCGCACTACGCCTTTCGCAACCCCGCCTTCGGCCGCGCCGCCGGCATCAACGTGCGCTTCGCCCACGACATGCGGACGTGGCCCGTTCGCGTGACGCCCGGCGTGAACCGCGGCTACCGTCCCGAGACCCTGCGCGACGACTACACGCTGCGCGTGTTCACGGCGGCCTGCGGACCCCTGATCTACCGCGGCGACGCGTTGCCGGCCGCCTACCGCGGCGACGCCTTCGTCTGCGAGCCTTCGGGCAATCTGGTCAAGCGCTACCGACTCCAGTCCGACGGCCTGCGGCTCACGGCCGTGCCTGCTGTCGAGGGGCGCGAGTTTTTGGCCTCGACCGACGAGCGCTTCCGCCCCGTCAACCTGGTCGACGGACCCGACGGCGCGCTGTACGTCGTCGATCTCTACCGCGGCATCCTGCAACACCGGCTCTTCCTGACGACTTTCCTGCGGCGTCAGATCGAAGCGCGCGGGCTGGCCGAACCGCTCGGCCTGGGACGCATCTGGCGGATCGTGCCGCGGGACTTCGAACGTCCCGCACCGCTGCGGACGACCGGCGCTTCGTGGACGGAGTTGGCCGCGTTGTTCGAGCACCAAAACGGCTTCTGGCGCGACACGGCCCAGCGGCTCTTCGTCGAGGAGGGCAGGGGCTCGCGCGACGCCGTCGAAGTGTTGCGCGAGCGCGTCGCGGCGGCGCGGCATCCATGGGCGGCAGTGCAGGCTTCGTGGGCCCTGCAGGGCCTCGGCGAACTGCGGCGGGACGACGTCGTCGGTGCGCTCGCTTCGTCGAATCCGGACCTTGTCCGCAACGCCGTACGGCTGGCCGAGCCCTGGCTGCGCGCGGCCGATGCCGAGCTGCTCGAACGCGTGCACGCCCTCGCCGCGCGCGACGAGCCGCGGTTGCGCCACCAGGTGTTGCTCTCGCTCGGCTCTGCGGAGTGCACGGAGGGCGACCGCCTCCTGGTCGAGCTGGCGGGCGGAGCCCTCGACGAGCGCTTGCTGCGGGACGCCTTGTTGTCGGGACTCGCAGGGCGCGAGGCCGCCTTCCTGACGGCGCTGCTCGAGGAAGCGGCCTGGCGGGCCGCGGAGCCGGGGCGCCCGGAGCTCCTGTCCGCGCTGGCGCGGACGATCGCGAGCAAGGGCGTCATGCACGAGCTCGACCTCCTGCTGGAGCACATCGTCGCGTTGCCCGCCGATTGGAGGCGCGTTGCACTCGTCGCGGGCCTCGCCGCGGCGCGCGAACAGGGCCCGACGGGCGAGCTCTTGCACGTGCGGCTCGCACGCCGCCCGGAGGCGCTGGTCGCCACCGCGCGCGCCGAAGCACAAGCCCGCTCCGCTGCGTCCGAGCCGAAGCGCGCGAGCGACCTGGGCGCGCTGCTCGAGCTGTTGGCCTGGCCCGGCAAGCCCGGCGTCGAGCTGCCCGTCGTGCGTCCCCTCACCGAGCTCGAGCGCGCCCGCCGCGCCCGCGGCCGCGAGCACTACCTCTCCGCCTGCCTCGCCTGTCACCAGGAGAGCGGTCGCGGCCTCGGCGGACTCGCGCCACCCCTGCGAGGCTCACGCTGGGTGCTCGGCTCCGAAGAGCGCCTCGTCCGCATCGTGATGCAAGGCCTGCACGGCCCGCTCGACGTCCGCGGCACGCGCTGGAACCAGGACATGCCCGCCTGGATCGCCGACGACGAGGACCTGGCCGCCGTCTTGACCTACATCCGGCGCGAGTGGGGCCACGGCGCCGAGCCGATCACACCGCAGACCGTGGCCCGCATCCGCGCGGCGGAGGCGCAACGCGCGCGGCCCTGGACGGCGGCCGAGCTCCTGGAGGTGCCCTGAGAGCCCCTGTGCATCTCAAGGAGCCCCGGGCCTCTCCATCGTCCCGAGAGACCGAGGAGAGCGTGATGCGCAAGCGAAGTGAGGTGCCCGAAAGGGCTTGGGAATTGGGAGCCCCGTCGGAGTGGAAAGCCCAACCTGAGCGCTCTAGGCTCGTTTGGTGGCGAGTGCGCTCGCCTTTGGCAAACGTGCACTTCTTGGAGTTCTAATCACGATGAATACCGCATTTTGCATTCTGCCTGTCATCTTCGCGCTGGGCTCCCAGCTCGCTTCTGTACCGATTTCTGAGTCATTGGACTGCGAGGGGTGTATGGGGTCTGGGTTAAGCACGGACAGCGCCGGCAATTCCTCGAAGTATGTGGGTGTGACCATCTACGTCGGGGCAGGCTTTTGTTTTGACGACAACGGAGAGTGCGCTGTGCTTGACCCGTGCGAAGCAACAGTCACTCATTCTGGAGCTTGCCTGCCTGCCGGCCGGCGCGTTCTTACCTGCCAAGCCAATCCTCCTGGCACAACGCCCATGACCTGTGACAACCCACCCCAAACCTCAGGCGGCACCGGGCTCGAGACTCTTAGCTATGACCTGACGATCGACTGTGGGGAGGAAGTGGAGTTCGTAACCTTCGGAGCCGGCCTGAGTGCATCCAC
The DNA here is from genome assembly GCA_029259595.1 of Planctomycetota bacterium. Lineage (GTDB taxonomy): Bacteria > Planctomycetota > UBA1135 > UBA1135 > OFTM43. Next base: position 22,948 of record JAJDEW010000039.1, on the reverse strand, counting down.
GACCGGTACTTGTTCAAGCTGCCCAGAGTAGGCGAATCGTGAAGCTCTCTTGGATGGTTGGTGCTCTCGTCGGTGGGACGATTCTCTTGGTGGCCATTTTGTTGGACTCGGAGGAGAGGTTGCCTCTCTCAGTACGGCCCCAGCCTGACGAAGCCTCTCTTCAAAAAGACAGGGCGCCCACGTTGACGCCTCCTCCGAGAGGGTCAACGGAGACCCCGATCCAAAGAACCGCGCCTTTGGAGGAATCCGATGCACAAGGAGAAGACGAGAGTGATTCCTGGAAAGCCTCCAAGCCTGCTCTCCGCGAGTCTCTTCTTTCTGTGTTGAAGACCCATGAGGATGCAGTCTTCTTTACGTGGTATGGATGGACTTCGCGTGAACTCACTGGAGACAGCGCCTTGAAGGCCTATCGAGAGCGTCTCCAAGACGAGGACCCTGAGAGTGTTGCTCGCCTTATCAACGAGCTAAGCAAGGACATCAACGTAGAGCTCGATCGCTTATGCAGCGAGTATGTGTCGTTGCTGAAAGACGAGTTCATGAGAGCCTTCGACGAAGACCGATGCCTGAGATCCGGAGGAGCACCGATTACTGAGGACCCCCCTGGGTTTTGCTCCATGGAGGCGAGATCGGAAGCGTGGCGTGCTGTTTACTATTTGACGAATGAAGATAGCCCCAACTTGCGGCAGCTCCAGGAAGAGATCTTCGCGTTGAGAATGAAGCGTAGCAAGGTCGAAAAATCCGTGCTTGGATTCTGAGCAGTCTGCTGAAGAAGGGCCTTCGACACCGAGGCACGGTCCCGTCGGCTGGAGGCTGGAGCGCGGCGTTCCCACGGAGGTCGTCGACGATGAGGCCGCGACGGGTCTTGCGAACTTGCGCGACGACTTGCCAGGCCGGCGCAGACGCCAACGTCACTCGATCGGTCGCACGAAGTCGAAGTAGCCGATGAACATCTCTTCCCACGTCTGGTCGCCCCAGCGGACCGTGTCGGTCGGGTCGGGGTTGTTGGGGTTGGCGGGGGAGTTGTCAAAGTGGGCGGTGCACTCGATGACAGTGCCGGTGGGGAGGGGCTTGGGGTCGGGGTAGATGTAGGACTCTTGCCAGTTGAAGTCGTAGTCGGTGAAGAGCAGCTCTTCCTCGGTGCCGTCGGGGTAGCGGGCGAGGTAGCGGAAGTCCTTGCCGCGCGTGTGCATGTGGGGGAAGAGCGCGATGACGCCGGTGTCCTCGATCAATTCGAGATCGGCGGTCAGCTCGTGGTCGGCCGCGCCGGGGGGAATCTCGAAGTAGCGGTTCACGACGGCGTTCGTGACGACCTCGAAGTAGGGCTCCTCCTCGGCGAAGATCAAAGCCAGGCTCGAGCGGTCGAAGCGCTCCTTGCCGTTGGGCGTGTAGTGCAGCTGAAAGATCAGCGTCGCGCCTTTCGGGAGCTTCTTGGCGTAGCCGTCGGGATAGATCGAGGGGGTGTCGCCGGGCACGGCGACGGCGAGGTATTCGATGCCGTCCTCCGCGCGCGCGCGGGAGAGCGGCGAGCCGTCCGGGTCGGACACGGTGATGAGGACGTGATGCACGACGTCGGCCGCGCCCGGGCGCACCTCCATGGCCTGGATCCAGCGATCCTCCGGATAGTCGGTCTCGACCGTGAAGTGCATGTACTCGACCGTGCCCTCGCGCGGGACCTCGAAGCCCTCGGGCGGGAGCGCTTTCCCCGTTTCGAACGACGTCTGCATCGAGAAGATCGCGTCGGGTTCGCCGATGGTCCAACCCTCGGGCCACTCGGCTGGCTTCGGCGCCTCGTCGGGGTTGCCGCGCGGCATGCCGTCCGCGACCCAGCGTCGGATCTTGGCCTTCTCGCTCTGCTTGAGCCGACGCTCGTTCACGAAGACGCCGTCGAAGCGTTCGTGTGCGTTCCACGGGGGCATGCGCTCTTCCTCGACGACCTCCGCGATCATCTCGGCCCAGCCGCTCGCCTGGTCGTAGGTCTGCAGGGCGAAGGGCGCGACCTGGCCGGGTCGGTGGCACACCTCGCAGTTCGAGCGCAACAGCGGCGCGATGTCGTGCGACCACGTCACGGCTTCCGGCAGCTCGGCCGCATCCAGGAGCGTGACCTTGCAGCCCGGCGCCTCGGTCTCGGTCGTCGCGGGCGCCTCGCCGGCCAGCACGGCCTCCAGCGCGTTCACCAACCAGGTCCGCGTCGGCGCGGGCTTCGACGCACCCAGGGCATACTGGTCGTCGATCGCGCCGCGGTAGGCCAGCGAGCCGTCGGCGGCGAAGACATAAGTCGCCGTCGTCGTCTTCGCGTCGAGCGCGCGCGCCAACTCTTGACGGAAGTCGCGCACGACGGGGAAGGTCACGCCCAGCTCCTCGAGCTCGTCCGCGATCGCCGTGCGCGTGTCCTGCGGATTGGCGTTGACGCCGAGGAAGCGCACCCCGCGCGCCGCCCATTCCCGGGACAGACGCTCCAGCCGCGGCGCGTACTTGTTCGAGATCGGGCAGTCGACTCCGCTGAAGGCCACGACCCAGACGGAGTTGTCGACCAGCTGGTCGAAGCGGACCTCTTCACCGCTGAGGCGCAGGAGTCGCAGGTTCGCCAGGGCCGCGCGTTCGAGCTCGGGCGTCGCATGCACGGCTTGACCTGCACGCGGAGCGGCCAGGCCGAGGGACAGGCCAGCGAGCAGGGCGGGAGCGGTCGCGAGCAGCGTGGAAAAGCGCATGGGGAGGATCCGGTCGAGGCGTTAGCAGGGGTAGGAGCACCGACCAGCGTAGCGGAGAGCTCCCGGTGGGGTAGAGGCCGCATCGAGCCTGCGTCAGGTCGGGAGTCGTGCGAACGCCGCGGAGCGACATTTCGTGTCCAAGACGACCTGGGCGCTACGCGGCCCGTCCCGCGCTTCGGGGCCTTGGAGTAGACTCTCCGGCCCGGAACGCCTCGCGCTGCCCGCGCAACGCCCCGTCGCATCCGCCCGTGCCGTTCTCCGCCCGTTCCCCACGACCCTTTCCAGCTCTCCTTTGAAGGATCGCTCCCGACCGCTTGCTGCTGGCGCCGCCCGGCTCGGCCTCCCCGGCCTTGCCTTGCTCGTGCTCGCTTCGTTCTCCCTCGCCCGTGTCCCCCAGTCCAGCGAGGTCGTGGGCGAGCTCGCGACCTACGCGGAGCTCGACGCGTCGCTGACCGGCTGCGAGCTCTTGCCGCGCGCGGCAAGCTGGAGTTGGTTCCCTGGCACCGAGAATCCGAGCGAGGACGAGGCCTGGACCAAGTCGTCCTTCGACGTGTCCGGCTGGGCCACGGGCCCCGGTCCCTTCGGCTACGGACACGACGACCTCGGGACCACGATCGATAAGGCGGCGAAGAGCCTCTACCTGCGACGCACCTTCGAGCTCGTGGACAAGACGCGCTACCGTCGCATCCTGCTCGAGCTGCCGATCGACGACGGCTACATCTTCTACGCCAACGGCAACGCCGAGGATCGCCTGCACGCGGGCAAGCCCGAGCCGCCGGCGACCTTCGAGAAGGAGGCCTCCATCGAGCGCCCGCTCGACATGCCGCCGGTTCCGGTCGTGGACCTGACACCGATGCTGCGCGAAGGCTCCAACGTCCTCGCCTTGCAAGTTCTGGTGCACGCGAGCGACCGGGAGTCGATGGGGGCCTACCCGCGCATCCACGCGCTCTACGACCGCTCGGTTCGAACCGAGGTCCTGGCCGACCGGGCGGAGCGGGTCGCCGCGCAGCCCCGACTCGCGGCCTACCTGGCCGCTCGGACGCATCAACTCGAAGGGCGCTTCGAAGAGGCCATCGAGGGCTTCCGAGCGCTGCTCGAGACGGATCCGGCCAGTCCCGAGCCGTGGGCGCGCCTGCTCGAATGTCACCGCGCGGCGGATCGCGTGGCCGAGCTGGAACCCTGGTTCGAGGCCCGCATCGCCGCTGCCGGCGCGACCCCCGCCATGCTGGACGTTTTCGCGGAGGTCGCACTGCTCGAGAACGATCGCTCCTTCGAAGACTTCCTGGCCTCGCTGCCGTCGGGTCTGTCGGAGTTGCCGGCCGAGGGCTTCTTCGCCGATGCGCTGTGGGCCGCGCGCACCCTGACCGCCGGGCGACCGCTCTTCATCGATTGCGGTGCGACGCAAGATCACGAAGCGGACGGAAGAACGTGGAGCCGCGATCGCTTCCATACGACCGGCGTGGGCATCGCACTCCCGCCCGTGGGCCCGCGGGCGGTCGGCGTCGGCGACACGATCCGCATGGGGATTCGCGCCGCCACCGAGCTGCCGCCGCTCTACCGCGTGCCGCTCCCGAGCGGCGACTACGAGGTGCGGCTCCACTTCAACGGGCGCAACGGCCCGGAAGCAGAGCTCTCGAGCGGGCAGTGCGTGATCGACGTCTTGCTGGAAGGTGCCCGCGTGCTGCGCGACTACGATCCCGTGGATGCCGCCGGCCGTTTCGCGATCGACGTCGTGCACTTTCCGATCCACGTCCAGGACGACTTTCTCGAGCTGGATCTGTGGCCGAAGGCGGCGCAGGTGCCCTGGCTGGCGGGACTCGAGGTGCATCCGGTGAGCCCGGAACGCTTCCGGACGCTGGCCGAGGAGTTCGTGCGCGCCACGGACCGCGGAGAGGCGGCGGCGCTGTTCGCGCTCGGCCGGGCGCACCTCGCGGCCGGTGAGCTGGAGGCCGCGCACGCGGTCCTCGAGGAAGCCGAGCGCCTGCCTTCGTTCCAACCGGACCAGGCCGACGTCCTGGCCGAGGTGCGCGCCGCGCTCCTGCCGAAGCTCATGTCCTTCGCCGCCGTCGACGACCTGGTCGCGCGGCGAGGTGCCGCGGCCGAGTCGCTCCTGGCCGACGAGGGCAGCGGCCCGCTCACGACCTACCTCGCCGGCCGCATCCACCAAGAGGCCGGTCGTATCGACGCGGCCATCATGTCCTTCGAAGAGCTCGTGGCCGACGGCAGCGAGGCTTCGGAGGCGTGGCTGCGGATGGCGCAGTGCTTGGCGGACGCCGGCCTGCGCCCGGAAGCCGAAGGGCTGATCGGTGAGGCCTTCGGGCTCGGTGTCGCGCCGACGACCGAGCTCCTGAACCTGTACATCTCGCTCGCCCTCGAGAGCGAGCGCGACCCCTGGGAGCTCGTCGCCGAGCTGCGCGAGCTGGGTGCCCCGGACGAGCTCGTCTGCGTGCCGAACTCCGACGAAGCCCCCCGCACCTGGAAGTTCACCGCGATCGAGCCGACCGCCAACGTGTGGTCCCGGCCGGCGTACGAGGACTTCGACTGGGAAACGGGCCCGGGTTCGTTCGGAGCGGGACAGGTGATCGGTGGAAACGCGCGCACCCTGTGGAGCGGTGACACGCTCTACGGGCGCATGACCTTCCGGACGTCGGCGCCGCGCATGCTCTTTCCGCACTTCACGGTCGCGGCGAACGACGCGACCGACGTCTACGTCAACGGCGCGCGCTATGCGCGCGTCAGCATTCCGACCGACGGCTATGTCAGGATGCCGCTGCGCTCGCTGCCGTTCGTCGAGGGGTGGAACACGCTCGGCATGCACGGGATCAACGTGCGCCAGGCCGGCATCGTGGACCTGGGCTTGGTCCAACCGCTCGGCGAGCTGTACCGGATCGCCGACGCACTCGGGACGGACGGAGCCCTACGCTTGAACTGCGGGGGCGGGGAGTACGTGGGTGCCGATGGCACGGTCTGGGGTGCGGACCGGCTCTATGCCTGGTGTCCGGCCTACGATCGCACGAGCGAAGGGGGGGTCGCGGTGTCCGGCACGGACGATGACGATCTGTTCCGCGCTTGCCGCCTGTTCTACAACGACACGGACGAAGCGTCGTACGAGATCCCGCTGCCGAACGGCCGCTATCTCGTGCGCCTGCACTTCGCCGAGATCGAGGACGCCTCCCAGGCCGTGGGCGCGCGCGTGTTCGACATCGTGCTCGAAGGCGAGACGGTGCTCCCTCGCTTCGACGTCTTCGCGCAGGCCGGTGCCTCCAACGTGCTGACGAAGGAGTTCGCGATCGACGTCACCGACGGCTGGTTCGATCTGCTCCTGACGGACGTGGACGACTTCGGCTTCGTCAGCGCGCTCGAGATCGTGGCCGAGAGCGGCCGCTAGACCCCGGGTGACCCCGGAACGGTGCGGCTCACCGGCGGCCCCGTTCGCTCACAGGTCTTCGAGGAAGCGCAGCACCTGTTCCTGGTCTGGACCGGACAGCGCGAGGAACGCCAAGCGGGCGTTGTCGGCTTCGCTGAAGTGCGACTCGATGGCGGTGCGCAGGCTCGAGGCCCGGCCGTCGTGCATGTAGGGCGCCGTCTCGGCGATGCCCCACAGGGGCGGTGTCCGATAGAGACCTACGCCTGCGCCGCTCTCGGACATGCCGCGGAAGTTCGCCGGCATGACGTCGTGCAGGAGCAGGTCCGAATAGAGCGGGACCGGCCCGGCCGAACCGGCGAGCGCAGGCACGTGACAGGTCGTGCAGCCGATCGCGTCGAAGAGCATCTCTCCCGTTCCCACGAAGCCGCCCTTGCGTGCGGGCGCCGCGAGGTTCTGGAGGAAGAAGGCGACGTCGTCGACATCGGCCTGCGAGAGCTCCGGATCGGCGATCGCATCCGCATCGGACGTGAAGGCGAAGCCGCGCCCGTCGGCGGGCGTCGTGATGCCGCACTCGCCGCCCATCGCGTCCTTGACGAAGTCGGTGATGGTCGGGATCTGGCTCTTCCATCCGAAGCGCCCGACCTCCGGCATCGGACCGCCGGTCGCGACCAGGCGCGCGACGCCGAAGACGCCGTCGGCGTCGGCGTCGGTCGGGTCCTCGTTGGCGAGGATCGAGGCTTCGAAGATCGACTCGATCAAGCCCCCGCCGAGCAGCGTCGGGGTCTGCCGCTGCTCATACACGTCGGCGTTGGACGGGATCTCCTCCCGCACGAGCGTCGGCGGAACGAGCTTGCTCGCCGCCTGGCCTCCGGGGAGGTTTTGGAAGGGACCCGCGCCGCCGTTGTCGTTGGCGAAACGCGTCACGTTGAGCTCGAGCGGCCCCGCTCCGCCCAGGACCGGATCGCGGTGGCAGGCCCGGCAGCTGTCAGCGTTCAGCTCGGGGAACCCGAGGCCTTCCGACGGCTTGAAGGGCGTGTCGAAGCGCTCGCGTCCGCGCAGGAACTGGGCCAGCGCGGGGCCTGTGAGACGGGTCTGCGGACCCCCGGGCGTTCCGGGCTGCGGCAGCGCGACGCCCGCGTCGTCCAGCTCCGACGAGCCGGTGCGCGGGGCGCCCTGCAGCGAAAGCAAGAGGGCGGAGCCGAAGAACGCCAGCGGTAGGAATCGGATCGAGCGTCGCATCACAGGTGCTCCAGGAAGCTGATGAGGTTGTTCTTCAGGGTCGAGCCCAGGCCCATGTAGGCGTCGCGTGACGCCTGGGCCTCTCCGCCGTGCAGTGCGATCGCGTCGTGCAGGGTCTCCGCGCGACCGTCGTGCAGGTAGGGAGCGTTGTTCGAGACTCCCCACAGCGGCTGCGTCCGGAACTCGTGGATGCTGGTCGTGGCCGAGAGCGTCGAGAACTGCGGGACCCCGAAGGACATACCGTCCGAAAGGGTCGGACCCATCTCGTGCAGGAGCAGGTCCGTGTAGGCCCGGGCACCCCCGAAGCGAGTCGTCGGAAGCTCGGGGATGTGGCAGGCCGTGCAGCCGATGCCGTCGAAGACGAGCTGACCGACCTGCGCCGAGGCGTCGAACTCCTTCGGCTGCGGCGGCGCCAGGAAGCGCGTGAAGGCGATCAAGTCGGTCAGATCGAAGGAACTGATCTCGGGGTCGGGGACGCCGTCGTTGTCGGTCGTGTCGTCGTCCGCTCCAGAACCGCCTTGGGCCACCGGCACGCTGCACAGGCTGGCGATGCCGAGCGAACCCAGGACGGGTTGGCTCGTGATGCCCATCTGGTTCTGCAGCGGACCGCGGGTGAAGAATTCGATGTTGTTCGCTTGGGCCTTCACGCCGAAGCGACCGACGGCTCCGGCCCCGGCCATTCCGTCGACGTTGAAGCGGCCATGGATCCCGTCGGCGTCGATGTCATCGGGGTCGGCGTTCGAGAAGATCGTGGCGTTGGTCACGAACTCGAACAGTCCGGTTCCGAAGATCGGAATCGAGCTGCGCTGAGCGTTGACGATCGGGATGCCGCCGAACATGGCCGGGAGATCCCTGCGTCGGCCTTCGAGCGAAAACGTGGCGAAGGAGTGCGCACCGGTGCCGAAGGCAGGGAGGACGACGCTCGGCAGGTCGGGCAAGGGACTCTGGATGCTTCCGAAGTCGAGCGCCGCGACGAAGAAGTTGCGGTAGAGCTGGGCCGAGCCCCCCGTCGTCGGCGTGCTGTGACACGACGAGCACGACGTCGCGTTGTAGAGCGGCCCGAGGCCTTCCTCCGGCGTGAAGCGCCGCTCGAAGACCTTCTTGCCGCGCTTGAAGGCGGCGAGCTCGGACACGGTCAGACCCGGCAGCGGATCTCCCAGGCGAAGGGGCGTCGCGATCGGGCCGGCGTCGACGGCCGAGCCGGCCTCGTCGGTGTGTACTCCGGCGAGCATTGCGTCTTGGGCGGGCGGGCCGACGCCGGCCTCGGGATCCGCGCAAGCCACCATCGAGACGATGAGGAGGAGCGGCAGCTGGGATTTCATGGGGTGATCCTGGACGGACAGGGAGACGAATCCACGGTTGTACGATAGCTCGTCGGGGCGCGGCTCGGGAGGGGGCTCGGCGACTCTGTGCGCAAGTTGAGGGGGCCTAGCCCGAGCGTTCCCGGCCATGCCGAGCAGGCAGGGGCCCTGACAGCGTCCATGTGCGCGATCCGACCCGCCAGCGGCCTCGCCCGGTGTTGTCCAGGGACTTTTTTTCACCTACCGCGGGCGCCGCGTTCCGTCCGGCCGCTGCCGTGTGCCCGACGGCGTCGCTTCGTGCGGTCCGAGGCGTCGGCGTGCCCGGAAGGTCTGGCCGGCGCACCGTTCAAGGGCTTGTGAGGAGGCGCGCGTTCTCGACCCAGAGCGTCGCGTTCTCGCCGCGCACGCGCAGGACGAGCGAGCCGAAGGCCACGGCCTGAGATGCACGGACTTCGCCCACGAGCCGTCCGTTCCAGTGCACGGCTGCGCGCGCGCCGTAGACGGCGATCGCGAGGTCGTTCGCCGCCGTTTCGTCGTTCGCGTCCCGGACTCCAGTCGGCAGCGGTACGGCGAAGCGCTCGTTGCCGTGGGCTTGGAAGACGAGTTCGGCCGCGTCGCCGAGGGCGGTGACGTCCAGCCGGACCGAGAAGTCCTCGGACGGGCGCGCGAGGGGCGCGACGAGCTCGTCGGCGCCCGTGACGACGAAGCCGGCCGGTTCGGCGCGCACGACTTCTGTCGCAGCGTCGAGCTCGGGAGCGAGCGGCGCCTCCCAGGGCTGCCACGCGCGCTGACCGAGGTCGTAGAGCACGGGCCGACGCCAGCGCACGCGCGTGTTGTTGCCGGAGTGGACCTGGAGTCCGATCACGCCTGCGAGGTCGAGCGGGTCGAAGGCGTCCGCGGTCGGGATGCCGTTCACCCAGGCGCGGATCCACGTCCCGACGCACTCGATCCGGTAACGATTCCACTCGCCGGATCGGAAGGCAGCACGGCCGGCTTCGTTGTCGGTCAGGTCGTCGAGCCAACCGCGGCGCGCCTCGTCGTAGAGCCCGCCGCTCCAGGCGCGTTCCGAGGCATCGATCTCGATCTGGTAGCCGCGCAAGCGACCACCTGCGTCGACGTTGCTGCGGATTTGAATGCCGGAGTTGCCCGGTAGCTCGTTCTTCACGTCGACCTCGAACAGGAAGTCGCCGTACCGTTCCCGGGTCACGAGGAAGCTCTGGCCGCCGCCGCCGATCCGGCCCAGGATCGTGTCGTCCTCGAGGGTGTAGACGGCGTCGCCGAGCTCGTCCCAAGCCTCGAGTCCGTCGGCGACGAGGTCCACGCGCGTTCCGGGCAGCGCGTCGAGGTCGCGGATCACGAGGCTGCGGAACCAGACCTCGTCGCCGTGGTCCTGCAGCGCGATGCCGCCACGACCGCGGCCGAAGTTCTCCGCGCCGGCAACCTTGCTGGCGGCGAGACGCGCGGCCCACTCCGGTGTATCCAGGGCGACGTCGACGACCCGCGTTCCGTTCAGCCAGTGCTCGAGACGCCCGTCGCGCGCGACGATCCGGCCCGTGTTGAAGCTGCCTGCGCGCCGCGGTGCGCCGCCTTGCACGGGAGCCAGGTCGTACAGCGCGGCAGCGCGCGTCGCAGGTCGCGCGCCATCCGTGTGGCGTGCGTTGTCGAGGATCTGGTACTCCGGACCGAAGGCGTGCGCGCGCTCCTCGGCGCGTACCTTGATGCCGCTGTTCGCACCGGCGGCGACCTTCCACTCGAAGGCGAGCTCGAAGTTCGCGAAGGTCTCGCGTGCCAGCAGGTCACCGCCGCCCGCGCCACGGACGTGGCGCAGGCAGCCGTTCACGACCTCCCAGCCGCTCGCGGGAAAGTTCTCGCCCCCGACCGCACGCCAACCCTCCGTCGTCCGGCCGTCGAAGAGCAGGCGCCAACCGGCGCTCCGCTCGAGCTCGGTCAAGCGGTTGGGCTGCACGTGCCCGTCCTGCACGCGGCCGGTCGCCGCCCAATCGACACACCGCAGCACCAGGGACTCGAACTGCGGATCGTTCCAGGAGGCGTGGGTTTCTTCGCTGTCGCGCCAGACGTGGCCGAGGGGCGTGTGCACGACGCGTCCCTGCCCGAAACCACGGACGAGCAGCATCGGCTCGCGCTCGCCCGAGCCCCCCGATGCGGTCGACGAGAGCGCGGTCGCGAGGACGTGCGGCCGCGCCGCGCGCACGTCGACCAGTCCGTGATAGAGCTCGTCGGGGTGCCCGACCAGGTCGGGCAGAGTCGCCGTCAAGGGATGCGTGCGGTCGTCGATCGCGACGTCGAAGGCGTGGAAGCGCCCATGGCTCGTGCCCTCGCGCCACAGGAGGCCGACGAGCTCTTCGTACTCGGCCCAGCCGGGAAAGGCGTTGTTCGCGGCGTGCAGGACGACGACGCCGGTCCCGGTCCTCACCGCCTCGAGAAAGGCCGCCTCGGCCTCGGCACCCCAGCGCGGGCCGTTGTAGTCGAGGACGAAGGCGTCGACGTGCGCCAGCCGCTCGGCAACGGCCAGGTCCGTGGCGGGGGTGGTCGTGACTTCGACGTCGAAGCGCCCCGCGCTCGACAAGAGCTCTTCGAGGCGCGCGCTCGTCCACTCCCAGTCGTGGTTGTTGGCACCGCTGACGACGAGCACGCGCGCGCGCGGCACGCCCTGGCCGCTCGCCCCGGCAGCGAAGAGGGTGAGGAGGGCGGAAAGGGCGGAAAGGAAGACGAGCGGCCTCGAGTTCATGCGTCGCGAAAGTGGGCCAGGGACTGTCGGCGTCGATCGACGTCGAGCCGGAAGACGTCCGGGCGCGCGTAGTGCCCGGATGCGTCGAGGTTGTGCCGCTCGCGGAGCACGCGGTCGTGGTCCAGCGTCGCGAGGAAGAGGCCTTCGTGTCCGACCTCGGGTGCGAGCACCCAGCTGCCGTCCGGCGCAGCGAGACACGAGCCACCGTCCAGCAAGAGCTCGTCGCCGGCGACGATGCGTTCGCGCAGCGGGACGTCGTCCGGAATGTCCTCGGCCCGCAGCAGGCCGGAGACCGAGAGCACGTACGAGCGCCCCTCGAGCGCCATGAAGCGCGTGATCTCGTGCGTGTTGCGACGCGCGCCGGGCCAGAGCGCGATGTGCAGGTCCTCGCCCTGGGCGTGCAGGGCGGCACGCGCGAGCGGCAGCCAGTTCTCCCAGCAGTTCAGCGCTCCGACCGTGAACGGGCCGACCGGCCGCACGGTCAAACCGGCGCCGTCTCCGTTGGACCAGACGAGGCGCTCCTCGTAGGTCGGGACCAGCTTGCGGTGCAGGACGTCGAGCCCCCCTGCGGGCGACACGTGCACGAGCGTGCAGTAGAGGCTGTGGCCACCCCGGTCGCGCGCCCGCTCGATCATCCCGAGCACGACCGCAATGCGACCGGCGCGCGCCCGTTCCCGAACGCCATCCAGATGCCCTTCCTCGGGGACGACCGCGGCGCGCGCGTAGCGGGCAAAGAGCTCCTTCTGCTCGTCCGCTTCGAAGCGTGCTCCGTCCGTGCGTTCGACCCAGACCGGGTAGCCCGGAACCAGGGCCTCACCGAAGACGACGAGGCCCGCGCCGTGCGCGGCGGCCTCGTCGATGCGCTCGATTACCTTCGAGAGCGTCGCCGTCCGGTCCAGGAAGACGGGCGCGATCTGCGCGAGGGCGACGAGGAGCTCGGCCGGCATGCGCGCAGGGTAACGCAAGCGTGTCTGGCGCGCCCGCGTTCGCCCGCTCGGCGCCGCGTTCGAAGCGAGGGCGGATTCCGCCGGAGGGTGGGGGATCTTCGTGGGGAACACTTGAGCGCGAGTCCCGGCCCCCGCTCTTTTCCGAGAGAGGCGAGGCGGTCCTTCTCACGGACTGCCCGCGACGACACACTCTCGGCCGATGTCCGTTTCCGAAGTCGGTCCGATCACCGCGGTTGTCTGCAACTACAACGGCGAGCGCTACCTCGCCGAGTGCCTGCGGTCCGTCTCCGGCCAGGAGGGGGTCGACGAGATCCTCCTGGTGGACGACGCCTCCACGGACGGCAGCCTCGAGCTCGTGGAACGCGAATTTCCCGGCGTGGGCATCCTCGCGCTCGCTGAGAACCGCGGGCCGGGTGCGGCGCGCAACGCCGGGATGCGCGCCGCGCGCAACCGCTGGGTCCTGGCGGTGGACAACGACGCCGTGCTCGCTCCGGGTGTCGCGCTCGAGCTCGGTCGCGTGGCGGCGGCGCACGCGAAGTGTGTCGCCGTGCAGCCGCGCAGCGTGATCGACGACGATCCGGACACCGTGCACTACGACGGGGGCAGCTTCCATTACGTCGGGCTCCTGGCGCTGCGCAACTTCTACCGGCCCCTGGCCAGCGTCGAAGAGCACGGGGACGTGCTCTCGCGTGCGCTCATCGGGATCTCGCCGCTGGTGGATCGCGACGCCGTCCTGAGTCACGGCGGCTACGACGAGGATCTTTTCTACCTCGCCGAAGACTTCGATCTGGCGCTGCGACTCGCCCTCGCGGGCTTCGAAGTGCGGAGCACGGGGGCCGCGCTCGTTCGCCACAAGGGCGGAACGGCCGGGTTGTCCTTCCGCGGCGGCGGATATCCGGGCAAGCGCGCCTACCTGCACTCGCGCAACCGCTGGGTGCTCATGGCGAAGGCCTATCGCTGGCGCACGTTGCTCGTCCTCGCGCCCGGAATCCTGTCCTATGAGCTGGTGTGGACGCTCTTCAGCCTGCTGCAAGGGCATCTCGGCGCCCACCTCGCGGGCAAGCGCGACTTCTTCAAGACGCTTCCCGCGACGCTGCGCAAGCGGCGCGCGGTGCAGGCCAACCGGACGGTGAGCGATCGCGAGCTCTTGGTCGGTGGGCCGCTGACCTTTTCGCCCTCCCTCGTCGAGCGGCCGGCGGCGCGCCTCGCCGCGCGGCTCCTGGACGGCTGGCTTCGCCTGTGGTGGCGCCTCGCGCGTCCGATGTGTGGATAGGCGGCCCATGAGACGGTCCTCCGGGAAGCGCTACGCTGGCGTCCTCGACTGCAGGGCGGCTCGCGTCGTGCGCACCGTACCCGTGCCTTCGCCTGCGTCTCCCGGCACCGTACGCTTGCTCGCGAGGCTGGCTGACCGAGCCTGAATCCCGTGCGCATCCTCTTCCTCATCCACGACTTCCTGCCGGCTCATCCGGCGGGGTCCGAAGTGCATGCCTGGCAGCTCGCGAAGGCGCTCCAGGCGCGTGGGCACGACTGCCGGGTCTTCGCGACGGAGAAGGACGTCGGGCGGCCGCACCTCGCGCTCGAGCAACGCGAGTACGACGGCCTGATCGTCCACGAGCTGGTCAACAACCTCTTCTACGAGGACTTTCGCGAGACCTGGGACTGGCCGCCCGGCGTGGCGGCCTTCGAGCGTGTGCTCGACGCGTGGAAGCCCGACGTCCTGCATGTCATGCACCTCATGTACCTGTCGTCCGGCTGCATCGAAGCGGCGGTCCGGCGCGGGCTACCGGTCGTCTTCACGTTGCACGACTTCTGGTTGCAGTGCGCGCGCTTCGGGCAACGCTATCGACCGGGCGGGATCGTCTGCGACACGATCGACCACGAGGTCTGCGCGCGCTGCTTGGTGGACTTCAAGTTCGCGCAGTCGCCGTTGCAGCGCCGCGCCGCGACGATCGTGGCGGGCGTGCGGCGCGTGACGCGCGTGAACCTCGCGCCGCTTTTGACCCGGGCGGCGCGCGTCTTCGCGAGCCGAGCGACGCAGACGCCGCCGACGAAGGAAGCGGACCCGGAGCGGGTCGCGGCGATGCGGGCGCGCGTGGCAGAGCGCGAGCGCGGGCTGAAGGAACGCGTCGTGGCCAACGTCGATCGCTTCCTCGCCCCGAGCCGCTTCCTTTACGACCGTTTCGTCGAGTGGGGCATCGACGAGGCGCGCCTGAGTCATGTCGAGTACGGCTTCGACAAGGCTCCGTTCCACGGCTTCCAGCGGCGGCCCTCCGAGCGCGTCCGCGTCGCCTTCCTCGGGACGCTGGCACCCCACAAGGGACCCGAGCTCTTGCTGGACGCGTGGGGAGCGCTCGCGCCCGAGCTGAAGGCCGAGGCCGAGCTCACGCTCTATGGTCCGAAGTCGCACAACCCCGACCTCGTGCGACGGCTCGAGGACAAGGCGCGCACCGTCGGCGCCCGTCTGGCCGGCGCTCGCTCGCGGGAGGAGCTCGCGGCCACGCTGGCACAGATCGATCTCTTGGTCGTGCCGAGCCTGTGGTACGAGAACTCGCCCTTCACGATCCACGAGGCCCAGGCGACGCGCACGCCGCTCTTGGTCTCCGATCTCGGCGGCATGCGCGAGCTCGTGGACGAGCGCTTCGGCTGGCGCTTTCGGGTCGGCGACGTGGCGGACCTGACCGCCAAGCTGGCCCATGTGCTGGCCGAACCCGAGGTCCTGTCGCGGCTCACACTCGATTCCGGACGCGTGAAGGACGTCGCCGAGACCGCGCGTGAGATGGAAGATCTCTACTCGAGCTTGTCGGCCGCAGCCGCGCGCGGAGAATCGTCCTCCTCGTGAAGCTCTGCCTCGTCGCCCACGGATATCCGCCCGAACTCGAAGGAGGGACGGAGAAGGCGGTGCGGGACCTGGCTCAGGGTCTCGTGCGCCGCGGTCACGACGTGGTCGTGGTGGCCGGGTCCATGGACCACGCCGCCGGCTTTCGGACCAGCGCGGCCGAGGATCCGGTGCTCGCGGCCGACGGAAGCCCGGCCGGGGTCGTGCGCGTGCGGCGCGTGCACCGCGCCGACCTCTTCTTCGATCACTGGCAGAAGAGCGGCTCGGCGCGCGTCAGCGAGGCGGTCAGCGCCATCTTCGCCGAGGAGCGTCCGGACCTGGTCCACGTGCACCACTGGATCCGCATGAGCCGCGATCTCGTGGCGACGGCGGCGCGCCTCGGAATCCCGGCGGCGGTGACGCTGCACGACTTCTGGACGTCGTGTCTCATTACGTTTCGCGTGCGCCCCGACACGAAGGAGTTCTGCGAGGTTCCGCTCGCCCCCGATCCGTGCCTGGCCTGCGCCGGCCTGCTGCCACCGCGCACACCCTGGATGAAGGGCGAGGCGTTGCACATGGCCTTCGCGGAGCGGCGCGCCGATCTCGTGCGCGAGCTGACGTTGGCGCGGGCCGTGTTCGTGCCGAGTCGCGCGCACGCCGAAGCGCTGACGCGCTACCTGTCCTTGCGGGCCGACGAGCTGAACTTCCAGGCGGTGCCGAGCGGTCGCACCCTGGCCTTCGCACCGGCCCAGCGCCCCGCGCCCCCGCGTGAATCGGGTCGGCTCGTGCTGGGGAGTTGGGGGCACCTGCACCCGCTCAAGGGCCCCGACCTCGTGCTCGATGCCCTGGAGCGGCTCGGGGACCCCGCGACGTGGGAGCTCGTGCTCGCCGGCGGCGAGGTTGACGCCGGCTTCGCGCAGGAACTGCGCGCGCGCGCGCAGGGCAAGAACGTCACGATCCACGGTCCCTTCACCGAGAACGAGCTCGACGGGCATCCCGTCACAGAGGTCCACGCCATGGTCAGCGGCACGCGCGCGCGCGAGTCGTGGGGGCTCGTCGTCGACGAGGCTGCCGCTCTGCGCTTGCCGATGGTGCTGCCGCGCTCCGGTGCGTTTCCCGAGCGCTTGGCCGAAGGTCAGGGCGTCCTTTTCTACGAGCCGCGCGATGCCGGTTCGCTGGCCGAGGTCCTGCGCCGCCTGCGCGACGAGGCGACGCTCCTGGACGAGCTCGCGGCCGCGCTGCCGCCGACCGCAGCGCTCGTGCCCGATCCCGAGGAAGCCGTCGCGCGCGTGCTCGGCGTCTACGACGAGGTGCTGGCCCTCGGACCGCCCGCGGCGCCCGCGACCGACTGGTGGAACGCGAAGATGAAGCTCGCCGCCGAAGCGGAATGGGATGCGAGCCTCGCGCGCCGCACGGCCGCCGAGCTGGGCTTCGAGGAGCCGCGGTGAAAATCCTCGTCGCGCTGCACGACTACTTGCCGCTGCACAAGGGCGGCTCCGAGATCCACGCGCATCAGACCGCGTGCGAGCTCGCGCGACGCGGTCACGACGTGACGGCGCTGTTCACGGAGCGCGATCTCGGAGCCGAGCCGGGTAGCGTGCGCCGCGGCGAGCTCGATGGCGTCAAGACGATCGAGGTCGTCCATCAACGCGAGTACGGTGACGTGCGCGAGACGTGGCGCCAGGAGCCGTCGCTCGGATGGTTCCGCACCCTGCTCGCGGAGCTGGCTCCCGACGTCGTGCACTTCCACCACCTCGCCATCTGGGGCGCGGGCGTGCTGCGCATCGCGCACGAAGCCGGTGTGCGCGTGCTGGTCACGTTGCACGACTACTGGCTCCTGTGCGACGCCGCCACGCTCCTGCGCGAGGACGGCGAGTTGTGTTCCGCGGGCCTCCGGGGCGACTGCACGGACTGCCTGCGGCGCCATCCGTTGCGCCCGGAGCAGTGGGGCGAAGAGGCGCAAGGCGTCGCGCTGGACGAGCTGTGGGTGCGCGCCGCGCGCGAGCGCTTCGAGCGTCACCGCGCGGACTTCGCGCTCGTGGATCGCGTCATCAGTCCGTCGCACTTTCTCGCTGGTCTCTTCGACCGCGCCGGCTTCCTGCGCGCGGACGACTGTCTGGTGCTGCGCGCGGGCTATCCCGGCGACGTCGGTCCGCCGCGGCGGCATCCGCGCGGAGAGCGGACCTTCCGCGTGGGCTACGTCGGAGGCATCTACTTCTCGAAGGGCTTGCACGTCCTGGTCGAGGCCTTCCGCTTCCTGCGCGACGACGACGTCGAGTTGCACGTGCACGGGCACCTGGACTGGTTTCCGGACTACGTGGACGGACTCGAGCGCGCCGCAGAGGGCTCGCGCGTGATCTTCCACGGGCCCTTCCCGCCGGCCGAGGTCGATCGCGTGCTGGCCGGACTGGACACGCTGGCGTTGCCCTCGGTCTGGTACGAGAACATGCCGATCACGATCAACGAGGCCTTTCGCAACGGGATGCCCCCGGTCGTGACGGACCTCGGCGGCATGTCCGAGGCCGTGCGCGCCGGCGTCGACGGGCTCACGTTTCCGCGCGGCGACGCCCGCGCCCTCGCCGACGCGCTCCGCCGGCTCGCCACCGAGCCGGCGACCTACGAGGACCTTGCCGCGGCGCGCCCGCGCGTGCTGACGTTGGCGGAGGTCGTCGACCGGCTCGAGCTCGAGTACCGCGGCTGACGCCGCGTCGTCGCGCGCGACGGTGCCGCGGAGCAGGCCCTCAGCGTCCCGACGCTTCGAGCGCGGTCTGCAGCCAGGACACGAAGCGGCGGCTCATGGCCTCGAGTTCGACGCCGTCGAGGGCTCGGTCGATGGCCAACTGGGGGTCCTCGCCCTGGCGTAGCCCGTCGAACAGGCGGTCGAAGACGGCGCGACCGAGCTCGTCCTGGAAGTAGAGGAAGTGGACGAGGGCCCAGCTCAGGGCGTAGGAGACCTCGACGTTCTGCAGGAAGGCCTCGTCGTCGAAGCGCACGAAGGTCCAGGCGTTCGTGATGCTCCCGCTGCGTGCGATGCAGAGCAGGTGCGAGCGGTCGAGGTGGCCGGGTTCGAAGCTTCCATCGTTACCCCAGGAGTTCGCGAAGACCTCCGCCAGGCCCTCGTTGAGCCAGCGCGGCAGCCGGTGCCCGACGGCGAGGTCGAGGTAGCGGTGGGCGCACTCGTGGCGGAGTGTGCGGGCCAGGTCGTTCGCGTTGGGCTGGTTCCAGACCGCGACCTGCTTCAGGAGCGGACTGTAGATCCCGAGCGTGTTCTCTTGGCTCGCATCGGCGAGGCCTCGAACGTAGGCGAGGTACGAGCCTTCGCCGCGGAAGAAGTACGCCTTCGAATGCGTTCGCGGTGCTTCGGCCAGTGGACCGAACAGCGCGAGGCAGCGCTCCCAGGCTTCGTCGAGCACGCGACAGGCGGCCTCGGCCTGCTTGCGTTGCCCCTCGAAGTAGACGCAGAAGTGCTCGCCGCGTTCCTCGAGAACGCGCTCCCAGCGCGGCCCCTTGGCGGCCTTCACGACGCGCTCCTCGAGACGGGCGAGACTCGCGCTGCCGGGGTGGACCTCGCGGCCGCGCAAGATCACGGCATGGGCCTGATCGGCCGCTTCGGAGAGCAGCAGCGTCTCGGCCAGGAGTCGATGGGCGAGAACCGCTTCCGGATGCTCGCGAACGAGGGCTTCGAGAGCGTTGCGCGCCTCGCCCAGGTCGCCGGCGCGCTGCAGGAGATAGCCCCGCAGAAGCGCCTTGTCGAGCGCGTGCACCTCGAGCGTCGGGAGAGTCTCGAGGTGTTCGAGCGCCTGGCCGTAGTGTTCGAGGTCCATCGCCGCGAGAAACCGCAGGAAGGCGAGGGCCTGGGCGGGTAAGCGACCGTTCTCGAACTTCACGAGTTCGCGCAGGAGGAGCTCGGTCGTGGGCCGGTCATGACCGAGGCTTTTGCGCAGGGTCTCGACGGCCTCGTTCTGCCGGGCGGTCAGCCGGATGTCGAACTGCAGCTCCTCCGCCAGTTGCGGTAGCGTGCGCTCGACCGCCGGCTCGTCGGCGAGGTCCCAGGCCGACAGCACGCTCGGCTTCGTCCAGGCCGCATCGAAGGCCGCACGCTGCTCGGCCACGGCGGAATCGAGCAAGCCCTCGATCCAGCCGCGGTCGATCTCACCCTCGATCACGAAGGTGCCGATGTCCAGCGGACCGCCCGCGGGGCTCGTGTCAGGGAACAGGACCAGGGTGCCGTACTCGTGCTCGTTGCGGGGGAGTTCGAAGGCGCGCTTCTTGTCGTAGGTTCCCCGCAGCTTGCTCCGCGTCACTTCGATCCGCGCCTCGAGCTCGGCCTTGCTGTCACACTCTGGCGGTGTGTCGAGGAAGAGCTCCCTGTTCTCTCTGCCCTCCATGCGGCTTACACGGTGCGGGCTCCACAGGAACCCGTTGTTCCTGCCGAAGCGAACGATGTAGCCCGTTTCGCGGTCCAGCATGACGTACCAGGCACAGCCGGCGACTTCCGTCGGCAGGCCTTCGATCTTCACCGACCAGGGTCCCGAGAAGTGCATCGGGTGCACGAGGGCCTGGCCGTCCGGCGCGAAGTCGTCGAGGCTACCGGGGGCATAGCGGATCTTGATCCGTCCGGAACGCGTGCTGTAACTCGAGAGCTCGCCCGAGACGAGGTCCTTCGGGTCCGGCTCGTCCACGTCCTTCCAGAAGGCGGCACGGCGCAGGTCCTGGTCGAGGCCCGAGAGGTGCGGGACGACGTAGCTCGCACCGGCGTGTGCTTGCAGGAGCTCGAGGATCGCGCGCTCGGCATCGCGCCACTGCCGTCGTCGCAAGTGCGTGGCGACGTCCTCGAGTTGGCTCGCGAAGGCGTCCTCCGTCTCGTCGGCTTGCGGGACGGCGCCGGGCGCGAGCAGCGGCCAGAGCAGCGGCCAGATCCACACGGCGAGCCGAGTCATGCCGTGAGGATAGCGGACATGACCGTTCGCGGGGCAGGCGGGAAGAACGGGCGCCCGCTCGCGCGGGCGCCCGACCTCGGGTCTCGATCAGTCATCGAAGCGGACGGTGAAGCGGTTCGAGACGTACTCGAGCGCTCCGTCCGCGGGGTTCAGGATCACGTAGGCCAGGTACAGGCGCTCGGGGAAGGCCGTTCCGAAGGCCGCCTGCAGCAAGGCGCCGGGCAGGACGGAGACGGCGTCCTCCGTCCCGTTCAACACGCCGGTAAAGGCGGGCAGGCCGCCGTTGCGCGTCGCACGGAAGAACCGGACGCTGGTCGCGTCGAGCCCGAGCGGCAGCTCGTGGCCGCCGAGCTGGAAGCTCCCGTCCGTCGTGCTGGCGAGCAACAGGTAGGGGTGCCCGACGAAGCTCGCGGAGCCCGCGTGGGTGCCGGCAGGAATGGAGATCTCGAGGGCCAGGTCGTCGGCCCCCGCGGTCGTGCTCTCCTCGAGCTTCAGCTTCGGCAGCGGGTTGCCGGCGAGGTTCTCGAGCGAGATCCCCGCGGAGGGACCCGCCTCGGCGCCTTCGAGCAGGAAGCGTTCCTTGTACCAGCTCATTTCAACGAGAGACGTGCTGGCGTTCACGACGGAGATGACCTCTTCGTGCGTGGCCCGCGTGATGTCGGCGAAGTCGGAGGCGCGGAACGTGATGTCTTCGAAGGCTCCGTTGGCCGTGGTGATGCGGAAGCCGTCCCCTTCGCTCAGCTGAAAGAGGCGTCCGTGGTTGAACTCCTCCGTTCCCACGTAGGGCGGGACGCCGAAGTTGCCGTTGCTCGTGTGAAAGGTCACCTCGGTCAGGAACTCGGTGCCCAGCTGGTGGGACAGCCCGTCCGGAGCGTGGTGGGCCCAGGCCAGGAGGGAGAGGGACGTGAACAGGGTCGTCGCCACGGCGACGCGTGCAGTTTGCTTTTGCATGGGAATGTCGTCTCCGTCGATGCGGAGCTCGCTTGTCTCGAGTCGGGGGACCGCGTGCGACATGCACGTCGGTCGCGAGTCGTTCCCCGTCTTCGTCTCCAGGGCAGCGCCGCGGAGGTCGGAAGCGGTTCACGACGGGGCCTCGTCAAGCGTCGAACGACGCCTGGACGGCAGAACGTGACGGAGCACCCGCGGGTCCGGGTCGCGACCCGGTCGGCGGAGGCTCGCAGACGGCCGCAGCGGATCTCGTCCGCGCGACCTGCAGCGCCCTGAGGGCGTCGCGTTCAGCCCTGTCGCGGGGGCTCGGGCTCGGGACTCGGTGTGCGCGACTCCGGGCGCAGCCGTGCTTCGAGGCCGAGCCGGCCGGTCGAAGCGCTCCACAGCACAGGGACGCGCGCGGTCCGGGGGTGGAACCCCACGCGCACGACGAGGAGGCTCACGCCGGTGTCGTTTCCACAGCAGCAGGGGGGCGTGACTTTCGCCAGTCCTTCGTCCGCACAGCAGCTGTCGCCTTCGGCCCCACCCGTCGCAGCGATGCAGCAGCACGCATCTCCGCAGCCGCCCGGACCCAGGCGCAGCGGCAGATCGACGATCCACGTGGCGCACAGGAGCAGCGCCAGGAGGGTGGAACGCAGGGAGAAGACCACGCTCCGAGGCTAGACCGGATCGAGGGAAGACGCAATAGCGTCGCGGGCGCTGCAACGGGACTTTGACGCGGCCCGACCTCGACGTCCGGCCTGGCGCCGGATGACTCTCTCATCGGTCATTCAGGTCGTCGCCCAGCGCTCGAAGAGGATGCGAGACTTGCGCCAGGTGTAGCCGGCGGCGAGCGCGACGAAGACCAGCTCGGCTCCGAGGTCGGTCGCTGTTTGCGCGGCGTGCACGAGGGCGGGCGGCAGGTCGAGCGGCACGAGGCCGCCGAGGAAGCTCCAGAAGATCGAGCTCACGACCCGCGCGGCCAAGGTCGTGAGCTTGACGACGAGCAGCGTCACGAAGAAAGCGATGCCTCCTTCGACCAGCGTACCGAGGAGGCTCGCACGGTCGCGCGTCCGCGCGATCGGCACGAGCAGCCAGAGCACGAGCAACCAGTCGGTCGCAATGTCGTCGAGGAGGCTCGTCGGCGTGCCGTCCTCGTGCAGGCGGGCCCATCCGAACAGCGCGCAGGTGAGCGCCGCGACCGCCCAGGCCAGGACGAGGAAGGGTGCCTGGCCGATCCAGGCCTCGCGCGCCTCGGGCTTCGAAAGCTCACGGCGGCGGCCCTGCACGTGCGCGGGGCTGCCACGCAGCTCGAGGCCCAAGACGAGGGCGATCGTGAACGGAAAGACCAGGGCGCCTGGCGAAGAGGCGAGCGCGCGCACGACGGGATCGCCGCCGAAGACGGTCAGCGCGTAGACGAGGGCCCCGAAGACCGCCAGGCAGCCGAGCGAGCGCAGCAGGCGGCGCGGCGCGGGCTCCAGCGTGGCCTGGTCGGAGCGGCGCCCGACGAGCTCCGCCGCGGCGTGCCGCAGCTCCTCCAGGCCCTGGAACGCGGCGGCCCGCAAGGCTACGGGCTCGAACTCGTCCTCGTCCTCGATCGGCGAGGTGGAGTGGCGCTCGAGGAGCCCCTGCGGTCCGGACCAATAGGCGTGGCCGAGCTCCAGCGCCGAAGCCGCGAGCCGTGTTTCGTAGCGTCGCAGGCCGAGCGCCCAGACGCCGGGGATCCGAACGAACTCGCCCGCGCGCCAGGCCTGCAGCGTGCCGTCGGACCAGTCCTGCTTCGGAAGGCGGGCGCGCTGGCGTCCGGGGTCGTCGAAGGACTTGCGGAAGCGTCGCGGACCGTGCTCGGGGTCGAGCAGCGGAAGGAACGCGAACGAGACGGCGTCGTGCTCCGCGAGCAGCTCGGCCAGCTCCGGGTTCTCTTCCTCGACCCGAACGCGCAGCGAACGGCCTTC
>JAJDEW010000038.1 GCA_029259595.1 Planctomycetota bacterium | reverse complement strand
CGTGCCGTTTGCGTCGAAGAGGTGGACGCGCTCATAGGCTTCGCCACGACTCATGGGCGCGCTGAAGTGCACGTAGAAGCGCAGCACGTTCTCGGGCAGCGTCGTGGCGCTCGGAAAGACGGCCGCGACGCTGGTCGTCGGAGCGCGCGCTTCGAGCGGAAAGGAGTGGCGCACGGGCGAGACGCCGCGACCCGCGAGCTCGGCCCGGTAGGTGAGGCCGCGACGCCACGGGAAGCGCGGAACGAAGCGCAGGCTGTCGGGACCGTGCTCGAGCTCGCCCAGGACCGGAGGCGCCGCGTCGCGCCCCTCGACGAAGACGAGGAGCCGATCCTCGGTGCCGAGCGCGGGAGTCAGCCCGCGCGCGACCACGGCCGAGCGTCCGGCCTCCGACGGCCAGACGATCTCCGCAGCGCGGCGCTCGGTCGGCACCGAGGCGCAGGCGAACAGCCCGAGAACACCAAGCAGTCCGAGGCGACGACCAAGACCGCGGCTCATGAGCCCGAGCTCGGCGCCCGCAGATGGAACGTGTCCGCCACGGGTCTAGGGACGATCGATGTTCGCGAGCATCGTCAGCCCGGCCGGATCCCGAAGCAGCGCCACGATCGTGCCGTCCGGGGCCGTCGCCAGCTGCTGAACGCCCTCGAGCTCGGCCAGCGTCTCGTACGAGAGCCCGTGGGTCCCGTTGACGGGCGCCGTGATGGCCTCGACCTTGCCGATGTCGGCCGCCTTCATCTTCATGACGCCGCGCCGCGAGTTCGCGATCAAGAGGTACTCCACGCCGTCCTTCTCGTAGGCGACCATGTCGAGGGGCACGTTGCCGCCGCCGAGCTCGGCGATCGTCTTGCCACGCACCTTTTTGCCCGGCTCGAGGGTCGCGACGGGAAACGTGACGAGCGGAGTGCACGTGTAGGCCGCGACGATGTGGGGTACGCCTTCGATCTCGTAGGGCAGGAAGGTCCGCACGGGCGCGTGGGTCTCGTAGGCGCCGTGGTTGCCGTGGTAGATCTCGACCGGCGTCTCGGCGTCCTTCGTATCGAAGGGAAAGGCATAGCTGCGGAGGTTCGAGGCGAACTCCTCGTTCGAGAGGCCGGCGACGTAGAGCCTGCCTTCCGTGAACACGAGGTCGGTGATGCTCAGCGTCCGCGGGTTGCGACGCGCATCGGGCTGATCCAGGGGCGGGTTCACGAGCGTCTTCGACTGGAACTCGACGTCCGCGAGCGAGACCGCCTCGAAGTCGCCCGTTCCGTCGATGCGGATCAGAACCGGCAGCGAGTCCGCGCCGCGACCGCGCGACACCGACAGGAACAGGTCACCGCTTTGCGGATCGACGACGAGGTCGTGGATCAAGAGGTCGTCGGACGCGGTTCCGAGCAGGTCCGCGATCTCCGCCTCGGGGCTCTCGATCAAGAACGAGGCCTCGGTCACCGCACTCGCCGGGCCGAGCTTCAAGGCGTACACCGTCGAGGCCTGTGGATCGGACACGAACAGGACACCGTCCGGACTGCAGGCCAGCTCCCCGATCGAGGTGAGCTCCAGCTTGCCGCGCTGCCAGTCGGCGGGGGCAGCGGCGGACAGGGTCGAGGACACCAGGCACACGGCGGCGAGCGACAGCGGGTTCAACATGAGAAGCTCCGGGGCAGGGGGGATCCGTCAGGCGAGAGACCATCTTGCACCTCGCTCCCCCCGGACGACGCCCTGACGTCGTCTCGGTTCCGTAAGTCCGTCAGCAGAGCCCCTCGAGGAGGCTAGTGAGCAGGCTCAATCCTCGGCGGGGACGCGCTTCAGCTCGAGCGTCTGCTCGACGGCCTTTTCGCCCTGGTCGCCTTCGAGGTGGATCGTGAGCGTGTCGGCGTCCGTACGCGTGTAGACGAAGAGCCGCGGGAAGTCGTGCTCGACGTTCTCGAAGACCGCTTGCTTCGTCTCGGGGTCGAAGTCGACCATCGGAAACTCGACGCTCTTCTTGCCGAAGGGATACGGCGTGAGGTGGACGACGCCGTTCTTCTCGTAGAAGTGCTCGAACTCGATCATGACGAGGCGTTCGCCCCGCAGCTCCTTCGACGCGCTCAGGATCGCGCCTCCGGAAGGCGAGCTGTAGATCGCCTCCCAGCGGCTCTTGCCATCGGTTCCCTCCCAGGTGCCTTCGAGCCAATCGAGCTGTGCGATGCCCGCCTTCGCCTTCGGCGCCGGGGCGAAGACCTCGGCGGGCGCGGAACGCCACGACGCGATCGCCATGGCCAGGATCAGGGCGGTGGAACACGTGTGCTTCATGGGAGAGTCCTCGTCAGTCTGCGTCGCGGTGGACGCTTTCGAGGCCGAAGGCCGGCAGGCAGATCGCGACGTACTCGGCCCCTTCCGCTCCGGGCGTGCTGTAGCGCACCCACTCGCCGCGCGGCGTGTGCACGGCCTGACCCGCTGCGACCTCGAGCGTCTCGGTCTTCGTCTCGACTTGCAACACGCCCGCGAGGACCAGGGTGTATTCGTCGAACTCCGGAGTCTGGCCGGGCTCGACCCAGCCGCCGGGACTCTTCATCCGTGCGATGCTGAGCGCGTTCGTGTCGGAGTTGACGCGCCCGACGTACTCCTCGATGCGCTTCGGTTTGTTGCCCGCCGACTCGATCACGCTCGGCCCTTGGATCAGCCTTGCCATGGGGATTCGCTCCGGGTTGCGGTCAGCGCGCCGCCGCCGAATCGCGCTCGGCGTTGCGCGCGGCATCGATGTAATGCGCAGGGAAGGTCATGCCGGTCGTGTGGCACCAGCCCGGCAGGTGCGCCCGGGGCACGCCACCCGGCAGCGCGCCGCGCGCGACCTCGACGACGCCGTCGTTCGGCTCGTCCAGGACGAAGTTGGCGACGAACGAGCACGCCTGCCCACCGGTTCCCGCCGTCGTCCAGTAGTGCACCTTGGCGCGCGCCCAGCTCGGGATGCCCGCGAGCCACAGCGCGGCACCGGACTCGGTCATGTCGTCGTTGACTCCACACGCGCCGAGGCCACCGAACGCGGCCAGCGCCGTGCCCTGGTAGGGCGTGCCGAGGCTCTGGATCAAGCGCCCTCCGCGGGCCCGGTCGAGGTTGCTTTCGTAGTAGGTGTAGAGGTGCAAGGCCGCCGCCCCGCCCTGGCTGTGGGCCACGACGCTGAAGGCGTCGACCGTCTCGCCGAAGTCGCGTATCAGGAGCGCGAACTCGTCGTGGGAGCGGTTCTGATTCGGGTCGGAGAACGCGAGCCGCAGGCCACTGAAGTGCGCGTCGGGAAAGGGCGAGCCCCCGGCGCAATAGCCGTGTACCAACATGAGGTGAGTACGCGCCTTGACGACGCCCGCATCGAAGCTCGTGCCGCCACGCGGGCCCGAGCGCAGGGCGGTCTCCTCGTCCGAGCGTCCGGTCAGCATGTCGAGCGTGACGGGTCCGGGCGCACGTCCGATCCACGCCGGCCAACCGGTGATCCGGATCGGCGTGCGCTCGGCGCGCGCGAAGGGGACGTGCGTGTCGGGGTGCTGAACGCGCAGGTTGCGCAGCTCGAGCGGTGCCCCAACGCCCGCGCGGTCGAGCCAACGCGCATCGAGCACGAGGCGCAAGCCGCGCTCGGCATCGGGACGCTGCATGCGGCTCAGCCAGGCGACGGGAACGTCCACGCCGTCGGGAGTGCGACCCCAGACCTCGGCGGAAACGTGCACCTTCTCGACGGCGGCGAGCGGTGTGGCCGCGATCTGGAGCTCGAGTCGCTGCTCGTCCAGCGGGCGCGCTTCCACGCTGCCGTCGAGGGCGAGCGCCGGCTCGTGAATCGTGAAGTGGTACTGTGCGGTGCGGATCGACGTCCCGGAGGGGCCCTCGGCGACGACGACGAGACGCGCGTCGATCGCACCGGAGAGACCGCGCGGCAGACTGGCTTCGAGCCAGCCGGCTGCAGAACGTCGCTGAACGGGCACGCGCCGGGCGAAGCGACCGATCTCGCCTTCGATGAAGAGCTCGGCGCGGACGATCCGGGCGCCGCTGGCAGCGGCCAAGCGCGCCTCGATCGCGATCGGACGATCGGCCAAGAGCTCGAGCGTCGACAGGCGACTCTCGAGCACCGGTCCATGCTCGTCCGCGATCCAGAGCTCACCGGGGAAGGGCTCGCGCCAGGTCGAGCTCGGCGCGCTGATCCGCAGGACGAGCGCTCCGCCGGCGCCGTCGTCGATCCAATCGAAGCGATCCGCGAGGACGTCGTCGGTCACGACCTGCAGGGAACGCGTCCCACCGACTTCGACGACGGCGTCGACCAGCGGGCGCCAACCAGCCTCGCCGTGCGTCTTCAGGGACCAGGCGCGCACGTCCCGCCCGAGCAGGGCGAGGGTGACGCGACCGGACAGCGGCGGATGCTCGATCTCGGTCACGAAGCGACCATCGACCTCCTGGAATTCGAGCGGGACCCGCCGCAGGCCGGAGCGCTGGACGAGCTCGGTCGCCTCCGGCAACCGCAGCAGTCCCAGCAGGATGTCCTCGGGCGGCGCCGCGACGTCGCGCGCGAAGGCCTCGAAGTTCTCGTGGACGCCGGCACGACCCCCTCCGGCACCGGAGTGGGGCGCCGGCCGACCCCCGGTCAGGACGGTGAGAGCAAGCAGCGCGAACAGGACGCGGAAGGAGTGGAACGGAGTCGGGGTAGGCACCGTTGAAGTGTACCGCGCGACGCACGGGGCGGGCCGCCAGTCCCCTCGCTCCCCCCGAGGGAGGGCCCGCGTTCTGGTCGGGGCCAAGCAAGAAAGGAGGCTCCGGACCGACCGGGGGGACCGGCAGGCCCGGCGGGCCCGGAGCCAGGGGAGGGAGGGTGGAACTTCGTGTCCAGCCCTGAAGCGACGAGCTGCCCGCGAAGCTGCCACGCTTCCGCGGAATTTCTCGGCCGCGGAAGGAGGACGCCGCGTCAGTCGCCGAGCGCGGCCCCCGGGCCCGAAACCAGCGTGCGTTCGAGCAGGAGCGTCGGCGGATCGCCCTCGAGCACGCCCGTGTCCCTCCAACCGCAGCGCGCGTAGTAGCGGCGCGCGGCCGAGTTGCTCGGACTCACGTGCAGGCTCGCGTGGCGGATCGCGAGCGCCTGGAAGTACTCCGTGATGTAGCGATCCAGCTCGGCCCCGAGGCCGCGCCCGCGCCAGGGTGGTGCGAGGTAGACGAGCGACACGTAGCCGTGCTCGGGAAAGCCCTCAACGCGACGCAGCTCGATTTGCCCGACGGGCTCGCCGTCGAGCCAGACGTGCACGCAGCTGCCGGGCAGGTCGCGGCTCCGCAGGCGCAGGCGTTGCAGGTAGCGGTGGCTGCGCACACCGGCGCGCGCGTGAAAGGCCGTCGCGTCGCCGAAACTCACGACATAGGAATCGATCCGCCAGGCCACGCACAGGTCACTGTGGCGTCGAAAGTCGATCGGAACGAACTCTAGCGCCGGCGTCCGCGCGACCTCAGTCGTCTTCCTCATCCTCGCCCTCGGACTTCGCGGAGGCTTCGACGGCCTGCGAGGTCTCGAGCAGCTCGAGCGCGACGACCCATTCGAGTTGGCCCTCGCGCGTGATCGACATGCTGGACGAAGAGCCGCCGTCGCGCGCCGGGCGCTCGAAGTCACGTTCGGACCGGTAGTCGCCCGCGAGCTCCAGCAGCAACGGGTGGCGCCCTTCGAGGGCGAAGAGAAACTCGCCGCGCAGCTCGAACTCGAAGCTGCCGTCGATCCGTTCCGGCCTGCCCGGGGCGGGTTCGAAGGAACGCTCGCGCCGTCCGCCCCGCCCGCCTGCGGGCGGATCGGGCAGCTCGCCCTCGCCACGGATCTCGAGCGCGATGCGGGCGCAGAGCACGCCATCCTGCTCGGCGTCCAGGGCAGCGAGCGTCGCGGTGCCTTCCCAGGTCGCCTCGGCCAGGGAACGGAGCCCGCTCGCACCACGGCCGCGACCACGGCGCCCGCCATCCTCGTCGTCCTCATCGCGCGGGAACAGGTGCGCGTCCACATCGAGGCCGAGCGCCCGGCGAAGGGTCGCGTCGTCGAGGTCCCAGGTCCCGTCGAGCTCGGTACCCTCGGGCGGCAAGAGCGCGTCGAGCGCCAGCTCGGGGCGCAGGGCCTCGAGCGCCTCGTCTTCGGGTGCGGAACCCTCCGTGACCTCGAACTCGACGTCGCCGTCTTCGTCACGAACGAGCTCGACCACGATCCCGTCGAAGGGACTTTCCTCCTCCTCGCTGCGCTCGTTCTCGCCGAAGGTCGACTCGCTGATCCCGGTCACGTCCTCGAAGGCACGCTCGACGCGGAGCGCGCCGTCGTCGTTCGCCAGCACGGTATCGACGAACTGCACGCGTCGTCGCTCGCTGCGTTCGCCCCCGCCACGGAAGTCGGTGATCGGCTCGCCGTCGCGAACCATCTCGGTCGTCTCGGACGTGAACTCCAAGTCGGAGCTCACGCGCAGGGCGCGCCCGGTCGGGTAGTCGGTGGAAAGCTGTTGCAGACCGAAAGCCGAGGCCACGAGAACCGTCGTGATGCGCAGCATGATTCGTCTCCGAAAGGGGCAGTGGGTCGCCCCCAGCATACCGCAGCGCTCAAGACTTCCGGCGCATGGACCGCGCCGGAGCCTTCTTCGCGCGATGAGCCAGCATCTTTGCCATGTAGGACACGGCTTCGGGGGTCTTGCAGCCCGTCTCACCGTGATCGACCTCGACCCGACCGATCCGCTCGGCCGCGGCGGTGGCCAATTCGTGCAGGCGCGGGCTCGTGACCCCGATCGAGATCAAGGCGTTGTTCATCGCGTAGCGCGTGCGGTTCGGAGCTCGGTCGATCCGCGTCTCGATCGTCTGGAGCAGCTCTTCGAGTTCCGCCTCCTCGAACCCGACGTCCTGGCTCCCGTTCAAGAGCCCGGTCAGGATGTTCCAGCCGGCGGAGGAGACCCACTCGCCCTTGGCCTTCGTCCACTTCTTCGAGAGAGCCTTCGCCACGGGACTCCGCGCGGCGAGGCCCGAGAGCGCGTCGGTCAGGACGTAGTTGTCGAGCTCCTTGACCCAGGCCTCGAGCAGCTTGCGATCCGCGCGGGCCGGATCCGCGACCATCGTGGCGAGGATGCGCGCGTCGTGATTGCCGGACGACCAGAGGGCGACGGCGAGCTCGTGGTCGATCCGGATCGCCTTCTTGAGCTTGCCCAGCGCGCCGTAGCTGACGCCGAACGCCGCGCCCGTGACTCCGTGGCGCGCGTAGACCTTGCGATTCTGCGCGGTACCGAGGGCTTTCAGCTGGGCGAGGGCTTCGGTCGGTTTCATGCAGGTCTCCTTCGCGAGCCGGGCTCGCCGGTTCTTGGGCGTGTCAGCGCGCGCGCGCGAGCTCGGCCGCCAGGGCGGGCGCGATGGCCTCCGCCAGGATGTCGTTGCCGGCCCGAACGAAGTGACAGAAGTCGTAGTACAGCTCGTCCTCGGTCTGCTCGAAGACGAGCGAGGCGTCGAGGAAGGCGAAGCCCTCGGCCGCGAGGTGGGCACCGCGTTCGCGCAGACGCGGATAGACCAGACGGACGCCACGGGCGGCGGGTTCGGTGTCGGGAGTCGTCTCCAGAAAGGCCTCTTCGCCCGCGGTCAACGGTTTCGAGCCGAGGTCGAAGAGCGTCGGCTGGAGGACGTGGAGGTAGGCCGCGCCGTGGGCCTCGCAGAGCGCCGCGAGAGAGCGGCTCGCCCGCTCCCACGAGTCGACCACGATCGAGCTGACCTCGTCGTCGTCCGCCGTGAAGCGCGGCCCCTTCGAGCCCGGTTCCGCGAGCGTGCGCAGATGCTCCGCGTGGGCCTGGTTGGCGCTGCTCCAGGCGGCGCGCATGAGGCGCACGCGGGTGCGCACGAACAGGCCGGTGAGTGAACTCCGGAACAGGCCGAGGCCCTGCGCGCGCGCGTAGAAGCGGCGCGCGCGTCGGGCCAGGTCCCAGGCCGACAGCGCGAGCTCGCGTTCGACGAGCCCGCCGCGCCCGCTCGCGTCGAGGTGCCCGGCGTGGTGGGCGGACGGATGCGCGGGGTGCACGCCGTAGTCCGCGTTCTGCACCCCGAAGGCGGCCTCGTTGAAGCCGTCGATGTTCACGACCACCTCGGGCTCGAAACCGAGGTTCAAGAGGTAGGCCACGAGCATGAGCTGCTGTGGTTCCTTGAAGGCCGGTCGCCCCTGGTTCATGAACCAGAGCTCGCGACCTCCGATCGCCTGCCGTGCGGCCGGATCGGCCAGCAGAAGCGTCCGCAGACGCTCGACGCCGCCGCGCCCACGGCCGCCGAAGATCTGCGCCACCGAGCCTCCGACGATCAGCACGACGTAGGGCCGCTGCGAGAGCGGCAAGGCGCGGTAGCGCTCCGAGCGCAGGATCGCGTACTGCTCGTCGATCGCGCCGAAGCCGATGTTCGTCTCGTAGCCGAAGTAGGGATGGGGAAAGGCGTGCTCGTCGTCGTTCGGAGCCGCGTCGGCCCCGTCGATATCGTCGACCTCGGACGCGCCCATCTCCCGAACCAGGTTCGCGACCTCGGCCTCGACCTCGGCCGCGTGGTAGCCGTCGCCGAAGAGCCCGAGGCCGACGCGCACGCACACCTCCGCCAGAACGAGACCGAGCAGCACGAACCCGGCTCGCACGAGGAGCTTGCGGAGCCCGGCGGAACGGAGTCGGCGCGACACTCCCGGAGTCTACTCGGAGAGTCCCCGCGACCCACGACCGCATCTTGCTCCAGGTCGGCCGGGCGCCGGGAGCTCGGGTTCAGCCGTCGCTCGTGTCGCCGGACGGTGCTTCGACCAGGCGCCCCGCGACGACGCGCGGCGCTTCGGTGACCGTGGGTACGGGGCCGAGCTCGACGGGTTCGAGGTCCGCGGGCCCCGCCAGCACCAGGTCGCTGGCCGGGACGAGCGAGAAGGCCCCGACCGAGGCCGGGTCTTCGCGCAGCGCGCGCTCGAGGTCGAGCGCCTTGACCACGTACTCGACCCCGGTCGGGCCGACGCGTGTCCCGTCCGCGAGGTTCACGAGCGGCACGACGCGATCGGGAACGAGATCGAAGTCGGTGTCCACCGCCGCGCGGGGCAGGCCGACGAGCTCGCCGCCTTCCGCCGTGGGAAGCCACCGCAGCACGAAGCTCTGGCCGGCGTAGGTCGCGTCGCCGTTGCGGTCGTTCTCGGTCGCGTGCACGTAGACGAAGGTGAGCGGCGCCTCGAAGCGCACGGGGCTCTCGTCGGTGCGCCGCAGAGCGGTGGTCCGATTCCAGGGGTTCGGCCCGGTCTCCCAGGTGAAGAACTCCGGCGCGTTCCACACGTCCTGCACGCGGGCGAAGCCGCTCCCGTCGACGACGAGCGGACCCGAGGCGAGGCCCCAGGACCAAGGCCCGACGGGCGGCGGCTCTTCGGCGGCGAGGCCGACGGGGGCCAGCGTGCCCGCGTCGTGGAACAGCGCAAGGTCATCGCGGTGGAACTCGAAGCGATGGGGCGTCGCCACGTCCGGCGCGGCCGGCAGCAGGACGTCTCCGACCTCGACCTCCGCCGCGGTGAGCTCCGCGCGCAGGCAATCGACGAAGCCGAAGAGCACCGCCGTGTCCCCGTCCGCGAAGAGCGCGTCGCCACCATCGACGGGCGTGCTCGCGAAGGTGGCGACGGTCGTGTCGCCGTGCACGAAGGACACCAGGCCACCGAAGCGTTCGGACCAGAGCTGCAACCAGCCGACGGCGGCCGTATCGACGGCGACGAAGGGATCCAGAGCGACCCACGCCCCACCGTCCGGCCCGGAGTCCGGGTCGTGACGCGCCGACTTCCACCAGGTAGCCGTTCCGACGTCGAAGACGAGCCGCCAGCGCGTCACGCTGTCTTCCGGCTCGTTGCGCTCGATCCATTCGAAGGGAGTGTCGGCGATCTCGATCAGGTCGAGCGGACGGCGCACGTGGCGCACCAGGCGACCCGGCGCGAGCACGACGCTGAAGTCCTCGGCCTCCTGAGCCTCGGACGGGAGCACGGTGCTCCGCACGGTGTCCCCGTGGGCGACGCTCGTTCCTGCCGGTACCCACAGCCCGTCCGCATCGACCCAGCCGAGTTCTTGCGCTTCGGTCAGGAACGAAAAGCCGGCGCCCGCCGGCACGCGCTCGCCGGTGGTCGCGTCGAAGAGTCCGTAGCGCCAGACGTGCTCGTCGAAGTTCTGCCGCTCGAAGGCATGCCGGGTACCGCCGTTCGTCGCGCGCAGGAGCGTCGTCGCATCGAAGCGGATCCAGTGTTCCTCGGGGACGATGCCCGAGTCGCCGGCGCCGTCGTCGAAGCGTCGGCGCCGGAAGACGCGCGCTCGACCGGTGCTGCCACCCGCGTTCACCTCGGCCGTGATGGCGAGCTCGACGGCGGCCTCGCCCGCCGCGGGCACGGCCGCCAGGTCGCCCTGGCTCTCGAAGTAGCGGTACCAGGACACGAGGCCGCCGCTCGCGCGACCGGTTTCGAGGCTGAGGCGGAAGGTCGGTGCTCCCGCGCCGCGCGGCTCGAAGCCGGCGACGTCGATGCGATGGCTTCCGAAGGACCAGGCGTCGACGGCCGCGGTCGACGCCACCCGCACCTCGAGCGCCTCGCCCTCCGCTCCGGTGCCTGGGATCCAGAGTTCGAGCTCGTGCGGCGCCTGGTTGCTCGCGCGGGTGTTGCGCACGGTCCACAACTCGAAGCGCGGCGCACGCGCGCCGCCCGAACGCCCGGTCACGAGCAAGGCCGGATCCACTTCCGATCCCGGCGCGACATAGGGCGGGGCGACCTGCGCAAGGTAGGGCGAACGGTTGACGAGCTCGACCGCGCCCACTTGACGCACGAGTCCCAGCAGTCGATCGATGCGCGCGAACGGGACCAGACCCGGATCGTGCACACGGACGCGCGCGACGGCGGTCCGGTAGTCCGTTTCGGGAGCGAAGCTCGCGACCCAGGCCGGTTCGTCGCCCTCGACCGCGGCGGTCTGGATGGGAACCACGCTCGTTTGCGCGGGTAACGCGACCCCCACCGGTTCTCCGCCACCACCGTCGCTCGAGCCCCCGCCACCACAGGCGGAAACCAACACGAAAGCGAGACACGCGATGAAGGAAGGCTTGCGCATGAAGAAGCGGACAGGGCGTCGAGGTTGCCCATCGACCGCTTCCCGCGTCCGCTTGAGTCGGGCAGCCGTGGCGTCAGGCGTCCCTGACGTCTGCGCCAGGGTGCGTCCACCGAAGAGAACCCCAGCGCCCATGGCGCAACCTGGAGAGCTCACCTAGAGTCGTGGGCTCGGGGGCTCGCCAGAGCGTGCTCCCGATCTCGTCCCGCTTCCCTCGCCGCCCTCACGGCAATCCCTCCAGCCCGACTTCCCGGGAGAACCTCATGAGTCTCATCAAGACGTGGATCGGCACTGCCGCAGCCGCCGCAGCCCTTTCGTTGGCGAGCCAGGCGCAAACGACCCACGTGGTCATGGTGTCCGGCACGGACTTCACGCCCTCCTTCCTCAAGATCGACGTCGGCGACACGGTCGACTGGGTCTGGGGCGTGGGCAGCCACAACGTCGTCAGCGGCTCCAGCGGCAGCTCGAACGGCATCTTCACGTCCGGCGCTCCGACGCTCCCGGCCAACACGTTCAGCATGACGTTCGACCAGCCCTTCCTGGACGCGAACCCGATGCCGGGCAACCTCTACGACTACTTCTGCGAGGTGCACTTCTTCTTCGGCATGACCGGCCAGCTGCAGATCGCGGGAACCGCGACCTCGACGGTGCGCAACGGCAACGGCGTGAACCCGCTCGGCTTCGTCGAGACGTCGCCCCCGATCCTGGGTGGAACGTGGACGACGACGGTCGACATCGCCACGCCCGGCCACCTCGCGAGCATCGTCGCCATCAGCACCGGCGGACCGGCCCCCGGCATCGCGCTCGGCGGACTCTTCTCCGGCGAGCTCTTGATCCTGCCCCCGCTGCTTCCGCCCGACACAGGCATCGGCTCCCACTCGATCCCGATTCCCAACGACTGCTCCCTGATCGGCGTGACCCTCAACACCCAGGGCGCGACCTTCACCCCGGGAACGATCGCCTTCAACAACGCCATCGACATCCAGCCGGGCGTCTGAGTCGCTGAGGCGGCCCGCCCACGGCGGGCCGCAGGCTTGCGGGATCGGTGGCGAACGCGATCATGGTCGCATGCTCGCCGTTGCACTCGCCCTTGGCTGCGTCCCCGTCACGCCCGAGCTCGAGCGGCTCGTGAGTTCCTTCGCCGAGGCTCCGCTGCTCGCGTTTCATGTCGAGGGACGCTTCGCGCTCAGCGTCGAGGAACACTTCTGGGAGCTCGAAGCGGACGTCGTCCGGCGCCTCGACGAAGGTGTCCTGACCCTCGCCGTCGACGCGCGCGTGCGACCGGACGGTGCGCAGAAAGCGACGCGCGTGCGGCTGGCGGGCCGCCCGGGAGCGTGGCGGCTGCTCGACGACGCCGCGCGAACGGCGTGCGAGGCGGACGAGCCCTGGGGCCTGGGCTGGCTCGGGTCGGCGCTCCATGCGGCCGCGGGGACGACCCTTTCGTCCGCAACGCTCGCGCGCTCCGACTTCGGTGCGCCACGCAGCGAAGAGCTGGCCGGTCGCCCCGTGCTCACGTTCGAGAGCGACGTCCACGGGACGCGTCGGACGTGGACCTTCGACGTCGGCAGCGCGACTCCGTCTCGCTTGAGAACCGTCGAGCCGACGAAAGGAGCGGAGATCCTGATCAGCTGGTGGAGCCTCACCGGGTTCGGGCGGGCCGCCACGCTCGGCACCTGGCCCATCCCCGCCGGCTTCAGCACCCGCCCGGCGCGGCCTCCGCTCGCCGAGCCCGCGCTCGCGACGCTGCAGGGGACACTCGCTCCCGTTCGCGCGCGCTTCCAAGGCGGAGCCGGAAAGCCGCGCCTCCTCGCGCTCTTCGCGCCGACCTGAATCAGCTGCTTGCGCGTCGCCCGTGGGGTGCGCGATCGTGTCCTCGCGCTCTGCGACGACCCCGAGTTGGAAGTCACCGTCGTCTGGATCGACATCCTGGCCTCGGACGGAGCGCCCGGAGCCCGACGCGCGTCGTTCGTCTTCGACGATCCGCGCGTGGCCCAGTTCCACGACCCGCGCCGCGTCGTCGGCCGCGCGATGGCCGCGACGATCGGCCTGCCCGCGCTGCGCGACGTCGCGCGCGCCCTCGCTGTCGAGCTCTCGGCCTTCGACGGCGTCTATCACGACGACGTTCTGCACGGTCCTCCGGCCGCCTTCGACACGGTCTTCTTCTTCGACGGCGACGCTTCTTGGCCGCAAGGCGAGGGCGTCCCCAAACCCACGAACTGGGTCACCCAACTCGACCCGGGCGTCTACGTCGGCGTCGATCCGAATCACTTCCGCTTCGGCCCGGCCCTGCGCGCGCGCCTCGAGGAGCTCACGCGTACGATCTGCGGACCTTGACGGAGGGCGTGCGGAGGCGTGGGAACGGTGGCGCAGGCTGCGGAGGCCCGCCGTAGGCGGGTCGTAGCCTCGGAGCCGAAGGCTCCGTGGCGTGCCGTTGCGCGGCGCCAGCCGCGCAATCAGGCACAGGCGCGCGACGCAGGGCGCGCCGCGTCCTGAGGTCGTCACGCCCGCGACGGACCGCAGGTCGGCCTTCGGGTTGCGTCCCTCGCGGGCGTGCTCGCCTCAGCCTCGCGCTACCCCGTTCCCGGCGCGAGCCGATTGCGAGCGAAGCGAGCGAGGCTTCCAGGGGAGCTCCTCGGTCGATTTCACGCGCTGGACAACGGACTCGCGCGCTGCGCGCGCTTCGCCGCGCGCAGTGGTCGGTGCGGGCGGGGACGAGACAGCACGCCCGCGCGGGCGCAACCCGAAGGCCGACATGCGGTCAGTCGCGGGCGTGGCGACCTTTGGACGCGGCGCACACTCCGTCGTGCGCCTGTGCCTGATTTCGCGGCTGCGCCGCGAAACGGCACGTCACGGAGCCTGCGGCTCCGAGGCTGCGGCCCGCCTACGGCGGGCCTTCGCAGCCTTCGCCATGGACGTTCACCATGGACCGTTCCCTTGGTCGTTGGCTCTTCGCCCCTCGGCCCTCGCCCCTCGCCCCTCGCCCCTCGCCCCTCGCCCCTCGCCCCTCGCTCTTCGCCACCGGCGTCGGCGTCGGCGAAGGCCAGTTCCACCGGACGGGGTCGCCTCAGCGCAGTCGGAAGTGAAAGACGAGGTCGGTGCCGGTGGTGGGGGTCGGTTGGCCGGTCGTTGCGCCGTGGAGCTCGAGGCTCGTCGGGGAGATGCGCAGGCGGGTCGAGGCTTCGCTCGCGGTCGAACCGGTGCTGCAGGCGACGGCGAGCAGGAGTCCGGTCGTGAGCGCGAGGCGGCGCGTGCGTCGTCGCAGGACGGCGCAGGAAAGGAGCAGCAGGCCGACGACGAGGGCGCCGGGCAGAGACCGGTGCGGACGATCCGGGGCCTTGCCCAGGAGACCGCCGGCGCCTCCGCTCTGTCCATCCAACCGGCTGCGACCGGTGACCAGGGCTTCTCCGGCCGTCACGAGGTAGTGCGCGGTCGAGCCGGCCGGCACGAGGTCGAGCGTGGTCCCTGGGTTCTCGAAGAGCAGTCGTCCCGCCACGACCTGGCCGCGCGCGAGGGGCCGTGGGCTGTCCGGCAGGCCGTCGGCATCCGAGTCGCGCAGGAGTGCGAGGCTGCCCAGTCCGGCGCCGGCTCCGGGCGCATCGATGTGCACGAGGAAGCGCTCCCAGGCGAGCGCTTCTCCGGGGCCGGCCTGGAGGGCGAAGCCCAAGAGCGGCGTCGGTGCGGCCTCCGCGACGTCGAGTTCGGTGGCCGCTTCGAGCGCAGAGTGCGGCGCGAGCGTCGCCGTTCCGACGGTGGGCGTCCCGGTCTGGCCGGTGAGCACGACGGTGTGCGTGGTGCAGCCCGTGAACGGGGCGATCGGGGGCGACGTCTGCCCCTCCTCCGCCAAGCCGGCCGCCGCCGCACGCGCGCTCGGGCCGGGTCGCCCGAACACGCCGCACTCCTGGTTGCCAGCGGCGTGGCCGCGTGTGTTGGCGACACGCACTTCGAAGACGTAGGAGCCGTTGGTCGTGTAGCTCGCGAAGCGCGTCGTGTAGACGCCGTCGTCCTCCTTCTCGTCGCCGTGCGCGAAGAGGCCGTCGTCGAAGAAGCGCAGGTCGCTGCGCGTCCCGTCCGGGCGCTGGACGGTCGCCTCGACGTCTGCACCACCGACCGGGACGCCGGCGACGACGTGCACCGCGAGTCGCGTCTCGGCCGGGTACACCGGAGCGTCGCTCGCCGCGCGCGTCGTGAGCGCGAAGTCGAGGGTGTCGACCCAGGCGAGGAAATCGAACGTCGCGTCGGTTCCGGAGCTCTCCGTCACGAGCGCCTTCCAGGTGCCGGGCGCCGGCTGCGGGACCACGAGGCGCTTCTGGACGCTGCTCGCGAAGGCTTCCACGCCGAGTGGCGGTAGCTCGAAGTCGATGCGCGATCCATCCGGCTGCACGAGCTCGAGCGCGAGCTCGGATCCGGGCGCGTAGCCGAGGCTGACGTTCAGATTCACGGCCGCAGCGGCGACGTCGAACTCGCGCTCGGACACCGAAGCCGCGGGGGCGAGCACCCCGCCCGCCTCTTCCAGGCTCAGCCCGCCGCTGGCCTGGGCGAAGATCTGCGCGAACGTGAGCGGCAGATCGGTCGTCTCGTTCGGCTTGTAGAACTGCCCACCGGAGAGGTTCGACACCGCGATCAGGCCCGCGTCGTCCGAGAAGCTCCCCAGCGCCACGCCGAAGGCGCTGTGATTGCCGTCGGCCAGGGCCGCGAGGACGGCAGGGTCGTCCGCGGCGAGACCGTCGCTGACGCCGTCGGTCAACACGACCAGGAACTCCTTGCAGCCCGGTACATTCGTGAGCAGCGTCACCGTGCGCAGCACAGCCGCGCCGATCTCGGTCCCGCCCTCGGCCACGATGGAGCCGAGGGCGGCGATCGCGGCCGCCTTCGTCGTCGCGTTGATCACGGTGGGTGCGACGACGGTCGTGGGCGCATCGTCGAAGGCCACCACCGTGAGGTATTCACCGTCGCGCAGGAGTCCAACGGCCGTTTGCGCGCTCCGGATCGCGAGCTCGAGCTTGCCCTCGCTCGACATGCTGCCGGACTTGTCGATCACGAGCGCGAGGCCGAGGGGGCCGTTCAGGCGCGAAAAATCGAAGACGACGTCCTGGTGCGAGGGCTCGAGCGTGGAGGGCGGCGCGGACGGGTGCACCAGGCCGCCGACGCCCGACTGCTCGATCCGTTCCCAGCACGAGCGTGCGAGGAAGTATTCCTGCGCGTTGCGGATCGCCTGTCCCGAGCTGTTGTTCGCGCCCCGGAAGTGGGCGGTGTCCGCGAATCCGAGCGACGACTGCGTGCAGAACTCCGTGCGCAGGTTGTTCGGGAAGACCGTCGTGCCGCCATCCATGAAGCAGCCGCCGGATCCGTTCGGGGTCGCGCAGTAGTGCAGCGGATCCGTGGTGGCGGTGTTGCCGACATAGCCCTTGTACTCGTCGTAGACGCCCCAAACGTAGTGGCCGGTCTCGTGCACGAGTCCGAACTGCCCGATCGAGCCTCCGGACACCGACTTGTGGGTCTGCGAGATCGTCATGTGCAGACCCGGCACACCGACGCCGCCGAGATGGGCACGGGCGCCGCTGAAGTCGTCGAGGATCCAGACGTCGGCCTGACCCTTCTGCTGGGCGCATTTGGTGAAGGACACGGTCCCGAGCTGGAGCTGGCCCTCCGTCGCGTTGGCGAGCAGGCGGGAGTACTCCGTGAAGACGGGCTCCCACGAGTCGGGCTCGAGCTCGTCGTACGCGAAATAGACCAGCAGGTTGAGCTTGCCGTTCACGATCGTCCCCTCGCCGAGGGCGGAGGCCGTTCTGGACCCGAGCACGAGGGCGCAGGCGGCGAGGACGAAGGCGTGCAGGAGTCGCGAGGGCGCCATACCGAAGGTCATGGGACGACAATCGTCGGGCGCGTGCAACGTCCGCCCCGTGCGGGGGCTCGTTCAGCCCGTGATCACGGGCTAGGAGCGGCCGGCGGAGGTGCTGGGCTCGGGATCGACTGCCTCGCCCGGCAACGTCGAGAGCGGCGCGACGGTCGGCGCCAGGAAGAACTGGCCGATGAAGGCATCGAACTGCTCGCCGTCCTCACGCTGCATCCGGTAGCTGCCCTCCATCGTCCCCCACTTGGTCTGCAGCGGGCAGCCGCTCATGTACTCGAAGCTCTCGCCCGGCGTCAGGTCGGGGTACTTGCCGACGACGCCCTCTCCGCGCACCTCCCGAACCTCGTTGTTGGCGTCGCGAACGAGCCAGTAGCGGGTCAGGAGCTTCGCGCTCTGGGTACCTTCGTTCGAGATGATCACCCGGTAGGCGTAGACGTAGCGACTCGCGTCGGGGTCGGAGTGCTGCGGCAGGAACTGGGCGCCCACGCGGACGCGGATACCACGGGTCAGAGTGTCGGAATGTCCGGATTCCATGAGTCGGTTCGTGAGGGAACGAACGGTGCGCCCCTCGAGCGAGCGGGGGCGGGTCGGATCCTACCCGAAGCGAGAGGGTCGGGCCCAGCCAAAGCACAGACCCCCCGCTTGCGCTATCCTGGGGCGGTGCTCGCAGCGGATTTCCGCTGATCGAGCGTGCGCCCGGGGCTCGGTTCGAGGAACCTCTCCGGCCTGTTTCGCCCGCGTGAACCGCGCCGCGGGCAACACCATGATCCGTACCTGCCTCGGCCTGTTCGCCGACGAGTTCCAGCTCGCCCTGCACGCGCTCACCGAGCGTCTGGTTGCGACGTCGAGCTGCCTGGACGAATCGAGCGACCCCGCGCTCACGCGGAGTGTCCGGCCACGGATCCAGGACGCGGTTCACCAGCTCGAGATCCTGAACCGCACGGTCGCGCGCCGGCGCGCGCCGACGCTCGTCCTCGGACCACCGAAGGCCGGCAAGTCCGCTTTGATCGACGCGCTCGTCGCGGCGCGCGTCGCGGACGTCTCCGGCCTCGTGAGCTATCCGTGTACGGTCTCCTATGCCCACGCCGACGAGTGGACGGGCAAGATCGTCTCGAACGACGGCTCGACGACCACCTTTCCGGATGCGGCGACGCTGCGGGAGTTCGTGGAGCGCAGCCACGTCGAGCTGTTCGAGCGGGTGCACGCAACGGAAAGCGAGGGTCGAGCGTTCGACGGCGAGCGCCACGCGCCCGACGCGGTTCGACGCATCGAGCTGGGACTGCCGGTCGAGGGGCTCGAAGGTTCGGGCACACGCTTCGTCGAGCTGCCGGGAGCCTCCGGACGCCTGCCCCACGACATCGAAGAGCTGACACGCGGCTTCGCGGATGCGCGCGCGGCCGCCATCCTCGTGCTGCGAACGGATGCGCCGCCGCCCGCGGGCACGTTCGAACAGCTCGAGCTCCTCCTGGCACGCTTCGAGACGCTCTACGTCGTCCTCAACGTGGACACACGCCGACTCGAATTGACCCGGGAAGGCGAACTGGTTCCCGAGCCGGCGGCGCTGGATCCGCTGCGCGCGGCGGAGCGCTACCGCCGTCAGGTCTTCCCCGCCGCGCTCGAAGCCGCCATCCGAGCGGACCGAGTCCGGGTCCGGACGATCGACGTCGTCTCCGTCGCGGCACGTCGAATACGGGGCGTCTTCACGGG
This sequence comes from Planctomycetota bacterium, assembly GCA_029259595.1. Lineage (GTDB taxonomy): Bacteria > Planctomycetota > UBA1135 > UBA1135 > OFTM43. Next base: position 41,796 of record JAJDEW010000038.1, on the reverse strand, counting down.
CGCGGATCCGGGCGAGCTCGAGCAGGCCGTGACCGCCCCCGCCGAGGTGGCCTTCGCGACCCTGCTCGACGACGTCACGCGCCACCTGGACAAGGACGACCGCGCGCTCCTCTTCTTGTCCGATTCCATCCGCCAGGCCGACGCGATCTGCGCCGGGCTCGTGCGCTCGTCCGAAGAGAGCGCGATCGCGGAGCTCTCCACGCGACTCGAGGCTGCGCGTGCGAACCGCTTCGAGGCCCGTGAGAAGCTGGAATCCTGGCACCACATCGAACGCTCGGCCGCCCAGGAGGACGAATGGCAGGAGGACTTCTCGGCCCTGCGAAGCGCCGTCCTCGCCGAAACGCGGGCCCAGGCCCAGGATCTGGCTCGGCGCGCGACCCGAGCGCTGGACACCGTCGTGGACGGCTGGTTCCGCTCGCATGCCGGGCTCGACGAGCTCGTGACACGCGAGGTCGGCGCCATCCTGGAGAAGTGCGAAGCGCGGATCGCGGGCATCGCCCACGAGACCTTCACCCGCGAGCTCGAACGCGCCGACGTGCTGCGCGCCCTGCCGCGCGAACGCCTGCTCGACCTCGAGCGGGCTCGCATCCGCTTGTTCGCGCTGACCCGTGCGGCCGGTGCCGAGCTGCGGCCGGTGGTCGTCGAGAGCGACGCCGACTTTGCGGCCCTGCGCTTCGAGCTGCCGGTTCGCAAGAATCTGAGCGACGTCCTCTTCCTGCGCAGCACGAATCGGGTGCGGAGGCGCTTCAGCGGAACCGAGGACGAGCTGACGCAACGCATCACGCCGGCCGAGAAGGCGCGCCGACTTCCGCGCGACGCCCGGCGGGACCTCAAGAGCTCGCTCTCCGCCGCCTTCCTGCACGCGCTGGAGAACTCGGCGCGCCGCTCGACCGGCGAGCTGTTCGAGCGCTTCATCTCCCACTTCTGCGAAGGGCTGCGCGCGGTGCTCGCCAATCACCTGGAACGCCCCGAGGAGCCGCTCGCGGAATCCGACCGCCAGATCGCTCGGCTCGAGCTGCTCGACGTCGAGTTCGCCCGCCTGCGCGAGGAGGCCCTGCACGCACGGACGATCCTCGGGCGGTTGCGAGAGAGCAACGCTTGGATCGACGCCGAGCTCGACGCCGGCGCGCTCGCGGGTCTCTCGCCCGAGGAAGACGAGGACTCGGAAGAGGACGGCGAGGAGATCGAGGAAGAGCGCTACCGACACGGCGCGCTGCTCGTGCCCGAGCTACCGGCGGGAACCCGCGCGACTCGGGCGCGCGAGCGCAGCGCGGATTCGGTCGACCCGGCTTCGCTCGAACCCCTGCCGAAGGGAGTTCTTTGGCACGGTGCTCCCCTGTTCCACGGGGACACGGGGCAAGCGGCGACGGGCGACGACCGGGAACCACGGTGAACCCGAACGGCCTGGAACAGGAAGCGGGGTTCCGGTCGTCGAAGACCGGAACCCCGAATCTCTCCCCCCGGTCCTCACCGAGTCCCTCAACTCGGTCGAAGCCCGGCTCCCTCGAACCGGCTTCACGTGAGGACGAGGAAGCGCCATTGAGTGCCCTGCGGGGGGTCGAGCGGAAGGCCCCTTCGCGACGGTTTTGCGCCTTCCCCACAACCGATTGACAGACAAGGGCTTGGACGTGTCCCAAAAGAGGGCCCCAGGATCGAAAGGGCCCCAGGCGGGCCCCACGGAGCGGTTCTCGTGAGCGCGCGCGCGGCCCACCAGGCGGCGCTCGTCGAGCGCTTTCTGACCCACGTCCGCGCCCTCGTGCCCGGTCCTTCTGCGAGCGGCGCGCCGGCGCGGGTGCTCGACGTCGGCAGTGGAGCGGGTCGCGTGCTCGCCGCGCTCCGAGGGGAGGGCCTGCGGACCGTCGGTCTCGAGCCCGGCCAAGCGCGCGCGCGCGAGCTGCGGACGCAGCTCACAGGCGTGGCGGTCGTGCGTGCGTCCTCCCAGCGACTCCCCTTCGCGGACGCGAGCTTCGACCTCGCTCTGCTACGCCATGTCCTGCATCACTTTCGCGAGCCCTGGCGGGCGCTCGACGAGGCGTTGCGTGTCGCGCGCTCGGGACTCGTCATCGCGGAGCCGTGGCGGGACCCGAAGCTGCCGGCCCAGCGTGAGGCGCTCGCCCTCGACCGCTGGATGAAGGCTCGCGACCGTGCGCGCGGGGAGGCGCACGAGGACGACATGGCCCCCGAGGAAATCGTTCGCCGCATCACGCTCCGCCGCACGTGGACGACGTCGATCCACCGCTACGCCGAAGCGCGCCTTGTTGCCCTGTCCGACTTCGAAGTGGACCTCGAGGATCGTTCCCACGGAGCCTCGGCGCGCGAGCTCGAGGATCTTGCCCGGCTGCGACGGCGCCTCGAGCACACGGGCGTCGGGTTGACGGGGACGGCGATCGTCGTCGCCGTCCCCCGGCTCTGACAGCCCGATGAAACGTGTCCTCGCTCAGAGTTCGAGCTGGCGTTCGGCCGTCCTGATCTTCTCGCCTTCGTAGCGCAGGGTCACGGTTCCCGAGCCGCGCACAATCCATCGGATCCGGAGCGTGCGGCGGCCGGAGATGCCGACCTCGCGAATCAGGCGCGCCGGGTCGTGCTCCTGGAGCTCGATGTCCTCCGGCCGGAAGCGGTCTTCGCGCTCACCGCCTGCCAGGACCTCGACGCCCTCGCCGGTGAGCGAGAAGACGTCCGGACTGCCGATTCGCTTGTCGGAGGCGAGGGCGGAACGGGTCGGGATCAAGCGCTCGTTGCGCACGATAACGTCGACCGCCTTCACCCCTCCACCCAGGTCCGTGACCTCCGGCTCTTCGATCACGACGCGCGGCATCTCGCGCGCGTGGCGGATGCAGAACATCGCGTTGCGATGGAGCATCTCCTCGATCAAGAAGGTGGGCGGAACACGCCCTACGTCCTTCTTGAAGCCGCCGATCTCGACCGGACCGTACAAGGGGTGGTCGAACGGCACCCAGTTCACGAAGCCGGCACCGGAGAGCAGGTTGTCGTCGAACCAGTGGCGCCCCTCGTTGCCATTCGGCAGGCGCTCGTCGGGGCTGTTGCGATCGTTCGTCCACATTTCGTTCGTGAAGCTGAGGATGCCGAGCCCCTCGTAGGTCCACGTCACGAAGCCGCCAAAGACCGAGTAGAGGTCCTTCCAGATGATCATGTAGCGGTAGAACGGCAGCATCTTCTCGCCGTCCTTGCCGATCTCGTCGTAGACGCGCAGGTCCTCCCGCGGGTAGGAGCCGTAGGCCTCTGCACCGGGACCGCGCAAGATCATCCCGCCTGCGTTGTGAAAGGACTGAACGGCGGCGACGTTCTCGTGCTCGACCAAAAAGCGCGCGATGCAGCGCGTCTCCGGCCAGTACAGCGGATAGGGACCGGCGCCGCGCTGGACGTGGTTCGGCATCCACAGCGCCGGCCAGGCGCGGTTCATGTCGTAGCCGCCCCGGTCGTCCTCGTTGATGCGCCCGTCCCCGTCGTCGTCGATGCCCTCGGAGCCCAGGTAGTCCCAGTCGCCGCGCAGGCCGCGATCGTTGTCGGGAACGCGCTCGAGGATGCGGGGGTCGTCGGCGTTCAGGCGGAAGCGCCCCTCTCCGGGGACGTGCTTGCGCATCTGGACGATGCTGCCGTCTCCGTCGAGGTCGTTCGGTCCGTCCTCATCGAAGCGTCCGTCACGATCGTCGTCGATCGGCAGCACGCCCGTCCGCGACGAGTGCGCGTTGTGGGCATCCGCGAACCAGCTGGCACGCCCATCCGGGTTGACCGTCGGCAACAGGTAGAAGGCATAGCCCGCGAGGAGATCGCTGACGCGCGGGTTCGAACCGTGGTTTTCGAGCAGGTACCAGGCCAGGTAGAGCACGCCTTCGCCGCCCTGCACCTCGTTGCCGTGTACGTTTCCGTCGACCCACATGGCGGGCTTCTCCTCCGCCGCGCCGGTGGTCGGGTCGTTGAGCGTGTAAACGCGCATCTCGCGGCTCTCGACGCTGTAGCCGATCACCTCCGACGAGAAGAGCTCCGGATACGCGGCGACCAGGCGATCGAAGTGCGCGTAGAGCTCGTCGACGTCATAGAGGCGGTTCCAGGGGATCTCCACCGACGGCGCGCGGCCAGCGGGCAGGCCGGGAAAGCCCTCGTCTCCTTGCGGGAAGGCTGCGAGCAGAGCGGAAAGGAGCAAAGCGTGGGCGAACATCAGCGTGCCTCCGGTCGAGCGAGGTCCAGGCCGGCGTGGTCGGTATCGACCTCGACGACGATCTCCATTCCACTCGGCCCGTGAACGAGCCAGGAAAGCTCCTGGCGTCCACCGCTGCCGTCCAGCTCCTCGATCAACGTCTCCGCCTGGCCGGCGAGCAACGTCGCGGCCGCGGGGACGAGCAGGCGCACGCGCGCCGGTCGGGTCGTGCGTGTCCGTTGGCCGGAGCGACTGGAGAGCGGCAGGAAGCCGGCATTCTCGAGCGCGGCCTCGATCGAGAGCACGCCCCCACCCAGGTCCTCGACCGTGCAGGACACGAGCTCGACGCGCGCCGGCACGTCGGCCTGGGTCAAGAACCAGGTGAAGGTCCGCTCGGCGATGGCCGCCTGGTCGGAAACCGGGGGCTCGCTCCGAGCGTAGGGCGCGAAGCCCCCCACCTCTACCGCGCCGAGGTCGGGATGCTCGAAGCTCTCCCAGGGACGAAAGCGCCAGGCTTCCTCCGAGCTCGCGTCGATCCAGGCCAGGCGCTTCGCATCGTCGGAGTCCTTGGACTTCTTCTTGGACTTCTGCTTGGACGACTTGGCGTCGCTCCCACGGCCGCGGCGCGCGGGGGCCTCGGCCTCCGGCTCATCCGACTCCGTCGCGTCCTCGTCCTCTTCCGCGGCTTCGTCACCGTCCGCTGCGGCCGGGTCCTCCTCCAACGCCGGATCGGCTCCCGCCTCGGAGTCTTCGGCCTGCACTTCGTCTGCGGGCGGCGGGTCGGTCGGCAGTTCCCAGAGAACCGCGTTCAAGGTCACCAGCCCGCGGTGGTCGTAGCACCAGCGCTGGAACGTCCCGGCGTCGTCGTCGTCACCCTTGGCGTCGTTCTCCGTCAGCTCCCGGTAGCGCTTGCCGAGCTCCTCGATCAGGGCCGCGTCCGACTCGAGCACGCCTGCGGGCGGAATGCGCTTCACCGCCCGCGCGTCGTCCTTCACGCTCTTCGGCTTCTCGACGAGGTTGTCGAAGGCGTCGTAGGTGATGACCAGGGCGATGTCGGGGTTCTCGAGCACGAGCTCGATCAAGGCGCGCACCTCGGGTTCGTCGGTGGGGAACAACCCGCCCTCCGGAGTGTGCTCTTGCCAGCCCGACGGAAAGTTCCGGTTCACGTACGCGTCGTGCAGGGGATCCTCGGCGACCCGCTCGTCGCCGTCCACGTCGCGGCCTTCGATCCAGATCTTCCACGAACCGCGCTCGCCGGCGTTCCGGTCGGCCTCCGCGTTCAGGCGCGGTTCGTTCTCGTCGGCCTTCCACGTACCTTCGGGATCGGGCACGCGCAGGCTCGTGATGACACCGTCGCCGTTCACGTCGGTCGGAGCGTCCTCGCCCTGACGACCATCGCGATCGTTGTCGATGCCATGACCTTCACCATGCTCCATGGCGAGCGGGGTCCGGAAGCGAGCCGCCGCCCCATCGGGGTTCGCGCAGGGCACGATCCAGACGATCGCGCGGTCGAGCAGGGCGCGCACCGCCTCGTCGCCGGCGGCGAAGCCCGTGGCCAGTCGCCGGGCATGATCGACTGCCACACCGGTCTCGAAGACGCGCGGTCCATCGAGGTTCGCCACCACGAGCAACGCGGGACACGCGTCGGGCACAGTCGGTGCCGCGATGCGCAGGGCCTCGATCGCACGACCGCCGCGCGACGTGCCGACGAGATGACGCGTGACGAGTTCACCGTGTTCGCCGGCGAGGGCCGCGAGCTCGGACGCGAGGCGCTCGCCGTCGTAGACGAACTCGGTCGCCGGCGGGCCGGCTTGGGAGCTCACGCCGGGCGGGCAGGCGGCAAGCGGCGCGGTGAACGCCGAGAAGACGAGAGGAAGCAGCGCGCTGAGCGACATGTTCCGACCTCCGAGATCGAGAGGGGGTGGCGGGCAGGGGGCCAAGAGCCTCGTGGATCGCTCGCGTCCTGACAAGAGGGCGAGGGCAGGGCCTCGGACCTCCATACGCAAGCCGAACCGCGCGCGAGCCGCCGCGGCACTTCGCTCGTCCTCTCTCCTCGGTCGATCCGTCGAGAAAGCGCTTCGGATGCCGGAGCATCTACATCCGCTGCGGTGAGGCAGCAGGAACACAGGCGAATCCGCAGATTCGGCGCTGCTCGTGGGTGCCTCGCTCGCAGCAGGGACGCGCGCGTTCGGATCGTCGTAACGCGAGGGCTTCCGACCCGCTGTCGTGGTCGCTGCTGAACACCGCGGTTCGCTCGAAAGCAAGTCGCGCCGCGTTCGGCGACGGCTGCCCGAGGTCGCTGTCCCGTGGAGGAGCGTCGATCGGGCGCTCTCCGTCTGCCGGCACCCGCGTGCTCGCACCCTTGCGCTTGCGCTGAAGCGGTCCCGATCGGGGAGTTCTTGCCGCATCGCGCGGCTCGAACGCCCGCCGCATCGGGGAAAGTCCCACGACCCTCCACACCCCATCAAAGACGTCTGGACGCCCTGCCGAGAGCAGGCTAGCTTGGCCGCGAGGTTCCTCGTCGAATCCGTCCCAGGACATCTCGCTCCGGGCAAGGAGGGGTGCAGCGAGCTATCCGACCGCCTTTCCCTTTGCCAACCGAATGAGTCTGCGACTCCGCCTGATCCTGGCCTTCATGGCCATCGTGTCCCTGATGCTCGTCATCGGCGTCACGTCCATCCTCCTGAACCACTCGGTGCGCAAGAAGTGGTCCGACCTCGGCTCGAGCAGCGGAGTCGACCTGCGTCGCATCGACCTCGCGAACTACGGCCTCGAGTTCGAAGGGTTCTGGGACGGGGATCGTTTCGTCGCCATCGACATCGAGGTCGTGGCGGGACGACGCCGACCCCAGCTGCGCGGCGAGATCCAGGCGATCGACCGAGTGCGCCAGACGATTCAAGTGCTGGGGCGTACGCTCCTCGTCTCCGAGAAAACCGACTTCGAGAACACCGACGTGGACGGCTCGAGCTTCGCGACGCTCGAGGTCGGACAGCGCATCGAAGTCACGTGTCGGGTCGAGGACGGCGTCTGGTCGGCCCGCGACATCGAGACGCAGGACGTCAAGGACAGCTCGAAGATCAAGGGAACGGTCACGAAGTCCGACCTCGACGGTATCGCGCCGGACTTCGTGGAGATCCACGGCCTGAAGATCGGCCTGGCGCCGTCGACGGACATCGCACCGGAGGGTTCGTTGCGGCGCATCGAACTCGCGACGCGCATGACGAACGTCCTGCCGGAGTGCGTCTCGATCGCGCAACAACTCATCGGGACCATGCCCGCGAGTACGGACGCTGAAGAGGACTCGGAACCGGACACGCAGTCCTACTCCCTCGCCACGCGTTTGCGTCAGGCCAAGGAGGACTTCGACCAGGCGCTGCGCGAGTCCCAGATGTTTCGCAATGGTGATGTCGAATCGGCGGATGACTATCGACGTTCCCTCCGCCCGATCGAGCGCATGCACAGCGAGTTCGGCACGAACATCGAGACCATGATCGAAGCGGCCGGGCGCAGTTCAGCCGAAGCGGCGACCTTCTTCCACGGCACCTTCGAACCGTTCGTCGATTACGAGCTCGTCCCCTTGGTGCACGCCTACTTGTCCCAGGCCGAAGAACACATGAGCGACCAGCTGCGGTCGATCGTGGACACGACTCGAACGACGACCCAGGTCGCGCTCGTCACGAGTGCCGTGGCACTCGTCCTCGCCCTCGTCCTCGGAATCTTGCTGTATCGCTCGATCCATTCCCCCGTGAAGTCCCTGCACCAGGCCGCCGAACGCCTGGGGCGCGGACACCTCGACACGCGGGTCGAAGTCAACCGCACGGACGAACTCGGAGATCTCGGACGCGCCTTCAACCGCATGGCGAGCGAGCTCGCCTCGACGACCCTGTCGATGGGCAACCTCGAGTCCGTCTTCGACTCGATGGCCGGGGCACTGATCGTCTTCGACTCGCAGGGCTCCATCACGTCCCTGAACCGCGCGGCCGCCGAGCTGCTCGGCTACGAGCGCCAGGAGCTGCTCGGCAAGCCCTTCGAGAAGATCCAGGGCACGCCCCGGCGAGGAGAGAAGCGCTCGCTCGCGAGCATCAGCCGGGACGGGATCCTCACGAGCGCCGAGCTCACGCTTCTTCGCAAGGACGGCGCCGGTGTGGTCGTGTCGTTCTCGGGCGCCGAGCTTCGCTCGGGCCAGGAACCGGCCAAGGGCTATGTCTGCGTTGCCCAGGACCTGACCGAGCGCAAGAACATGGAAGAGCGGCTACGCAGCTCGCTCGACGAGAAGGAACTCTTGCTCCGCGAAGTCCACCACCGCGTGAAGAACAACATGCAGGTCATCTCGAGCCTGCTCGCGATGCAAGCGACGACCCTCGACGACCCCGAGGTGATCGACCGCTTCGAGCAGAGTCAGAGCCGCATCCGTTCGATGGCCCTGATCCACGAGCAGCTCTACCGCTCGAACGACCTCGGCGCGATCGACTTCCGCTCGTACCTGGAGATGCTGACCTCGCAGCTGTCCCAGTCCTTCGGCGGCGGGCGCATCCAGATTCGGCTGGACGTCGAAGACGTTAATGTCGACATCGACCAATCCTTGGCCTGCGGACTGATCGTCAACGAGCTCGTGACCAATGCCTGCAAGCACGCCTACCCCGGCGATGCCTCCGGAGAGATCCGCATCGACGTGAAGGTCAACGAGCTCGGCCAGCGCATCCTGGTCGTCTCCGACGACGGCGTCGGGATCTCCCCGGGCGTCGACATCGAAACGTCGCAAACGCTGGGAATGAGCCTGATCTCGACCCTGGTCCGTCAAATCGGAGGCCAGCTGACGACGACGACCGACCCGGGGACCACCGTCCGGATCGAGTTCCCCGACAAGGCCAACAACGGAGCCAGCGTAGCTTGATCTCCCGTAAGGTTCTGATCGTCGAAGACGAGATGATCGTGCAGATGCACCTCCGGCGCATCATCAGCGACATCGGCCACGAAGTGGTGGGCACGGCTGCGACGACCGCGGAAGCCCTCGCAATCGCTTTGGAGCATCCTCCAGAGATCGTGCTGATGGACATCCATCTCGCACAGGGCGACGACGGGGTCGACACAGCGCGCCTCTTGAGCGACCGCCACGATTGTGCCGTCATCTTCGTCACGGCCTACGCGGACGACAAGACGATCGAGCGGACCGCCGAGGTCGATGCGGCGGGCTATTTGGTCAAGCCCTTCAGCGACGCGAACATCCGCGCAGCGATCTCGACGGCGGCGGCGGGGCACGGTCGACGCCGCAAGGAGCGCGAGCGTGAGAAGTCGCTGTCCTCCGTCCTGGTGACGATGGGCGACGCGATCTTCACGACCGACGCGACGGGCCTCGTCACGTTCGCCAATCCGCGCGCGGCGGACTTGCTCGAGCAGCCCATCCACGCGATCTCCGAGCGCAAGCTCACCGAGACGCTGCACTTCGTGACCGCGGCCGACGACGAGGCCCTGGCGAGTACCCTCGAAACGGCGCTTCGCGACGCCCGCTCGGAGTCCTTCTCGCAGCTCGAGCTGGTCACGCCCGCCGGTCGTGAGATCGCCGTCGAGATCGACATCGAACCGGTCATCGAGAACGGCCGCGCCACGGGCTTGATCGTCGTTCTTCGCGATCGCTCGAAGCAGGATGCGCCGCGTCCGACCGGTACGCTGGAGAAGCGGCCCTTCGGGGCCGACACGCGCCTGCTCGTCTATTCGCACGACACGTTCGGCCTCGGACACCTGCGGCGCAGCCTCAATCTGATCCGCGAGCTCGTGCAGGAGTTTCCAGGCCTTTCGGCCCTGCTCGTCACGGGCTCACCGATGGTGCACAGGTACACGATGCCGATGGGCGCCGACTACCTGAAGCTGCCCGCGGTCCAGAAGGTCGCGTCCGAACAGTACGAGGCCCGCTCGCTGTCGATCACGGGCTCCGACATCCACACCCTGCGCAGCAACCTCTTGCTGCGGACGATCCGCGACTACGATCCCAACGTCCTGCTGGTCGACCACTCGCCCGTCGGAATGAAGGGCGAGATGCGACCGTCGCTGGATTGGCTCACGAACCAGGGCACGTGCACGTGCATCCTCGGCTTGCGGGACATCATCGATCGACCCGAGTACGTCCAGGAGCTCTGGCACAGGGAGGGCATCTACGACGTGCTGCGCGACCTCTACGACCACGTCGTCGTCTACGGAACGAAGGCCGTCTACGACCCGGTGAAGGAGTACGGCTTTCCCGACGAGCTGGCCGCCAAGACGCATTTCGTGAACTACGTCTGCGACCCCGGCGAGGCCATCGCCGAGATGACCGACACGCAGTACGACGTGCCGCTCGTCGCGGTCTCCATCGGCGGTGGCGACGGCGGAGGGGACAAGGTGATCGGCACCTTCCTCGACATGTTCGCGCGCTATCGCGACAAGATCGAATACCGGGCGCAGATCCTGACCGGACCGTTCGTCTCGCCCGAGCTCGAACGCGAACTGCGCGCCAAGGCGGAAGGCCTACCGGTCACGCTGGAGACCTTCGTTCCCTCGACCAAGCCGCTGTTTCGTGAAGCCGCGCTCGTGGTTTCCACGACCGGCTACAACACGGCGACGGACCTACTGGCCCACGCCCGGCGCGCTGTCCTGATCCCCCGCTTCCTGTATCGCCACGAGCAAGTCATCCGCGCGCGGCGAATGGAAGAGCTCGGCCTCGTCACCTGCCTGCACCCCGACGAGGTCACGCCCGAGTCGCTCTTCGACGCCATTCGCGCAAGCCTGGACGGACCCGAGAAGCTCACGCTCGCGCGCAAGGACAAGCGCATCCCGCTCGACGGCGCCCAGCGCTTCGCGAACTTCTGCCGGAGCCTCGAGGTCACGTCCCTCCGGCCCACTTGATCGCGAACCGGGCGGGCCCCGAAGGCACCCGCCCGGTCGAAAAGGCGATCTCGCCGTCACCGGCGCGCTGCTAGAGGAACTGCAGCGGAGCCGGAGCGCCGAACGAGTTCGAGCTGAGGTCGTAGACCTGGAACACGAGGTTCGCCGCGCTGCCGACGAGGCTCGTGGGCAGGGTCTGCACGAACGCACCGTGCCCATCGCCGTCGGCGATGACCGCGCCGAGCACCCCGAACTGGCCAGTTCCGAAGAAGACCTCTCCGGAGGGACCGCCGAGGGTCGTCGAGCTCAGCACGCTGCCGATGGCCGACGGACCGATGTCGTAGAAGATGAAGACGCCGCCTCCGGGCGTGGCGCCCGAGATCTGCTGCTCGGTGTAGAGGATGGTCGAGCTCGTGATCAGGTTCGTCGGATAGTTCTCGAGGACGAGCGGATCGGGAATCTGGTCGATGACCGCCAGGCCGCCGAAGCCGCCGAGCCCGGTCGAGTCGGGCAAGAGCCCGATCTGGACGCCGGTCGTCGCCACGGAGCTCGCGAGCGGGACGCCGTTGAGGCTCGCGATCGAGCCTCCACCGGCGGTCGACAGGATGCCCCCGTCGTTGCTGAAGCCGTCCCACACGAACAGGAGGTTCGGGTAGTCGAGGGCGTCGACGGGCGAGGTCCACGTGCCACCTGCCGGGTCGATCTCGAGCCCGGAGAGCTCGAGCGAAGTCGTCGGAGCCCCGCCGACCGACGTGAGCATGCCGCTCGCGATGATGAAGGCCGAGAGATCCGCCTCCGTCGCGATCTCGATGGCGGACCCCGGCGTGATGGCGGTCACGTTGCCGCTCCCGTCGTAGGTGATCGCCGACGCCGGGATGTGCAGGATCGAGCCGTCCCCGCCGAGCGGCGGCGAGAAGTCGGAAACGGAGAAGAACAAGTCGCCCGTATCCGACTGTGCCAGGGCATCGAGATCCACGTTGGTCGCCGCGCCGAAGGCATCCTGGAGCTGTGTCTCGGACAGGAAGACCTCGATGACGCCTTGGGCGGCGTAGCGGAACACGTCGCTGTCCACGTTCGAAGCGAAGCCGGCGACATCCTCCTTGCTGACGAAGACGTCACGCTGACCGACCGGACCCGTCGGTGCGCCCGTCGCACGCTTGACGAAGATCGCGTCCGTGTCCGCGCCCGGGCCATCCGAGCTGGCATCGACCAGACGTCCGTCCATGTCGAGGTCTCCGATGAAGGCCCACTGGCCCTCGATCGAGAGGAAGGCCGAGGCCGAGTAGGCTCCGACCAAGGGTGTCACGATGCCCACCTCGTCGGGGCTCAAGGTGCCCGCCGAGATCGCCCCGTTGGCGACATCGAGCATGAACTCGTCAGCGTCCATGGTGAAAAGGATCGAGTGTTGGGCTGCCGCTGCCGGAGCGAGCAAGGCTGCCGCGAGAATCGTCATCGGTCTCATGTAGACCCCCACCGGGTGCATGGTCATGGATGATGACGCGCCGAATTCGTTGACGCGCCGAACACGTCCAGCCTACAGCAAGCGGTGCGACGAACCGGATGCCGTCACGCGGTCCTTACCTGGCACGTTCGTTGCCGGGCGCGAGCCCCCACTTCTTGAGGCGAGAAGCGAGGGTCGTCGGGCGCATGCCGAGCAAGCGCGCGGCGCCGTCGTCGCCGTAGATGCGCCCGCCCGTGTGCGCGAGCGCACGTTCCGCGTTCCTGCGTTCGAGCTGGCGTAGCTCGTCCTCCGTCAGCACCTCGGGCTCGTCGCCGAGCGGCTGGGCGGCGTGTGAACCGGACTCCGCATCCTGGGTCGGCTTGGGCAGATCGAAGTTCAAACGACCATCGCGGGACGTGATCACGGCGCGTTCGATCACGTTTTGAAGCTCGCGCACGTTTCCGGGCCAGTCGTAGGCCTGCAGAGAAAGGACATTGGCCCGGCTCAACAGCAGCCCCTCGCGACCAAGACGACGGGCATTCTGATCGAGAAAGTGCTGCGCCAGGAGCGAGACGTCGTCGCGTCGCTCACGCAGGGGCGGCACTTCGATCGGGAACACGTTCAGCCGATAGTACAGGTCCTCCCGGAAGCGCCCGGCTTCGACCTCGCGTTTGAGGTTGCGGTTGGTCGCCGCGATGACGCGCACGTCGACTTCACGCGTCAGTTCGTCTCCGACGCGCTCGTATTGACGCTCCTGCAGGACGCGCAGGAGCTTGCTCTGCAGTTCGAGCGGAATCTCCCCGACCTCGTCGAGGAAGAGCGTCCCGCCGTCGGCCAGCTCGAAGCGCCCTGCTCGGTCGCCGACTGCGCCGGTGAAGGCTCCCTTCACGTGACCGAAGAACTCGCTCTCGTACAACTCGCGTGGGATCGAGGCGCAGTTGACGCGGACGAGGTTGGCCTCCGAACGGGCACTGTGCCGGTGGATCTCGCGGGCGACGAGCTCCTTGCCGGTGCCGGACTCCCCGAGGACCAACACGCTCGCATCGGTCGGAGCCACCAGCTCGATCCGTTCGCGCAGCGCGGCCAGGACCGCGCTGTGGCCGACGATGTCACCGAAGCGGTTCGCCAGGGTGACCTCCTCGCGCAGGTAGGTGTTCTCGAGCTCGAGCTTGTGCTTGAGGCGCGCATTCTCCTCGAACGTGCGAGCCGTCACGATCGCGGCGGCGGCGTGGTCGGCGATCATCCGCAACCAGGGCAGCTCCTCGGGGTCGAGCCGCTGCCGCAGGAACAGCGCCAGGACGCCGATCCCTTCCCCACGGAAGATGAGCGGTTCGCCGACGAAGGCCACGATGCCCTCGAGGCTGGCCCACCCTTCGTCGACGCTCCAGCGCTCGTCGCGCTTCACGTCGGGAATGTCGATGCGCTCCAGGTTCGAGCCGATCTCTCCGACCGGGCGGACCCCGAAGGGGATCCGGAGGTCGTCGTCGTCCCAGATCTCGGCCGGATCCACGCGCGAGCGGCCGCCGCTCGCGACCAGGTGCAGGCAGTTCTGCTTGTCGTCGCAAGCCGTCGCCAGCCGGCAGGCTCCGCAGCGGTCGCCGTCCCCGACGAGCCAGATGCGTGCGAGCGCCACCTCGGGGCGCTCGCTCAGACGCGTCACGACGAGCTCGAACAGCTCCTCGACGCTCTGCACGCAGCAGCCCATCGACAGCAGCATCGACTGGTAACGATCGAAGGGGGTCTGGATGGAGCTCTCGGGCGTCATGCGAACAACGATATTCCGTGGGAGGTGCACGAAAGATCGTAGAACGACGATATTTCGTTGCAACAAGCGTTTGCGGGCAACACGCGCAAGCTCTTGGCCCGCATGAGCTTGCGATTTCCATCTAGAACATGGCACGGAACCTGCATGCGAAGAGGGACCCAGGTCGGAGCCTTCGCCGGCAGGCAGCGGACCTCCCGCTGCCGCCCCGCAGGCCGACCCGGACCGAGGACGACCGCCATGAAGAGCACTCTCTCTCCCCCCCGCGCCTACGACCAGGCCTTCGCCGAACGCCTGGCCGCCCGCGACGTCGAAGCGCTGGGCGAGCTCTATGACCGCGAGTTCCCGCGCGTCTACCGCTTCGTACGGCGCCAGATCGCCGAAGACTCGACGGCCGAGGACCTGACGCAGGAGATCTTCCTGCACCTCTACCGCGCCCTGCCGCGCTACGACCCCGCCCGGGCGGTCCGGCCGTGGCTCTTCACCATCGCCGCCAACAAGCTGCGCGACTACTGGAGATCGCACCGGCGGCGCGAGGAGCTCGTGGACGAGTCCTCCGACGAGCGCGCCTTCGCGAACCTGCCCGAGGCTGTGGAGGGCCCGCTCGAGCAACTGGCGATCGAGGAAGACCGCCAACGCGTACGCGACGCCATCGACACGCTGCCCGAGGGCATGCGCGAGACCGTCCGGCTGCGCGCGCTGGAGGAGCTGCCCTTCGCGGAAGTAGCCCGCTCCCTGGATCGCAACGTGAGTGCCGCCCGCAAGCGCTATTCACGCGCTCTCGACCGACTTCGAATCTTCTTCGAAACTGACTGCGCGGAACCGACTAGAGGGTGTGCCTGACGGAAATCGCTTTGATCGCGAGCGCCCCGCCGGACGATTTGCTCCGAGCCGACATGCCTCGGAGCAAGCCGTGCGGTGGGGCGTTCGCACGTCTGCAGGCACCCTGGGAGCCCGTCGAACAGGTCAAAGCCTCGCCGCATCCACTAGATCGCCTGCGTTTCCGGTCGCCTCACCCCAGCGGATGCCGACGCCTGGCATCCGAAGCACTTGATCTCCCAGGTCAGAACTGGAAGTAGATGAAGGGCTGGTAGTCGACCGCCATGAAGGCCAGGACGAGCGCGGAACCGACCCCGTAGGCCGCGGCCCAGACGGTATCGGGAAGCCGGGCGAGGCGCCGGTGCCACCCGAGCCAGAAGGCGGTGTGGACCACGGCGAAGGCCACGAAGACGCCGAACCAGCGCGGATCGATCGAGCGCATGCCGCCGAAGTCGAGGAAGAAGAAGACGGCCAACATCTCTTGGGCCGTGTCCCACGAGACGGCTCGGAACACGATCCAGTTCAGGAACAAGAACCACATCATGATCAGCGGCCCGAGCGCGTGAACGATCCGACGCGGTCCGCTGCCCTCGGGGACCAGCTCGCCCCAGGCTCGCGAGAGGATGATCGCGGCGCTCATGAGGACTCCGAAGCCCACGTACTGCCATCCGGCTCCGTGCCACAGGCCGCAGAGCATCATCGTGACGCAGCCCGTCAGGATCCCGCCCCACAGCGTGCCGCGACTGCCACCGAGGGACACGTAGAGGTAGTCCCGGAACCAGGTCGAGAGCGTGATGTGCCAGCGCTGCCAGAACTGGCCGATGTTGTGGCAGAAGTAGGGAAAGTCGAAGTTCAGCGGCATCCGGTAGCCGAGCAGCCCCGCCGTGGCGATCGCCATGTCGGAGTAGCCGGAGAAGTCGCAGTAGATCTGAACGTGCCAGAGGAACAGGGTCACCCAGTTCGAGAGCGCGTCGAAGCTCGCCGGTGCGGCGAAGACGGGCTCGATCACCGGCGCGATGTTGTCCGACACCACGGCCTTCTTCACGAAGCCGAACAGAAAGAGGGTCAACGAGGCCCGGAAGCCGACGTCGAGGAAGCGCTTCTTCTCCTTCAGCTGCGGCAGGAACTGCGACGCGCGCACGATCGGACCCGCGACGAGCTGCGGAAAGAAGCCCACGAAGAGGGCGAAGTCCAGGAAGCCGTCGACCGGCTTCAACTTCCGTCGATAGATGTCGATCGTGTAGCTCAGCGTCTGGAACGTATAGAAGCTGATGCCGACCGGCAGGATCAGGTCGAGGGTACGCGGATGAACCTCGAGACCGAGCCACTGGAGCAAGCCAGCGCCGGACTGGACGAAGAAGTCGAAGTACTTGAAGAAGCCTAGCAAGCCGAGGTTGCAGACCAGGCTCGTGGCGAGAAGCGCTCGACGCGCGACGGGGCGTTCGGCGCGCTCGAGCGCGGCGCCCACGAGCCAGTCGACCGCCGTCGAACCGGCGATCAGGGCGAGGAAGCGCCAGTCCCAGGCACCGTAGAAGACGTAGCTCGTGGCCAGGAGCCAGAGCTTGCGTGTCCGGTTCGCGCGCAGGACCCAGTAGATCCCGAAGACCAGAACGAAGAAGACGAGAAAGCGCGCCTCCGTGAAGATCACGGCCCTTCCTCCAAGCGCACGATGTCGGCGGCCAGAGCCCGAGTGAACTCGAGCGCCCCCTCGCGCGTGAAGTGACCCGAATCGAAGCGCAGCACGGGATCGTAGAAGCGCGGATAGCGCCGCGGGTCGTTGTAGATCAGAACCGGCGCACCGATCTCCTCGGCCATTCGAGCCTCGAGCGCACGGTCGCAGCTGTTGGCGGGCATCACGACCAGCACGAATTCGATGCCGGCCGCCCGCGCCAGGCTCGCCATTTCGGCATAGGCCGACAGATCGCCGAAGCTCGCGAGCTCGGCGTTGCGCCACTCCTCGTCCCCGACCACGCGCGCCTCGGTCGCGAGTCGCTCCACGCCGGCGCGGTAGTCCGCGTGCCGCGCCAGGAAGTCTTCGCGCCGGCGCGTGTAGGTGTTGTTCGGGTTGCCGTCCCGCGCGAGCATGGCCTCGTCATCCTCGAGCGGAACGTAGCCGCGCCGCGCCGCCATCTGCGGCGTCAGACCGTGCGTTCGCCCCAGGAGCCCGCGCGCCACGTCCTTGCCGCGCCCGATGACGAGTGCCCGCACGACGAAGTGCTGGATGTGGCTCAAGGCGACGCGCCAGGTCGCCGGCAACGAAGACACGAAGAGCGTGACGAGCGAGTGCTCGCCCCCCGTTCCGCTCGCCAGCGTCAGCCCTTCGCTCGCGCTCAAGGCGAAGGTGCGCTCGATCGCCTTGGCGGTCTCGTCCCAATCGTGCCAGTAGACGTTGCGCGGGATGAACTCCTGCGCCGGATCGAGCTGCGGCACGAGCTCGTGGTACTGGACGAAGATCCGCGCGAGTCGCCCCTCGCCTTCCTCGAGCACGCGCCCGAAGAGGTAGGCGAGCTCGAGCTGGTTCGGCAGCTGGATCCCGAAGTTGAAGGCCCGACTCTCGAGCCCTGCCGTGGCGAGCGCTTCGTCGAAGGCTTCGGGGACGAAGGCGCGGTACACGTGGCTGGTCCCCAGAAAGACCGTGTCGTAGCGCTTCGCCGCGGCGGCCCAGTGCTCCTGCTTGGCCCCGATCAAGCTCCCACCGCCGGGCGAGGCGATCCGTTGCAAGAGGAAGGTCGCGAGCCCGAACGACAGGCCGAAGACGAAGAGGCGCAGGGCGACGCCCGTGGGCCCCGGCCACGCCGGCACCCGCGCCGCAGCGCGTTCGCCCGAGCGGGCTTCTTCGGGTCGGGCCAGGGTACTCACCATGGAGGAAGCGGAATGGGGTTCGGCGAGGCCGCGCCCGCCCCCCTCGCTCGCGGCGAGGAGCGCGACCAACGGCCCTCCGAAGAGCTTAGATCGACCGCGGACGATTCGTGCTGGCACGAAGCCCGGGGAAAATGCTCCGATCCGACGGCAGGAACTTCCGATAGAGTCGAACGCTCGTGACCACCCTCGCCGAACCCCGCTCCCGCGTCCGCCCGGAGATCAACACGATGTCCGGGGAGACGAACCTGAATCCTTCCGGCATCGGGTTCCTCGCGCTCCTGCGCGAAGACCTGCAGACGCATCAGAGCTTGTTCGCCCAGGGCTTCTGGGCCGTCGCCGTCAACCGCCTCGGCAACTGGCGCATGGGGCTCCCGCGGC
Source organism: Planctomycetota bacterium (assembly GCA_029259595.1). GTDB lineage: Bacteria > Planctomycetota > UBA1135 > UBA1135 > OFTM43. Next base: position 23,520 of record JAJDEW010000038.1, on the reverse strand, counting down.
TCGTGCGACCCCCGTTCACGCTGCTCTACGACTTCATGTACCGCGTCGTGCACTGGACGGCGCGGATCGAGCTGCCCTACATCATCGCCGTCGGCCGCCGGGTCCGCATCTGGCACCACGGCGGCTGCGTCCTGGGCGCCTGCCGCATCGGCGACGACGTTCAGATCCGCCACAACGTGACGCTGGGCAAGGCCCACCACGCCGATTCGCTCCAGAGCCTGCCGTTGATCGAAGACCGCGTCCTCATCGGCGCCGGGGCGGCCGTGCTCGGCCCGATCACCGTCGGCCACGACAGCATGATCGCGGCCAACGCCGTCGTTCTCGCCGACGTGCCGCCCCATTCCCTGGTCGGCGGCGTCCCCGCGCGGGTCCTCAAGACCTTCGACCCGTCCGAGCAGCAGGCGACCGATTTCCGCACGAAGGTCTGAACCCCGGCGCGCCGGGGAGTCGGGCGCCGTGCAGGAGCGCTGGCGAGGACTTCGCGGCCGCTCGGGACCCACGGGGGCCGCTCTTCCGGCTCCTGCGCGCCGCGCGATCCATTCGGGTCGCACGACCTTGTTCGGGTGCTACCACCCGGTCGGGGGTCACGCCCCGTTCGGGAGCAGGGCGAGGGTCCAGTCGTGGCCGGCCGCGACCAGCGCACAGGCCAGCTCCCGTTCGGGCTCCAACTCGACGAGCCCCCAGGCGCCCCCGTCCTCGGGCGCGGCCGAAACGGGTTGCAGCAGGCCCCAGGGCGCTGCGTCGAGGCCGACGAAGAAGCCCTTGGGCTCACGCCGGAAGCCGACCCCGAGGGCCTTGACCAGAGCTTCCTTGCGGGTCCACAGGCGGAAGAAGGCCGCCGGGCGCTCGGCCGCCGGCAGCGCTCGGAAGCGGACGAGCTCCTCCGGACCCATCACCGTCGGCGCCAGGCGCTCGAGCTCGAGCGCGGGGTCGCGCCATTCGAGGTCCACGCCGAGCGGAAGGTTCCTGGCGACGGCCAGAGCCAGAAACGACCCCGTTACCGACCAGTTGAAGGTCAAGTCGAACTCCTTCGACCCGAGTTCCGGCTTGCCGAAGGGGCCGCTGGCGAGCTCCAGGGAGGCGGGGGGTCGATCCAGGTAGGCGCCCAGCAGAGCGCGCACGAGAGTGCGACGAGCCAGGAAGGCGCGGCGGTCACGATCCCTGTGAAAACGCTCAGCTCGCCGGCTTTCCGCAGTCGATAGCGAACCTTCGGAAGCGGGCGCCCAAGCGTCCCAATCGAGCTGGAAGCGCCAGAGGTGCACCTCGTCCTCCCTCAACAGGGGGGGTTCTGGCCATGACCAAGGATCCTGAGTCGCTATCATCGGATGTGAGGTCGGTCTCCTGTGGAGAGCCGGCGGCACGCGCTCCCCGGGAGCCAGTGTTCGCTTCCGACCCGCGAGAGCAAGGGCAAGGTCGAGCCTGCAGGCTGGACCTCGATCCGCGGTCCAGCCACGCCGCCCCCGCGCCCCCCGGGACGGCGACCCCGCCCGCCTCCGACCGCCCCTGTCCCAGCTCTTCCCGGCGCGAGCCTTCTTTCCACGTCCCTCGTCCCGGGGCCCTACGATGAACTTCGGCCGATCCGAGCAGTCCACTCCGATCCCCGCCTCGCACGCGGCGCTCCGCACGTTGGGAGCGCTCCTCGAAGGGTTGCCGCCCGCGTTGCGGCCCTCGGCCTTCGCGCCGGCCAGCGGCGCGACGGCGGACCAGGAGCTGTCCGTCGAGCGTGAGTTCGAGGCCGGCGAAGCCCTGGCGAGCTTGGCCGCAGCCGAGGGGACCGAACTCGAGGCCGCCGTGGCCGCGCTCGTCGCGCTGTGGCTCGGCCGCACCGGCGGCCAGACCGACGTCGTCTTCGGGCTGTCGGGCGAAGCCGGCTGGATCCCGCTGCGGATCGACCTCGGCGCCGAACCCGACTTCCGCACGTTGCTCGCGCGCGTCACCACGGCCTGCGCCCTCGACCTCGCGAACGAGGCCGGCGAAGTCCCGCAACCGGCCGAGCTCGCGCGCCTGTTCGGCCTCGCGGTCGAAGAGCTCTTCCAGGTCGGTCTCGCGGTGCTGGACGAACCGGCCGCGCTGCCCCGTCCGATCGAGCTCACGCTCACGCTGCGTCAGGCAGGCGGTCGCTACGTGTTGGCTGCCACGACCTGGGGAGCCCGCTTCGAACGCGGGCTGGTCGAGGGCTTCTTGGCCCAGCTCGCCACCTTGGCCGACGCCGCCTGCGCCGACCCCGCCGTCGCGGTCACACGCCTCCCGCTCCTGTCCACCTCCGAAGCGGAAACGATCCTGGGCGCGTGGAACGACACGCGAACGGAGTTTCCGCGCGACGCGACGCTGCACGGCGAGATCGAGGCGCGCGTCGATGCGACGCCCGACGCCGTCGCGGCGACGTTCCGCGGGCACGACCTCTCCTATGCCGAGCTGGACGCACGGGCCAACCGCGTCGCCAACCACTTGCGCGGGCTCGGGATCGGACCGGACAAGCTCGTGGGCATCGCGGCCGAGCGCTCGTTCGAGCTGGTCGTCGGTCTCCTCGGCATCTCCAAGGCAGGCGGCGCCTACCTGCCGATGGATCCCGACTACCCCGCCGAGCGCTTGGCCTACATGATCGCGGACTCGCGCGTGTCCGTGATCCTGACCCAGCGCCACCTGGCGAGCAAGCTGCCGGCCTCGGACGCCCGGATCGTCCTCCTCGACGACGCGGCGACCTTCGCCAAGGCCTCGGACGAACGCGTCGTCTCGGGCGCGACCGCACAAAGCCTGGCCTACGTCATCTACACGTCGGGCTCGACCGGCGCTCCCAAGGGCGTCGTCCTGAACCACCGTGGCCGGGTGAACAACTTCCTGGACTTCAACCGCCGCTTCGACGTCGGTCCGGGCGACGCCCTGATCGCGCTCGCGTCGTTGTCGTTCGACATGTGCGCCTACGATGTCTTCGGCACGCTCGCCGCCGGCGCTACGATCGTCCTGCCGGAGCCGCACGAGATGCAGGACCCTGCGGCTTGGTCGCGGCTCGTGCGCGAGCGCGGCGTCACGATCTGGCACACGGCTCCCGCGCTCTTGAAGATGCTCGTGGAGGCCTGCGAAGAGCGGCCCGCACGGGCACCGCGCTCGCTGCGGCTCGTGCTGTTGGGAGGCGACTGGATCCCGGTCTCGCTGCCCGACCGCCTGCGGGCCATCGCCCCCGACGCACGGGTCGTCAGCATGGGTGGCGCCACCGAGTGCTCGATGGACTCGACGATTTTCGAGATCGACGCGGTCGACCCGCACTGGAACAGCATCCCGTACGGCAAGCCGATGGCGAACCAGTTGGCGTACGTGCTGGATGCGAACCGCACACCGTTGCCCGTCGGCGTGCCCGGCGAGCTGTACCTCGGCGGTGTCGGAGTCGGGCGCGGCTACCTCGAGCGGCCCGAACTGACGGCCGAGCGCTTCGTGCCGAACCCCTTCGTCGAGGCCGGGCCCGACGGAGACGGAGCACGCATGTACCGCACGGGCGACCTCGCGCGGTGGATGCCCGACGGCAACCTCGAACTGCTCGGGCGCATCGACAACCAGGTCAAAATCCGGGGTCATCGGATCGAGCTGGGCGAGATCGAAGCGCGCCTCTCCAGCCACCCCGCCGTTCGTGAAGGCGTCGTGGTGGCGCGTCCGGATGCGAGCGGTGAGAAGCGCCTCGTGGCCTACGTCGTGGCGGATCCCGAGTGGACCGGCGCGGCGGACGGCGACGGTGGCCTCGGTCGCGAGCAGCTCGAGCATTGGCGTGCCGTGTACGACAACGTCTACGGCGGCGGCGCCACCGGAACGACCGGCGACCCGACCTTCAACACGGTGAGCTGGGAGTCGAGCTACACGGGCGCCCCCATCGGCGGGGGTGAGATGCGCGTGTGGGTCGACCAGACGGTCGAACGCATCCTCGCGCACCGTCCTGCACGCGTGCTCGAGATCGGTTCGGGCATGGGGCTCCTGTGCTTTTCCCTCGCCGACCAGGTCGAGCATTACGAGGGCATCGACCTCTCCGCCGTCGCCGTCGACTACGTGAAGCGCCACGCGACCCGACTGGGGCTGAAGAACGTCGCCGTGCACGAAGGCCCTGCCCATCAGCTGGGCCGCATTCCGGATGCGTCGTTCGACGTCGTCGTCCTGAACTCGATCGTGTTCGACTTTCCGAGCATGGACTACCTGACGCGTGTCCTCGGCGAAGCCGTGCGCTGCGTGCGCCCCGGCGGACGCGTATTCATCGGCGACGTGCGCAGCCTGCCGCTCCTGGAGGCCTTCCAGACCTCCGTCCAGCTGCGGCGTTCGGAGGCGGGCCTCCGCGTGGACAAGCTCGCGAAGCGCATCGAGCGCCTGATCCGCCAGGAAGAGGAGCTCGTCATCGACCCGGCCTACTTCCAGTGGCTGCGGACGCGCATCCCCGCGATCGCGTCGGTGCGCCAGGAGCTGCGGCGTGGGCGCATCACGAACGAAATGAACGCCTACCGCTTCGACGTCACGCTGCACGTCGGGGAGCCCGGGCGCGCGCGTGCATCCGCGCCTGCCAGTGCGCTGCCGTGGACCGACGGTTCGGAATTCGACCTGGCCGCCCTACGCAGCCTTCTGGCCCAGGAACCGGAGGCCCTCTTCGTACGCGAGGTCGAGAACGCCCGCGTGGCCAACGACGTCCGCGCGCTGCTCGCGCTGCAGACGGCGGCGTCGGATTCGACCGTGGCCGAGCTGCGCGCCACGCTCGGGCGCATGTGGCCGAGCGGCGTCCACCCCGAGGATGTGTGGGAGCTGGCCGAGGAGTTCGGCTACGAGGTCTCGTTGCGTTGGAGCGCATCGCTCGCGGAGGGACGCTTCGACGCGGCCTTCGCGAAGCGCGGCAGGTCCGGCTCGGCGCGCGTTCCGTTCCCCGACGACCAAGAGTTCGACGTCCGCCTCGAGGCGAAGGACTTCGCGAACGACCCGATGCAGGACAAGCTGCTTCGTCGGCTCGGCCCGTTGCTGCGGCAGAAGCTCGCGCGCGAGTTGCCGGCCTACATGGTCCCGGCCGTCTACGTGCCGCTCGAGAGCTTTCCGCTCTCGCCCAACGGCAAGGTCGACCGCAAGGCGCTGCCCGAGCCCGCGACGTCGCGGCCCGACGTCGACTCGCCCTACGTCGCGCCCCAAACCGTCATCGAAGAGGTCGTGTGCGACGTCTGGACCGAGGTCCTGGGCCTCGACCGCGTCGGCGTGCACGACCCGTTCCTCGAGCTCGGCGGCCATTCTCTCCTGGCGGTCCAGATCCAGGCCCGCCTCAACGAAATCTTCCCGTTCGAGGTGTCGCTGCCCGACATCTTCGAAACCCGCACCATCGCGAATCTCGCCGAGAACCTCCGAACCCGTGGGATTCACGCGGGCATCGACACGGAGGAGGTCTGTCGCCTCCTCCGTGAAATCGAGGAGCTCTCGGATGACGAGGTCGCCGCACGACTGACGCCGGCCAAACGCACGGGCGCATGACCATGCAGGAACTCGAAACACGCTCTGATCTCTCGAGATTCGTCCAGGCCGCCGTCGAGCGGCTGCAACAGTCGGACCCCGAGTTGTGCCGCATCCTGCAGGACGAGTACGAGCGCCAGGCCAACTCCCTGACGATGGTCGCTTCGTCGAGCATTGCGGATCCTTCGGCGCTCATCTGCGAAGCCATGCCGACGATGAACGTGACCGCCGAGGGCTATCCGGGAGCGCGCTTCCACGCCGGCTGCAAGCACATCGACGAAATCGAAAACCTGGCGATCGAGCGCGCCAAGTCCGCCTTCGGCGCACGCTTCGCGAATGTCCAGTCCATGTCGGCCACGTCCGCGAACGAGGTGGTCATGTTCAGCGTCCTGCAGCCGGGCGACAAGCTCCTGGGCCTGGATCTCGACGCGGGCGGACACCTGACCCACGGATCGAAGGCCTCGATCTCCGGTCGCGTCTTCGATGCGATCGGCTACGGCCTGACGAAGACCGAGGAGATCGACTACGACGGGATGCGAGCCCTGGCGCTCGAGCACCGTCCGAAGCTCATCATCTGCGGCACGACGGCCTACCCACGTCGCATTGACTGGGAGCGCTTCCGCGCCGTTGCCGACGAGATCGACGCCTACCTCCTGGCCGACATCACGCACATCGCGGGCCTGGTCGTGGCGGGCTTGCACCCGAGCCCGATCGACCACGCACACTTCACGACGACCTGCACGCACAAGCAGCTGTACGGCGGCCGTGGCGGCCTCATCCTGATGGGCCGAGACTTCGACCAAACGTCGCCGGGCGGCACGACGACGCTGAGCAACCTGATCCAAAAACGCGTCTTCCCCTACTTCCAGGGTGCTCCGAACCAGAGCGCGATCGCCTCGAAGGCGCGCGGGCTGGCCTGGGTGCAGGGCGCCGAATTCAAGGAGGTCGCGCAACGCATCGTTTCCCTTTCGAAGGCGCTCGCCCAGGCTTTCATGGACAAGGGCTACCGCGTGATCACGGGGGGGACGGACAATCACATCGTCGTGGTCGACGTTCTCGCGGCGGGCATCACGGGCGTCAACGCGGAGAAGGCCCTCGAGGACTGCGGGATCGTCGTCAACAAGAACCGCATTCCGTACGACGTCAAGCCGCCCGCGGTAACGAGCGGGATCCGGCTCGGCACGAACGGCCTCGCGATCCGCAAGATGCAGCCCTCCGACATGATCGAGTGCGTCGATCTGATCCACGAGGTGCTACGGTCGTTGCAGCAGACGACGGACACGAGCTATCGCCTCGATCCCGAGCTTCGCGCAAGCGTCACGCGCTCCATCCGTGCCATCTGCGAGCGCCGGCCGATTTCGACCTACCCGGCGCCCTCGTCCTGGAGCTGATCCTTCCCGTCGTCCATGTCCCCCTCCCCCGAACGCCTGAAGCTCCTGGCCAAACTCCTCCGCGAGCGTGGCATCGAGACGAGCGCGCGCGCAGCGACGATTCCCCCACGTGAATCGCCGGGGGAAGCCCCCTTGTCGCACGACCAAAGGCGCCTCTGGTTCCTGGATCGACTCGATCCGGGAACTTCGCTTTACAACGACTGCATCACCTTGCACGTGGCACAGGCCGAGCTCGATCCTCCGGCCTTCCGCGCCGCGCTCGAAGAGCTGGTTCGTCGGCACGAGACATTGCGGACATCGATCGTCGCCGACCGCGGGGAACCCGTGCAGCACATCGCCGCCGCGATCGAGCTCCCCTTCCGGGAAGTCGACCTGTCCGGTTCCGAACCGGACGAGCGCGACTCTGCCCTCGCTCGGCTGGAACGCGAGGAAGCAACGCGGCCCTTTCCGCTCGACACCGCTCCGCTCTGGCGGGCCACGCTCGTCCGCCTCGACGCACGCGACTGGGCCTTGGTGTTGACGATGCACCACATCGTTTCGGACGGCGTTTCCTACGCCGTGTTCGCCGGTGAGCTGTCGCGCTTGCACGATGCGTTCGCGGCAGGACAGACAGCGCCGCCGCCCCCCGAGCGGGTTTCCTACGGTGACTTCGCGGCCTGGCAACGCGCGCGGGCCGACGCAGGCCCCGACGCTGCCAAGCTCGCCCACTGGCAGGAAGTCTTCGCGCGCGAGGTTCCGGCCCTCGAGCTTCCGTACGACGGCACGCGGGCGAATGCCGGGCAGACCGGAGCCATGCTGTTCTTCCGTCTGCCGGACGAACTCGTACCCAGGCTGCGCGAAGTGTGTCGGCGCGAGGGTCGAACCAGCAACCAGCTGCTGCTCGCGTCGTGGTTCGCGCTGCTTGCGAGCCTCGGGCACACCCAGGACATCGTTACCTGCATTCCGAATTCGGCCCGCGATCGCGTCGAGCTCGAGCAGGTCATCGGCTTCTTCGTCCGAACGATCGCACTGCGCGTCGACCTGAGCGGCGACCCGACCCTCGAGGAGCTCGTCAAGCGCGTCGCCGGCAGCTCGACGGATGCTTGCGCGAACGGTGACGTGCCCTTCGAAGAGGTCGCGCGCCTGGTTCGCGTCGAGCAGGGCCTCGAACGCGAGCAAGCCTTCCGCCACTGGTTCGCGCACATGCGCGATGTCGTCCGCCCCCTGACGCTCGGCGGCGGTCGCGGCAGCTATCGCTTCGTCGACGGCGGGCACGCACGGTTCGACCTGAGCCTGATCGTGGACGAGACGGAGACTTCGGTGAAGGCCTTCTTCGAGTACGACGCCGGGCTCTTCCAGCGCGAGACGATCGAGCGCTTCGCACGGCATTGGACCGAGACGGTGCGGCGACTGCTCCACGAACCCAAGACACGCCTCAGCCTTCTGAGAGAGGGGCTCGAGGCGAGCACGCGCAGCGAGGCGACCGGGCTCAAGCGAGCCCGACGCGACGCGCGCCTCCATGACCTGCAACGTGTCCGCAGGAAGTCCGTTCAGCCCGGTGAAACCACATGAAGTCCAGACGAGCGAATCCGAAGGGTCCGCAGAATCGGCCGGGCGGCCACAGACGCCCCGTCGCATCCACGCAGACCGACTGGGTCGAGGTACGACCTCTGCTCGAAGACAAGGCCATCCCCTACCTCGTCCGTTGCAAGGTCGGCGGGGTGAGGCTCGAGGAGTGGGCGGCGAAGAACAGGCCCTTTGTCGAGGAGCTGTTCGCGGAGCACCACGCGTTGCTCTTCCGCGGCTTCGAGGAGGGCGGCATCGAAGGTTTCGAACACTTCGTGTCCGCGACCTCCGACGGCGAACGGCTCGAGTACAAGGACCGCTCGACGCCTCGCAGCGAGTTCGCCGATCGCGTGTACAACGCCACGACCTACCCGCCGGAACAGTCCATTAATCTGCACAATGAAGGCACCTACTGGGCCGCCTGTCCGCGCCGGATCTACTTCGGCTGCGTCCTGAATGCGGAGACCGGCGGCGAGACGCCCATCGGGGACGTCCACCGGGTCTACGAGCGGCTCGCTCCCGAGCTGCGCGCGAGGTTCGAAGAGCTCGGTGTCCTGTACGTCCGCAACTTCAACGACGGCTTCGGCCTCACGTGGCAGGAAGTCTTCCAGACCGAGGACCCGGCGGCGGCCGAAGCCTACGGCCAGAAGAACGGGATCGAGTTCGAGTGGAAGGCCGAAGGTCGTCTCCGCACGCGCCAGGTCCGCGCTGCCGTGATTCACCACCCCCGCTCGGACCTGCCGCTGTGGTTCAACCACGCCGCCTTCTTTCACGTCAGCGCGCTGGATGCGGCGGTCGGCAACTCGCTGACCAGCGGCCTCGGGCCGGACGAGCTACCCTACAACACGTTCTACGGTGACGGCTCGCCCATCCAGACCGAAACCGTCGCGCACATCCTCGCCGCCTACCGCGCGGAGAAGGCTTGCTTCGCCTGGCACGTCGGCGACGTGGCGCTCTACGACAACCTCCGCATCGCCCACGGTCGCGAGCCTTATACGGGGGATCGCCTGACGCTGGTCGCGATGTCCGAGCCGTGGTCCCCGAGCAAGAGCACGACGTGAGCGAAGGGACCCTCGAAGGCTACGGACTGTCTCCGCAACAGCGGCGGCTCTGGGAGCGGCAGGAGCTGGCGCCGAAGACGGGTCTCTCCGCGACGCTGGTCGTGGACGTACACGGACCGCTGCTGACGGCGGAGCTCGTTTCCGCGCTCGAGGCTTTGATCGCACGCCATGAGATCCTGCACTCCGCCTTTCGCGTGCTGCCGGATACGAGTATCCCTGTCCAGCTGATCGTCGAGCCTCCGGCGCTCGACCTCCAGGAGGTCGATCTCCGCTCACGCCCCGCATCAGAAGCGAACTCCGAGATCGAAACGCTCGCGCGCAAGCTCGGCACGACGCCCTACGATCTGGCCACGGGCAAGACCCTGCGCGTCGCCCTCGTGCGTACCGCCGCCGAGGCGACGACGCTCGTCCTGGCGCAATCCGCCCTGGCCGGAGACGTGACGTCGCTCGAAAATCTCGTGAGCGAGCTCGCGGCCGAGCTCGCGGGCGAGAGCGCCACCGACACCGACGAACCGCTGCAGTACGCCGATGTCGCGCAGTGGCAAGAGGACATGTTCAGCTCGGACGAGGCACCCGACGGGCTGGCCTTCTGGCGCAAGCTCGAAGTCCACGGCTCGGACTTCCGGCACCCGTTCGAGCTCGACGACACGAACTCCGCTCGGGGTGGGGCCGAATGTGAGCTCCGGCTCGACGCGAACGAACTCGAGCTGCTCGTCGGCACGGCCGAGCAGCTCTCGGTCGCTCCCGAAGCCCTCGTCGCCGCGGTTTGGGCCCGGCTGCTCTCCAGCGCCGTCGACGCGGACCGCCTGCTCTTGGCGGTGGCCTTCCCCGGACGCTCGTACGAGGGCCTCGACGTCGCGCAGGGGCCCTTTGAGAAGGCCCTGCCGCTGCCGCTGCGGATCCTGCCGGATGACACGCTCGCAAGCTTGGCGCGTCGGTATGACGACGAGGCCGGCAAGGCCGAGGAGTGGTTCGAGTTCTTCGATCCGAAGCGCCTCCCGGGAGCGGCTCACGGGACGCTGGGCTTCGCGTGGTACGAGCCGGGAGACGAACGCACCGCCGGCGCCACGACCTTCCGCCCGCGCCTCGTGCGCGGCGTCCCCGACGCCTTCCGGCTCGGCCTCGCCTGTTGCCGCGTGCACGACGGCCTGCGCCTGAGGCTCGCGACCACGCACCTCGGTCAGGACGATGCACGGCTCCTCTTGCGCCAACTCCGCACGGGGCTCGTCCACGCGCTCGCGGCACCGGAGGCCGGACTCCTCGAGCTGGAGTGGGCCGACGACACCGAGCGCACCCGCGTCGCCAGCCATGTCCGCGATGCGGACCTGCCCGCGACCGAAGCCGGGAGGAACGTCCTCGAGCGCTTCGCGGAGCGTGTCGCCCAGGTCCCCGACGCCATCGCGGTCCGAGCCTCCGGCGAAGCGTTGACCTATGAAGAGCTGGATCGGCGCTCGAACCGGCTCGCCCGCTGGCTCGCGAGCCGGGGCGTCGCGCGCGGCGACATCGTCGGCGTCTTTCTCGACCGTTGCGTCGACCTGGTCACGGCGCTCTTGGCCGTTCAGAAGGCAGGGGCAGCCTACTTGCCGCTGCCGCCGGGGTATCCGGCCGAACGCATCGCCTTCATGCTCGCGGATTCGGGCACGACCGTCGTCGTCTCCCGCAGCGCCGACGCCGGGAAGCTCGGCGCCTTTGACGGCACGACCGTGCTCTTCGACGCCGACGCCGCGGACATCGACAAGCTGGACAGCCGGTCCCTCGACGAGCTGCCGCCCCTGTCCGCTGCCGCCTACGTCATCTACACGTCGGGCTCGTCCGGCCAACCGAAAGGCGTGCCGATCACGCACGCGAACCTGGCCTTCTCGACGGCCGCGCGACTCGCCTACTACCGACAGCCGGTCTCCGCCTACCTGCTCGCGAGCTCGTTCGCCTTCGACAGCTCGGTCGCGGGGCTCTTCTGGACCCTGGCCGACGGCGGAACGCTGGTCCTGCCGGACGACGGCTTCGAGCGCGAGATTCCGGCCCTGCCTGCCCGGATCGCGGCGGGCTCCATCTCTCACATCCTGTGCCTGCCCTCGCTGTGGGGCCTGATTCTCGAGCACGCGCGGGAGGACGAGCTCGCATCGCTGCGGACGGTCATCGTCGCCGGAGAGGCCTGCCCGGTCGACCTCGTTCGCCGTCATGCCGAACGGCTCGAAACCACGCCACTCTTCAACGAGTACGGACCCACGGAGGCGACCGTCTGGAGCACGGTCTTTGCTTGCGCCGCACTGGAAGGGCGCACGCCTGTTCCGATCGGGCGGCCGATCCCCGGCGCGCGCGTGCACGTGCTCGACCCGCAGGGCCGCCCGACCCCGCTGGGCCTCGCGGGCGAGATTTGCATCGGTGGTCCGGGCCTGGCCGCGGGCTACCTCGATCGCCCCGAGCTGACCGCGGAGAAGTTCGGCACGCATGCGACGACCGGCGAGCGCATTTATCGCACCGGAGATCGCGGGCGCTGGTTCGCGGACGGCCAGCTCGAGTTCCTCGGCCGCCTCGACTCGCAGGTCAAGGTACGCGGCTACCGCATCGAGCTCGAGGAGATCGAAGCCGTCCTGAGCACGCACGCGGACGTGACGGAGGCCGCCGTCGTCGTCGCCCGCGCGAGCGCTGACGACGACCGTCTCGTGGCCCTGTTCGTCCCCCGCGAAGGTCGAACTCCGGACGAAAGCGCCCTGGCCGCCTGGCTCGCGGCGCCCTTGCCCGACTACATGCAGCCTTCACGCTTCGTCCCCGTCGATACGCTGCCGCACCTTCCGAACGGCAAGATCGACCGCAAGTCCCTGCCTGCGCCCGAAACGCTCGCGGCGACGCGCGAGCGCGTCATCGAGGCTCCTGACACCGCGCTCGAGACGCTTCTGTGCGGCATCTGGGCCGATGTCCTGAGCCTCGACACGGTCGGCGTGAACGAGGACTTCTTCGCCCTGGGTGGACACTCGATCCTGGCGACGCGCCTGTTCGCACGTGTGATCGAGGACCTCGAGATCGAGCTTCCGCTACGGTTGCTCTTCGACCACCCCTCGGTCGGCTCCTTCGCGCGCCACCTCGTCCGCGACGAGGTCGAGCGTGACCGGATCGAACGCACGGCCAAGGTCATCCTGCAGGTCATGCAGATGGACGACGACGAAGCCGAGGCGGCTCTGGGAGAGGGCTGAGGCGATGGCGGTGCGAGGCAAGGAGCGACGTCACGTCTTCATCGTGGGCTGCAGGCGCAGCGGCACGACGTGGACGATGCTGTTGCTCGCGCAACACCCCGAGGTCGTGGCGCTCCAGCAAATCGACTTCTTTCGTCGCCTGAAGCGCTTCTCGAGTTGGTTCGATTCCGACGAACGCTACGGCATGTGCGTCCTGGGCAAGAACTTGACGCAAGGCCTCCACGGGAGCGACACGAAGAGCGGGCTCGATCGTGTGCCGCTCGCTTCGGTCCTCCCGCGTGAGCTCTATCTCCGGCATGCGCGCGAGCTCGCGAACGACGTCTACGATCACTTCGCCGACTGCCAGGACAACACGCGCGTTCTCGTCGAGCAAACGCCCGAATACGTGCAGGTCTGGGAAGACGTGCTCGAAATTTTTCCCGACGCGACCTTCCTGCACGTCGTCCGCGACCCGCGGAGTGTCTTCTGCTCGCACCGCAGCGCTGCGAAGTCCTGGGCGGACCCCACGCGCTTCTCGCACGATCCGCTTTCGGTCGCACAGGAATGGTGCGACGACGTCCGGCGCGCGCGCGCGATCGCGAGCAAGACCGATCGCTACCTCGAAGTCCACTACGAAGCACTGCGCAAGGACAGCGTCGAGGGGCTGGGCGAGATCTTCGGCTTCCTCGGACTCGACGCCGACCGCGACCTGTGTGCCCAGGCCGTAGAAGCCTGCAGCCTGGAGAAGATGCGTGGCTCGAGTACGGCTCCTGCCGGCTTCTTTCGAACCGGTCGCACCGAAGGCTGGCGCGACGAAATGAGTTCGGCCGAGCTGCATGCGGTCGAATACGTCGCCGGCGATCTGATGCGCGAGCTGGGCTACGAAACGGTACACGCCGGCGTGATTCCGCCACCGCTGCGCCTGCGCGTGCGCAAGTTGAAGCGCGGTGCCGGCAACACGCTCAGGCGCTGGGCCTGGGGCTCGGAAGGGCCCCTGCGACGCGGAGCCTCGCGCCTGCTCAAGCTCTTCCCCGGATTGCGACGAACCCTGTTGAACAGCATCAAGAAGCCCGTGTGACGCGATGACCGACTCCCACGTCCGCCGCCCCGCCATGTCCGCCAGCAAGAAGGCGCTTCTCGAGAAGCTCCTGCGCGAAGAAGGACTGTCCCGCGGTGGCTCGCAGGGAATCGAAAAGCGCGAGGATTCCGGCCACGCACCGCTCTCGTTCAGTCAACGACGCCTGTGGCTGCTCGAGCAGTTCCTGACCAACGTCCCGGTCTACAACGTCCCCGCGGCCGTGCGCCTCACAGGACCACTCGACCTCGCCGCACTCTCGTGGGCGATCGGCGCAGTCCTTGCGCGTCACGAGGTCCTGCGAACGACCTTCCGCGCGGATGCCGAAGTCCCGGTTCAGATCGTCGGGCCGCCGCCCGCGGCACCGCTCTTGATCGAAGACCTGCGGGGCATGCCCGAGGATGCGCGCTGGGACGAGGCGAAGGAGCGCGCTGTCAACGAGTTCAGGCGCGCCTTCGACCTGTCCACGGGTCCTCTGTTCCGAGCCAAGGTCTGGAAGCTCGGAGAAGAGGACCACCTCATGCTCCTGTCCATGCACCACATCGTCTCGGATGCGGTGACGGTCGCGATCGTGTTCGACGAGATCCGATCCTTCTACGACGCGCGCCTGCGGGGCGAGGATGCCGTGCTACCCGCGCCCGCTTTCCAGCACGGCGACTACGCAGCCTGGCAAGGGCGCTGGATCGAAGGTGACGAGGTCCAGGCCGAACTCGCGTACTGGAAGGAGCGCCTTTCCGGCTCGCTTCCCACGCTGAACCTGCCCACGAGCCGACCGCGTCGTTCCCAGCAGACCTTCGCCGGGGCGTGGATGAGCCAGCGCCTGCCGGCGCACCTGCTCGAGCCCTTGCGCGCACTCGCGAAGGCGGAGAACGCGAGCCTCTTCATGGTCTTCCTGGCCGTCTTCAAGGTGCTTCTCCACCGCTACACGCGGCAGGAGGACATCCTCGTGGGTGTTCCGGCCGCGATGCGCAATCGCGTCGAGCTCGAGCGCATGCCGGGGTTCTTCGTCAATACGCTGGTCCTGCGCAGCGACCTGTCGGGCTCCCCCTCCTTCCGCGAGCTGGTTCGCAAGGTTCGCGAGGTCACTCTCGAGGGCTTCGCCCACAAGAACGTCCCGTTCGAGCGCGTCGTCGAGATGGTGCAGCCCGAGCGCGATCTGTCGCGCACGCCGATCTTCCAGGTCATGTACGACCACCGGCGTGAGCTGGTGCGCGAGCTTCCGCTCAGCGGTCTGCGCGGGAGCACTGTTCTCGGCGAGGACGACGTCCACTCAGGAACGGCCAAGGTCGACCTGGCCTTCTACACGGAAGAGCACGACGACGGCTTGACCGCCGCCTTCGAGTTCAACACCGACCTGTTCGACGAGGCGACGATGCGGCGCTTCTTGGGACACGTCGAGGTCCTCCTGAAGGCGATCGTCGAGAACCCCGATCGCTCCATTCACGAGCTGCGCATCCTGGGTGCGATGGAGCGTCACGACCTGCTGGTCGAGTGGAACGATACGGCTGTCGCCTATCCGGACACGGAGACGATTCCCTCGATCGTCGCCCAGTGCGCACGGCGCACGCCTGACGCGCCGGCCATCGAGTCCAAGTCGGAGACGATCACCTACCGCAAGCTCGAGCAACGGGCCAACCGCCTGGCGCACCATTTGGTCGAACTCGGGATCCGACCTGGGGATCACGTCGCCATCTGCGCCGAGCGGTCGAACGAACTGATCGTCGCTCTGCTCGGGATCTTGAAGACCGGTGCGGCTTACGTCCCACTCGATCCGAACTATCCGCAGGAACGCCTCGACTTCATGCTCGCCGACAGCGGTGCGCGGCTGCTTGTCACGCACGCCCACCTCGACGAGCGCTTCGGCGCGACCGAGCTCGAGAAGGTCCACCTCGATGCACACGCTGCGCGCATCGCCGAACACTCCGACGTATCGCCCGCCGTCACTCCGGATCCCGACGCCAGCGCCTATGTCATCTACACGTCGGGCTCGACCGGCCGCCCCAAGGGCGTCCCGATCCCCCATCGGGGCGTGCTGCGACTCATGTTCGGCAATGACTGGCTCGTGCTGGGTCCGGACGTCCGCATCTGCCACCTGGCGCCCTTCTCCTTCGACGCATCGATCCTCGACATCTGGTCCGCGCTCTGCTTCGGCGGCTGCGTTATCCCGTATCCCGATCGCGTTCCGTCGATCGAACTCCTGCGACGGATCATCCGCGAGCATCGCGTCAACTCGCTGTTCCTGACAACCGCGCTCTTCAACACGATCATCGACGAAGCGCCCGAGATCCTGACGCCTGTGCGTCAGGTCGCCACCGGCGGTGAAGCGATGTCGGCGCGCCACATACGCCGCCAGCAGCGGGAGTTGCCTGGACTGCGCCTCACGAACTGCTATGGCCCGACGGAGTGCAGCGTCATCTCGACCTCCTGGGTCGTTCCGACGCCGCTGCCGACCGAGCTGACGACCGTCCCGATCGGCAAGCCGATCGGCAACACGTGCGCCTTCGTGCTGGATCAACGCCTGCGCCCGGTCCCGATCGGCGTGCCGGGCGAGCTGTTCGTCGGCGGCCCCGGCCTTTCACCCGGCTACCTCGGTCGACCGGATCTCTCGGCCGAAAGCTTCATCCCTCACCCCTTCTCCGACGACCCGGACGCGCGCCTCTACCGCACCGGCGACCTCGTGCGCTGGACGCAGGAGGGTGTGCTCGAGTTCCTCGGCCGCGACGACGACCAGGTCAAGATCCGTGGACACAGGATCGAGCTCGGCGAGATCGAAGCCGTACTGGGCCGCTTCGATGCGCTGCAGAAGGGCGTCGTGCTGGCGCGCGAGGACCGGCCCGGCGAGCTGCGCCTGGTGGCCTATGTCGAGGAACGCCCCGATGTGCGGCTCTCCGTGGACGAACTGCGCATGTACCTGGCCGATGCGCTCCCCGACTACATGATGCCGGCTGCCATCGTCCCCCTCGAAGCGCTCCCGATGTCCCCGGGTGGCAAGGTCGACCGGGCCGCGCTGCCGAAGCCTCCCGAAACCGATCCGCGCGACGAGAGCTATTCCGCCCCGCGCACGCCGATCGAGCAGATGCTGGCGGCCCAGTGGGTCGACGTGCTCGAAATCCCCCGCGTCGGGATCCGCGACGACTTCTTCGATCTGGGCGGACATTCCCTGATGGCGGCCGTCCTGCTGTCGCGGATCCGGCAGTCGATGGGAATCGATCTCTCGCTCAAGAGCTTCTTCCAGGCCAAGACCATCGAGGAGCTGGCACGCATCATCGAGCACGACCGTACCGACGGCAAGTCGACTGCGGCGCCGCCGATCGTGCGACGTGGTCTGCGCGAGACGTCGCTCTCGTTCAACCAGCAGGGCCTGTGGTACCTGCAGAAGCTGGCGCCCGAGAGCCCGTTCTACAACGTTCCAGTCGCCCTGCGTCTGCACGGCGAAGTCGATGTCCGGGCGCTCGAGAGGAGCATCCAGGAGACCGTACGCCGGCACGAAGCGCTGCGGACGGTCTTCCGCACGGGTAGCGATCGGCCGCTCAGCGTCGTCTTGGATTTCGAGCCCACGCCGCTCGCGGTCGAGGACCTGAGCGAGCTTGCGGACACGGAGCGCGAGGCCCGTCGTCGCGAAGTGGAGGCCCAAGCCGCTCAAGCCGCCTTCAACCTCGAGACCGGACCGCTCTTTCGCTGTCGGCTCATCCACCTCTCTGCGCAAGAGGCGGTGCTGGTCATCAACGTCCACCACATCATCCTGGACGGCTGGTCGATGGGGGTCTTGATCGAGGAGCTGACGACCCTCTACGACGCCTTCGCGCGTGGCGCAGAGAGCCCGCTGCCCGACCTCGAAATCCAGTACCACGACTTCACGGCCTGGCAGCGCGACTGGCTGAAGGACGAGCGGTGGCAAGAACAGGTCGACTACTGGCGCGGCAAGCTGGACGGGGTACCCCCTCTGCTCGAGCTGCCCACCGACGCGCCCCGCCCGGAGATCCAGAACTGGTCCGGAGCCAGCCTGGCCCAGACGCTTTCCAAGGAAACCGCGCACGACCTGCGCAAGGTCTGCGTGAAGAACGGCTCGACCATCTTCATGGCCTTGCTCGCGGTCACGGAGGTCTTGCTGCAGCGCTACTCGCGCAAGAACGACTTCGTGGTGGGGTCGCCCGTCGCAGGGCGCTGCCGCCAGGAGGTCGAACGGATGCTCGGCTTCTTCCTGAACGTCGTCAGCCTGCGCTCGGATCTCGAGGACGATCCGACCTTCGAAGAGCTCCTACGCCGCGTACGTGAGACGACCCTGTCGGCCTACGAGCATCAGGACTTGCCCTTCGAGAGTCTGGTCGAGGAGCTCGCCCCGGAGCGCAACATCAGCTACACGCCGATCTACCAGGTCCTCTACAACTATCGGACGCCCGGCAAGCCGATCGAGGCGAACGGGATCACGTTCGACGCGCCGGTCGAGATCTCGACCTCGAGCGCGAAGACCGACCTGATCATCACGGTGGATGATGGCGGAGCGGACATCGTCGTCGACTTCACGTACAACACCGATCTCTTCCACGAGTCGTCGATCCGGAACATGTCGGTTCACTTCGAGAACCTGCTGCGCGCCGCCCTGAGCGATCCGTCGCGGCCCGTTTCCGAGCTGGACTTGCTCGACCCGAAGGAGACGCGTCGGCTGCTCGAGACCTGGAACGGTCCGTCCGCGGACTACCCGAAGCAGTCGACCGTCGCGGAGACCTTCCAGGCGGCTGCCACGACCCACGCCGACCAGGTCGCCGTCCGCTACGGCTCCGAAAGCCTGACCTACTCCCAGCTGAACCGCCGTGCCAATCGTGTCGCGCACTTCTTGGCCGAGCGCGGCGTCGGTCCGGACGTGCGCGTGGCGCTCTGCCTCGAGCGCTCGCTCGAAACGGTCGTCTGCATCCTGGGGATCTTGAAGGCCGGCGGGGCCTACGTGCCCCTCGACCCGGCCTATCCGAAGGAGCGACTCGCGTTCATGATGCGCGACACTGCCGCTCCGATCCTCTTGGCGCACGAGTCGCTGGCGGCGAACCTCCCGAATCATCAGGCCGAAACGCTCTTCCTCGAAGGCATCCGCCCCGTGATCGAGGCGGCCTCCGACGAGGATCCGCCGTTCGCGACGACGACGGACGGTTTGGCCTACGTCATGTACACGTCGGGCTCGACGGGCAAGCCGAAGGGTGTCGAGGTCACGCATCGCGCGATCCTGCGGCTGGTCTTCGGCCAGACCTTCTGCCACTTCGGACCGGACACGACCTTCCTGCAGATGGCTCCGGTCTCGTTCGACGCTTCGACGCTCGAGCTCTGGGGCCCACTCCTGCACGGCGGCAAGCTGGTCGTCCATGCCGAGCCCGTGCCCACCTCCGACGGGATCGCCGACGCGGTGCGCGAGAACGAGGTCACGACCATGTGGCTGACCGCCGCGTTGTTCAACGCGGTCATCGACGAGCGACCGACGGCGCTCCTGGGCGTGAAGGAGCTCTTGACCGGCGGCGAGGCCCTGTCGGTCGCCCACGTCCAACGGGCCTACGCGGCCTTGCCCGACGTTCAGCTGATCAACGGCTATGGCCCGACCGAGAACACGACGTTCACTTGCTGCTACCGGATCCCTCGCACGCTCTTCGACGAGGGCCTGAACACGATCCCGATCGGGACACCGATCTCGCACACGAGCGTCTACGTCCTCGACGAGCACTTGCGACTGGTGCCGCCCGGGGTCTCCGGCCAGCTCTACACCGGTGGCGCCGGCTTGTCGCGCGGCTACTTGAACCGCGCCGACTTGAACCAGGAACGCTTCGTCCAGAACCCCTTCGGTGAGGGCCGTCTCTACGCCACGGGCGACATCGTCCGACACCTGGCCGACGGACGTATCGAGTACCTGGGTCGCAACGACTTCCAGGTCAAGGTGCGCGGTTTCCGTATCGAGCTGGGCGAGATCGAGACGCTGTTGTCCGAGCATCCGGGCGTGCGCAACTGCGTCGTCACCGTCCACACCGACGAAACCGCGGGCAAGCGACTGGTCGCCTACATCGTGCGGACGGAAGGGCGCGAGACCGAGATCCCCGAGCTGATCGACTACATCCGCTCGCGCTTGCCGGACTACATGGTCCCGTCCGCCTTCACCTTTCTCGAGGCCCTGCCCCTGAGCGCCAACGGCAAGGTCGATCGCGTCAAGCTGCCCGCGCCGGCCTTCGACACCGTCGTCGACGGCAAGACGCTGCCGCGCAACGAGATGGAGCGTCACCTCGCGCAGGTCTGGGAGCGCGTGCTGCGCGTCACCGACATCGGGGTGAACGACGACTTCTTCGACCTGGGCGGGCACTCGCTGCTCGCCGTCCGGCTGCTGGGGGAGATCCGCGACGTCTTCGGGCAGGAGCTGCCGCTCTCGTCGATGATCAACGCTCCGACGGTCGCGGCCCAGGCCCAAGCGCTGTACCTCGGCGTCGGCGGAAGCGACAACAACTGCGTCGTCAAGATCCAGCCGAAAGGCGAGAAGGCGCCGGTCTTCTGCGTCTGCTCGTTGGGCGGCACGGTCCTGAACCAGCGACCGCTCGCGATGGCCCTGGGCGAGAACCAGCCGTTCTACGGCCTGCAGGCCATCAACCTCGACACGAAGCTCGGCCGCCCGGCCGAGATCGAGGACTACGCGAAGGCCTACATCGACGCGATGCTCGAGGTGCAACCCGAGGGCCCCTACATCATCGGTGGCCACTCGTTCGGCGGAGTCGTGTCGTACGAGATCGCGCAGCAGCTCCAGGCCGCCGGCAAGGAGGTGACGCTGCTCTTCATCCTGGACTCGACCCTGCCCAACTTGGGCAAGAAGCGGATGTTCGACCGCTTCGCGAGCATCTTCGCCTTCCTGCGCGGCTTGCCCTTCGTACCCGGCACGATCGTGCAGCAGGCCCTGAGGGATCCCGGGCAACTGCGGCGCGAAGTGCGGCAGAAGCTGCGCTTCGTCCAGCGCAAGTTGTTCCGTCGCCGGGCCAGGGGCGCCAACGTCACCCATCCCGCGGCGGCCCCCGGGCCCGCGGGCGCGCGCGCCGGTCAGGCCGGAGGCGGCCGTCTGCGTGCCGCGGACATCGTCGAGATGTCCAACTGGCCCGAGAACAACCGTCGCATCGCGGAGCGCCACTACCGCGCGGTCCTGAACTACCAGCCCAAGCGCTATCCCGGACCCATCACGCTCTTCCGTTCGCGCTTCCAATCTCCCTTCCTGGGCCGCGGCTTCCGCATGGGCTGGGAGAAGGTGACGGATCGCAAGGTCACCGTCCGCACCGTGCCGGGCGGCCACCTCTCGATCTTGGTCCCGCCGAACGTCTACGTGCTCGCCAAGAAGATGCGGCGCGAGGTCTCCTCCCGGCGCTGATGCGCTCACGCCTGCCCTGGCACGGGGATCGAGACGTCGCGACCCCCCCTGCCGGCGCGGGGCTCGATCCCTGGTGGCCCAAGTGGGGAACGCCTGAGGCGCACGTGCCGGCGGTTCCTGAAGCAAGGGTCGGTCCGGGCCCGTCCGTGCGCCGGTGAGAACACCGCCAGGTTCGCCGCCAAGCTGGCCAGGTTCGCCCCATGTCCTGCAAGGTCTCTGGATTTGTCCCTGAATCCGGGGTCTGCGACGATGTAGCGCGCCCCGAGGTACGCATCGACATGAAGCGACACACGACCCTGCTCACGCTGCTCGCCCTGGCCTTGGGATCGGCGCTCCGCCCGATCCAGGCGGAGGATCCCGAGGAAGAACCGCAAGCGCGTCCGCGCAGCGTTCTCTTCTACTTGATGGACACGTGCCGTCAGGACCGGCTGGGCTACAGCGGCTACAAGCGCCAGACCACGCCGTTCCTGAAGTGGCTCTCCGAACGCTCGGTCGTTTTCGAAGCCTGCTACAGCCAGGCGCCCTGGACCAAGCCCTCGATGGCTTCGATGCTGAGCTCGCGGTATCCGTCGGCGACCGGGGTCTACCGGGTCGAGGACAGACTGCCCGCCGAGCTGGTGACCTGGCCGGAGGTCCTTCAAGCGAGCGGGAGGTTCACCGCCGGCTTCTCCGCGAACATCGTCATGGGCGACACGCTGTCCGGCTTCGCCCAGGGCTTCGACCACTTCGTCGAGTCGACCTCGATCAACCGTGCCGACCCCATCCGCTTCGCGAGCGGTTCCGCCAGGAAGCTCAACGAGCATGCCTTCGCCTGGCTGGACAAGACGGATCACTGGCCGCAGCTGCTCTACCTGCACTCGGTCGACCCCCACGAGGAGTACGAACCCGAGCCGGACTACCTGAAGCGCTTCGCCGATCCGCAGCGGCACGACGACTTCCGGTCGAACTGGAAGAAGCTGCTCGAGAGTCGGCCGCCGATTCCGGGGCTCTACGTCACCCAGGACAACTTCGACCGCACGGGCGTCGATTCCGCCGCCTTCATCGAGCATGCCAGCAACCTCTACGACGCCGACGTCCTGGCGAACGACGATCAGCTGCAACACCTGTGGGACAAACTGCAAAAGGACGGCTGGGGTGAGGACTTCGTCTTCGTGTTCACTTCCGACCACGGTGAGGAATTCTTCGAGCACGGCGGAACCAGCCACGGCTACAGCCTCTACGACGAGATGTTGCGCGTGCCCTTGATGATCTACGCACCCGGCCTGCTACCAGCGGGCAAGCGCATCGCGACCCCCGTCCGCAGTCTCGACATCTACCCCACGCTGTGCGACTTGCTCGGGCTCGGAGTACCGGAGGGCCTTCAGGGTCGCAGCCTGCTGCCGTTGATCGAAGGCGAGACCTCTCTCGCTTTGCCCGTCTTCTCCGAACACCGTGAGGACCCCGTCCTGCGCCGCATCGGGCAGGGCTCGGGGGTCATGGTGAGCCTGCTCCGTGGGCGCTGGAAGTTCATCCTGAATCGCGAGAGCTCGCAACTGATCGAGAAGCCACGCTTCGAGCTCTACGACCTCGAATCCGATCCCGAGGAAGCGAACAACGTCGCGGACCTTCACCCCGACCGGGTGAAGGAGTTCGAGCATGAGGTCGCGGCCTACATCGGCGAGCATCGCCAGGGTGAGTCCGCCGCCGATTGGATGACGATGGCTCCGGAAGTCCTCGAACAGCTGCGCGCACTCGGCTACATCGGGGAGGAAGACGAAGAACCGGACCTCTGGGCGGCGCTCGAGGCCCAGGACCTCGTAGCGGTTCGACGCTGTCTGGAGCAAGGAGCCCATGCCGAGCAGCAGGACGAGACCTTCGGCGCGACGCCCCTGTCCTGGTCGGCCATGACGGGCAACGTCGAGCTGGCGCGGATCCTGCTCGCGGCCGGCTCCAAGGTCGACGTGCGCAACCTCGACGGTTCGACACCGCTGAGCGGAGCCGCCTTCCTCGGCCGGGTCGACGTCTTGGCCCTGTTGCTCGACGAAGGCGCTGACCCCACGGCCAAGAACCACATGAACGAGACCGCGCTCGACGCGACCAAGCACCCCTGGGACGCGACCCAGTTCATCGCGGGCCTGCTCGGGATCGATGTCGTGCGCGAAGACGTCGAAGAAGGCCGGATCATCTGCGCCGAGCTCCTCAGCGAAAGCGACTGAAACAGACCGGAGCGGCTCAGAGCAGCTCGGACAGACCTTCGACCAGCCGCGCCAGCTCGTCCGGGGAGCTCGTGTGGACCACGCTGACGCGCACGACGCCGTCGACGGTCGAGAGGCCGAGGGCCTTCAGCGCGCGCGGCGCGTAGAAGTGGCCGAAACGGACGGCCAGCCGGCGCTCCTCGAGGCGGCGAACGATCTCGGCGGAGCTCTGGCCGTCCACGACGAAGGTGACGAGCCCGACGCGCCCGGCT
>JAJDEW010000037.1 GCA_029259595.1 Planctomycetota bacterium | reverse complement strand
ACGGAGAGCCTCAGCGAGGCCGCCAGGCTGCCTGGAGGACCGTCGTCGCGGCGTCCACGTCGAAGGTGTCCGGCTCGAACACGAGCTCGTCCGGGTAGGCCCGCAGGACGTAGCGGCCGGGGGCGAGGCCTTCGAGGCGGGCCCTGCCGTCGTCTCGAAAGCGCGGTATCCGGTTCAGGAGTCCGGGGTCGCCGATCCACATGCAGACCCCGTTGATGCGGTGGTTCGAGGGACCGCCCTGGTGCGGGAAGGGGCCGCGTACGGAGGCGAGCCGAGACTCGTGCAGCAAGAGGACGAGCGGACTCGCCGGACGCGCGGGACCGTCGGGCCCCGTGCAGGCGAGCTCGAGTTCGAGCCCGCGCTCGAGGCTTACGACCACGGGCTCCGGCTCGCCGGTGACGACGTTCAGACCGTGGACGACGCGCGGCGCGTAGCCGTCGCGGTCGAGGTGCAGCGACAGGTCGACGCGACCGACGGGCAGCCCGAGCTCCACGCGCCCCGGACGTCCGCGCTCGGGCTCGCAGGCTTGGAAGGCCTCCGCGCCGGCCTCGCGCCAGGACAGCCGCGAACCCTTGCGGCCGAAGGCGATCGGCTCCCCGCTCGCCACGTCGACGAGCTCGAGCACGAACGTGCCGCGATCGGGCAGGACGAAGTCGATGCCGACGTCTCCGGGTGCGACGTCGGCGATCGAGCGTACGACCGGATCCGCGACGACCGAGACGGTGTAGGCGCGACCGGGAGCCACCGGGAGCGCATAGGTCCCGTCCTCCTCCGTGCGCCCCGTGAATTGCCGCCGATCGACGTTCGGGATCCCACACTCCGCGCGCACGGTCCAGCCGGCCACGACCGCGCCGCGCACATCCGTCACGCGACCGTGGATCGGCACGAGCTCCTCGCTCCAGACGAAGTCGTGTTCCACGGTCTCGCCGACGACGACGTCGAACCGCTCCGGCTCGGGAACCGTGTCCAGGAGCGAGCCTACGCTCAGGCGCAGCTCCACCGTTCCGGCCGGTACGCCACGAAGAACATAGCCGCCGTCCCGGTCGACACGCGCCGCGCCGCTACGGCCGTCATCATGGCGGAAATGCACCGATCCGAGGCGGACCGGATTTCCGTTGTAGAGTGCCCGACCTCGAATCGAGGCGCCCCGTGCCAAGGCGAGTTCGACCTCGATCCGCTCACCCGGCCGGCTCAGCACGAAGGGGTCGGAGCGGACGGGGACGTAGCCTTCGGGCCAGGCTGCCACGTACAGGGAATCCGCGCCCGGGATCACGGCGACGGAGAAGCACCCCGCGTCGTCCGACGGACGCTCGAGTCCGTCTTCCACCTGGCAGCGCAGGTCGTCGGGCAAGCTGGCGGGATCGCGCCCGTCCTGCACGCCGAGCTCGACCCTCCGTCGGGAAGCCCCGTCGCTGTCGTCCGCCGTGGTCAGCGTCGTGAACCAGAGCCCCTCGACCGGTGCACCGCTCTCGTCCACGACCCGGCCCTCGACGAAGGCGTAGCCGAACAGCGGAAGCCGCAGCGGCGGCCAGCTCCCCGCGGCGTCGACGTCCCAGCGTACGCGCATCGGCGCGTAGCCTGCGGCCTCGACCACGAACGAAGCGTTGCACCCGTCGGCGATCCAGAGCTCGAAGGCGCCCTCCTCGTCGGACGTCGCGAAGGGCTGCGACCAGCTCGACGACGTGATACCGACGTGCGCCCCCGCGACCGCCGTGTCGGTGAACGCGTCGACGAGCTCGATCCGCAACGGCAGTCCCGGCTCCAGCACGACGTCGCGTTCGCAGGGTTCGTCTTCAGCGGGAAAGAGCGCCTCGTCGTGGCGAGCGTAGCCCGGTGCGAGCACCGCCAGCTCGCAGCGCAGCCCCAGAGGCAGCTTCGGGATCGAGAAGCGGCCCGACGCGTTGCTCCACGCAACCTGGGCACGGCAGTTCACCTGCGCTCCCTCGATCGGCGCTCCCGTCGTGGCGTCACGCACCGTCCCGACCAGCTCGACCGTCGGGTAGAGCGCGAAGTCCAGGCCCTCGCCGGGCGCGTCGACGTCCTTGCCGCTTTCTTCGTGGTTCGCATGGGTCGCGACGAGCCGGAGCGCTCCGCCCTCCTCGTGCGGCAGCTCGTAGCGCCCGGTTTCGTCGGTGGTCGCGACGTGAAGGACCTCCCCGCGGGCCCAGTCGTCCGGCGTCTTGCGGAACAGGGTGACGGTCGCGCCCTCGAGCGGCGCGCCGGCCTTGCTCCGCACGGTACCCGCCCAGCCTGTGGCGGGTGCGAGCGCGACCTCGTCGGCCAGCACGGCCACGCGCTCGTCGTCCGTCGCGAGCACGACGTCGGCGGGCTCGGCCGTTGCCCGGGCGCGCTCGTCCAAGGGCGCGACCTCGAGCTGGGTCGCCGGCGCGACGACGACAGGCTCCGGCGGGCTCGAGCTCCGGCCCCAGCCCCGCAGGAGGACCAGCGCGCAAGCCGTCGCGACGGCCACGAGCACGAGCTTGCCCCAGGCCGCGAGCACGATTCCGCCCGCCGTGAACTTCCCCGCCGCGACGCCCGCATCGCCATGCGAACGCAACCACGGCCCGAGCGAGAGCGCCCACGTCCGCCGCTCGCCGAAGCGCGCGTCCAGGCGCCCGCGCAACTCCTCGAGCCCGCGCTTCAAGCGGCTGCGCACCGTCCCCGCCGGCACGCCCGTGCTCCGGGCGATCGCCGCCGGCTCGAGCCCGTGGAAGAAGCGCAGGAGCAGCGTCGAGCGCGAAGGCTCCGCGAGTTCGAGTAGCTCGGCCACGAGCTTGCGCTGGAGCTCCGCCGCTCCGACGAGCTCGTCCGTCGACGGCAAGGCCTCCTCTCGCGCCACGGCCTGCTCGCGCCGCCGCCTGCGCCCCTCGGCGCGCACCCGTTGCCGGGCCGTGTTCTTGACGACCCGTCGCAGCCAACTCCCGAGTCGGCCGGCCTCCCGCGGCGGCCGGGCGAGCGCCGTCGCCAGACTCTCCGCCACCACCGCGTCGGCCTCGCTCTCGCCGACGAGGCGCCGCGCGAGCCCGCGCATCCACCCCGCCTGCGCCAGCAGAACCCGCGGCTCGAGCGCGGCACCGACCTTCGCATCCATGTCCATCACGCTACCGATGCCGCGCGAGCTCGGTGCGTTGCAGAAAAAAGAACGTGAGCGTGCGGGCCCGGTACCTCAGTCCGCCGTCCGCAGGCACGCGACCGGGGGCGTCGCCAGGGCGCGCAGGCTCGCGGTCAGGCCGGCGACGACGGCGAAGGCGCCGGCGGCGAGGACGGCGGTGAACAGGGGCGCGGGCGAGAGTTCGGCCGGGACCTCGATCACGTGCTCGAGGAAGGACCAGGCCAGCAGGTAGGCGCCGAGGGCCCCGAGCAGGCCGGCGACGAGCCCGAACAGCGCGTACTCGCCGGCGAAGAGCGCCACGACCTTGGCGCGCGAGAGGCCGAGTGTCTTGAGGAGCGCGACCTCGCGCGCGCGGCGCAGGCGCGTGGCGCCGATCGCGCCGAAGAGGATCAGGAGACCGGCGACGACCGTCAGGGCGCCCAGGCCGCGGATGCCGAAGGTCAGGCGCGAGACGATCGCGAGGATCTTGGCGAGGATCGCGCGGATGCGCAGGAAGGTGACGTTGGGGTAGGCGCGCGCGAGCTCGTCTTGGAAGGGCTGCTCGTCGGCTTCCGCGAGGCGCGCTGCGGCGATGCGAAACTGCGGGGCGGACTCGAGCACGCCCGGCTCGACGACGAGGAAGAAGTTGATCGCAAAGCTCTGCCAGACGACCGAGCGGATGCTCGAGACGACGAGCTCGATCGGCACGCCCTGGACGTCGAAGACGAGCGTGGAGCCGATCGTGGCGCCGAGGTCCTCGGCGTAGTCCGCTTCGAGGCTGACTTCCGCGCGTTCGGGGTCGTTCCAGAGCTCGCCCGCGAGGATCTCGTTGTCCGCGGGCAGCTCGTCGAGGTAGGTCAGGCGTTGCTCGCGCGTCAGCACCCAGCGGTTGCGCCGTCCGCCGCCGCGGCGCTCGGAGAGCTCCTCGACGGTCGCACCGTCGACCGCCGCGAGGCGCGCCATCACGACCGGGACGGAGTCGACCGCCTCGGCTCCGTGCTGGTCGAGCAGCGTGCGCACGCCCTGCCACTGGTCGGGTTGGATGTCGACGAGAAACGACGTCGGCGCCTCCTCGGGCAGCGCACCGGCCAGCTCGTCCTCGAGCCGTAGCTCGATCAGGATCAGGCTCAAGACGACCAGGATGCCGAGCCCCATGGCGATGACGCCGGCGATCGTCCCGCTCTGCGGCCGCGCGAGGTTGGCGATGCCGTTCCACAGGACCGGTGGCAGACGCCGGCGCGGAACGCGGCCGACCAGCGCGACGAAGCCGCGCGCGACACCGAAGAACACGAGCGCCACGGCGACGAGCCCGCCCGTGAACCAGGCCGCGAGCTCGAGGTCGTCCGCCTGCAGGAGCGCGCTCAGGAAGATCCCGACGACCAAGAGCGCGGCCGAGCCGAAGACGACGGCGCGCGGCGGAGGGAGGGGCTGCACGTCGCTGCGCAGGACGCGCGCCGGCGACACGCGGTAGACGGCGGAGAGCGGCGGCAGCGCGAAGGTGAAGGCCACCCAGGCGCCCAGCAAGAGCCCGCGGCCGATCGCGTCGAAGCGCAGGCCTCCCAGGAGCTCGGGCGGCAGCAGGTCCGGCGCCGCGCGCGAGAGCAGCCCGGGCACGAGCGCGCCGAGCGCGGCGCCGACGCCGCTGCCGACGAGCGCGATCACGAGGATCTGCAGCACGTACAGTACGAGGATCTCGCGCGGACGCAGGCCGAGGCAGCGCAGCGTCGCGATCGCCCCGCGCCGACCTTCGATCCAGGTGCGCACGATCTCGGCCACGCCGACACCGCCGAGCAAGAGCGAGAGCAGCGCGACGAGACCCAGGAAGCGCTCCGTGTTGCGGATCGCGCGACGCACGGTCGGTTGCGCGTCGGCGTGGTTCTGCACGCTGAGCCAGGGCGCGTTCTCGAGCTCGGTCTCGATGCGCTCCTCGAGCTCGTCCAGGTCCCCGACGTAGCCGGGCGGCAGCTTGAACAGCGCCTTGTAGCGCACGCGGTTCCCGATGCCGGCCAGGTGCGTGCGCTCGAGCGCCGCCTGCGACAGGAAGACGCGCGGACCGAGCACCAGCGAGAAGCCCATGCGGTCGGGCTCCTCCAGCACGGTGGCGGCGATACGAAAGCGCGCGCCGCCCAGCTCGAGCTCGTCGCCCTGGCCGAGTCCGAAGGCCGACAGGACCTCGGGCGCGACGACGACCGCGTCGGGCGCGAGCAGCTCGTGGAAGGCACCCGGTGGGTCGAGCACGACCTCGCCGTAGAACGGATACGCCCCCTCGACCACCTTGAGCTCGACCAGGAGGCTCCGCGCGCCAGCGCTCGCGGCGGCCTCCCCTGCCGGCCGCGACGCCATCGTCGCGAACTCGCGCAGGTCGGCGCGCTCGGTGCCCTGGAACTCGGGCGCGTCGAAGAACGCGCCGACCTCGTCGGGCAGCTCGCGTCGGCCCTCGACACGGATGTCGCCCGCCATCAGGCGCTGCGAGCTCGCGCGAATGCCCGCCTCGATGCTCGAGGAGAGTGACGCGACCCCGACGACGGCCGCCACGCCGAGCGCGATGCAGCTCGCGAAGAAGACGAGCCGACCGCGCGCGCCGCGCGATTCGCGCGCGAGCATCGACAGGGCGAAGCGCGCCTTCATCCGGCGTCGGCGGGCGTGGCGACGGGCTCCGAGCGGCCGGCATCGGACGTCGCGACGACGCGCCCGCGCTCGAGATGGATCGTGCGGTCGGCCAGGGCGGCGACGGCCTCGTCGTGGGTCACGAGCACGATGCTGGCGTCGGTCTCGGCCCGCAGCTCGCCGAACAGGGCCAGGATCGACTCGCCGGTCGCCGCGTCCAGGTTGCCGGTCGGCTCGTCCGCGAAGAGGATCTTCGGCCGCGGCGCGAAGGCGCGCGCGAGGGCCACGCGCTGCTGCTCACCCCCCGAGAGCTGTGAGGGATAGTGGTGCGCCCGCTCCGCCAGACCGACGCGCGCGAGCAGCGCCTCCGCCCGCGCTTGTGCATCCCGCACGCCCAGGAGCTCGAGCGGCAACCCCACGTTCTCGTGCGCCGTCAGGTTCCCGAGCAGCTGGAAGGCCTGGAAGACGAAGCCCACGTGCTGGCGTCGGAGATCGGCGAGCTCGTCCTCCGAGAGCCCGTTCAGGGAGTGCCCCTGCAGAAGGACCTCGCCCGCACTCGGTCGATCCAACCCCGCCAGGAGCCCGAGCAGGGTCGATTTGCCGCTGCCCGACGGCCCGCGTACCGCCACGAACTCGCCCGGCTCGACCGCGAGGTCGACCTCGTCGAGGATCGTGAGCATCCGCGAGCCCGAAGCGAGACGCTTCCCGAGGCCGCGGCACTCGATGCGGGGAACATGCGCCATGCCGGACGCCAACCTACGGGGACGTCGCGCCGGGTACGAGCTGCAAGCCCCAGTCGCGACCACGATTGCCTCGATCTGACACACGGCGCGCACTCCGGTCTCGAGCCGTTCGGGACCGACGGGAGCGGGGATCGGCGTGCAACGCCGCTCCGGGCGCCTTATCGTGCCGGCGTGTTCGCCCGAATCCCCCTGGCCCGACGGCTACGCCATGGCGCGCTCCTCGTCGGGTGCTGCCTTCCGCTCGCGTGCGGGGGATCCGACGACCCGCCCGCAGCGCAGCGCGAGCCGCGCGCGACGGCCGCCGTCGCCATCCCGGCCGACGCCCCGCTCGTCGTCTTCCTCGGCGACAGCATCTCGGCCGGCCTGCACCTGTCGAAGGACGAGGCCTTTCCGGCGCTGTTGCAAGCGCGCCTGGCGGAAGACGGACTCCCCTTCCGGCTGGTCAACGCCGGCGTCAGCGGTGACACGACGGCCGGTGGACTGCGCCGGCTCGAGTGGCTCCTGTCGCAGGAGCCGGAGCTGGTCGTGGTCGAGCTGGGCGGCAACGACGGCTTGCGCGGGATCCCGCTGGAGGAAATCGAGAGCAACCTGGACGCGATCCTGCGGCGCCTGCGAGAGCGGGGGCTGGCGGTGCTCGTCCTGGGCATGCGCATCCCGACCAACTACGGCGTGGACTACGAGCAGGGCTTTGCCGCGCTCTTTCGACGCGCGGCCGACCAGCATGGCGCGCGCTTCGTCCCGTACTTCATGCAAGGCGTGGGCGGCGTACCCGAGCTGAACCTGCCGGATGGTCTGCATCCGACGGCCGAGGGGCACGAGCGCCTGGCGGACACGGTCGAGCCGCACCTGCGCGCGCTGCTGGAGACGCTCCTTTGATCGCGGCGCTGGTCGTCGCCTGCGTCGCCGTGCAAAGCGGCGCGACGCCGCCGCCGTCGACGCTCCCGGTCGAACCGTCGACGCGCTGGTTCGAGGAGCTCGAGCTGTCCGTGCACGCCGACGTCGTCGGGCGCATCGACGACTCGGTCGTGCGCACGGCCGACGGCGACGCGATCGACGACCGCATGCGCGTCCGCCAGGTCGACCTGGACCTCGCGGCCCCGGCCTTGGGCGGCGACGAGCGCGCCCAGGCGCTCGTCATCCTGAGCCTCGTCGCCGATCCCGTGAACGACTTCGAAGCGCGCGTGGAAGAGGCCTGGTTCGCCCTGCGCGATTGGCCCTTCCTGGCCGACTCGCCCTGGGACTTCGGCTTTCGCTTCGGGCGCTTCCGTTCGGTCTTCGGCGGCGACAACGAGCTGCGCACGTTCGACCTGCCGCACGTGACGCGCCCGCTCTTGACGCGGCGCTTCCTGGGCGACGAAGGCTTCGTGCAGTCGGGCGTGTCCGCCTTTCTCGCCTCGCCCGGACGGCGTGACGACGGTGCGGCGTGCTTCACGTGGACGGCGGAGGCCCTGAACGCGGGCGACCTTCCGATCGTCGGGATCGAGGGCGAGGAGGCCTTCGCCTCGGTCACGACGCTCGAGTGGGCCCTGGGCGACGCGGATCGCTCGCTCGACGCGGGGCTCTCCCTGTACCGCGGCAAGCCCGACGCGAACGACTCGCTGCACGACCACATGGCGGGCTTCGACCTGGCCGTGCGCTGTAGCCGCGGCGAGCGGCCGGTGCACGCCGGCCTCGAGGTCGTGCGCGCCTGGCTCGAGCGCCCGAACGGCTCGACCGACGAACCGAATGGCCTGCACGTCTGGGGCCAGGTCGGCCTGACCGCTGCGACCTTCCTCGGCACGCGCTTCGACACCGTCCAGGACCTCGTGACGCCGCGGCTCGACACGCAGGCCGGAGGAGTGTTCGTGAGCACCTTCGTGAATGCGAACCTGCGCTTCGCCTTCGGCTGGGAGCACACCTGGAGCGACGGCCCCGACGACGGCGCCGACACGATCTTCGCCCAGGCGGTGTTCGGCTTCGGCAGTGGCGCGCGCCGACCGTTCTGGGCGCGCTGAGCCTCGCGGTCGCGTCCGCCTCCAGCCCAGGATCCTGTCACCGTTCGGTCCAACTCGGTGTCGGGTAGCGCCTTGCGGACATCGGCACCGCACGCGAGCGGCCGGCGAAAGCGACCGGTCGGGCCGGAGGGGCGTCCCAGCTCGGGATGGAAGCAGGCTCAGTCCGGCGCGCGCTCGAAGAGCTCCGCGAGGTCCGCGGCAGCCGTCGCAGCTCCGCGCGCTTGCAACTCCTCGACGCGGCGCGCGACGCGGGCGTCGATCCCGCTCGGGTCGAGGGTCCGCGCGCGCGCGGCCTCGGTGACGGCCTTCTCCGGCTCGCCGGCGGCCGCGTAGGCACGGGCCAGCTCGAGCGCGACGTAGGCGTCGGCAGCGTCCGTCTGGCGCGCGGTCTGACGCGCCAGCACGACGTCGGCCGCGTGACCCGCGCCCTCGAAGGCCTCGCTCAATTCGAGGTGGATCCGCGTGGACGCGAAGAGCTGCATGACGACGTGCTGGTAAGCCTCGTGGGCCTTGTCGAAGCGGCCGGCGGCGAGATACGCCCGCGCGGCGAGCAGCGGCAGGATCAGCGTGTCGGGCTGGAACTTCCAGGCGATGTCGTACATCTCGAGCGCCTCGTCGTTGCGCCCTTCCGACCGGTAGGTCTCGCCGGTGATCAGCGTCTGCACCATCGGATCCTCCGAACTGGCGAGCAGCTCGCCGCGCGCCAACGCCCGGTAGAACTCCGTCAAGCGATCGTCCGGGTCGAGCTCCTCCAGGCGCCGTTGCGCCACCTGCGCTTCCTCGAGATCGCCGTCGAGCCAGGCGACCAGGAATTCGATCCGTGCAAATTCGATCTCTTCCGGCCGCACGTGGCGCAACGAGCCGGCCCAGTAGAACAGCGGCGCGCCCACGAAGCCCAGCGCGGCGCCGGAAAGGAGCAAGGCGCGACGGTGCAGCATCCACGACTCGCGCGCGAACCGCACCGGACCGATCCCGCTGATGCTGAGCGGACGCCCGTCGACGATCGCCTCGAGGTCGAAGGCCAGGTCACCGGGCGTCGGATAGCGCCAGGCGGGGTCGAACCCGGTCGCCTTCCGGACGATGCGCGCCAGGTTGCGGGGAAGGCGAGGGTCCAGCTTGCGCGGATCCGGTACGGGTCGCGTGCTGGCGGCATGGAGCAACGCGAAGGGCTCGTCGCCCGGCCGCGGCGGCTCGCGCGTCAGGAGCTCGTACAGGATCGCCCCCAGCCCGAACACGTCGGCGCGCGGATCGACGCGCAGCCCGAGGGCCTGCTCGGGGGCCATGTACTGCGGCGTGCCGACGACGTCGCCGGTCACGGTCAGCGTGTCGGAGCCTTCGGCGTGCACCAGTCCGAAGTCGACCACCACCGGCCGACCGTCCGGACGCAGGAGCACGTTGCGCGGGTTCAGGTCGCGGTGCAGCACGCCCTCCGTCTGGGCCGCTTGCACGGCGCGCGCGATCTGCGCGACGAGCCGCGCGGCGCGCACGGGCGCGGTTCCCTCGCCGACCAGCTCGACCTCGGTCCGGCCCTCACGCGCGGCGGCGATGCGCGCGGCGAGGCTCTCGCCCTCGACCAGCTCCATGACGAGATAGGGACGACCGCGATCGAGCCCGGTCTCGAACAGGCGCACGACGCTCGGATGCCGCACGCGCTCCAGGGCCTCGCCCTCGCGCCGAAAGCGCTCGAGCGCGCGCGGGTCGTGCTGGAGCGAGTCGTGCAGGCGCTTGAGCGCCCGGATCGTCGGCGGCGCCCCGTCGACTCCGGGAGCTTCGACCCGCAGCACGCGCCCCATCCCCCCGCGCCCGACTTCGCCCAGGACGCGGTAGGCGCCCACGCGCTCCGGCAGATCGGAGAAGCCGCGCGGAAAGAGCGCCTCGGTGCTCTCCAGTCCCCGGAGCACGGCCTCGAGCTCGGCCCGCACGGCGGGATGGCGTGCGGCGAAGCTCGACGCGTCGACCGCCTCGCCCCGCTCGCGCGCCTCGATGAAGGCGGTGACGAGGTCTTCGAGGTCGGGCTTCGGCTCGGGCTCCAAGGGGCGGCCTTGCATGCTGTCCAGCGCGCCGGCGTGGCATCCGTGCGCTCCACCGAGATCGTACCCGCCGCCCGGGCCACTTCGGGCACACGAGCGGGACCCGGGGGACACGCTCAGGGTCACGTAGACCGCTGACGGCCCGGACTCGGCCCGGACTCTCCACTCGCATGTAGCGAGGAAGCGCGTGGTTGGGAAAGCGGGCGGAAACCTCCGCAACCTCCGGCCGCGACGACCGGTCTCCTGCTCGTGCCCCGATCCCCGAGAGGAACCGCGCCTCACCTGGACCCCGGCGCTCCCGCCGCGCGCTGGGGTGCCGCACTCCTGAGAGCGTTCCGCGATGCCGTGCGAGTGCGCCACATGAGCCGCCGCACGGAGAGCGCCTACGAGCACTGGATCCGCCGCTACCTGCGCTTCCACCGCTTCCGCCACCCCCTAGAACTCGGCGCGCCCGAGGCGACCGCCTACCTCAACCACCTCGCCACCAAGAAGCGGGTCGCCGCCTCCACCCAGAACCAGGCCCTGGCCGCCATCCTCTTCCTGCACCGCCGCGTCCTGTCCCAGGAGCTGGGTTGGCTGGACGAGCTCGTGCGCGCCAAGCGCCCCCGGCACCTCCCCGTGGTGATGTCGCGCGAAGAGGTGCGGCGCGTCATCGATGCCGTCGAGGGCCTCCCGCGCCTGCAAGTCCAGTTGCTCTACGGCGCCGGCCTGAGGCTGCTCGAGTGCGCGCGTCTGCGGGTCCAGGACATCGACCTGGAGGCCCCACGCCTGACGATCCGCTCCCCCAAGGGCGGACGCGACCGCGTCGCGATCCTCCCGGCTTCCCTCCGCGAGCCCCTCGACGGGCAACTGACCCGCGTGCGCCGGCAACACAGCGCCGACCTCGAAGCAGGCGCCGGCCGCGTCGAGCTACCGGGCGCCCTCCGTCGCAAGTACCCCAGTGCGGAGACGAGCCTCGGATGGCAATGGCTCTTCCCCGCC
>JAJDEW010000036.1 GCA_029259595.1 Planctomycetota bacterium | reverse complement strand
CGGTCGGGAGCGGGGACGTTATGCAGACTTGTTCCATGGGGGACGACTCCGGAAGAGCATACGCTCGAACGGCCATCATGAAGGCGCTTCGTAGGTGTCAGGTCTCGCGCTACACAGACCTGTCGAACGCCACGGGGCTCCGCTACGCAAGTCCGTCGAATCGGAGTTAGGCAGACAAGGGGCACCGTCATGGAACTGACAGATGCAGTACTCCCGTTGTTCGGGGTGGTAGTCGGCTGGGCGCTCACCGAATGCTCATCCTGGTTTCGGTGGAAACGCGAGTGGCGCCGGAAGCTCAACGAACTGAGGATCGAGACCTATGCGGAATGGGCGGCAGGAATGGAGTCGCGTCTCGTCAACTATGCGCACCAATCGAGTAGTGGATCTGAGTACAAGACCTCGCTTTGCAAGAAACGCATCCAAGTCATCGAGCACGACCCGGTCGCGCTGGGCTTGATGCGGGAGATCGAAGAGAGTATTCCGGGGCCTCAGACTGAGGACTTTGAGAGTCTCCGTCTGTTCGTGCACACAGATCCCGAATGGGACTGGCCTCCGTTTCGAGAGAAGATGAACGAACTGCTCGCCCATGTTCGCAGACGGATGCCGTGAACAACGCGTTGACGGGCAGCTGACCAACGCGCCGATGTAGTGGATGGCCGCTTTCGCTCGCGTCGCTCGCTCCCGCGGCCACCACTGATCGACAAGGCGTTATGCCGCTTTATCACCATCGCTGAACGAGGAGCCTTAGTGTCCGAGAAGGAGGCCACAGCCCGAATGACAATGCACGAGCAGCAGAAAGCGTTTCCCGCGTTCCGGATACCTGGTTCGGGCGGCTGGCTTGCGCTTGCCGCCGAGAGCACGGGCGACGAGAGCCAGCAAGGTGTGCGGAACGCCATGGACAAACTCAAGAACACGCTACTCGCATCCCTGCAGATGCAACATCTCGTGGTTCTCGCCGGTTCCGGATGTTCGCGATCCGCGGGCGGGCCATCCTTGCTGGATCTTTGGGAACATGCTGTAGGTGACGAACCGACGGAGGAAGCCAGAGGGACGGCGGAAAAGGTCAATCACGATCTCGCGGACAAGAACATCGAAGCCCTCCTATCCAGAGTCGAGGCCTTCTTGCAAGTGAACCAAGATGAGGTCGTCAGCGAGTTCTTGAACTCCAGTAAACAAGTGATTCTCGATCAATGCTCGACGTTCCTGGACCACAACAAGCTGAACGACCACGAGACCTTTCTGCATCGCCTCTCCCGTCGGCGTGTTCGTGATCAACGCCTGAAGGTGTTCACGACGAACTACGACATTTGTTACGAACGGGCCGCCGCCGCGCTGGGCGGAGTAGCACTCGACGGATTCTCTTTCACAGCTCCTCGTCGGTATGACCCTCGATTCTTCGGCTACGACATCATCCGGCGACCGCGAAGCGGCGACGACCTTGGGCAGTACCTCGAAGGAGTGTTCCTGCTCTACAAGCTCCATGGCTCGGTCAACTGGGCGAAGGGCGGGGACGGAACGATTTGCGAAAAGGACAAGCCGACCCCTGCCGAGGCCTGCCTAATCTACCCCGCGCGGGGGAAGTACCAGCAGAGCTTCGTCCAACCCCATCTCGAATCGATGGCACAGTATCTTGCCGCAGTGCGCGAACCGAATACGTGCCTGCTGACCGTGGGCTTCGGCTTCAATGACGATCATCTGGCCGAGCCGCTTCTGGGGGCCGTGCAGTCGAACCCGCACTTGCGTGTGATCGTGGTAGATCCTGATGCGCGTAAGAACGAAGCGAGCGGGAATTCGAATTGGAAACGACTGTTCGACCTGAGCAGTCGTGGTGAAGACGTGTGGTTCATCACAGCGTCGTTCGGCGAATTTGCCCAGATGATGCCCGACCTGAAATCGCTGACGCCGGCGGACACCCTCCTGAAGGCCATCAAGGGCGCGACGAGGGAGTCATGAGCACTTTGAGCATCGATGAGACCTTCCCCAAAGGGCTGCTGCGCCCTGAACTCTTTCTTGGGGTGGCCTCCTCGATTACTGCCCGAACGGTGGGCGTCAATCTCAGCGAGGCTGGAAATCCTAGCGGTTCTCATTTTGCCGGTGGCCGCTACGGCCGCGGCGAGGTCGGCGAATTCGTCCTGATCGAGGGCCAGCAAAGCCTTTTGTTGGGCCGCATCGCCGAAATCCGCCTGCGGGAACCAGAGCGCCGCTCCATCCGACGCGACTTCGCTGGAAACAGCGACCTGGACGCGCTGGGGCAGATTCAGTTGTTGGGCTGTGTCGCTATGGATGACCTGCGAGTAACCGCAGGTGTGGATGCCTACCCGCGCCTTGGGGATCGGATCTACGCCGCCCCGCATCGGTTCATCGCCCTGCTGCCACGCCTGATGGAGCACGCTGCTGATGACAACGAACCCGTGGTCTTGAACCTCGGCGCGATCGATGTGGCGCAGGAGAGCCTTGTCACCGTGAAGCCGGAGCGGCTGTTCGGCCGTCATTGCGCAATCCTCGGGGCAACCGGAGGCGGCAAAAGTTGGACGACTGCGCGCATCATCGAGGAGTGCATTCAGTACCAGGCGAAGTTGATTCTGATCGACGCCACCGGTGAGTATCGGGAGTTTGCAGGGGTTGGCGTCGTACACTGTCATCTGGGCGAACCGGTCGCGAAGGCGGCAGCCTCGACATCGTGCTCCTTGCCGCCAACGTCCTTCCTGGAGTCAGACTTCATTGCGCTCTTCGAGCCGGCCGGCAAGGTGCAGGGTCCGAAGTTGCGCGCGGCGATGAGAAGTTTGCGGCTTGCCAAGCTACAGCCTCAACTGGCTCCGAATGGCTTTGTCGAGAAGATCAACCAGTCGAAGACGGCAATAGAAGCGGCGGAGAACCAGCCAGGTGTGTCGAGCAAACTGGACGACCCGCGCCAGCCCTTCGATGTGAGGATGCTGGTCAAGCAGATCGAGCAGGAATGCGTGTGGCCAACTGCCTACGGTGAGGTTACAAGCAAATGGGGCAAAGAAGACGGTAACTTCTCTCATTGCCTGTCGCTGGTGGCACGCATCAACGGCGTCCTTACGTCCCCCGCCTTCAAGTGCGTCTTCCAACCGGACACGGAACCCGCGTTGACGAAAAGGATCGATGAGATCATCAACGGGACAGGCAAGTTACTGAGAATCTGCCTAAGCGGAATCGCCTACGAGTTTCGTGCCCGCGAGATCATCGCCAACGTCATCGGCCGGCACCTGCTAACCAAAGCTCGCGGTGGATCGTTTCACCAGCAGCCGACGGTGATCCTGGTGGACGAAGCGCATAATTTTCTTGGCCGCCAGATCGGCGCGGAGGACTATACCGCGAAGCTCGATGCTTTTGAGTTGATTGCGAAGGAAGGCCGCAAGTACGGCCTGAGTATCTGTCTGGCCAGCCAGCGGCCACGCGATATCACGGAGGGTGTTCTGAGCCAGATGGGTACCCTGATCGTGCACCGGCTTACGAACGACCGTGATCGCGAAGTGGTGGAGCGCGCCTGCGGTGAAATTGATCGGGCCGCTTCGGCATTCCTACCCAACCTGCGCCCCGGCGAGGCGGCGATCATCGGTACTGACTTCCCGATCCCGCTGACCATCCAGATCCGTGAGCCTGGCACTAAGCCGAGATCAGACGGCCCCAAGTATCAGGAGCATTGGGCAGTCAAGCCGCCAAAGATGGAGGCGTGAGCGATGGAGGTAGCCTTGGAACAGGGTAGCAGTCAACGAATCCGACGATGGAAACGGCGCGGCATAACAACCGGTTGCAGCGGACAGTCCGCTTCGCGGCCCGCCGCTGAGCCGGAACGTTGGGCGCTCCCGACACATGGCATTTCCCGCTGACCAACGACACATCATGGAAATCTCGGTAGAGTTCAAAGCAGCATCGCCGTACCAGGACGACATTCTGGCGCTTCCAGTCTCCGACATCGAAGCGGCATGTTCGTGGTACTCCGAGAAGTTCGGAATGCGTGAAGTCGAACGCCGAGACCAACCAGCACCAACGGTCGTTCTTGAACGCGATGGCATTCGGATCGGTTTTACGACCAACGGACGCGACCCATCGCAGGATGGTGCCGCGCTACAGGTGACGAACATTGGCGTCATGCGGGACGAGCTTGAATCGAAGGGGGTGAAGACTGCGAACTGGCGGGTCGATGAGAGGGACGGTCAGCGGCAGCAGGTGTTCTTCGTCGTTGCCCCAGATGGTCTCTGCTACTACTTCTACGAACCGATTGCGGAGTCGGCCGGGTCGGGGTCCACATCTTGATGCGCCAAGATCTCCGGCTCTCACAAGAAAGTCTTTCAAGGATTGAAACAAGAACGAGAGACGTGTTTGGGTCGTGCACGTTTCCAGAGTAGAAGTTGAGCGGTTTCGTGGGCTGGGCAAGCTCGATGTTTCGTTGCAGAGTCCGTTGCAAGTCGTTGCGGGCCCGAACAGCGCAGGCAAGACGACCCTATTGAAAGACCTCACCCACGATGCATTGAGTTCTCTTGGCCAGGACCGCACCGAACAACAGCATGCGGCGGACGGCGCGGCGCACCGCCGCTGAAGGTGATCGCCAAGCAGTCTGAAGAAGTGAAGTCGATTCGATCCTTGGTCGGCTGCTCTCTCGGTCTTCAGATGTTCATGACTTGCCGAGCTCGCGCTTCCACTCCTGGAGCTTCAGCAACGCCTGCATCGGCGTCATGCCGTCCAGGTCGAGCTGGCGCAGCTCGCGTTCGACCTCGCTTTCCGCGCTGGCGAAGAGGCCGAGTTGGCCGGCGGGTTCGGCGACCTTGGAGGGGGGGGTGAGGGGGAGTTGGGGGGTGCTCGGGCCGGAGGGGGCGGCTTCGAGGATGCGTTGGGCCAGGCCTTCTTCTTCGGCTTCGAGGTCGATCAGGATGCCCTTGGCGCGGTCGATGACGGTGCGCGGGACGCCGGCGAGGCGGGCGACGTGGATGCCGTAGGAGCGGTCGGTGCCGCCGTCGACGATCTTGTGCAGGAAGACGATCTCGTCGCCCCATTCGCGCACGGCGACGTTCTTGTTGGCGACGCCGGTGAAGCGTTGGGAGAGGTCGGTGAGCTGGTGGTAGTGGGTCGCGAAGAGCGTGCGGCAGGCGATCGACTCGTGCAGGTGCTCGGCGATCGCCCAGGCCAGCGCCAGGCCGTCGAAGGTCGACGTGCCGCGGCCGACCTCGTCGAGGATGACGAGCGAGCGTGAGCTCGCGTTGTTGAGGATGTTCGCGATCTCGACCATCTCGACCATGAAGGTCGATTCGCCGCGGCTGATGTCGTCGCCGGAGCCGACGCGGGTGAAGATGCGGTCGACGATTCCGATCGTGGCGGACTCGGCGGGGACGAACGAGCCGATCTGGGCCAGGAGCGTGATCAGCGCGACCTGGCGGATGTAGGTCGACTTGCCGGCCATGTTGGGGCCGGTGAGGATCGTGATGCGCTTCTCGGCCAGATCGAGGCGCGTGTCGTTCGGCACGAAGCTGTCGCAGGCGGTCGAGCGCTCGATGACCGGGTGGCGGCCTTCGACGATGTCGATCGTGTCGCCGTCGGTGATCAAGGGCGCGACGTAGCGGTGATCGGCGGCGATCTGGGCCAGGCCGGCGACGACGTCGAGCTTCGCCAACGCGCGTGCGGCGTCGAGGATGCGGCGCACCTCGCCGGCGATGCTCGTGCGTAGCTGGCCGAACAGGTCGTACTCGAGGTCGCGCGCCAGCTCCTCGGCCTTCAGGACCTTCGTCTCGAACTCCTTGAGCTCGGGCGTGATGTAGCGCTCGGCACCCTTGAGCGTCTGCTTGCGCGTGAAGCTGTCGGGGACCTTCGCGAGCTGCCCGCGCGGGACCTCGAGGAAGTAGCCGAAGACGGAGTTGTAGCCGATCTTCAGGCCGGGGATGCCCGCGCGCTCGGCCTCCTCGGCCTGGAACTTCGCCATCCAGCTCTTCGCGTCGCCAGCGATCGTGCGCAGCTCGTCGAGCTCGTCCGACACGCCGTCGCGGATCAGGCCGCCTTCCTTGATCGTGAGCGGTGGTTCGTCGACCAGCGTCCGCGTGATCTCGCCCGTGACGTCGTCGAGCGGATCGAGCTCGTCGCGCAGCTCGCCCAAGAGCGCGGAGTAGGCGTCCTCGAGCTTGGCGCGCAGGGGCGGGATCTTCGCCAGCGAACCGGCCAACGCCACGAGGTCACGGCCGTTGCAGCGCCCGGTGGAGATCTTGCTGACGAGCCGCTCGACGTCGAGCACGTCGTCGAGCAAGCCGCGCACGTCCTCGCGCCGGAAGGGCGCGTCGACGAACTCGGCCACGCCGCTCTGGCGCTTCTTGATGTCGTCGACGCGGCACAGCGGTCCGAGCACCCACTCGCGCAAGAGGCGCGACCCCATCGGCGTCAGGGTCGCGTCGATCGACTCGAGCAACGTTCCCTCGCGACGTCCCTCGCGCTGGGTGACGACCAGCTCGAGGCACGAGCGGGTGGCGCGGTCCAGGACCAGGTGGTCCGTCGCCGTGATCTTCTCGATGCG
Organism: Planctomycetota bacterium; assembly: GCA_029259595.1. Taxonomy (GTDB): domain Bacteria; phylum Planctomycetota; class UBA1135; order UBA1135; genus OFTM43. Next base: position 5,864 of record JAJDEW010000036.1, on the reverse strand, counting down.
CAGGATGTGGTCGCACGAGGCGCGCTGCGTCTCCTCGACGTACTCGAGCAAGGCCCCCGCGGCCCGCACGATGGGCGAGTCGTCCTCGATCCCGAAGCCGGCCAGGTTGTGGACCTGAAAGTGGCGGGTCAGCGCGCGCGTGCACGTGTCGCGGTCGAAGCGCCAGCCCTCGCGCTCGGTCGTCGCCGCGCGCAGCTCGTGCACCAACGTGTCGAGCAGCTTGGGGTTGGCCTGCGCGAACTCGGGCATCCACAGGACCTCGGCCGGACGGATGCGCAAGAGCTCGTCGGCCACGGCGGAGGTCGCCACCTCGCTCGCGAGCAGGCGTCCGGTCGAGAGGTCGATCCAGGCCAGACCGGCCCGCTCGCGGGATGCGAACACCGCCGCCAGGTAGTTGTTCGAGCGCGCGTCGAGGGCGTCGTCCTCGGTCAGCGTCCCCGGCGTCACGACCCGCACGATGCCGCGGTCGACGATGCCCTTGACCTCGCGCGGGTCCTGCAGCTGCTCGCAGATCGCGACCTTGTGTCCCATGCGCACCAGCCGGATCAGGTAGCCCTCCATGGCCTTGACCGGAACCCCGGCCATCGGGATCGGGTCGGCGCCCTTCGAGCGCGAGGTCAGGGTCAAGCCCAGGGCCCGGGAGGCGACCACGGCGTCCTCGTGGAAGAGCTCGTAAAAGTCGCCCATCCGGAAGAAGAGGATGGCGTCGGGGGCCTCCTTCTTGGCCTTCCAGAACTGCCCCATCATCGGGCTTTCTTTCCCGGAAGACGCTTGGGAGCGGGGGGACTGGGCGACGATCTTCGTTCCGCGGGGGGCCATGGGGGCCAGTGTAGTCGCTTCGTGCTGCCGATTGGAGGCGGTTCGGGTTTGCGCTTGGCAAGCCAATTGCTTGTTGAACGCGCCGCCGCCGAGGCCGAGCATGACCCCGACGCGCGCGCCATGACGACGAACCACGAGAGCGAGAAGCGGGGAGCGACCCCGGGGGCCCGCGTGCCCCTGGGGGCCGCGTTCGTCCTCGCCCTGGCCGTGCTGGCGAGCTCGTGCGCGTCGTACGACACGCGCACCCGCCAGGCCTTCCGTGACTTCCAGAGAGGACACTTCGGGGCGTCCTTCGCGGCCTACGCCGACGAGGACGAGATCGGGTCGGGCTTTCTCTCGGGGGCCGAGTCCGGGTTGGTGGCGTTCACCTCCGGGGACTGGGCGGGAGCGCAGGCCGCCCTCCACCGCGCGGCCGCGGCCACCGAGGACATCGAGGGGCGTGCGCTCGCCGGCACCGAGCGCCTGGCGGAGGGGCTCGCGAGCCTGGCGCTGAACGACACCACGCAGGCCTACGAAGGCGAGGGGTTCGAGCGCGTCTACGTGCACTGCCTGCTCGCCCAGACCTACCTCGCGCTGGGGCAGCTCGACGGCGTCTGGGTCGAGGTCCAGCGCGCGAACGCCCTGCTGGAAGCCGAGGAGAAGCTGTACGAGAAGTCCTATGCCGCGGGCGGTCTCGGCCACTTCATCTCCGCCGTGGCCTACGAGATCTTCGGCGAGCCCGACCAGGCCTACGTCGACTACGTGCGGATGCACGAGAAGGGCGTCGGCATGCAGCTGGCCGGTCACGCGCTCGTGCGCCTCGCGACCCGGCTCGGGCGCGACGAGGACATCGGGCGCTGGACCGAGCTGTACGGCGAGGACGTCCCGCGCCCCGACGGTGCGGCCAACGTCGTCGTCATCGCGGGCATCGGGACGGGGCCGTTCAAGGTCGGAGGCAACCTGGCCGTGCCGACGCACGACGGCGTGCTCGCCTTCTCCGTACCGATTTTCCGCAAGCGACCCCAGACGGTGACCGGGCTGCGACTCGAGGCGCTCGAGGTCGCGACGAGCGTCCGTACCGACGTGCTCGAACGCGTCGCCGACGTGGCCGAAGAGAACCTCCAGGACCGGCTGCTCTTCACGGCGACGAAGTCCGTCGTCCGCGGCGTCCTGAAGCGCGAGATGACCAAGCAGCTCGAGGACGAGTACGGCGTCGGCGGCCGTGTCGTCGGCGACGTCTTCTCGCTTCTGACCGAACGCGCCGATCTGCGCTCGTGGCGCACGTTGCCGGACTCCTGGCAGGCCTGTCGCCTGTTCGTGCCGCCCGGTGTACACACGCTCGAGCTCGAGGCGATCGGTGGCAAGCGCGGCCACCTCGGCACGTTCGAGCTCGCGCCCGGGGAGACGATGGTCGTTTTCGCCCGGACGATCGGCCCAGACCTTTACGCTCATCCGGTCGGAGGGCGGCTCATCGAGCCCCTGCCCCTCGGCGTATCTGCCGGCGAAGCGGCGACCGACGCCTTGCCGACACAACCCTGAACGAATCCGATGAAACGATCCATCACCACGAGTTGCCTCCTGGCCGTCCTGTGGACGGCGGCCTGTTCGGGCCCGAGCAAGGGGACACCCCAGAACACGTTCGTCGGCGGAGAGGGGCGCGAGACCGAAACGGAGGTCGCGAACCGCTCGCTGATGAAGAGCCTGCAGATGGTCAACGTGCGCTCCAAGCGCGAGAATGACCGTCTGTTCGTCCAGTTCGAGCTCGAGAACAAGCGCTCGATCAACCTGGCCTTCGAATGGAGCGTCGACTGGTTCGACGAGGCCGGTTTCGAGATCGATTTCGATGAATCCTGGAAGCCGGCCACGATCGGCGGCGGAGGGCAAGAGACCCTCTCGATCGTGGGACCCACACCCCAAGCGTCGATGTGGAAGCTCGCATTGCGTACTCCGAACACCATCCGCTGAAACCGGAAACCCGACCCATGAAGCTCTCGTTCACCTCATCCAGCCTGTTCGCCACCCTGACCCTCCTCGCCGGAGCTTGCAGCTCCGTCGGCTACGACGATCCCAACCGGGTCGAGACGCTGACGATCGACTACGGCTCCACCGACCTGCAGACCTTGGCCGCGGGGATGGTCGAGTCCCTGATCGTCGCGCCCGCGCTGAACTACCTCGAGAACCCCGGCAAGGGCGACGACAAGCGCGTCATCGTCCTCATGGGCGGCATCGAGAACCGCACCAGCGAGCACATCGACACGTCGGCGATCTCCGACAAGATGCAGAACCAGCTCTTGAAGAGCGGCAAGTTCCGCTTCGTCGCGGCCAAGGCCGGCCAGGACGAGGTCGGTGACCAGGTCCGCTTCCAGCAGGGCTCCGGCCGCGTGCGCGAGGACATGCAGCGCGAGTTCGGCAAGCAGATCGGCGCCGACGTCGTCGTCTACGGCAGCCTGCGCTCGATCGACAAGAAGAAGGGCTCGTCGATCGAATCCGGTGGCACCCGCAAGCAGGACGTCTACTACCAGTTCGTCCTGAAGTGCGTGAACATCGACACGGGCGAGCTGATCTGGATCGAAGAGGAAGAGCTGCGCAAGACCGGCACCACCGGCATGTTCGGCCGCACCTGATCCGCCTCACTCCTCAGCAACCGTGCGAACGCCGGTTGTCCGTGCCCAGGCCCTAGCTCCTAGCGCTAGAACGGCCGGCCGGGCAACCGGCGTTCTCGTCAGGCGAGCGCCTCGATCCGCGCGACCTCCGACGGCTCGAGACCGAAGGCTTCGAAGAGCCGTGCGTCGATCCGCCGACGCGCCCGCGCCGCCGCAGCCGATCCGGGGGGCGCGTCCTCCAGGACACCGGCCAGCCGCGCCAGCTCGTCGTGCAGGCCGGGCGCGTCGTCCCGCGCACGAAAGGGGAACGGTTGCGAGCGCAGGTGGGCGACCTTGACCTGGGGGAAGGTCCGTTGGCGCGCGTCGCGGAAGTGGGCCCGGTGCCAGGCGGTCGCCACCGCGCCGTTCAGGATCGCGACCACCGCCGCGGGGTCGAGCTCCGCCGGCGGCGTGCAGGCGAGCAGGCTGTTGCGGAAGTAGCCCGGCGGAACGTGCCGGGCCGCGATCGGACGATCGGCCGTCTGGCGCAGGAGCACGGGGATGCGCAGGAAGCGTTCGCGCGCGGCGATCCGAAAGCGGCGCTCCCCGACCTTCGGAACGTTCAGGGCCAGGCCGGCCTGCGGCGGACCGAGCTGAAAGGCAACGAGGTCGCGCCCCTCGCGCAGACCGACCCGGGTCGGATCGAGGTCGTCCGCGGGCGCCGCGTTGCGCTGCACGAGCTCACGGGCGCAGTTGCCCGTGTGGACGCCGGGGTCGCCGAAGGCCGCCGGCTCGAGGGTCGGGAAGGCGGACAGGCGCCGGATCCAGGACCTGTCCGCGCTCGCGAGGCGCTGCCAGGGAGCCCCGGTGGAGGCGGGCGTGCCGCGCCGGCGGGGGGCGAGCTCGACCAGGATGGTCGACTCCGTCACACCCGCGAAGACGTCCTCGCCCAGCTCGAGCGGGGTCGAGGTCAAGACGCAATGCCGCTCGACCTCGGCCCGCAGCGGCCCATAGCTCGCGAGCCCGGCCACCGAGCCCGGCAGGAGCACGCGTGCCCCGCTGCGCGAGCGCGCGACCTCCGCCGCGATGCGGGCCAGGAAGGCGCCGTGCAGGGACGGCCATCCGCCGAGCCCGGGGCCCGAACGCCGCTCCGCCCGCGCTTGGCGTCCCGAGAAGCTGATCCAGGGCGGATTCGCGAGGATCCAGGCTCCCGCCGGCCAGGGGCCTTCGAGGGCATCGCCCGTGACGATGCCGGCCGCCGCCGCGGGGCCCGCCACGGCGCCCAACCGCTCCCGAGCCTGCTGCGCCAGCTCCGGCTCGATCTCGATGCCCCGCAAGCGGGTCGCCAACGAAGGATCCCGGCCGGAAAGCTCGAAGGCCGCCACGAGCAGTTCCCCGTTCCCACAAGCCGGATCCAGGAGCACCCGCTCCCCCTCGACCCACCCCCGCGCCAACCGCCGAGCCACCTCCGGCGGCGTGAAACGAACCCCGGCCCGCCCCGCCCCTGTTCGATCAGCCATCAGGGCCCACTCTAGCAAGGACCGCTGCCCCGGCCGGCGTGGGCGAGTCGACCCGCTTTGGCGACGAACGTGGTGCGAGGGAGCGCGCACAGTCCGCAGCTTCCATAAGGACGTCCCATTTTGGGAAGTCCGGCGTTCGGAGGGCGTCGAAGGCGCGGCTCCAGAGAACGAGATCGGGGAACGACGAGACCTTCTTCTCCCAAAGAGCTGTTCACCACAGAGAGCGCCGCGGATCCGATGGGGGATGCGCGGCGCTCGCTCTTTGCTGCCTACGCTCGTTTGAAACGAGCAGCGCGGCGGCCGGGGGCCGGCTCGCCGCGCTTGAAGGAGGCGCGAATCGAAATCAAGGCTGGGACTCACCCCCGGGTCGCGCACCCGGGGGGGCCTCGTGTCCGGTCAGTGGATGGCGCGTTTCACGCTCGGACCGGCCTGGCCGAATTGCTGGAGCACCTTGTTGGCTCGATCCCGGGGGATGAGCTGCATGTGGTCGCAATAGGGCTCGGGACAGGACAGCGCGATCACGCGCCGTTTGCGCCCTTCGACCGCGTGTACCGGAATCAGCGGGTACTCGCAGCGCGGGCAGACGTATTGGGTTTCAGGTTTCATCTCGATACCCCTTTTCGGACATCTGCCGGAAAAACTCGACGGTCGATTTCGGTTCCGTGGTGCGGTTCGTGGAAGTTTCATGGGGCCTACACCCCAGCTTCGCATTCGAGCCCGAAGCGGCCCGAAACGCCCGCCAGGGAGCCGGGAAGAGGCGTGATCGAGCGGCGTGCAAGCGGGAGGGGCTCGGCCCGCGACGTGCGCCGCGAAGGGGTGCTGGGGGTAGACCGTCCCCCGCTCGGAAGGTGTCCGATTCATCACTTGAGTCTTCCCGCGCGCATGCCGTATCCCTGGGCTCGTCCGACAACCCATGCCGCGCTCCGCGGTCGTCCGCAGCCCTGGCCCTGCGTGAGAGCCCTGC
>JAJDEW010000035.1 GCA_029259595.1 Planctomycetota bacterium | reverse complement strand
GGCGCGCTGCATGCGTCCGGAAAGCCCGGCCGGCACACGAGAGCCTCGCCGAATCGACCGATTCGCCTGCGTTCTCGCGCACCTGCCGGGCCTCCCGGTCACATGCATCGCATCCGAAGCACTTTTTCATCAGGCTGCTAGCGCCCTGGATCGGGTGTTTCGGAGGCCGAGGCCGGCGCCGAAGCACCTGTTCAGCGGGCTTCCGGGTTCAGCGCGCGTCCGACGCGCGTCGCCAGCTCTCGACGAGCACCGTGGCCGAGCGCTCCCAGGAGAAGCGGGTGGCCCGGCGGGCGGCCTCCGCGAGCGTCGCGCTCGAGCTCGCCCGCGCCGCGTGGATGGCGCGGACGCAGTCGCTCGCATCGCGCGGGTCGAAGGCCGGGACGTCGACGCCGGCGATCTCGGGGAGCGCCTCGGCGCGGGCGATGGCGAGCGGGCAGCCCGCTCGCTGGGCTTCGAGCACCGCGAGGCCAAAGCCCTCGACGAAGGAGGGCAGCACCACGCAGGACGCGCGGGCGTAGCGCTCGGCGAGCTCCGCGTCGTCGAGCGCGCCCGCGCAATGCACGCGTCCCTGCACTCCGAGCGCCTGCGCCCGGCGCAGCAAGTCCGCTTGCGCACTACCCTTGGGGCTCCCGACCAGCACGAGGTCCGGAAGGCTCCGGTCGAGTGCCAAGGCCTCGAGCAACAGCCCCGTGTTCTTGCGCGGTTCGAGGTGTCCGACGTGGAGCAAGGGGCCATCGGCTGCGGCCATCGCGCGCGGGACGACCGCGAGGTGATCGCCCGCGTTCGGCACGATGTCGACCGCGCTCGCACCGAAGTCTTCGCGCAGTTGGCGCGCGACCGTCTCGCTGACCGTGAGGATCCGCGCTGCACGACGCACGGTCGCGCGCAACACGTGGCGCGCCACGAGGCGACGCAGCAACGGAGCTCCCGCATGCAGGTCACGCAGGTCGTGCAGGGTCACGGTCAAAGGCACGGGCAGGGCGCTCGGAACTGGCAGGTGCCCGGTGTGGACGAGCCCGAAGTCCGGACGGCGAGCGAGCAGGTCGCGCAGAACGCGGCGTTCCGCGAGGGCGCGAGTCAGCGGGGGCCCGGCGGGCACGCTCGAGGCCAGCGTTGCGACGTCCGGGCCGAGGTCGAACGAGGGCGGCGTGCGGCCGGTGAGGACGGTGAGGCTGCCGCCGCCTCGTGCCAGGAGGCGTGCGGCGCGCGGCAAGAGCGCCTCGGCGTGCCGACGCACGCCTCCCAGCGGTTGTCCGAGCACGACCCCGGAGAACAGGACGTGCGGGAGAGCGCTTGTCATGACACCTACGCGAGCTCGTCCCAAAGCTGTTCGATCGCCAGGGCCGTGCGACTCCACGGAAACTCGGCCGCGCGCCGGATCAACGCGGGCCGCAGTTCCTCGCGTTCGCGCAGCGCGCGCAGGAGCCCGGCGCCGACCGCGGCCGGATCGTCCGGGTCGACGACGAGGCCCGCTTCGCCGGCGACCTCGGCCGCGGCCGAGGCGGGCGGAACGAGCACCGGTGTGCCGGAGGCCAGCGCCTCGAGCACGGGCAGGCCGAAGCCCTCGGAGCGCGAGAGCACGGGGACGCAGGTCGCGAGCCGCAGGAGCGCGGGCAGGTCGGCGTCCTCGATCGTCTCGGGCGTCGAAACGTGCCGCGAGAGACCGAGCGCGGCCGCCAGCCCGAGATCGCGCCGCAGGGTCGGAGTGTCGCCGCCGCTCACGACGATCCGGAGCTCGATTCCCTGCTGCACGACCGTGGCGAGACCTCGCAAGACCGCAGCGAGGTTCTTCTTCGGTCGCACGCTCCCGAGGCAGAGCACGAACGGGTCGTCCGACAGGCGATAGCGCTCGAGCATGACCTCGTCGACGACCCCCGGCGGCGGTTCGTCCGCGAAGACGGGGCCGCCGGCATCGCTGCCCGCACCATCCGCCACTCCGACACCCCAGGGCACCACCCGGATCCGGTCCTTGCCCGGCAGGAGGCGTCGCCGCAGGTCGCGCGCCGTGCACTCGCTCGGAACGAGCACGCGCTCCGCGATCAGCGGGCCGACCGCGGCCCAGAAGCGGTGGGCGAGCCCGGCGTTTTCCTTAACGCCGTGTCGCCAAGGCAGCTCGTGAATGGTCTGGATGCGAGGGACGGAGGCGCGCAGCGCAAAGGCCGACGTGAACGAATGGAGCCCGTCGAGCCCCAGCCGGACGGCGCACGCTGGGAGCTCGCTTTGTCGCCAGCGGCGCAGGGGGACGCCCGGCTGCGGCGCGAGTCGGACGACCTCCAGGTTCCCGCGGTGTTCGAGGGCGTCCAGGACGCTGTGCACGACCCGGACGACGCCCGGTGAACACGGGCGAGACAAGGGGGAGACATCGAATCCGACCCGCATCGGCGCAGGGTAGCAGGGCTCCCGGGCGGTCACGGGCGCCACCTTGGACTTCCGTCTCCGAGCCGGTCACAATCCGCCCGTTGGTCAGAAGAGCTCGGAAGCTGCCGTGCCTCATCGTATGAACCTCAATCCGCGCGTTCTCTTCGTCTGCACGGGCAACGCCTGTCGCAGTCAGATGGCCGAGGGCTGGCTCCGTCACCTCGCACGGGGGAAGGTCGATGTCCTCTCCGCCGGTACGCGGCCGGCCGGCGTTCACCCGACGACCGTCCGGGTCATGGGCGAGGCCGGGATCGATCTCTCCAGCCACTCGTCCGATGCGGTCGACTCCCACCTCACGGATCCGCCCGATCTCGTGATCACGGTCTGCGATGAAGCCGCACGGGATTGCCCGACCTTCCCGGCCCAAACGCGAATTTTGCATTGGCCCTTTCCGGATCCTGCCGGTGCGGCCGAATCGGAAGAGGGCCTGGCCGGCTTCGTGCGCGTGCGCGACTCGATTCGCGATCACGTCGCCGCGTGGATCGCGGACGGGATGCCGCCGCTCTCGCTCGAGCGCTGAGCCGTCGCGTGTCGCGGATCGGCTTCCTGATCGATCGCTGGGACCCGCAGCGTGGGGGAGCCGAACGGGCGCTGGCCACCCTCGCGCAGGCGCTGGAAGCTGCCGGACACGAGGTGCTCGCACTGGCCGCCCGACACGCTCCCGACGCACCGGGTCGCGCGGTGCACGTCCCCTGGCCGCGGCCACCGCGCGCGTGGACGCGAACGGGACGTGAGCGCCTGTTCGCGCGGGCGCTCGTCGCGGCGGCGGAGGGCTGTGACGTGACGATCGGGATCCGTCACCTGCCGCGTGTCGACCTCTACTGGCCCCATGCCGGAAGCCATGCCGCGAGCCTGGCGGCCCGGCGCGAAGCGCGCGGGCTGGACGCCATGGCGCGGCCGCGCGGACGTCATGCTCTGTTCCAGGCGCTCGAGTCGCGCCTGCTCGCGGGCGGAGCGCGACGCGTGGTCTGTGTCTCGGAGGGTGTGCGTCGCGAGCTCGTGAGCCTCGTCCCCGACGTGGCCGCGCGGTCCCTGGTCGTCCCCAACGGCGTCGACCTCGCGCGCTTTCGTCCTGCGGACGAAGCGGAGCGCACGCGCTGGCGGGCCACACTCGAGCTGCCCGTGGCGCAGCCCGTGCTGGTCTTCGCGGCGCGCGAGCCGCGGGTGAAGGGGATCGAGAGTCTGGCGCTCGCGTTGGCGCGGCTCGCCGAGCGGACGTGGACCCTCGTCCTGGTCGGCCCGCGACGTCCCGAGCGTTGGGTGCGCGCGCTCGAGCGCCTCGGCGTCCCCCGCGCTCGGCTGCGGACCCCGCACGAGCCGGACATGGCGAGCTTGCTGGGCGCGGCGGACCTCCTGGTGCATCCGACCTTCCGCGATCCCGCGCCGCTGGTCGTCCTGGAAGCGCTCGCCTGTGGAACGCCGGTGGTCACGACGAGCCGCGCCGGCAACGCCGAGCTCCTGTCGGATGCGCACGTCGGGACGGTGCTCGACGATCCGCGCGACGTCGAGGGACTCGCCCGCTCCGTGGGTGTTTGGCTGGAGAGGATCGCGGCCGGGACCGTCGATCGAGCCCGCGTTCGTGCCGCGGTCGGGGGGCGCGAGCAGGTCGTGTGGCTCGCGCGGATGGTCGCGCTCGTGGTCGAGCTGGCCGGCGAGAATCAGAGCGAGCGACGCAGACCCGGACGGTCCTCGTCGCCCGGTTCGAGCACCTTCTGATAGGCGAGCAGGGTCTGCCGCGCCGTCTCGCGCCATGTGAAGTGACGGGCCCGGACGCCGCCCCGGGTCGCGAGGTCGCGACGCGCTTCGGGATCCTGCAAGAGGCCGCGCACCGCGTCGAAGATCGCGTCCACGTCCGTCGGCTCGATGCACAGGGCCGCGTTGCCGGCGACCTCCGGCATCGACGTGACACAGCTCGTGACGACGGCCGTCTCCGTGGCCATCGCCTCGAGCGGTGGCAGGCCGAAGCCTTCGTTGAGGCTCGCGAAGAGGAAGACGTCGGCGCCGCTCATGAGCCGCACCAGCTCGTCGTCGTCGACCTCGCGGCGCCACTCGACGCGCGCGCGAGCGGACGAGTTGGCCAGCGCGCGACGGAAGTCGTCGGCACCGTAGCCCTCGGGCCCGACGATGATCCAGCGGTGGGGAAAGCCCTCGGTCACGAGCCGTTCGAAGGCCGCGAGCATCCGCACGTGGTTCTTGCGCGCGTCGACGCGCGAGGCGGTCAAGACATAGGGCTCCTTCGGCGGCGGAAACCCCTCGGGAGGAATCGAGCGCGCGACGTGGTCGCAGCCGAGCGGCGTCACGGCGACGCGCTCGGGCCAGACGCCGAAGTTCATGACCACCTCGGCTCCGACGAACTCGGACGGCACGAGGATGCGCCGGGCCCGCTTTGCGAGCGCTTTCGCGTGCGTCGCCATCGTCTCGGCCGCGCGTGGATCCATGTAGCCGACGTCGAGCATGTAGATGCAATCGTGCAACGTCGCGACTTCGACCGCTTCCCGGACCGCGAGGGCGTTGTATTGCGTGTGGTGGTAGACGTCGGCCCCGCCGACCAGGTCGTCGACCCCCTTGCCGAGGCGCTTCAAGAGCCAGGGCATCCAGCGCGAAGGGAGGCGCAGCCGCAGGAGCTCCGCGCGCGTGCCGGCCAGGCCGAGCTGCTCGAGGGAAAAGCGCCGCGCCGCCAGCGTGTAGCCGAAGAGCCCGAGGTTGGCGTCGAACGAGAGCTCGACCAGGGCCCGCACCAGCTCGCGGGTGTAGCGGCCGATGCCTTCGCGGTTGACGAGGGCAGGGCGGTAGTCGATTCCAACGCGCATGGGCTCAAGGTAGTGAGGGGAGAGGCGGAGTCCATCGTCCAGGACGCCGAACGAGCGATTCGAGTGATCCGGCGCGCTCAGAGGATGCTCGAAGCCACCCCGAGCAGGACGCCCAGGACCAACGCTCCGACGAACCGCATGGGGCGCGCGAGCGGCCGGTCCCCTGCGCGCCGCAACAGGACATAGACGAGGAGGGTCAGGACGCCCTCGGTCGCGACCGTCGCGATCGCCGCTCCCTCCATCCCGTAGCTCGGGACCAAGCAGGCGTTTGCCACGAGGTTCACGAGCAAGGCCGTCCCGGTCGAGAACAGCACCTCCTTCGTGCGACCGGCCGCGACGAGCGCTGTCAGCAGGCCGGCGCCGACGTAGATGACGAGCACGGCGAACCAGAGCCAGCGCAGCGTGGGGGCCGCGGCCCGGTACGGTTCGCCGAACACGAGCGCGAGGAGCTCACCGGAGTGGGGGTAGACCAGGCCGACGCCGACGCAGGCGAGGACGAACGGAGGCCAGGCCAGGCGGTCGACCGATGCGCCGAGTTCCCCGCGGCGTTCGTGCTGTGCGAGCCAGGGCAAGGCCGCCGTCGTGGCCAGTGTCGCGACCAGCACGGCGAAGGTCAGGAGCCGGACGCAAGCGTTGTAGAGGCCGAGCTCTTCGTGCGAGCGCAGGCCGCGCAGGAAGAGGTTGTCGACCCAGAAGTACGCCTGCTGACAGACCCCGGCCAGTCCGAGCGGAAGGGCGGCTCTCCAAAAACGGACCCCGGCCAGCGAACCGGGGGTGGCGACCGGCATCGCGGAAAGCGGCAGGCGAGCGCGAGCCGCGAACCAGAGCGCCGTGTTGCCTGCGGTCTGGACCAGGGCGTGCCATCCCAGATAGGCGGCGACACGCTCGACGTCGCCGTAGAGAAGGAGCGCGAAGCCCGCGAGCCGCGCGACCGCCGTCGCGAACCGGAGCGCGACGGGGACCCGCCAGGCGATCTCGACCTGGTAGACGATGGCCGAGGCCTCGAGCGTTCGGCTCAGAGGATAGAGTGCGGCGAGCGAGATCCAGCCCGCATCCGTTTCGCCGCGAGCGAACGAGAATGCGGTCAGGACGAACCACGCGACGAGCGCCATCACTCCGCGCAGGCGGCGCGTGGCGCGCAGCATCGGGACGAGCGCCCAACGCTCGCGCGCGCTCTCGCGGACGGCGACGGCGGAGGAGCCGAAGTCGGTCCAGCCGTCGACGAGCAGGAAGATCCCGAGCCAGAACGTGATCAGGCCGAAGGTCGCGACCGGCAGTCCGCGCGCCAGGAGAAAGAGCGACAGAGCGCCGCAGGCGGTGGCTCCCAGACGCCCCGCGACGAGCCAGCCGGTGGCGGTCCACACGCGCGCGGGGACGGCCGGATTCATGCTAGGCTGGTCGGTCATGGAACGAATGCGCGACGAGTATGCCCCGCTCCTCGAAGGCGCGAACGCGATCGAGGCTCAAATGGCGAAGAACCTGCTCACCGAGGCGGGGATTCCCTGTTTCCTGCATGGCCAGGACTTCGACGTGGCCGAGCTGGGACAGGCCGCGCACGACATGATCCGTGGGACGACGGTCTTCGTGCCGCCTTCCGCTCTCGAGTCCGCCCGGGCCGTCCTCGAAGGGGCCTGGGGCAAGGACAAGGGCAACGACGAGGAAGCCGCGGGCTGAAGCCGGTCGCCGGGGGCCTGTGCCACCTGTTGTCCGGCCGGGGCTCTCGAACGCGACGCCCGCCCGCCGCGCGGACGTCGACGTCGCGTCGGCGGCCTGCCCGTGCGAGCGCTCAGTTCGTCGGCGACAGGCAGTCCTGGAAGCGGTCGATCACGGCTTGCGTGAACTCCGCGGTGTTCAGCGAGCCCCCGATGTCACCCGTCTTCTCGCCGGCCGCGATCGCCTCGCGCACGGCCTCCCGCAGACCCTCGCCGGCCTTCGCTTCGCCGACGTGGCGTAGCAGCGAGCCGAACGACAACAGGGCCGCGCTCGGGTTGCACACGCCCTTGCCCGCGATGTCGGGTGCGGTTCCGCCGGCTGGGTCGAACATGGCGAGCTTGATGTGTCCGCCCTTCTCGAACGAGTAGCTGGCGCTGTCGCCGAGGCCGATCGAGCCGATCAGGCCGCAGGCCATGTCCGACAGGAAGTCGCCGTACTCGTTGGGGCAGACGACGATGTCGTAGCGCTCGGGGTTCAGGATGATGCCCGCCAGGAGCGCGTCGAACAGCTCGCGCCGGTAGGGGATACCGGGGTAATTCGACGCGATGTCGTCGCACTGGTCCTCGAACAGGCCGTCCGCCGCCCGCTGGATCGTCCACTTGCTCGTCGATACGACGGTCTTCGACTTCTCGCTCGCGAGCCGGAAGGCGAAGCGCGCCGCGAAGCGCGAGGGCTGGCGCTCGATCACGCGCAGGGACACGGCCGATTCGGTTCCGATGCGCCGGCCGCGGTCCTCGTAGGTTCCTCCGGTCGCGAGCCGGACGACGTCGATGTCGAGCGTCTTCTTGAAGTTGTTCTCGACCCCGGGGAAGGTCCGCACCGGGCGGTGGATGACGCTGAAGTCGCAGAACTCCCGGATGATCTTGTTCGGGCTCTCCTCGGCGGTCACGGTCGGGTACTTGATCGCCGTGCGCAGGTCGGTGATGGCGGCCTTGGCCTCGTCGTAGATCGCCTCCTTGCGCTGGCGGCGGTTCTCGAGCGAGAGGTCGACCTGCTGGAAGCGCATCTCGAACGGGAGCTTTGCGGCCACGTTGTGGACGCTTTCGGACAGCTCGGCCGAGATGCCGTCGCCCAGGATCTCGACGATGGAGTACTGCTTCATGAAAAGGGCCCGACTAGGGATCGAGGGTGCGCGGAGGGCCGAGGCCCCGTCGAGAGCCTGTCGCCGCCAAATCGAGCGAAACAGGATACGGGCTCGACCACGATCTGGCACGCTCCGCGCGCTTCTTCCTGGTTCATGTCGACGCGCGATCCCGTTCTCGCCGGCGAACTCGTTCGCCTTCGTCCGCTGCGGCCGGACGACCTGGATGCAGCCTGGGAGCTGCTCGCGGGTCGTCCGAAGATCCTGGCCTGGCTCGCCTGGGACGGACCGCGCTCCCGCGCGGAGTGGGCTCCCGTTTTCGAGCATTGGGACGGGGGTGGCGAGTTCCGCTTCGCGATCGAGGAGAGTGAGAGCGGCAGGTTCGCGGGGATGATCTCGGTGCGCTCCGCCGATCGAGGCGGGACGGGGGACCTCGGCTACTGGCTGGGAGAGTCCTTCCACGGCCAGGGCTACATGACCGAAGCGGTCGAGTTGCTGGTGGACTACGCCTTCCGCGAAGAGGTGGCGAGCGCTCTCTGCGCCTGGGTGTTCGTCGGCAACGAGCCCTCGAAACACGTCCTCGAGAAGGCTGGCTTTCACCGCGTGCGTACCGTGCGGGGTCACCACGAGAAGCACGGCCGGCCGGTGGACGAGTGGTACTACGTTCTGCTGCGCTCGGATCGGGAAAGCGCTTCCCGATCGACGAACCGCTGAGAGTCCGTCGAGAACGCGCGTCGGATGCCGGGCGTGGGCATCCGCCATGGCGCTAGCTGAACTTTCTCGACGAGCTCTTGGAAGTTGGCGGACTCGGATTCGCCCGGCCTCGAATAGCGGGATAGCTTGACTCGAAGGGCCATGTAGCGCCCTCGCTCGCAACATGCTGTCCACCCGCACCGTCAAGCGCTTGCCGTCCTCTGAGGAGCTCGTCGAGGCCTTCCCGATCTCCGACCTGGCACAGGCCAAGATTCGGACCCACCGGCGCGAGATCCGCGACCTCCTCGCCGGCCGCGACTCGCGTCTGCTCGTCGTCGTCGGTCCCTGCTCGGCCTGGCCGGCCCCGGCCGTGCTCGAATACGCGCGCCGGCTCGCCGAGCTCGAGAAGCATGTCAGTGACTCCCTGAAGCTCGTGTTGCGGGTCTACATCCAGAAGCCGCGCACCACGCGTGGCTGGACGGGGCCGGTGAACCAACCCGATCCCTTCGGGGCCCCGGACATCGCCGCCGGGATGCGCTACGCCCGTGAGATGATGGTCAAGGTGGCCGAGATGGGGCTGCCGCTCGCGGACGAGGCGCTTTTCACGCACAACGCGAAGGGCTTTCTCGATCTGCTCTCCTGGGTCGCGATCGGTGCCCGCAGCTCGGAGGATCAGGAGCACCGGATCTGGGCCTCCGCCATCGAGGCTCCCGTCGGCATGAAGAACCCGACCAGCGGCTGCATCCCGGTCGGCATCAACAGCGTTCTCGCGGCGCAACACCCGCACACCGGCGTCTTCGACGGCTTCCAGGTGGAGACCTCGGGCAATCCCTACGCGCACCTCGTCCTGCGAGGCGGCGCGAACGGTCCCAACTACCACCTGACCGATCTCTACAAGGCGAGCGAGCTGCTCGAACAGCGCGAGATCCTCAATCCGGCCATCCTCGTCGACGCTTCCCACGAGAACGCACGCATCAACGGCCGCAAGGATCCACACGCCCAGATCGACGTCGTACGCGAGGTCCTCAGCAACCTGGACGTGCGCCCGAACCTGCGCCGCCACGTGAAGGGCTTCCTGCTCGAGAGCTACCTGCGAAGCGGCTGTCAGCAGATCGCGGATTGCACACGGGAGACCGTCGAGCAGGACGGTCTTTCGATCACCGACCCGTGCCTCGGGTGGGACGCGACCGAGGCGTTGATCCTCGACATGTCCCAGAAGAGCACCGAAATGCGTCCCCTGTTCAAACTCTCGAGTTGAGGTTCGACATGACGATCGAATCCCGTCCGCATCCGATCTCCGCTCCAGCGCGCCGCCACGTGGTGCAGCGCTTCGCCATCTTCGGTGCCCCGGGCTCCTTCTCCGAGGAAGCGGCGCTGTCCTGGGCTGAACGGGAAGGGCTGGCGCTGGTCCCGTCGCACTACTTCGACATGAGCGAAGTGCTGAGCGTCGTCGCCGCGCGCCAGGCGGACTTCGGCGTCCTTCCGGTCCACAACTCCGTCGGCGGACTGGTCCGCGCCTCCTTCGAGGCGATGTCGTCGCGCTGCTTTCGCGCCGTTGGCCAGATCACGATGCCGATCCGTCACTGCCTCCTGGTGCGGAGCGATCGCGATCCATCGATTCCCGTGCGCTGCGTCGTCTCCCACCCCCAAGCGCTGATCCAGTGCGAGCGCTACCTCGCGCTGCGCCTGCCGGAGGTCGAGCGCTTGCCCTGGACGGATACCGCTTCGGCCGCCAGGGCCCTTGCGGACGGACGGCTCGCGCCCGACTGCGCCGTCATCGCGTCCCTGCGGGCCGCGAAGATCTTCTCGCTCAAGGTCCAGGAACAGGACATCCAAGACGACTCCGGCAATCGCACGACGTTCGTCGTGATGGGACGCACATGAAAGAAGACATCGACGAGATTCGGCATCGCATCCAAGCGCTCGATGCCGAGGTCATCTCGCGTCTCGCCGAGCGCTTTCGCCTCGTGCGTCGTCTCGGAGGCCTGAAGCAGGACCTGGGACTCCCGGTCGAGGACCTGGCACGCGAGCGTGAGCTCGCTTCCTGGCACGAGAGCATGGCCGCCAGCCGCGGCTGCGACCCGGTCCGGATCCGCCGGATCTTCTCGACCGTCCTGGACGAGTCGAAGCGAATGCAGGTGAACGAACTCTCCAAGGCCGGCTGAGCGTTGCTTTCCGGGGCCCGGACCCGGGCGCGGGATCTCTGCGGTGACCCCTACGCCCTGGGAGACTATGCTCGGGCATGATCGGTTCCAGCCAGACGAGGCTGCTCCTCGCCATCGTCCTCCTCGTGGCCTTCGGCGCCGGGTTCTGGGCCTTCGCGACGCGCACCGGGAGCGGTCGAACCGACGCCGGCGCGCCCGCCGGCCCGACGGTCGTCGAAGCGGCGGTCGAGTCCGCCCGACGCACGGCCGGAACTCGGTTGGTTCCACCTCCGAAGGTCGACCAGTCCGAGGCGATCGCCCTCGCGACCACCGTGCTGTGGCCGATGCGGGTGCGGCTCGAGCTCGTTCGGGCCGCCTACCTTCCGATCGACGGTGAGTCCGCGCCGGTCGGCTCGGGTCAGGACGCGCGCTTGTCGGGTCGCCTCACCGGACGCGGAGGCGACGGGCTGCGGGCCGAGGTGCACTTCGTCGAAGGTCCCAACGAGGGGACCGTGCTGTCGACCGACCTCGAGGGAGAGTTCGGATCGAACCGGCTGTTTCCCGGGTTGAACATCGTCGAGGTGCGGCGGGGGAGCGAGGTCATGGCGCGGCGTGAGGTCCGTCTGCGTCAGCGCAGGGACACGCTGCTGAACATTCCGTTCTCGAAGCCGGCGGCCGTCTTCGGGCGCGTGCTCGATGATCAGGGTGAACCGGTTCTCGGCGCCAGCGTCAGGATCGACGGCCGTCCGGGACGGACGGACGAGAACGGCGAGTTCCTGGTGCAGAACGTGGCGCCGGGCGAGGTCCTGGTCGAGATCGAAGCGAATGGCTTCGCGAACTTTCGCCAGCTCCTGGGCGTGACGCTGGGAACGTTGATTCCGAAGGGCCGCCTGGTCTACGCGCTGCGACCCGGCTGCGACCTCGAGATCCGGATCGCGGATCAGGTCGGGGGCCCCGGACCCGCCTATGTGTACATCCAATCCTCGATCGAGCGTGAATCGAACGAGGATCGCAACTTCCCGTGGTACGAGCTGAACCCCGTCGAGGTGCAACCCGGTGCGAGCGTGATGGTGAGGGGCCTGCCGCCGAAGGCGATCTCGGTGCGGACCTTCCGCGCAGGGGCGCGCGCGCCGCGCAAGCGCCTGAGCCTGCAATCGGACCGGACGAACGTCGTGACGATCCCGCTGACGGCCGGAGAGCTGATCACGGGTGTCGTGGTCGAGAACGGCGAGCCCGCGGCCGACGCCAACGTGCGGCTCGAGGCCCTCGACCGCGTGCACGCGACGCTTTCCTTCCTGCGGGAATCGAGCTACTACCTCGAGACCGAGGTCATGAGCATGCTGCCGCCCGCGATCCAGGAAACCAGGACCGACCGTGACGGACGGTTCACGTTCGGCGTCTACGAAGACGCGAGCGCCGTGCGCTACATCGAGGCGCGTTCCTCCGACTACTCGAGTTGGGCCGGGCGTCTCTTGCGAGCCGGCGAGCGCTCCGTCGAGCTCCAGCTCGTCGACAAGAGTCTGGGTGACTCGACCGTGGAGATCGACTTCGTCGGACGCTTCCAAGGGCTGCCGATCGAGCTCGTGATCGACGGTCAACCCTACGACTCGTTCGTCATTCCGGCGGGTGATCCGCTCGAGATCGAGGGGCTGATGGCGGGCGAGTGGAGGCTTTCCGTCGACTGGCACGGCGAGCCCGTGGTCACCGACGAACGCATCCTGCTCGAGGGGCGCTGGTCCCGCGAGTTGGTGACCCCCGTCCCGGCCGTCGACGGTCAGGACGAGGAGGACTGGAAGCGCGCAGGGAAGAGCTACCCGCGCTAGGCGCCCTCTGAACAAGTCATTCGGCGCCAGGACGACGTCCTCAACTGCGGTCCGGCACCCACAAGCCTCGTCGAATCCACGGATTCGCCTGCGATTCGAGCGGCCTCCCCGCAAGGGTGGCCGAAGCCTCGGCATCCGAGGCGCGTTCTCGACGGATTCCTTGGCCTGAATCCGCGCGGCGAGGTCGAGACGCCGGCGCCGCGCGAGGCTACCCTACGCGGCGATGGCCAGTC
>JAJDEW010000034.1 GCA_029259595.1 Planctomycetota bacterium | reverse complement strand
CCCGTGCGTATCAGCAGCGTGTCCCCGTCCTGCGCCTGAGTCAGCGCCTCTTCGAGGGAAGTGAAGTCGACATCGGGGCCCCCATCGTCATCGAGGATCAGGACGTCGGCCTGTGTCGGCACGAAAGCTCCAGACAAGAGGAGCGCAGGAGCAAGGAGCGAGCGAAGATTCATGAAGCCTCCTTCGAAAAGAAGTCAAGGTGGGGGACTCAAGGTAAGCCGGGCCGGCACATTGCGCCAGGCTGTGCGGATGGCCAGCGACCCTCCATCCTCGGGCCCCTGCGGCTCGACCTCCCACAGGGTCTCGGGTAGGCCGCTCCTGTGCGCCAGGAGCCTTGCTAGCGTTGCGGAACTCCGCCGCGGACGGCACCGGCCGCGGTGTCGCCGAAGTGGGCCGCGTAGCGCGGATCGAGCGGCCGGCTGTTCGGCATGGCGAGCCAGGCGCGCAGGTAGAGGCGCGGTGGGTCGCCGTCCTCGAAGGCCGTGCGGCGATGGAAGGTGGTCCAGTTGTTCAAGAGCAAGACGTCGCCGGCCGCGAGCAAGCGGCGCGCGTAGAGGGTCGGGTCCTCGGCCAGCTCTTCGAGCACGTCGAGGGCGCGGCGCTGCTCGGTGGTCAAGGACGGCGCGTCGGCGTGGGCGTCGGCGCGTTCGATCAAGACCCGCAGGAAGGTCGCGGCGAAGTGGCCCTGGAACGGGGCGAAGATCGGTTGCTCGACGAACGGCCGTTCATTGGCGGTGTCGAACGTGTGGCGCAGCCAGGGATAGGGCTCGCCCAGGAGCGCGAGCGCCGCCGGGTCGCGACGGGCGAGCTCGTCGTACAGGACCTTCGAGCTGATAACGTGGTTCTCGCCGCCGACGCGCGCCGGGCGCACGCACAGGAACGCGATCACGTCGCAGCGGTCGGTGTGGAACGACAGGCGCCGGGGCGTGTGCGGCCCGCGCAGGCGCGGATCGCCCTCGGGGTAGCCGCGGTCTTCGACCCGCAGCAGGCGCGCACCGTCGGGGGTCTGCGGCACCGGAGTCCCGAGCTGCTCGACGAAGGTCCGAAAGCGCTGCTCGAGTTCGGATCCGTCGACGCCGTCGAGCGGGAATCCTCGCAGCACGACGACTCCGGGGCCGTCCTCGAGCGTGTTCCGAAGCTCCTCGATCCTCGCGGCGGGGATCGCGTCCGACGCGGCGCCGGCGAGCGCGGCCTGCTCGGAGGGGTCGAGCTGCACGAGGGCGTCCGCGCGTTCGAACAGCTCGGGCCCGCGCCAGATCGTCGGGTTGCCCGTTCGTTCGTGCGGCATGTCTTGGGGCGGGAGCGGAGCCGCGCGACGTGGGCGCGCGGTGGGCGGAAGTGTACCTTGGCTCGATGAAGCTCTCCGTTTCCTCGCCGTGTGCGCTCTCCGCTCTGCTCGTCCTGGCTGCCCTCCCGGGCACCGACGGGCCCTCCGACTGGCCCGCTTGGCGAGGTCCGGGCGGTACCGGCGTCTCGTCCGAAAGCGGGTGGTCGTCGAAGGGCGCGGACGAGCCGCTGTGGGAGGCCAGCGTGGGGCTCGGGTACTCGTCGCCCTCGATCGCGCAGGGTCGGCTCTACACGCGCGGCTTCCACGAGGCGCAAGGCGTCGACGTCACCGTCTGCCTGGACGTCGAGACGGGCAAGGAAATCTGGCGGCACGCGACGCCGGCCAAGCTCTGGAACAACATGCACGGAGGCGGAACGCTTACGACGCCCGTCGTCGCGGGCGACACGGTCTACGTGTTGAGCCGGATGGGGCCGGTGATGGCGCTCGCGACGAAGGACGGCACGCCGCGCTGGACGCGCGACCTTCCGGCGGACTTCGGGATCGAGCTGGGGCCGTTCGGCCTGTCGAGCTCGCCGCTGGTCCTGGGCTCGAACGTCCTCGTGAACGTCGGCAAGTGCCTGCTCCTGGACAAGGACACGGGCGAGACCGTGTGGGAGACGAAGGACTACGGCGTGTGCTATTCGACGCCGGCGCCGTTCACGTGGAAGGACAAGCCCTGCCTTGCGGTCTTCAATGGCTCGGGGCTCGCGATCCTCGAAGCGAAGTCGGGCAAGCAGCTCGCGCTGCACGAGTGGACGAGCGGGTACAACGTCAACGCCGCGACGCCGATCGTGCTCGAGGACCTGGTCTTCATCTCCACCGGCTACAACCAGAAGGGTGGCGCGCTCCTGCAATTCACGGGCGACGCGCTCGAGCCCGTGTGGGAGAGCCGCAAGATGAACAACAACATGAACGGCTGCGTGCTGGTCGACGAGCATCTCTACGGCTTCGATGACGCCGTGCTGCGCTGCCTCGGTCTCGACGGCGAAGAGCGCTGGGCCGAGCGCGGCCTCGGCAAGGGCACGGTCATCGCCGCCGCCGGCCGCCTGATCGTCCTGAGCGAGGACGGCGAGCTGCTCATCGCCCCCGCGAGCGAGGACGGCTTCGCGCCGGCCTACCGGACGAAGGTGCTCGCGGAAGGACCGTGCTGGACGACGCCCGTGCTCGCCGACGGTCGCATCTACGTGCGCAACGCCCAAGGCCGTCTCGTCTGCCGGGATCACCGCGCGACGAAGTAGCGCAGCGGAACCCGGCGTCCTCAGGCCTTGCCGAAGAGCGCCGCCGCGACCGCGACGCCGGAGAGCAGCACGACCGTCCCGGCCGTGTCACGCACGCTGCCTCAGCAGGCGGCGGTCGCCTTCAGCCAGATTCCCGTTCCCACGGTCGCGGGCAGGAGGAGCCAGAGCAAGATCTTCATGGTCTTCGATGGCGCGCGGGACCAAGGTGGATGCCGCGCGGCGCTCCACTGTCATATAGGGTAGAGCGCGGAACGGGTGCCCGATTCCATGGTCCTGGCCCGCGCACCGGACGCGCGCGAGCTCGGGAGGAAGCGGGTCAACTCAGCGCCTCGACGATCGTGACGATGTTGTCGGCGGCGGTCTTGAGTTCCTTGGCGGCCTTGAGGGCGTCGGGCAGGTTGCTGAGGGACTTCAGCTTCTGCGCCTCGGTGCGGTCGTCGACGGTCACGCCGGCCTCGGTCAGGAGGAAGGCCATGTCGTCGGCGAACTCCTGGGCGGCCAGGAAAGTGTCGTTCAAGGCCTTCGCCTTGGTCTGCATCTCGATCATCTTCGCGCCGATCGGGGCGCCCTTGATGATGTTCGGCGCCTTCGAGAGCGAGGACTTGGCCTTGTCGACCTTGCCGCCGAGCGTGTCGACGGACTGGCGCATCTTCGTGACCGAGTTGCGGTACTTCTTGCGCGCGACCTCGGCCTTCTTGGCCATCTTGCCCTCGCTCTTGTAGATGTCCTTGGCGATCACCTTGAGCTTCTTCTTCCAGTCTCCGTCGGCCTTCTTCTTCTCGTCGAAGCGGCGCTGCTTGAGCGAGCAGTATTCGCCGATCGACTTCAGGAGCTCTTGGCGCAGCTTGGCTTCGTCCTTCGTCTGGTCGTAGACCAGCTTCGCGATTCCGGCCAGGTCCTTCGCGAGCGAGATCCAGGCCTTCACGTCCGCACCTCCCGTCAGGACGATCTCGGTCACGTCCTTGCCGACCTTGATCACACCGAAGGCCCCTTTGATGACGACGAAGACGCGTGCCTCGAGCAGGTTTTTGTCGCCCTGGGCCTCCTTCTTGATCTGGGTCTGGACGGCGACCTCGACGGCGGACTGCATCGCCTTGCAGGCGTTCTGCACGCTCTTCGTCGTCTCGGCCGCCTTCGTCTGGGCCTCCTTCTTGGCCTTCTCGCGCTTGGCCTGCGGTTCGTCGGGGTTGCGGACGACGCTCGAGAGCTTCTGGATGTCCTTCGTCAGACGCTCGACCTCGGACTCGATCGTGTCCGCGTAGCGCTTGACCTCCGCCGCCGCGACCTTGTCGTAGCGATCGAGCTTGGCCGTGTTCGGCTTCTTCGTCTCGATCTCGATCTGGAACTCGACGGTCGTGTTGCCGAGCTCGAGCAGGAAGGCCGGCGGCTTCTTCTTGCAGAGGTCCGTCTTGATCGATTTGAGCTTGGCCTTGGGCATGGTGGGCCTCGGAAGGGGCTGGAGGGGAGGGGTGACGAGCGCTGGCTATAGCGCTTGTCCCGGCCCGAGGAAAGCGAGCTTTCGCCGCTGCGGCTGCCAGCTTCGGCGTGAATTTCCGAGCGCGGCGAGCCCCGCGGCGGGCCGCGAGGCCGGGAGCCAGTCGGGGGCGGCCGAGTATGGCCTGAGTTGCGGGGCTTCCTTACGGTGCGATTCGCACTATCGTGCTCTTTCGCCCCGGCCAACCCTGTCACCATGCTGCTCCATACCCTGCACGTCCTCGCCCTCTTTGCTCCCTCCGACTGGCCCACCTGGCGCGGCCCTTCCCAGGACGGCGTTTCGCCCGAGACAGGTTGGACCGACCGCGGCCGGCCCCTGTGGACGCGGGACGTCGGGCGCGGCTACTCGAGCGTCGCGGTCGTCGGCGAGCGCGTCTTCGCCCTCGGTCACGACGTCGCGGCGGAGACCGACATCGTCCGTTGCCTCGACGCCGCAACCGGCGCCGAGCTCTGGTCCTTCGCCTTCGCGGCCCAGCTGCGCGATCAGGATCACACCGGCGGGAGCCTGTCTTCCCCCACGGTCGCGGACGGCAAGGTGTGGGTGACGACGCGCGAAGGCGGGCTCTACTGCCTCGACGCGGCGACGGGGGACGAGCTGTGGTTCACGGATGTGGCCACCGCCGTCGAGACGAAGCCCGGCATCTACGGCTTCAGCGCGTCGCCGTTGCTCCTCGGCGACGACGAGGTCGTGTTCTGCGTCGACCGCGTCGCGGCGCTCGATCGCAACACGGGCGAGCTGCGCTGGGCGTCGGACGAGCTCGACGCCCAGTTCTCGACGCCGTCGGTATTCTCGCTCGCCGGGAAGGAGCGCTTGGCCGTCTTCACGCAGCAAGCGCTCTGCGTGCTCGACCCGGCCGACGGCAACGAACTCATGCGCTACGGTTGGGCTCCGACCCCGCGCGGCGTCAACGCCTCGACGCCGATCGTGGTGGGCGAACGCGTGTTCGTTTCGTCCGCCTACGAGCGCGGCGCGGCGCTCCTGGCCTTCGACGCGGACGAAGCGCGCGCCGTGTGGCAGAACCGACGCATGCGCAACAAGATGGCGGGCTGCGTGCTGGTGAACGAGCACCTGTTCGGCTTCGACGAGTCGATGTTGAAGTGCCTCGACCTCGAGGGCAACGAGCGCTGGCGCCGGCGCGGCCTCGGCAACGGTTCTCTGATCGCGGCGGGCGAGCGACTCCTGATCCTGAGCTCACGCGGCGAGCTGGTCGTCGCCGACGCCTCGCCCGACGGCTGGCGCGAGCTCTCCTCCGAGCGCATCTTCGACGACGGCACGTTCTGGTCGCCGCCCGTGCTCGCGAAGGGACGCGTGTACCTGCGTAGCAGCCTGGGCCAGCTCGCGTGCCGCGATCACCGACCGCTCGCCGCGCCGGTCGCCGCGGACACGAACGAGCAGGCTGCCGACGCGGAAGCGCCCACCTCCGCGACGCTCTTCGAGACCCACCTCGCGAAGATCGGCGGCGCCGCCGCGCTGAAGCGTCACGACGCGATCCGGCTCGAAGGCACCTTCGAGATGCGCTCGGTCGGGTTCGTCCCGACGCCCTTCGTCATCCAAGGGCGCGCCCCCGGCCACTGGCACCGCGCGATCCGCTTGCCCGGTGGTCGCGAGGGCTGGCTCTACCGCGTGTTCGACGGCGAGCTGGGCTGGGAGGAGAACGCCTACCTGGGCGATACGCTCTTCTCCGACGACTTGAACCGCGAGCTGCGCGACTCCGCCGACTTCCATGCCGCGAGCGACTGGCGCGCGCTCTATCCCGAGCACGCGGCCGCCGGCCGCGTCACCTTCGCCGATCGCCCCTGCTGGCGCGTCGACGCCACGACCCGCTCGGGCGCGAAGCGCAGCCTCTACTTCGACGTCGCGAGCGGCCTGTTCGTCGGCCGCGAGGGCGAGACCGAGACGATCACCGTCGTCGACGACTACCGCGCGGTCGACGGCCTGCTCGTCCCCATGCTGCGCACGCAGTTCGTCCACGACACCGGCATCGAGGAGACCTGGCGCGTCAGCTCCGTCACGTTCCCCGACGAGCTCGACGACGCGCTCTTCGAGCGTCCCGCAGGCGTGCTCGAGCTCCTGAACGAACGCGCGGCGCAGGACGCGAAGTAAGTCCTGCCCGCTTCAACGGGCTCCGAGCTGGCGCAGCGCTTGTTCGAGGCCCGCGTAGTCGCGTTCTTCGCCCGAAGAGGCGTGCACGTGGCGCCAGCGGACCGTGTGGCCGTCGATCAGGAACCAGCCCGACATCTGCAACGTGTCGCCGACCGGGCGACCGACCCCGTGGCCGCTGAGAATCGCCTTCACGCTCGCGACCCAGACCTTGGGCCCGGCCACGGACGCCAGGCTGCCGCGGTTCAAGCCGAAGGCGTGGTACAGGTCCTTGTCGGGATCGGAAAGCGCGGTGACCTCCGGCCAGCGCGTGGCGAGGAAGGCGTCCGCCGCGCGCGGGTCACCCATGTGCACGAAGACGACGCGCGGGAAGCCCGGTTCCGTGCTCGTTCTTTGCCGCAACTCGTCCAAGTCGCGTCGGCAGAAGATTCACCCGAAGTGGCGCAGGAAGCAGAGCAGGGTCGGGCTCGGAACGAGGTTTTCGGCCAGGGTCGGCCCGGCCAGATTCCGACCGCGAACCGCTCTCGCAAGCACGTCGGCGGGCACCTCGGCAGGCAAGCTGGCAGACACCGTGCTCGATGCCTGCTCCGACGGCGTGCCCGCCGGACGATCGGTCTGTGGTTCCATCGCGAGGCCTTTCGTTGCGCGTCGGGGTTCGGATGCGCGGGACCCGCGCGAGATCGACACCCGAGCCTAGAACGGGCCGCTGGCGAGGACGAGCACCATCCCGCGCTTCTTCCCGCTCGGAAGCTTTGCTGGCCCACGCGGAACTGCCCGCCGACGCCTTCGCGCCGCCCTGGATCTACGCTCCGCAATGACCCAAGCGAGCGTTCCTCCCGCGCGGCTGCGAAGCTGGGGTGAGAGCGTCGGTCTCGATCGGAGCGGCTTAGCGTCTCGCCGCAGAACCGGACTTGTTCGAGCCTCCGCTCCAGACCTCACGGGGTTGACTGGAAGCGCCGGGCTGAGCTCCGCTGTTCGTGTCAAAGAGATGAATGTAGGTCGTGCTAGGGTCAACGTTCGACACCGTTGCGGTGAACGAGTTGTACTTGACCATACTCTTCTCGACGATCAGGTTCCCTCGTCCGTCGCTCGAGATCGAAGTGACGAAAGGACCAGCGCTGGTGCAAGAGGAGCACAACAGAAGAACGAGCGCAGACAGGTAGCTGTATTTCATGGGAAAATTGATGAGGTGACGTGAGGAAAGATGCAAATCGACTCCTTTCGAGCGCGTCCTGAAGTCTGTTCGTCCGCAATCACCTGAATATTGCCGATCTGCAGCTTCCGCCCGCGACTCGGGGATTCCAGCTATGGGCATCAGCCAGCAGCGGCAGGTTGGCCGGGCTGCTAGGCGCCCAGGAAGTTCGGTCTACCCAGCCTGTCCAGATCGTGACGAATATCCAAGGTAGGCTCGGTTCCTTGAACAGGCGATAACGTGCCGGACCCAAGGCAGAGTTAAGCGCTTCAGGTTTTCGAAGACGATTGCGGCGTGCCTGAGATGACGTGGCGATCGTCCATGGAACCAGCGACTCAGCGCGACAGCTCGCGTTGCAGCCAGGCGCGGGCCATCTTCCACTCCTTGTTGACCGTGCGGCGCGAGATGCCGAGCAGGTTCGCGACCTCGTCGCCGGAGAGGCCGCTGAAGAAGCGCAGTTCGACGATGCGGCTCTGGCGTTCGTCGCGCTGGGCCAGGCGTCGGAGGCCGTCGTCCAGGGCCAGGAGGTCGAGCGCGGGAGCTTCGGCGGACGCGGCGACCTCGGCGAGGCTCGCAGCGCTGACCGTGCGGTAGGCCGAGCGCTGCGTACGTCGGGATTCGTCGACCAGGAGCCGGCGGATCACGGTGGCGGCGACGGCGAGGAATTCGGGGCGGCGCATCTCGCGATACTTCTCATTGGAAGCGAGCCGCAGGTAGCACTCATTGACCAGGTCCGTGGGATGCAACGGACCCTTGCCGCCGGCGACGGCTTTGCGGGCCGTCCTCCGGAGGAGCTCGTACAGGTCGACCGCGAGGCGGTCGAGGGGCTCTTCCTCGTGCTCCTGGATTGCGAACCTCGTCAGGGAAAACGGACAGCCGCGCGAAGTGGGAAGGGAAATCCGCGCGATTGTTCAGGGAATCTCGGTACTCCAGCGCCGGACCGGCCGCACCCCGACCGTGGCGTTGCGCATGTTGGCCAGGCCATCGCCGCGCCAGGCCACCCGGGCGGTGCTCTTGCCCGAGCTGAAACCCGCGCCGCCGCGCCGGGAGACCTCGGCGTCGTCCTCGGCCAGCACGAGGCCGTCGCCGGGACGCAGGCGCTGCGTGCTCCAATCGACCTTGTACGGATCGCGACACCACTCGGACACGTTGCCCAGCGTGTCGAAGAGCCCGAACGGGTTCGGGCGGAAGCTGCCGACGGGCGCGTGCAGCGAGTAGCCGTCGTCGATCGGTTGCCCGGCGAGCCGGCCGCAGTTCTCGACCTCGGCGACGCGGGTGAAATCGGCGCCGAACCAGTAGGGGTCGTCGGTGCCGCCGCGCGCCGCGTACTCCCACTGCAGCTCGGTCGGAAGCTCGAGCCCGAGGCGCTTCAGGACGAGCTTGCACTCGAGCTGGTCCACGTGCTCGACGGGATGGAGTCCCGTGATCGTGACGCCGGCCTCGCTCTTGCCCACGGACCAATAGCTCGGGTTCTCGCCCGTGACGCGCTGCCACTGCGCCTGCGTCAGCTCGTACTTGGAGATCAGGAAGGGCTCGAGCCGCGCGCTGACCACTCCGATCGTGCCGTTGCCCTGCTTGCGGTCTTCGTAGCGTGGAGCCGCGGAATCCTGGTTCTGCCAGCCGCCGGTGAACGGGCCGCCGGGCAGGAGGACGAACACGAGTGTCGTGTCCTCGTCGAGGCGTAGCGCG
The DNA here is from genome assembly GCA_029259595.1 of Planctomycetota bacterium. Classification (GTDB taxonomy): domain Bacteria; phylum Planctomycetota; class UBA1135; order UBA1135; genus OFTM43. The sequence goes on along the minus strand of JAJDEW010000034.1, from coordinate 5,133 downwards.
CCCGTCGCCTCTTCCCGATCGGGCAGGGCTCCGGTCGCTCCGTAGAGCGCGAACTCTTCGAGACCCGAGGCGGGATCCGGCCCGAGCGGCACGAGCCCCGGCTGGGGCTGCAGCTCGTCGTTCGCAAAGCCGGCCCAGGTGCCCACGCGCGCCAGGACGCGCTCCCAGTTCGCGGCGTGCGCGTCGATCGTGGCGCTGCGCATCGTGGCAGCGTGCGTTCGGCGTGCCTGCACGTTGGCCAGCAAGCCAATCCTGGGGTCGGGGTCCAGGAAGCGCTCGAGCCGTTCGACGAGGCCGGCTTCCTTCGTTCGCAACCACGGGAGGTCGGTCTCGGAAGGCACCGTGGGGCGCTCGTTGTCGGTCAGCTCGAACAGTCTCTCGCGATGATGAACCAGCCGCGAGGCGAGGCCCTCGGCAGCCTGCAGCCAGGCGTCCAGCTCGGGCAGGAGCGCTTCGACCGCGGGCCACAACGAAGCGGCGCGGTCCTCGAGCTGGTCCAACGTCAGCTCGTCCGAGAGTTGCAGCACCACCGCCCGTTCGCGCTTCGCTTCGGCCAGGGCTTCGACCGAGACGTAGAGCCCTCCTCCGAGCGCGAGGATCACGGCTCCGACCGACGCCGACAGCCCGCGGTGCCGCCGCAGGAAGCGCGTCGCGAGGTAGGCCCGCGATGGAGCCCGAGCGAGGATCGGGTAGCCGCCCAGCACGCGCTCGAGTTCGTCGGCGAGCTGGCCGGCCGAGCGGTAGCGGCGCGCGGGGTCCGTCTCGAGCGCTTTGAGGAGCACGGTTTCGAGGTCGCCGCGCAAGGACGCGTCCAAGCGCGACGGCGGCCGCGGGTCGCGGTCGAACACGGGCAGGAGCGCGTGCCCGGGCCGTGTGTCGAAGGGCAGCTCGCCGGTCAGGAGCTCGTAGAGCACGATCCCCAGCGAGTAGACGTCCGTGCGCTCGTCGACGCGACCGCCGCGCGCTTGTTCGGGGCTCATGTAGGCGATCGTCCCGACCACCTGTCCCGTGCGTGTCAGGAGCGAAGCCTCGGCCTCGTCGCCGCGCACGTGCGCGACGCCGAAGTCGAGCACCTTGACCTGCCCACGCGCGTCGACCAGCACGTTGTCCGGCTTGAGGTCACGGTGGATGACTCCCAGTTCGTGCGCGTGCTGCACCGCGCGTGCGAGCGCGACGCCGAGGCGCAGGCGCGCGTCGCGGTCGAGTCCGTGGCGCTTGGCGTAGCGCAGGAGCGCTTCACCCCGCACGTACTGCATCGCGATGTAGGACATCGGACCCAGCTCGGTGTCGACCACGCCGGCCTCGTGGACGCGCGCGATGCCGGGATGGTCGAGCCGCGCGAGCACCTCGGCTTCGCGTGCGAAGCGGCGCCGCGCTGCCTCGGTCGCGACCTCGAGCCGCAGGAGCTTCAGCGCGACGAGCTGACGTGGCGACGGCATCTCCGCCAGGTACACGACTCCCATGCCGCCGTAGCCGAGCAGCTCGGTGATCTTGAATTTTCCGAGCGTCTCCGGGAGCTCGTCGGGGAGCTCGGGCGCGGCCCGCGGCAGCTCGATTCCGTCGACCAAGAAGTTGCCCAGCGAATCGTAGCGCCCCAGCAAGGACAGGGCTTCGTGCAGGAGTCGTGCGTCGTTCGCGAGCGAGCGCTCGACGAAGGCACGCCGTTCCGTGGCCGGAAGATCCTCGGCCGCGAACAAGACCTCCTTGACCCGATCGTGATCGGCGGACGTCGACATGGGAAACTGCTCCAGGAGACCGTCGAACGAGTGCTTCGGATGCCGAAGGACTTGTTGAGCGGACCCCTTGCGAGGAGGCGGCGCGCGACACTCCCTCATGCCACGCAGACGCCTCAGGGTACACCCGAGCATAACCGTGATCCGATCGGGACCGGGCCGGCGCCGGAGCCTTTTCCGCTCGAACCGCTCGAACCGCTCGAGGCCGCGCGCCTGGCGAAGCCAACCGAGCTGAAGGACCTCCTCGGTTGCGCGCAGGCGTGGCGAACGCTACGTCTGACTCGCCGCTCTTCGCCCCATGACCTCTCTCGCTCTCATCACCGTGCTCTCGTCCTGGTTCGACGCGACCCTCGGCGACGAACCCCAGGCCGGTGGGGGCGGCCGCTTCGGCGGCGACGGCGGCTTCGGGGGTGGAAGTGGCGGCAGCGACGACGGAATCGGCTGGCTGTTCTACATGCTGATCCGGCTCGCGATCGAGGTGCCGATCCTCGGTGTGCCGTTGTTGATCGGGGTGGCCGTCGTGTTCGTGCTCGGGACACGGCGGGGGTGGTGGAAGCACCAGGAGCGGACGATCCGGCACGCGAGCGTCGCGCGCAAGCAGCGTGCCTCGCACGCCGCGGCCGACGTGCTGCGCGCGCACGATCCCGCCTTCGACGAGGCGCGCTTCCTCGCGCGCGTGCGGATCGCCTTTCACAAGGCCCAGGCGGCCTGGTGCGCCCAGGATCTGGCGCCGCTCGAGCCCTTCGTGTCGGATGGCGTCTTCGAGCGCTTCACGCTGCAGCTCGCGGAGCAGCGCCAGGACGGTTGGCGCCAGGGGATGGACGACGTGGACCTGGGGCGCCTCGCGCTCCTGCAGGTCGCCTCTGGGGAACACTTCGACACGGTCACGCTGCGGGTGCCCTTCGCGGCGAAGATCTACCGCATCGCGCTCGCGAACGGTGAGCGCATCCGCGGTTCGGAGCTGCCGCGCGACGCGTTTCACGAGTGCTGGACCTTCCAGCGCCGCCGCGGGGCGCAGACGCTCCAGGGCGCTGGCCTGATCGAGGGCAAGTGTCCGAACTGCAGTGCCTCGTTGGAGCTGAACCGAACCGCGCGCTGCAACCATTGCGCGTCGCTCGTGCGCAACGGACAGTACGACTGGATCCTGACGGAGATCACGCAGGAGAGCGAGTGGCAGCCCGAGGACGAGCGTTCGCTCCCCGGCCTGCAGGCCTTCCGCGAGCGCGACCCGGGGATGAACGTCGCGATGCTGGAGGACCGCGCTTCGGTGGCCTTCTGGCGCAAGGCGGCGGCCGATCGGCTCGGGCGAACGGATCCCTTGGTCAGCGTGGCCGACGACGACCTGCTGGCGAGCTACGCCGAGCGCCTGACCCCCGGTGCGGACGGGTTGCGGACCTACGGCGCGGAGTGCGCCGTCGGCTCGGTGCGCACGCTGGGTGTCGGGAGCGCAGCGCCGGCCGACACCGCCGTCGTCGAGGTCGTCTGGGACGCCCTGCGCGCGGTGGTCGGGCCCGGCCACGACGGACGCCGACTCGAGACGCAGCGCACGTTGCGGCGCACGTTCTTCGTCTTCCACCGGCCTGCGGGCCAACGCACGCGTCTGGACGAGGCCTTCACGACGGCCCACTGCGCGAACTGCGGCGCGCCGGATGATGCGGGCGTGGCGACGACTTGCTCCTATTGCGACGCGCCGCGGCGGGGCGATCGCTCGACGTGGCTGCTGCACGAGATCGCGCACCGTTGGATGCCCGCGGGCGAGCGTGTGGTGGCCGAGCTGGCACGGTTGCGCGGCCAAGTCGGCGCGCGCACGGGCAGCCAGGTGCCCTCGACCTCGGGCCTTGTGTTGTGGATGGCTTCGCTGGTGCACGACGACGGCCGCATCGAGCCCCGCGAGCGCGACACGTTGCGCACGCTCGCCCAGGGACTCGGTCTCGCTCCGCGCCGCTTGGAAGAGCTCTTGGCCGCGGCGCCCGAGGACGAGGCCGTCCCGCAGCCCCGCGACGTCACCGAAGCGCGCGTCTGGATCGACCACTTGATCGAGCTCACGCTCGGCGACGGGCTGATGAGCTCGCGCGAGCGACGCTTCCTGAAGCGCGCGGCCGTGCGCATGGGGCTCTCGAAGCAAGAGCTCGACCGTCGCATCCTCGAGGCTCGCAAGCGCCTGTTCCGCGACTCCAAACTCGCCCGCCGCCTGGAGAGCGACTGACCCCATGGCCTCCGCCACCACACCGGCCACGACCTTCCTGAAGCGCGTCGGTGTCGCCTACACGCCGCACATCTACGAGGTCTCGATCGAAGCCGCGACCTGGGGCGAAGCCGTCGCGGCCACTTTGAATGTGGCGCCGCAGCGCCTGTTCAAGACGCTGATCGCGACCGTCGACGGGACCCCGGTGGCCGCCCTCGTCCCGACCGACCGCACGCTGTCCTTGAAGGCGCTCGCCGCGGCGGCCGGAGGCAAACGCGCCGCCCTGGCCGACCCGGCCGACGCACAGCGCTGGACCGGCTACGTCAAGGGCGGCATCAGTCCCTTCGGCCAGAAGAAGCGCCTCGCGACCTTCGTCGACGCCTCGTCGCTGACGCACGCGACGGTCTTCGTCAGCGGCGGCCTCCGCGGTCTGCAACTCGAGCTCGCGCCGCACGAACTGGTCCGTGCGCTCGAAGCGAAGACCCTCGACGGGCTCGCGGCGGCACCCTGAGACGGACGGAGCGTGCCGCGACGGCAGCCCGCGGTCTTCAGGAGCTACCGCCTATCCGGAGGCCTCGGAGCGAGGCGCCACGGGGGCCGCGGTCAGCGCTCGTCGAGCGCGAGGATGCCCTGGGCCAGGCTCGCGAAGGCGACCCGGTTTCCCAGCTCGTTATAGTGCTGATTGGGACCGAAGTAAGCGGTGATGTCGCGGCCGGTCCGCTCCCGATCGGCGTCGAAGGCTTCGCGTGTGATCACGAAGGGCTTGTCGTGAGCTTCGAACGAACTCAACAGAACGGACTCGCGCCACGTCCAGGGCGAATCGAAGGGCAAGGAATTGGTTCCGTTGAAGATCAAGAAGAAGTAGTCGAGATCGTGGGCGTCGAGAGCGGAGCAGGTCTCCCGGATCAAGAGCGGGATGCGCTGCCGAACGATCTCGTCGCGAGTCGGTTGGCCCGCCAGGCGATACGTCAGGTCTGGAGAAAGGAGTCCGCTCCCGTTCACGAGGAAAGCGAGCGTGTAGGAGAGGCGACGCAGCGGGTGATGCTCCAGATAGGCGTCGATGTCCGTTCCGTCCGGCGGGACGAGCTCGAGTCGGTCAGGCGCGCGAACTCGATAGTACGGCTTGGGCCAATCGCGCAGCCGAAGCTCCGTTCGCTTCAGGTCGTCGTCCACGAAGACAGAAAGGATGACGATGGGGTCGTGCGCGAGCCAACG
>JAJDEW010000033.1 GCA_029259595.1 Planctomycetota bacterium | reverse complement strand
CGGCCTGGCCGCCGCGCCGAAGGACGAGTTCGACCGACTAGCAGCCTGATGGAAAAGTGCTTCGGATGCGATGCATGTGACCGGGAGGCCCGGCGGGTGCGCGAGAACGCAGGCGAATCGGTCGATTCGGCGAGGCTTTCGGGTGCCGGCCGGGCTTTCCGGACGCGTGCAGCGCGCCGGATGACTCTTTCATCAGGCTGCTAGCTGAGCTCCTCGAGCCAGGCGTCCTCGATGTCGTAGTTGGCGTAGACGTTCTGCACGTCTTCGTTCTCTTCGAGGGCCTCGATCAGCTTCAGCACCTTGGCCGCGTCCTCCTTGGACTCGACCTTGACCGACGTCTGCGGCACGTAGCCCGTCTCGGCCGAGAGGAATGCCAGTCCCGCGCTTTCCAGGGCCTCCTTCACGGGGAGAAAGTCGGTCGCCGGGGCGAAGAACGTGGCGGCGTCTCCGTCCACCTCGACGTCCTCGGCTCCGGATTCCAGCGCGACCTCCATGAGGGCCTCCTCGTCGCGGCCCCCCGTCTCGACCACGAACACCGAGCGGAAGTCGAACAGGAAGGCCACCGAACCCTGGGCCCCCATGTTGCCTCCGCGCTTGTCGAAGGTGTGCTTGATGTCGGGCGCCGTGCGGTTGCGGTTGTCCGTCAGGCAGGTCACCATCAACGCCACGCCGCCCGGGCCATAGCCCTCGTAGACCAGCTCTTCGATGTCGCCCTTGCCCTCGCCCGCGCCCGCCTTGATGGCGCGTTCGATGTTGTCCTTGGGCATGTTGGCGGCTTTCGCCTTCTCGATCGCGTAGCGCAGCTTGAGATTCTGCGCAGCGTCGGCACCGCCTTGGCGCACGGCGGAGATGATCGCCTTCGCGCGCTTGCTGAAGATCTTGGCCCGCTGGGAGTCCACCGCGTTCTTGCGGCGGGCGATGTTGGCGGAATGGGAGTGACCGGCCACGGAGTCTTCCGATCAGCGCTTCGAGAACTGGAAGCCGCGCCGCGCACCGCGCCGACCGGGCTTCTTGCGCTCCTTCATGCGCGAGTCCCGCGTGAGAAAGCCCTCTTCGCGAAGGCCCTCGAAGAGCGACGGGTTCGCTTCCTTGAGCGCCCGCGCGACGCCGAGTTGCACCGCACCCGCCTGGCCGTGCGGACCGCCGCCGTGGACCTTGACGAAGATGTCGTAGGGCTCGGCACCCTCGAGCAGCGCGAGCGGAGCGCGAGCGCGTTGGCGATCACGGATCGTCGTGAAGAACTCTTCGAGCGCCTTGCCGTTGACGACGAAGGTGCCCGAGCCGGACTTGAGACGGACGCGGGCCACGGAGGTCTTGCGGCGACCGAGCCCCCAGGTGAAGGGATTCGTCACGGTCATGAGAGCGTTTCCACCTTGACGGGTTTCTGAGCCTCGTGGGGATGATCGGTTCCGCCGTAGACCTTCAGCATCGACAACATGTCCTTGCCGAGGCGGGTCTTGGGCAGCATGCGGCGCACCGCGAGCTTCACGATGTCCCGCGGCTTGCGCTTGCGCATGTCCTCGATCGAGGCGATGTGCAGGCCGCCGGGGTACCCCGAGAAGTTCTGGTACTCCTTCTGGAAGTCCTTCTTGCCCGTGAGCTTCACCTTGTCGGCGTTGATCACGACGACATGGGCACCGTTCTTCTCGCTCGGGGTCCAGGTCGGGCGATCCTTGCCCATGAGCCGGACGGCGATTTCGGAGGCCATGCGGCCGAGAACGTGCTGGGAGGCGTCGTAGAGATACCAGCGCTCTTCGACGTCCTGGGCACGGATGTGGGAGGTCTTCATGACGGGCAGAAGGCGGAACGGAGCGGGCACGAAACGGGCAAAGGCCCGGCGGCACCGCGTCCGGAGACGTGAAACGACCGCCGTCGGAAGCGAAGGCTCCGGCGGACGGGCGAAAAAAGGTAGCGGCGCGCCCCCAAGCCATCAATCCCTTTCCGGGAACCGTTGCCACGATCCTCCGGCGAGCACGGGCGCCGAGCGGGGGTCAAGGCCCTTCGGGACCCGCGAGAACCTCCGCGTCGAGGCCCCGCACGCGGATCCAGCGCTCGGGACCGGGCTCCGTCGCGACCCGGCGCCCGACGAGCTCCCCCAGCGCGGTGCTCGGTGCGCCGGCCAACCAACCGGGCAGCTGTCCCTGGCCGGGAGCGCTCGGGTCGAGTCCGAGGGCCGCGTCGCCCAGGGCCTCGGCCAGCGAACCGGAGCTCGCCAGCGCGCCGCGCGCGACCCAGGCTCCGCCGGGGACCCGCGTCCAGACCGCGGCCAGGGGCGGCCGCAGGTCGCCGCCCTCCGCGCCCAGGGGCGGCGGGGCGAAACGCAGGCCGAAGAGCTCGCCGGCTCCCCGCACCCGAAGCGGCTCTTCCCCTTCGCATTCGATCCGCAGCGCGAGTCCCTCCGGTCGCACCGCGAGCAGATCGAAGGGCGCTTCGAGCTCGCCCGCCCGCGCGCGGATCCGCAGTCCCGCACCCGCGACGAGATCCCCGTCCCAGAGCTCGATGCCAGGGCCCGCGCGACTCGGGCCGGCGCGCGTCAGATGGAAGCAGAGAAGCGCCCCGCCGAGACCGGTGGCGAGTTGCAGCCAGGGTCGCCTGCGCAGGGCCACCAGCACGCAGACGAGCGCGGCGAGCGCCAGCACGACGCTTGCTCCCAGGCCTGCGGGGCGCGCCGCGACCGTCGGCCGCGGGCCCCGGCGCAGGAGCGGCGGCAGACGCTCGAAGCGTTCGGCCGGTTGGCGGGCGCTCCAGTCCGCAAAGCGCGCCGAACCCGCGGCCGCCTCCGCGTTCGGGCCGAGCACACGCAGCGTCGGTCGTGGCAGGGACGCGAGCCCGTCCACGCCCAAGGGCGAGCGCACCGGGAGCACGAGCCGCACACGACGGCGTTCCCCGGGACCGAGCGCGAGCTCCGTCGCAGTCAGCCCGTCCGCGCCGCAGTCCACCTCGAGCACGGTCACGGGCCCCTCGACGTCGAATTCGGCCGCGTACCCGCGCAGCTCGGTCTCCTGGGCAAGGAACGGCGCGAGCGCGAGCCAGGGCCAGGCGCCGAAGAGCGAACGCTCCCCGACCTCCGCGTTGCCCGCCCCGTACTCGGCGCTCCCCTCGGAACCCACGGCGGCGGTTCGCCGCCAGCGCTGCGCGAGGCCGAGCGCCACGCACGCCAGGGCCAACGCCCCGAGTTCGCTCGCCAGGGCGGGCTCGCGCAGGCCCCCCGCCCGGGTCCAATCGAAGGCCCAGACGAGCGGGGTCGCGGCGAGCGCGTCGAGCAGCGCCGGCTGGGGGGCGAGCTGGCCCGAAGCCTCCCCCGCCCAACCGAGGGCGACCGCGAGGCCCGCGGAAAGGGGCAGCGCCACGAACCAGATCCAGCCGACGCCCGTCCGCCCGACCTCGTTCCAGAGCGCGAGCAACACGAGCCCGCAGGTCGTGAGCCCCGCGAGCTCGCTCGGCTCGGCCCCGCGTTCGAGGTCGAGCGCCAGGCCCACCGCCAACGCCGGAGCGAGGTAGGCGAAGAGCGCTGTGCGTCCCTCGCTCGGCCCCCGCCGCCGCGGCAGCGTCGCGAGCGCGAGCCAGACGAGCAGGATGCTTCCGGAGTGCGTGGCCCCGACCACGACGAGCGCGCCACCCGAACCGAACTCGAGCAGCGCGAGGCCGAGCGAGAGCGCCAGGATGCAGGGGAGCAGCACACCGCCCGCGTCCGGTGGCGCCGACGGGTTGCGTGGGGCGTTCACCGCACGAGACCGGCGAGGCGCTCGTCGCCGCGCCCCCGCCTCGTGTCGCCCTGGCCCGTGTCGCCCAAGCCCAGGTCACCCGGAAGGCCCCGGTCCAGCGGGTCCACGAGGTCCACCGGAGCGCTCGCCCGGCGGGCCGGCGAGCGCGGGTTCGTCCCCTCGGCCGCGGCGGTCTCGGGCGCCTCGAGCAACGGGGGCGTGGCGAGCACGATCTCCGGCCGGTCCCAGCGCACATCCACGAGCCGCCAGCCCTCGCCGAGCGCTTGGGCACGCCGGACCGCGGCCCACTTGGCCGCGACCGGCAGCTCACCGGGCGCGTCGAAGTAGGGCGGCCGACCGAACAGGATCAAGCGCTCGTCCTCGAGTTCGAGCCGCACTCCGGGCTCCTCCACCGAAGTCTGACGTCCACGGCTCGCGTCGATCACGAGCGCGCCGAGCTCCCGGCGCTCGTCGCGACTCAGGTGCTGCGCGAGGGAGACGGCCACGTCGAGCGCATCGGTATGCGCCTCTTCGACGAGCCAATCCCCGGGCTCGGCCCAGCGAAAGACGGTCTCGACGTCGGACAGCGGCCCGAGGATCGGCAGCGTCACCCCGTCGATGCGGGGCGGCAGGGGCCAGAACCCCGTGAGGATCGTTCCATCGGCGGCCACGAGCAGAAAGCCGTCCTCGAGCGGAAGGCTCGCAACCGGTCGGCGCACCGCGATATCGAGCTCGAGTCCGTCCGGCCAGTGCACGCGCGGCGGGCCGACGGCTTCGACGAAGGGAAAGCTCGCGACGAGCTGGCGCAGCTCGTCCAGCGCGCGTTCGTCCTCGGCGGAGAAGGGTGCGTAGGCTCCCAGAACGCGCTCGAACTCCTCGGTCCAGCGCGCGTCGGCCCAGGACGGCAGCTCCCCCAGGGTCAAGCCGGCCGGATCGATCTCCCCGAAACCGCTGGCGCGGGCACCGGCGCGCAGGCCCAGCACGACGATCGAGGCCACCGCCGCGAGGAGCAGCACCAAGAGGAGCCCGCGACCGCTGCGCCCGCGCGCGGCTTCGCTCGGGGGGGGCGTCTCCTTGCCTGGGCGCGGATTCAAGACGGGGTCGCGACCGGGGCAGCGGTCGCCTGGGGTTCGCCGCAAGGCGAGGCTTGGGGTCGGCCGGTGCCAAGAACGCACCGTCCGGTCCCGGGGTTCAGTTCACGCGGGCGGGAACGGCCTGCACTTCGAGCTCGCCGCCGGCCCCGAATCCGCCACCGACCAGGCCGCCAGCACCCTTCGTGGCCCGCAGACACTCCTCGATGAACAGGTCGATGCTGGTCTGGATCTCGAGCACCTCGTCCCGCGAAAGCGTGATCCGGGGGCTGGCCTGGGCGTGCAGCTCGTGGCTCAGGAGGCGCGAAAGGATCTTGAGATGGGCCAACTGGCGCTCGATGCGGGACGGCTGATGGGAACTCTGCGGACGATCCATGGGAATTGCGCCTGGGGCCTCGGGGCTCGGGGACTCGACCCTTGATACGGGTTGGACCCTCCGCGCTCAAGCGCACGGAGGAGGATTCCTGCAGCACTCGTCGAGATCAGCCTTTCTCGACGCGGGGCGACACGTCACGATGCCGGCCGCACGCGCATGTCGAGCTCCACTCCCGATCCCCCCGCACGCGATCCGCGTCCGCCCCGCAAACGGTCGCGGGCCAGGCGCGGAAGCGCTGCGACGACACCCGGGACGTCCGAAATCTCCGCGAGCCCCGCGTCCACGAGCGCAGCCGGACGCGCCGAGACGACGGGAACCGACTCCAGCGGCCGCGTGACACGCTGGAAGGGCTTCCAGCTCTTGCACTTCCAGATCGAGGCCATCGAGGCCATCCGGGAGAACAAGAACGTCCTGCTCTCCGCGCCGACCGGAGCGGGCAAGACGCTCGTCGCGGAGTACGCCATCGCCGATGCCGTCGCGCGCGGCCGCCGCTGTGTCTACACGGCCCCGATCAAGGCGCTCTCGAACCAGAAATACCGCGACTTTCGCGATGATCCGGACATCGATGTCGGGCTGATGACCGGCGACGTCACGATCCACCCGCGCGCGCAGGTGCTGATCATGACGACGGAGATCCTGCGCAACTCGATCTTCGAAAACCCCGCCGGGTTGAGCGAGGTCGATTACGTCATCTTCGACGAGGTCCACTTCATGGACGACCTCGAGCGCGGCACGGTCTGGGAGGAGAGCCTGATCTTCGCCCCCCCGGACATCCGGTTCATCTGCCTGTCGGCCACGATCAAGAACCTGGACCAACTCGGCACGTGGCTGGGCGAGATCCGCCCGCACGAACTCGCGGTCCTGCATTCCGATCGCCGGCCGGTTCCGCTCAAGCACCGCCTCTTCGAGAAGGAAGCGGGCATCTTCCCCCTCGAACGACTCGGCTGGGTCGAAAAGCACGCCGCCCGCCCCCCGCGCCGCCCCAAGCGCGGCCGAGGTGGGCGCAACGTGCGACCGCCGCGGCCGGAGACCGGGATCGGGCGCCTGTTCGACACCCTGCAGGACGAGGACCTGCTGCCCACGCTGATCTTCTCGTTCAGCCGTCGCGACTGCGAGCGACTCGCCTATCAGAATCAGAAGCGCGAGCTCTTGAACGCCGAGGAAACCGCTCGGATGGAGAAGCTCTCGCACGAGCTGGTCGAGCTCTTCCAGCTCGACGAGGCCGAACTGACGGGCGAGGTCTTTCAGCTCGCTCGGCATGGCGTCGGCTTCCACCACGCGGGCATGCTCCCGATCCACAAGGAGATCGTCGAGCGCATGTTCACGTCGGGCCTCCTCAAGATGCTCTTCACGACGGAGACCTTCGCGCTCGGCATCAACATGCCCGCTCGGACGGCCGTCTTCGGGTCCCTGCGCAAGTTCGACGGCGTTCAGTTCGACTACCTGCGCACGCGCGACTACATGCAGATGGCCGGGCGCGCCGGCCGGCAGGGACTCGATACGGAAGGTCTCGTCGTCTCCGTGCTGGATCCCAAGTCCCTGCGCGAGGCGCCGCTCGCGCGCATCCTCGGAGGCAAGCCCGAGGCCGTCGAGAGCCGCTTCCGGCTCTCGTACTCCTCGATCCTGCATCTCTTGTCCTACCTCGGCCGCGAGCGCCTGTCCGAGGCCTGGGAGAAGTCCTTCAATCAGTTCCAGCACCGCGCCAAGAGCAAGAAGGCGCGCGAGCAGAACCGCCGCTTCCAACGCGCCCAGGTCGAGGCCCACCTCGCGCTCTTGCTCGAGCTCGGCTACATCGACGAGGACGACGATCTCACGGCCAAAGGCAAGGTCGCGCGCCTGCTCTACGGCTTCGAGTTGCAGATCACCGAGATGCTCTTCCAGGGCGTGTTCGAGACCCTGCCGCCGAAGGCCCTCGCCGTCGTCTTCGTCGGACTGGTTCACGAGGAACGACGTGGACAAGGCGGAACCTACGTCCCCGCCCGCATGTTCGGCGGCGTGCGCCGGCACGTGGACCAGACCCTGCGCCGGATCGCCTTGACCGAAGCCAACTACGACGTCCCGATCCCGCTCAAGGTCGCCGACTGGGGCCTCACGCCGGCCGTCCTGGCCTGGTACGAGGGCGTCGATTTCGAGGAGGTCGGCGCAGCCTGCGACACGCCGCTCGGCGACCTCTGTCGCGTGATGCGGATGGCGCTGCAGCTCATGAAGCAGGTCAAGCGCACACTGGACGAGCGGGACGAACTCGGTGACCGGCTCGAGGACGCGATCGATGCCATCAACCGCGGCGAGGTCGACGCCCGACGCCAGCTCGAGCTCGGCTGAAGCCTTCCCGTGGCCGCGTCAAGGGCCCGGAGCGTGCCACCGGCGCGCAGCGCGATCCTGCGACTCGACGCCGGATCGCAACCTTGCCCCCCGGTCTGGACGTGCTTGCGGGCCCCTTCCCCGCTTACCTGTTTTAAACGCGAAAGGTTCCGTATCCGGGGGTCGACCAGTGGCTAGAGCCCTTGTTCGCCCGGATCGATCCACTACAGTCTGGCCCGACTCGAGGCGCTCCGAAGCGAACCATCCCTCTACCCAAGTTCCCTCGAAGCTGCCTGCGGGTCATCGACGGCCACCCTCGCGGTGGCCGTACGCATACTCGCTCCTCATCGCCTCTCTCCCCCTCCGGGCCACCACCACCCCTGACACTCCCCGAGACATGCATCGAGCCCTGATCCTGGCCGGCTTCGTCGCGGCTCCGATCTTCTCCTCCGCGCTCTCGGCGGCCGTGCTCACGGCACCGCGCGCCGACACGCGCAAGGTCGAGATCGTCACGAAGGACGACCTGAAGCTCGCCGGCACGTTCTACGAGCCCAAGAAGAGCGGCCAGCTCTCGCCCGCCGCCCTGCTCGTGCACGACGCCGGCGGCAACCGGATGGAGATGGACTACGTCGCCGAGCGCCTGCAGAAGAGCGGCTTTTTCGTGTTGACGTTCGACCTGCGCGGACATGGCCAGAGTGCGGCTCCCGACAAGAGTTGGGTGCAACTCGACGAGGCGGGTCGCCAGTCGCTCTGGGCCTTCGCACCGCGCGACGTCGAGGCGGCGGCGAATTGGCTCCTGGAGCAGGACGGGGTTCACAAGACCAACCTCTCGCTGGTCGGCTTCGGCTCGGGCTGCGCGCTCGCCGTCCGGCACGCTTCGCGCGACGAAAACGTCCGTTGCGTCGGGCTGATGGATCCCAAGCCCAAGGAGCTCGGCTTCGACGTGGCCTCGGACATCCTCGAGATCGAGGGCACGCCGACCTTCGTGGTCACGAACAAAGGCCTGCGCTCGACGACCGAACGGATGGCCCAGGAGGCCAACGCCGTGACCGAACCCTATCCCTACGTCGAGGTCGTGTTCTGCTCGCCGAAGATCGAGCGCTCGATCGAAGACAAGAAGGCCGCCTCGAAAATGGTGAAGTGGCTCAGGGACACCGTCATTCCGAAGAAGGGCCGCTGAGCAAGAGCTCCGCGATCTGAACGGCGTTCGTGGCGGCGCCCTTGCGCAGGTTGTCCACCGCGCAGAACAGCTGCACCACGCTCCCCCCTTCCGCGTTCCGCGTCCGTACGCGCGAAACCAGCACCTCGTCGCGCCCGGCCACTTCGGCCTGTCCTGGTGCATCCGTGCGCAGGACGACGCCCGGTGCCCGCTCCAGGGCCGCGCACACGTCCCCGCGCGCGAGCGTCGCGGGAAAGCGCAGCCAAAGGCTCGCGCCATGCCCGACCTCGACCGGAACGCGCAGGGTCGTCGCATCCAGCGCCAGCGCGGGACGCGCGAGGATCTTGCGCGATTCGTCGCGCAGCTTGTGCTCCTCTTCCGAGCAGCCCTCCGCGTCCAGGGCACCGCAGTGGGTCCACACGTCACCGTCCACGCTCCCAGGGCGCCGCTCGGCCGCGCCACGCGCGGCGCGGAACGCTTCGAGCGCCTCGCGCCCGACGCCGCTGATCGCCTGCGTCGTCGTGACGACGATCGCGTCGGGCTCCGCCAGCGCCACGAGCGGCGCCAGGGCCAGCACGACCCCGATCGTCGTGCAGTTGGGAGTCGCGACGAGGCCCGCGTGCTGCCCGAGGGCGGCGGCGTTCAGCTCGGGCACGACCAGGGGCACGCTCGGATCCAGGCGGTGGACGCTCGACTTGTCGATCACGAGCACTCCCGCTTCGACGAACGCGGCCAGGCGCTCGCGCGCGAGCGCCGCCGGCCCGGCGTAGAAGAGCAGGTCGAGGTCCGACGGGCGCGCGTCCTCGAAGGCCTCCACGCCGAGACGGCGCGCGCCGAAGGCCAGCTCGCGCCCGACCGCACGCAGGCCGAAGAGCCGCAGCTCACGGCATGGAAGGCGGCGCTCGGCGAGCACGCGGAGCAAGGTTCGTCCGACCAGCCCGCTCGCCCCGACGATGCCCACCCGGGGTCGGTTCACGATCTTGCGTCCGCGCTCCATGTTTCGAGCGAGAGCCTATCCGGGCCGCGCGCAAGCAGGATCACTTTCCCGCACGCTTCGAGCGCGCGGCGCAGGTTCGGTGCCACGCTGGCCCGACCCGCCCGGCGAGCCGGACGGGGCTTTGCACTGCGCGCTCGGATTCGGCATGAGTAGAGGGTGCAGATCACCGCTCTCCTCGCCGTCCTGGCCCTCTTCCCCGCGTACGCCCTGCAGGCAGCGTCGCCCGGCGCACCGCAGACGCGCCCTTCGACCCCGATCGCCTTCGTCGGGGCGCGCCTCGTCCCGATCGAGGGACCACCCATCGAGAACGGCGTCCTGGTCGTGCGCGAGGGTTTGATCGCGCGGATCGGGCCGCTGGACTCCACGCCGATCCCCGCCGGCGCGATCGTGCGCGACGTCGCCGGGCTCACGATCCTGCCGGGGCTCGTCGACACGCACAGCCACATCGGAGGCGGCGGAGCGGGCGATCGCTCGGCGCCGATCCAGCCCGAGGTGCGCATCCTCGACTCGATCAATCCCCTGTCGCCTTCGTTCCAGCGCGCCCAGGCCGGCGGCATCACGACCGCCAATGTCATGCCGGGCTCCGGGCACCTCCTGTCGGGCCAGACCCTGTACCTGAAGCTGCGCGACGGACGCACGATCGACGACCTCCTGATCCGAACGTCGGAGGGCACGATCGCCGGAGGCATCAAGATGGCCAACGGCACGAACTCGCGGCGCGACCCGCCCTTCCCGGGGACGCGTGCGAAGTCGGCGGCGCTCGTGCGCCAGCGCTTCGTCGAGGCCCAGGCCTACGTCCAAAAGCTCGCGAACGGCGACGAACCGGAGCGCGACCTCGGGCTCGAAGCCCTGGCGGAGGTGCTTTCCAGAAAGCGCGTCGTCCATCACCACACCCACCGCCACGACGACATCCTGACGGTGCTGCGGTTGGCCGAGGAGTTCGGCTTCCGCGTCGTGCTGCACCACGTCAGCGACGGATGGAAGGTCGCGCGCGAGATCGCCGCGGCCGACGTTCCGTGCTCGATCATCGTCGTCGACAGCCCGGGCGGGAAGCTCGAGGCGCGCGACGTCTCCTTTTCCACCGGCAAGGCGCTCGAGGACGCCGGTGTGCGCGTCGCTTTCCACACCGACGACTGGATCACCGACTCGCGGCTCTTCCTGCGCTGCGCCGCCCTCGGAGTGCGCGCGGGCATGTCGCGCGACAAGGCCTTGGCAGCGGTGACGCTCGAGGCCGCCCGCATGCTCGACCTCGACGACCGCATCGGAAGCTTGCGCGTCGGCAAGGATGCCGACTTCGTGCTGCTCGATGGCGATCCTCTGTCCGTCTACACGCGCGTTCGCGAGACGTGGATCGAGGGCGTGCGCGTCTTCGACCGCTCCGCCGACGAGGATCGACTGTGGGCGAACGGCGGCTTCGGAGCCGGCGACGAGCGCCCGCCGGTCTGCTGCTTCGACTCCGCGACGTCCACGAGGTGATCCGATGAGTGCCCACGCCGTCCTCGCCGCGCTCGCGGCCCTCGCCTTCCCGCTCGCCCCATCGACCGCGGCCCAGGAGCTCGTCGTACGCGGGCGCGTGGTCTACACGATGGCGGGGCCGCCGATCCAAAACGGCGTCGTCTGGATCCGCGACGGCAAGATCGTGGCGGTCGGCCCGGCCGCCGACATCGAGCTCCCGAGCGGGCTCGAAACGCTCTCGGCAGCGGTCGTGACGCCCGGACTCGTCGACGCGCACTCGGTCGTGGGACTCGCCGGCTGGCAGAACTTGCCGCACGTCTCCGACCAGCTCGAGAACAGCGCGCCGATCCAGCCTGAGCTCGATGCGCGCGACGCCTACAACCCGCGCGAGCTCTTGATCGGGTGGCTGCGCGGCTTCGGGGTCACGACGATCCATACCGGTCACGCGCCGGGTGCGCTCGTCGCCGGCCAAACGCTGATCGCGAAGACCCGGGGCGACACCGTCGAGGAGGCCCTGATCGTCCCGCATGCGATGGTCGCGGCCACGCTGGGCCCGGGCGCCCTGCGCGACGACGCTCCGGGCACGCGCTCGAAGGCCGTCGCGCTGCTGCGCGCCGAGCTGATTCGAGCTCGCGCCTACGACGCGAAGCGCGCCGGAGACGAACCGCCCGATCGTGACCTGCGGCTGGAGACGCTCGCACGCGTGCTGCGCCGCGAGCTGCCGCTGCTCGTCACGGTGCACCGGTCCCACGACATCCAGACGGCCCTGCGCCTCGCGCGCGAGTTCGAGCTCGAGCTCGTGCTGGACGGTGCGGCCGAGTGCTACCTGCTCCTGGACGAGATCGCCGCCGCCGGCGTCCCCGTGCTCCTGCATCCGACGATGGCACGCGCCAACGGGGAGACGGAGAACCTGGCGATGGACACGGCGCTCACGCTCGCCACGGCGCAGATTCCCTTCGCCCTGCAGAGCGGCTACGAGCCCTATGTCCCGAAGACGCGCGTCGTGCTCTTCGAGGCGGCCATCGCCTGTGCCTGGGGCCTGCCCTTCGAACGTGCGCTGGCTTCGATCACGATCGACGCGGCCCGCATCCTCGGGATCGACGCGCGCCTCGGTTCCCTGGAGGTCGGCAAGGACGGCGACGTCGCGCTCTTCGACGGGGATCCGTTCGAGACGACCAACCACTGCATCGGCGTCGTGATCGAAGGCGAGGTCGTGAGCCGCGAGGTGCGCTGAGGCGCGCCCTGGTTCAGCGCGCGGTTCAACGCGCGCGCACGGGCCGCCAAGTCGCGTCGAACCAGCCCGCCGCGCGCACTCCGCCGTCGCCTGCCGTGAGGACCTCGGCGTCGAAGACGACGAAGTCGGGATAGCCGACGCCCGAGACGAAGGGCGCGAGCGTCGTGACCAGGCGCTCGTGCACGTCGTCGGCGCCCGCAAGCACCGCGACGAGCGCCTCGTCGTCGTCCGCGCGCGGATGGACGAAGAGCGCACCCACGCCACGCCCGCTGAACGTGGCCCCGTCGAGGGTCACGCGCCCGGACTCGACCCGCAGCGGACAGGTGGCCGGAACCAGGAGCTCCCAGGCCGCGTTCGTGTCCGCGTTGCCGTACAGGATCACGTTGCGGCCGCGCACCTGCTCGGGCCGCCGCAAGACCTGTTCGTCGGTCAGGATCGGTGCGTGCCCGTTGCCACGGTAGCGCCAGACGCCAGCGTCGTAGCGCGCGCGCTCGAGCGTCGGATCGTCCGCGGTCCGCGGCTGCGGCACGACCAGCACGAAGCGCCGGTCGAAGGCGCGCTTCAGCGGGCCGCAGAGCGTGGGCCGCTTCTCGCCCTCCGCCAGGCCCTCGATCCGCCGCCCTCCGGTGACCGTGGCGAGCGCGGTGGCTCCGGTGCCGTCCAAGACCGCACCGTTCCAGCGCAGCTCGACCTCTCGCCCCGGCGTCAGCGCCGGAGGAAGGAGCGTCCAGGCCCGCAAGTTCTCCGAATGCACGTGAATCCGATCGATGCCGTCCGCACCGATCTTCCAGGTCGCCTTCACGTCCGCCGCTTCGCCGTAGCGCTCGAGTTGCTCGACCCGGAGCCAGTGGTGCACGGCATCGACGCCGGGGTCCACCGTACGGAAGGCGATCGAGCGCGGAGCGACGGGGATCGTGTGCTCGCGCAGGAAGTCCAGGAGCGGCGGCCACGTCAAGCAGTCCGCCCCCGGCGCGGGCCCGTCCCACCAATGACCCTTGCCTTCCTCGACGTGCAGCTCGACCTCGACCTCGGCATCGACCTCGCTCAGGAGCTCGTGCATCGCGAGCGCCTCGGCGACCGGCACGCTCTCGTCTTGATCCGAGTGCAGGATGTAGGTCGGCAGCTGACGCAGGTTCGTGAGCAGCGCCTCCGTGTCCGAAGCCGCGTCGGCGCCGTGCCACAGCTCGCGCAGCTCGCCCTCCGGCCGCCCTCCGTAGGTGTCGAAGCTGCGCCAGCCCGCGCTGGGTCCGAGCGCGGCGAAACCGTCCGGATCGTTGGCGCCGAGGTGCCACGTGCCGTGGCCCCCCATCGAGTGGCCCGACAGGACGACGTGGGTGCGCGCGACGCCGCTCGTCTCGAGCGCCCGGGCCAGGACCTCGTAGGCGTCGAGCCGCCCCTGATCCTGCCAGTCGAAGCCGAAGGGACGCCGGTTCGTCGGCACGGCGATCCACAGGTCGCGCGTGGCAGCATAGCTCGCGCCCTGGTTCCAGGCGTGCACGCTCGCACCGTGCAGCGACAGCAGCAGGCGCGGCTCGCCGTCCGTGTCCGCGAGTTCGGGAGCAGCGGGATCCGGGGGCAACAGCACGAACTCCTGCGCCGAGCCGTCGATCGCCGACACGAAGGTGCGCCGGTGCAAGCCCGCGGCGGAACGGTGCGGCACCGTGATGCTCGCGCGCGCGGAGATCGCCGGGGCGCGTCGTTGTCTCAGCTCGAGCTCGACGACGGTCGCCTCGTCGGACCCGGGCACGGCCTCTCCGAGCGCCACGGCGAAGGGCACCCGGCGCGACTCGAGCGGCTGGAGTTCGAACGGCTCGCCGACCGTGGGCAGGACGCCGGCGCCGCGCGCCGCGAGCGAGAGTCCGAGCTGCGGCCCGAGCGACAGGTTGTGCACCGTCAGCCCGAGCACGACCGTCGTCGGACCCAGGACCGTGCGATCCGGAGCGAGGAGGCCCGCGCTCGAGATCGAAAGCGGTGACTCGACGTCGACGAGCGTCAAGCGGAAGCTCCCGCGCACTCCTGTGACGAACAGCGCGTTCGTCCCGGCCTGCAAGCGGACTCCCACGCCCTCCTGGCCGTAGCCGTAGACGTCCCCCACGGCCGGCGTCCCTCCGACGAAGAGCGTCGTGGCCCCCTCCAGGCGCGCGAGCACGACGCGCGCCGTGGGCACCTCGAGAACGGCATGGGCATAGCCGCCGCGGCCGCGCACGGAGACGTGCCCCTCCGCGTTGGCCTCGGCCAAGGTCCATGCGCTGGATCCGCGCTCGCCCGTGAGCTCGTCCCCGACGCGCGGAAGCGTCGCGGCCGGATCCAGCAGATGCCGTGCGAGCACGCGATCGGCTCGGAACGGCCGTCGACCACGGCCGTCGACCCCTTCCAGCACGAGCCAGTGCGCCAGCGGCTCGCCCGACACGAAAGAATTCCCGGTTTCCTCCAGCGATCCCGCCTGCGGCGGCGTCTTCCTGGCAAAGGCCAACGAACCGAGCGCGAAACCCGCGCACAGAAGGGCGATGCAGGGTCGCCCGCGGCGCTGGGAGTCGGGCTCGGTGGTCTTCTTCATTCGAATCGGCAGGGTGTGGCGGACGAAGGGCGCGCGAGCATCGCGCGCTCTTCGTCCCCGCGCAAGGACGGCTTCGCGCGGGTCGCGAGCCCGACGCCTTCTCGGGAAGGCGCTCGGCGGATGGCGGCGGGAAGGGGATTCCACTGGAGTCCCCTCCCGCCCTGGTCCGATCGAACGAGTGACCGCGCGGCCTCCTCCCGCGCCGGCTTCGGATTCCAACGCACGGCAGGAACGGAATCACCATGTTCAAGCTCTCGCTCACGCTCGCACTCGCCGTCTCGCTCGCCTTCCCCAGCTCGGCTGACGTCAAGGTCCGGGCCGGCACGCTCGTCTGGAAAGACCTCGGCTACGAAGCGGGCGCCTGGCCCGACGGTTTCGGCCCGGCGACGACGCGGGCCCTGGAACACTGGTCCGGCTTCGCCGCGCGCGAAGGCTATCGGCTCGAGCTCACCGACGACGAACGCGTGCTCTACGTCGGCGCCTGGCGGAAGAAGGCCAAGCGCGAGCTCGGCCTCGTCCACGACACGCTCGCGCGCTTCGATGCGCTCCTGCCTCCGGACGCCGCTGGAGACGCGAGCCGCGCGGAAGAGGCTGAGACCATCGTGCTGCTCCACGTCGACGATCAGGAGGCCTACGAGCGCGTGATCGCGCGCTGCATCGAGCTCGAGCCGTACCTCGAGTCCTGGGAAGCGACGGCCGCTTCGGTGGCAGGCTTCGTCCTCGAGCGCCCGCTCTGCGCCACGTGGATGAAGAATCCGCCCGGAACGGACGAGTGGAACGCCGACAACGAACTCGTGCACCGACTCACGAATCTGCTCTTGATGCAGCGCTACGGCCGGCTGCCCTACTGGCTCCAGATGGGCATCGCCTGGAACGTGGAAGAAGACGTCGCGGGGTCGATCTACTGCTTTCCGTACCGGGCCGGCTTCGTCGGCGCGCTCGAGCACTCCGGCTGGGACAAGCGCCTGAAGCGGCTCGCGAAGAAGGACGCGTCGGGCTTCTCGATCGACCACGTGGCCGGCTGGAAGCGCGGGAGCTACGACGAGGAGGCTGCGCTCTACGCCTTCGGCGCGGTCGGCTTCCTCGACGATCATCGCGCGGGTGCCCTGGACGAGCTGCTCCGGGCGCTGCAAACGGCCCGCGACGAACAGGAGATCGTCCACCATCCGGACGGCACGTGGGAGAAGCGGGTCGACTTCGAGCTCGACCGCAAGGACCAGGAACGGATCCTGCGCGCCCTGGACCCGGCGCTCTTCGAGACGCTCCAGGAGGCCTTCGAGAAGGGCTCGTCCTACCGGCCCTGACGACGAGTGGCGTGACGCAATTATTCGCTTCCTGTGTTTGGCGTCCTTCCGCCCGTGGCTACGCTGCAACTCCTCCGACGATCCACGACGCCCCCACTGGCGAGCGCGCTCAGATGCGCATCAAGAGGTAGGCCAGCCAGTCTCGCAGCCGGGTGAACCACGTGCGCCGCCCCCAGGCTCCGAGCGACACCTCGTGGGAGCGCTCGAGGTCCTTCAACATCTCGGCCTCGATGCGCCCGGCCACGTTCTCGCTCAGGACGCTCACGTTGACCTCGAGGTTGCGCCGGTAGGACCACGTGTCGAGGTTGAACGAACCGACCGAGGCGTAGATCCCGTCGATCGCGACCGTCTTCGCGTGCAGGGTCCGATCCCCCAGCTCGTAGATGCGCACGCCGCGCTTCAGGAGCCGCCCGTACAGGTGTCGGCTGGCCATCCGCACCAGCGGGACGTCCGACACGCCCGCGGTCAGGATACGAACGTCGACGCCACGCTGCGCGGCGCGCGAGAGGTCGCGCAGCAGACGCTTCGGCGGAACGAAGTACGGCGAAGTCAGGTAGCAGCGTCGGACGGCGCGCATGACCGTGTAGCGCAGCGCCTTCTGGATCGCGCGTCGCTCGCGTGTGACGTTGGATTCGAGCACTTGCACGAGCGCTCCATCCGCGAAGCCCGCGCTCGCCGGCGGCCGCGCCGGCGGATCGCCGCCGACCTCCTCGACCAGCGACAGGACGATCTCCGCCAGGTCGGCCACACAGGGGCCGCGCAACTCGAGATGCGTGTCGCGAAAGACGCCCGTTCCGAGCCGCGGCCCCGCGTACTCCTCGGTCATGTTCATCCCGCCGCAGAAGCCGATCTCGCCGTCGACGACCAGGATCTTCTGATGGTTGCGCTGGAGGCGCGAGATCGGCGAGTGGATCCGCAGGAGCGGGTTGTAGGCCAGGAGGCGCACGCCGGCGCGCTGCAAGGGTCCGAGGTAGCGTTCGCCCAGTCGACCCGATCCGAAGGCGTCGTAGACGAGGAGCACCTCGACGCCCCGCTCGGCCGCCGCCACCAGGAGCTCGCGCAGGCGCAGCCCGATCCGATCGGGCTCGAGGATGTAGGTGTTCACGAGCACCTCCCGGCATGCCCCTTCGAGCGCCGCGAACATCGCCTCGAAGGCGGCGTCGCCGTCGATGAAGACCTCGATCCGGTTCTCCTGGCTGACGCGCCCGAGCGGACGCAAGAGGCGTAGGGTCCGCCGCCAGGCGCTCCAAAACCGGCTGCCTTCCAGCGTCTCGAGGTGCGGTGCGAACACGCGGCGCACGGCGGCCGGAATGTCTCCCCGCGGTGCGAGGAGCTTGCGCAGCGGACCGGGTGGCGTGCCGCTTCTCGCCCGCGGAGAGCCGGCTCCTTCGTCGGCGCCGGGCTCCGGACTTGTTCGAGATCCGGGCATGGGGGAAGATTGGCAGGATGCGCCTTCAGAGGCTTCAAATAAACGGTGATCGCATCGAGGTCGCCGCCCCTTCGCACTGGACCCTGCTCGAGGTCCTGCGCTACCGGCTCGGGCTCACGGGTTCGAAGCAGGGCTGCGACAAGGGTGACTGCGGGGCCTGTACGGTCCTGATCGACGGCAAGCCGGTGCTCGCGTGCCTGACGCTCTCCGCGCTCTGCGAGGAGCGCGAGATCACGACGATCGAAGGCCTCCTGCCCGCGCACCTGCGCTCCGGCGGAACGGGTCCCGATCCGGTCCAGGACGCCTTCGATCGCTGCGGCGCGCTGCAGTGCGGCTTCTGCCAGCCCGGCATGATGCTCTCCGCGCGCGCACTCCTGAACGAGAACCCCGCGCCCTCGCGGGCCGAGATCAAGGACGCCCTGGCCGGCAACCTCTGCCGCTGCACGGGCTACACCCAGATCGTGCAGGCCGTCGAGCTCGTCGTCGCCGAGGCGGCGGGCAGCGAACCCGAGCCGCCGGCCTGGGCCCCGAACGCCAATCCGTGGAAGAACGGCTGCGCCAAGAACGGACACGAAGAGCCGCCCGCGCGCGCGACGGACAACGGAGAGGGCGCCTGATGGCTGCCCGCGACATTCACGGTGTCGGCGCCCCCTGGAAGGACGGCTTCCGGATCATCGGCAGCGCGCACCGCAAGATCGACGGGCTGGCGAAGGCGACCGGGCAAGCCGTCTACGCCGACGACATCGTGTTGCCGGGAATGCTCCACGTGAAGTTCCTGCGCAGCCCACACGCCCACGCGAAGCTGCGCGCGATCGACACGTCGAAGGCCGAGGCGCTCGAGGGTGTCCTGGGCGTCGTCGTGGGCAGCGAGATGCCCATCAAGTACGGCGTCATCCCCTGGACGCCGGACGAGAACGCGCTCGCGGTCGACAAGGTGCGCTTCATCGGCGACGAGGTGGCGGCGGTCGCCGCCGTCGACGAGGACACCGCCAACGCAGCGATCCGCCTGATCGAGGTCGACTACGAGCCCCTGCAGGCCTTGCTCGATCCGAACGAGGCGCTCGTCACGCCCGAGCCGCAGATTCACGAACAGGACGCTGCCGCGCGGGCGAAGAAGCACCGCGGCAACGTCTCGAAGCACGTCGCGCTCTCGTTCGGAGACGTCGAAGCGGGCTTCGCAGCCGCCGACGCGATCGTGGAGGGCGACTACGCCTTCCACGGCACGACGCACACCCCGATCGAGCCGCACTGCGCCGTCGCGCAGTACTCCCCCGACGGCGTCTTGACGGTCTGGTCCTCGACCCAGATCACGCACTACGTCCAGCGCGCCTTGGCCCGCGTGCTCGAGCTGCCCGAGTCCCGGATCCGGGTGATCCAGCCCTGCCTCGGCGGCGCCTTCGGCGGCAAGTCGGACCCCTTCGCGCTCGAGTTCGTCGTCGCCAAGCTCGCGATGAAGACCGGGCGTCCGGTCAAGTGCCTGTGGACGCGCGAGGAGGTCTTCTACGCGCACCGCGGTCGCCATCCGATGCAGATGCACTACCGGACCGGCGCCACGAAGGACGGCCGCGTCACTGCGGTCGACGCCAAGATCCTGATCGACGGCGGTTCGTACTCGTCCTTCGGGCTGGTCACGACGTACTACTCAGGCCAACTCTTGACGGGCCCGTACGACTTCCCGACCTACCGCTTCGACTCGACGCGCGTCTTCACGAACAAGCCCCCCTGTGGACCCAAGCGCGGCCACGGCTCCGTGCAGCCGCGCTTCGCGTTCGAGGTCCAGTTCGACCAGCTCGCGACGAAGCTCGGCATCGACCCGATCGAGATCCGTCGCAAGAACTTCCAGGGCGAGTCCACGCAGACGGTCAACGGCCAGCGCATCACGTCGAACGGCTTCGCGACGTGTCTCGACGAGGTCGAGCGCGCTTCGCGCTGGAAGGAGCGGCACGGCCAGCTCCCGTACGGACGCGGCCTGGGCGTCGCCGGTTCGATGTACATATCGGGCACGAACTACCCGGTGTATCCCAACGACCTGCCGCAGGCTGGAATCCAGATCAAGGTCGACCGCTCGGGCCTCGTGACCGTCTTCACGGGCGGCAACGACATCGGCCAGGGCTCGAACTCGGTCGCGCGCTACATCGTCGCCGAAGAGCTGGGTCTCGACCCCTCCGACGTGCGCGTCGTCGCGGCGGACACCGACCTGTGCCCGGTCGATCTGGGCGCCTATTCGAGCCGCGTGACCTTCATGGTCGGCAACGCCACGATCGACGCCTGCCGCAAGCTGCGCAAGCAGATCGTCCAGGCCGTGGCCGCGGACTGGAAGATCGAGCCGGAGCGTGTGCACATGGGGCTGGGCGAGGTCTTCGACCGCGACGAGCGCTCGCGGTGCATCTCGACGCGCGCAGCCTTCCACCTGGCCGAGGCACGCTTCGACACGCTCGGCGCGACCGGCGCCTACAACACGCCGGAGCTCGGCGGCGACTACCGCGGCGGGACCATCGGGGCTTCCCCCGCCTACTCGTTCACGGCCCACGTGGTCGAGGCCGACGTCGACGTCGAGACCGGCCGGATCACGGTCCAAGACTGCTGGATCGCCCACGACTGCGGACGCGCGCTCAACCCGATGCTGGTCGCCGGCCAGATCGAAGGTTCGGCCTACATGGGGATCGCCGAGGCCCTGATGGAAAACCACGAGCTCAACCGCTTCGGCCTGCACGCGGGGCCGTCGCTGCTCGACTACCGCATTCCGACCTCGGTCGACACGCCCGAACTGCACGCCCTGATCGTCGAAAGCCTCGATCCCGAGGGTCCCTACGGCGCGAAGGAAGCCGGCGAGGGTCCGCTGCACCCGTCGATCCCGGCCATCGCGAACGCGGTCTTCGACGCGGTCGGCATCTGGCTCACGCACCTGCCCTTCACCCCCGCGAATGTCCTGGCGGCGCTGGCCGCGAAGGACGCCGACATCGCCGCCGTGCGCGCGCCGAAGGGCGCCGCGCTCTCCCCGAGAGGCTGAACCGAACCGCGATGTTGCGCCTGCCGAAATTCGAGCTCGAGAACCCCACGACCGTCGCCGAAGCCGTCGCGTTGCTCGCCCGCCACGGCGACGATGCCCAGGTCATCGCCGGCGGCACGGACCTCGTGCCAAACATGAAGCACGAGCTCTTCACACCGGACGTGGTCGTGTCGCTCGCAGGCATCGCCGAGCTCCGGGGCGTGTGCGTGCGCGACGACGGCACGGTGTGCATCGGGGCCATGACGACGCTCGACGACGTCGCCGCCTCGGAGCCCGTGCGCGCGCGCGCCCTGGCCGTGACCCAGGCCGCCGCGCTGATCGCCGGCCCGCAGCTGCGGCGCATGGGTACGCTGGGCGGCAACGTCATGCTCGACACGCGCTGCCAGTGGTACAACCAGACCCACTTCTGGCGCCAGGCCCTGGGTTTCTGCCTCAAGAAGGACGGCACGCTCTGCCACGTCGTAGAGGGCGGTGGCAAGTGCGTCGCGGCCGCGAGCAACGACACCGCTCCCGCCCTGATGACGGTCGGCGCGGTGCTCGTCTTCCACGGCCCCGATGGACCGCGCGAGGTCCCGATCGACGACCTCTGGCACCCCGACGGGATCTACAACAAGAAGGTCCGGGGCGAGCTCTTGACCGAGGTCCGCATCCCCCCCCGCGCCGACGACGGCACGCGCCTCCTCGGCGCCTACGGCAAGCTGCGCGAACGCGGCTCGATCGACTTCCCCCTCTTCGGCGTGGCCGTGCGCCTCGACGTCGACGCGAACGACACGATCCAGGACGCCGACCTGTGCTCGGTCGCCCTGCAAGCGCGCCCCGTGCGCCTCAAGAAGATGGCGGAGCTCCTGCGCGGCGTCACGCTCGGAAGCGACGCCTTCCAGGACGCCGTCGCGACCTGTGCCGCACAGGCCGCCAAGCAGTGCCGCCCGCTCGCCAACGTCCCCGGCGACGCCGACTACCGCCACGCGATGGTACCCGTCTACGTCCGACGCACGCTGCTCGCAGCCGCAGCCGGATCCGGACCGGTCCACCACATCTGAGTCGGGCGCCAAGGGCCATACGCAGCGCTTCTCCGAGCCCATGACCCCGCGCGATGTCGAACTCGTGCTCGCGTGGCAGGCCCGCGCCGTGGGCCGAGCAGCTGGCGAAGCGCGCGAGACCGAAGAGGATCACCGCTGGGACCGCCGCTTGGCCTTTCGCTTCGAGAAGCGCTGAGAGGACCGACGAAGAGCGAGGGGCCCCGGGGATAGGTGCTCGCCGGACCCGTCCCTCGCACGGATCCGACGAGCTTCTCCCCCTCGGTCAAGTCTTGAGCAGGCGCCACACGGCGGTCCATCGACGTGGCGTCTGGTTCAGAACTCGAAGGTCCTGAACAGACCAGCGCCCTGGCATTCGGAGTACGGGCTCAGCGGACTCCTGGCCGCCGCGAAGACCCACCCAGCGCTCAAAGCCCTTGTCCGATTCCCCTGGCGAGCGTCCCTGGGAATCACGGATCTTTCAGCGGCCGTCGCCGGGGGACAGGTCCTCGAAGACAACGTCGCGCACCCGATAAGCGAAGGACTTGTAGTTGATGCCGATGAAGAGCACGTGCTCCGCCGTCCCGAGGGACAGTCGGCAAATCAGGGACTCCTTCGGCCGTTCACCATCCGCCGGCCAGGCGAAGAGCTCGGAGCCTTCCGGAGTGCTCGCGAGTTCGACCGTGTGCCAGAGCCCTGGCTCGAGCACGTAGTCCGTAAGCTCCAATCCCCCTCCCGGAGTCAAGAGCGCGAGGACCTGGTTGCTGGTGGCCTGCCAACCGGCGCCGACGCGATCCTCCAGGATCGCCTCGAAGGCATCCGGTCCAAAGAGGAGATCCCGCCTCACGTCGAGCTTCCCGACGGGGCGCCCTACTGGGTCCTCCACGTCTTCGATGAAGATGTCGCAGACGACGCGGAAGTGATCCGTCTCACGAACCTGGTGGTAGAAGGCCAGATACCCGCTCGTGTCCCCTTCCGCTCCGGGTCTGCCGCTGTCGCGACCGAACATGGCCAGACGGGCTTCCCCTTCCAGGACCTCGATGGTGCCCGGCTCGGAGAAGCAGACGTCGTCGCGCAAATTCGCCGCCTTCCAAGCGCTCTCCCCGACCGGAACGGGGGGATCCAAGGCGCAGGTCCCCGGCTGGATCAAAGCAGGCGCGCCGAAACCGAGCCGTTGGCTCGTCGCACCGGCTGGTTCGGACACCTGGAATTCCGCGGGGAGCTTCCGCAGGTCAGGAGCAGTGGGCTGATTGCCCACGGGCAAAGCCGATCGCACGGCCTTTGCGCGTGCGATGGAATGCGGCTCTTCGGAAGAAGCGCCATCCAGCCCGGTCCACCGTCCGGGAGACGCGAGCAGGCCAGCCCGGGGAGGCTGCACGACGACGACGACACCGACGGTGACCAGCGCGAGGACGAGCGAGGCCACCAGGGTGCGCCCGACGACGAGGGAACGCCAGGTGGCAGCGCGCCGGCGACCCAAGGCGAGGAAGGCACCGATCCGCGCCCTCAGATCTTCCCGATCGGGCGCACGTCGGACCAAGTCGGCGAGCCTCGCCACCGCGCGTTCCTTGCGCGAGCGGACGGCCGATTCCGTGATTCCCAGGAGGGCGGCCATCTCGGCGGAGGAACGGTTCTCGAGGACCAGGGACAGAACCTCCCGATGAGGCTCCTCGAGCGCACCGATGAGCTCCCGCAGACGAACGCCCAAGCTGCGTACGTCGTCGTCACTCGGCAAGACCTCGGGGTCGTCGACGAGCGGCTTCATGAACGCCTTGTCCCGACGAACACGCTCGCCGACCTGCCGGCAGACGTTGCGGAGAATGCCTCGAGACAAGGCCAACAGGTTCTCCACGTCCCGGTCCCTTTCGAGCAGGATGACGCAAACCTCCTGCACCGCATCCTCCGCATGCTGCGGATCCCGCAGCTCGAAGCTCGCAGATCTCAGCAGGGACCTGTTCAGTTCGTCGAGCCTCTCGTTCGTCCAGGGAGGTTCGGCCGGCATCGCATCTTCGACTTCCGACGAGCCGCGTTTGTGCGGTCCGTTTCGAGAAAAGTCGCGCTGTCCCGCCTCGAGCCTGGCCCGGTTGCCGGGCGAGGCGCACCGTTCAGGCCTCGAGGTGTTCGACGCGCTTCTTGCGGGGGTCGACGGTGCGGCGGCGGAAGTCGCCGGCGCTCTCGACGACCAGGCGCACGCGCTGGCCTTCGCCTTCGACGCTGACGACGTGGCCGAGGTGGCGGCCGTCGATCTTGACCCAGTCGCCGCGGCGGAATTCGCCTTCCGTGCGGACGGGGGCCTCGGCTTGGCGGGTGCGCTCGGTCGTGTGGGTCGCGAGCCAGGGCGCGAGGCGTGTGCAGACGTCGCAGGCGCCGCAGTCGCCGGGGGATTCGGTCAGCCCGAAGTGGCGTTCGAGCTGGATGCGGCGGCAGACGGCGGTCTCCTTCGCGAACTGCATCATGCCGAAGAGGGCTTCGAGGTCGGAGCGGTGCTTCTCCTCGGTGCCGACGAAGACGGGCAGTTCGTTCGGATCGAGCGGGCGCGCGAGCTCGAGGTCGTGGGTTTCGAACGAGCCCTGTGTCACGCCGAGCACTTCGAGCCACTTGAGCGAGATCGAGACGCGGTTGTCGGCGCGGTTCTTGATCAGGAGCTCGTCGCGCAGGTCGTCGAGGTCCTTGGCCTGCAGCCGCTCGCCCCAGCCGCGCAGCGTCTCGTAGACGCCGAGCAGGTACTCGCGCGTAGGGTTCGCCCAGCCGACGAAGTTCTGCTGGATGGCGACGTCTTCGTTGAAGTAGAGCAGTTCGCACAAGGACGGCTCGCCGTCGCGACCGGCGCGGCCGACCTCCTGGGTCCAGGCCTCGAGCGTGCGCGGAATCTGCGCGTGCAGGACGAAGCGGATGTCGGCCTTGTCGACTCCCATGCCGAAGGCGTTCGTCGCCAACACCACTTCGCGTTCGGAGCCCATGAAGCGCTCCTGCATCTCGCGCCGTTCGCGAGCCGAAAGCTTGCCGTGGTAGACGAGGCTTCGAATCCCGTCGCGCTTCAGGTCGTCGTGCAGGGCTTCCAGGTCGCGGATCAGCGTCGAGTAGACGATGCCGGCGCCGTCGACACGGCGGATGCGGTCGACGAGCAGCGCGCGCTTCTCCTCCGGGCTCTCGACCTCGGTGCAGCCCAGGAAGAGGTTGGGACGTTCGATTCCGGTGCGGACGACGAACGGGTCGCGGAGCCCCAGCGCGCGCACGATGTCGTCGGCCACGCGCGGCGTCGCCGTCGCCGTCAAGGCGACCGTCGGCGGGTTCCCGAGCAAGCCGCGATACTCCCCGAGTTTCCAGTAGTCGGGCCGGAAGTCCTGACCCCATTCGCTGATGCAGTGTGCCTCGTCGACCGCGAGGCGCGAGATCGAAAGCCTGTCGAGCCGCTCGCGGAAGGCCGGGCTGCGGAAGCGCTCGGGCGTCACGAACAGGAGATCGTAGGCACCGTCGACCGCGGCCTCGAGCCGCCGCCTCCGCTCGCGCCCCTCCAGCGACGAGTTCACGAACGAGGCCCGGATGCCCTTGGCGCGCAGCGCGTCGACCTGGTCCTTCATCAGCGCGATTAGCGGACTCACGACCAGCGTCATTCCGTCGAGCAACAGCGCCGGAAGCTGATAGACGAGCGACTTGCCGGCGCCCGTCGGCATCGTGACGAGCACGTCGCGCCCGGCGAGCACGGCGTCGACGGCCTCGCGTTGGCGCGGTTGGAAGCGCGCGTGGCCGAAGCGCTCGGCCAGGATGCGCTCCGGTTCCGACGGCGCCCCGTCGAAGCGGGGAAAGGCGGACATCGCTCGGCCTAGCGGCGGCCGCCGGCGGGAGTCTCGGCCTCTTCAGGTGCCGCTTCGGTCCCCTTGTCGGCCCCCTCACCGGCCTCGCCCGCGGCGGGGGCGCCCGTCGGATCCGAAGCTCCGGCGGTCGTCTCGCCCGCGGCCGCCGCTTCCTGGGCGAGCTTGGCCGCTTCCTCGTCGCGGGCCAGCTGGCTCGGTGTGCCGGTGTAGTCGAGCACGGATTCGACGACGGTCTCGCCGCGCTGCAAGCGAACGACCTTCTTCGGCCCGCCGGCTTGCAGGACGTCGTTGATGTCGCCGCGCTCGGCGATCTCGACGCCGTCGATCGAGAGGATCACGTCGCCCTCCTGCCAGCCGGCCTGTTCCGCCAAGCCGCCCCCCATCACAGAAGTCACTTCGGTGTCGTCGAGGAAGACTCCCATCAGGCGCCGCTTCGGATCCCGTCGCCCGCGGGCGTTGGGATTCATGAGATCGGTGCGATCCAGGAGGTGATCGAGATTCGCGAGCCCGAGTGCACCGATCGCCACGACCAGCGCGGAGTGTTCCTGATAGTCCGCCCGGGCCGCCTCGTAGTGATCGTGTTGCGTGTGGTGGATGTGGTTGTAGTCGAGCTCGCCGCTCTGGCGCCAGAAGAAGCCCGGCACACCCTTCGCCACGAACGACGAGTGATCGCTCGCCCCGCGTGGAGAGAGCCCTTCGTTTTCCCGGACTTCGAACGGCAGCTCGAGATCGAGCGCGACCACGGGCGCGAAGACAGCGTGCAGGTCCGCGACCAAGGCCTTCGGTCCGGCGATGCCTGACAGGTAGTTGCCGCCGCCGTCGTGGACCAGGACGGCGCTGATGCGCTCCAGCTCCGCGGCATGCGCTTCGACCCAGGCGCTGGAGCCGAGCAGACCCTGCTCTTCGCCCCCCCACAACATGAAACGAATCGTGCGCCGCGGCTGCACGCCGACCGCCGCCAGGAGGCGCGCGGCCTCGAGCGTCGTCGAGACGCCGGTCCCGTTGTCCTGGGCACCTTCAGCGCCGTCCCACGAATCGAGGTGCCCGCCGACGATGACGTACTCGTCGGGGAACTCCGTTCCGACGAGGTCGGCCACGACGTTGTACTGGGGGATCGGTCCCGGCCGGAAGCGGTGGTCGAGGTCGAACTCGAGCTCGACCTCCTCGCCGGCCTGCAGCCGCACGACCAGGTCTTCGTAGTGCGCTTCCAGCAGCTTGAGCCGCGGCACCTCCGGCAGCGCATCGACCGTGACGTTGTTGCGGCCGCCGGTCAGGATGAGCTTGCCCGCATTGCGCACGTAGCCGGCAGGCGCGACGTCTTCGAGCGCCGTCGCGAGCTCGCGCCGTACACGCCCCTTCGGCGCGTCCGCCCGCGGCAGGGCGACGACCCAGGCCCCCTCGAAGGAATCGACCCGCTCATCGAAGTCCTCCAGGCTCGACGGCGCGAGCACCGCTGGAGCGCGCAACGGTCCAGCCGTGCCGGCCGTCCAGGCGTCCGAGCCGAAGGCGTACGGGATCACGTCCGGCGCCACCATGCCCCCGATCTGCTCGCCGCGGTCGAAGCCCACCGCCTCTTCCCCCCACGGCTCGAGCCACGCCTCGAGCCCGAAGGACTCGAAGCGCTCCCGCGCCCAGTGCGAGGCGCGATCCAGTCCGGTCGAGCCCGTGAGCCGCGGTCCGATCCAGCGGGTCAGATAGAGGAGGTGATCCATCACGCGCGGATCCTCACGGCCGAGCTCGATCAGCGCGGCGACTGCCTCCTCGTGGGCGAGCGACTCCCCCTGGACCAAGCCTGGAGTCGGCACGCCGACCCCGCTCTCGACCTCGAGCACCTGCCCGTCTTGGAGAGCCTGCCCGGGGGGCGCGAGGGCCATGAGCAGAAGGGCGGAAGCGAGCTGCAAAGAGGTGCGCGTCATTCGAACGTCCCTGAGGTTCGGCACGGGGCCACGAGGCGTGGGCCAGGGTGGTGAGCGGGGCGAAGGCCGGGGCATGAGACCCGAGGGCCGAGGTTAGCATCCTGCCCGCTGGCCGACAGACCGGCGTCGAGGGGTCCGGCCCGGCCCTTACGGGAACGTCACCCACAGCAAGGTCCACAGACCTGCGACTGGCCTCACGCGCCCGATCCGCTACCGTGCCATCGTGTCATCTGAACTGATCCGCTTGACTGGGGCACCCCGTTCCCCGAGTCGTTGGCCGAGCCGGACTTGCGAGCCCCCGGAGCCGGCGGAGGGCCCGCGCTCCGAGGACGAGCCTCGGAAACCGGGGTTGCGACCTTTCCCGAGAGACTTGGTGCCGGGGGCCGGCGCCGGGTCCACCAGGCATGCGGACCAGTCCGGACGATGAGCCTCGGGGCGGGTTCTCTTGGTCCTGCGGGGGCGTCTCCGGGTCGTCCAGAGGGTCGTCCTGAGGGCGGTCCCCAGACTGTTCTCTCCAGCTCCACGCCCCCTCCCCCTCCCGGGGCCACGACCCTCGTGCTCGTCCCCACCGAGCTCGAGCTTCGGCGCCTGGCCGACCAGGGTGGCCTGGCGCGGGCGGACCTCACGGTCGAGCTGGCCGGCTTCGGGCCGATCGCCGCGGCGGCCCGCGCGGCCGTCTGGATCGAGCGCCTGCGGCCGGCGCGTGTCGTCCTGGTCGGGATCGCCGGCACCTTCGAACCCGAACGGCTCGCGGTCGGGACCGCCACCACCTTCGCGCGGGTGGCGCTCGATGGGGTCGGCGTCGGCCAGGGTGTCGCTTTTCGCGGTCCGCCGGCGCTCGGCTTTCCGCAGTTTCCGCGCGCCGCGAGTGCCGGGCTCTGTGTGCCCGCGATCGGCGATACGCTCGAGCTCGACGGTCTGCCGCGCGAGGAGCGTCCCGCGGCGCCCGTGCTGCCGCTCTTGCTCACGACCTGCGCCGCGTCCGCCAGCCCGGAAGAAGCCGCGGTCCGCCGCGGGCGACATCCGGACGCGCTGGCCGAGGACATGGAAGCCTTCGGGGTCGCCCTGGCGGCGACGCTCGCCGCAGTGCCGGTGAGCGTCGTCCGCGGCATCTCGAACGTCGTCGGCGACCGCGACTCGTCGCGCTGGCGCATCACGGCGGCGCTCGCCGCAGCACGCACACGGCTGTTCGAGCTCCTGGAGGACGAAGGCCCGTGACGCATCGCCTCAAGCTCGGGATCTCGACGTGCCCGAACGACACCTTCCTCTTCCACGGGCTCTTGAGCGGTGAGGTCGAGGTCGAGGGTCTCGCCTTCGACATCGAGCTGCTCGACGTCGAAGCCCTCAACGAGGCCCTGTTCCAGGGCGCCTTCGACGTGGCCAAGGCGAGCTTCCACGCGGCGCTCGCCCTCAGCACGACGACCGTCGTGTTGCGGACCGGTTCAGCCCTCGGGCACGGCGTCGGTCCCGTGGTCCTGGCGCCGCCGCCGGGGGTCGAGCGCGTGCGCGGTCCGCGCGAGCGTCCACGCGTGCTCACGCCCGGACGCTGGACCACGGCGTCGCTCTTGTGGCGGCTTTTCCATCCCGAACCGGTCGAGCTCGAGGAGCGCGTGTTCTCGGACATCCTGCCGGCCCTGGCCCGGGGCGAGGCCGAGCGCGGCGTCTGCATCCACGAGGGCCGCTTCACCTACGCCGAGCACGGCCTGCGCCTCGTCGAGGACCTGGGCGA
Organism: Planctomycetota bacterium; assembly: GCA_029259595.1. GTDB lineage: Bacteria > Planctomycetota > UBA1135 > UBA1135 > OFTM43. Next base: position 25,683 of record JAJDEW010000033.1, on the reverse strand, counting down.
GCGCTGGGCGCATGAGACGCCACTGCCGCTGCCCTTGGGCGGCATCCTCGCGCGCCGCACGCTCGGTCCCGACCTCGCGGCGGCGGTCGACGAAGCGCTCGCGCGCTCGCTGGCCTACGCGCGCGCGCACCCCGAACGTGCGCTCGAGAGCATGCGCCGCCACGCCCAGGAGCACGACGAGCGGGTGCTGTGGAAGCACGTCGAGCTGTACGTGACCGAATGGACGCGCGCGCTCGGCCCGACGGGGACGGCGGCGCTCGACCTGCTCTCGGAGCGCGCGATCGCCGCCGGACTCGTCACGGACGGAGCTCGGCTCGAGGTGCGCCCGTGACGACGGCGGAACGACCGCCGCGGCTGTTCCACCTTCTGGCGGGCCCGCTCGAGGTGGCGAGGCGAGCGCTCGAGGCAGACGAGCTCCGTCCGGCCAGCCTGGCTCTGGAGGGCTTTTGCCACCTGTCCTTCGCGGACCAGCTCGAGGGCACGCTGGCGGCCCACTTCGCGGACGCCGACGAGCTCGTCGTGCTCGAGGTGGTGCTGGAGCCGAGCGCAGAGCCCGGGCGCGACGACCTGGTGCTCGAGCCGGCGCGGGGCGGAGCGCTCTTTCCCCACCTCTACCGTCCGCTGGTGCGCACGGAGGTGACCCGGATCTGGGAGCTGCGTCGTCGTGCGGGACGCTTCGTCCTGCCCACGGAGCTGTTCGACCCCCACCCTTGAGCGCCACGAAAAAGGACCGGACGGGGCCTGGATGGCCCGGCCGGTCCTGGACGGGTTCCGAGGGAGCGGGGCGCGATCGGGAAGCCGCTGGCTCTCCACTGCGCCCTCCGCACCCCCTCGAAGGGTCTTCTTGGGGACTCGCGGGACGTGGCGCGGGGCCTACTCGCCGCTCGCGTCACGCAGTTCGAGCATCTCCTTGCGGATGTCCTGGGCGAGCGCCTTGACCTCCTGCATGACCTTGCGAACACGCGACGTCGCGGCCTTGTTGCCCTTGACGGCCTTGTCCACGTCCTCGCGCACCTCTTGGATCGTGTTGACCAAGTTCTCGTAGTTCTGCGTCATCGATGTGCCTTCGCTGGCAAGCCTCTGGGGTCCGATTCTCGTTTCAGGACGGCCGAGGAGGGGTCCCCGGACCGCCCGAGGACCCCTTGGAAACCACATTCCGGGGTGGCGATCAAGCGCTGGGACCGGGCGGATTCGGGCCCCCAGGGCCCCTCGGGGCCTGGTCCGGATCGCTCCTGAGCCCCTAACTCCCTGTCAGGAAAGAACTTGAGAAATCCGGCCTGATCCGGAGGGGCGCGCGGGAGGCGCACCCGTCCGACGCGCCCGAAACCTCATTTCAGGCCTCCCAGGCGCCGTACGGCGCGCCACTCGGCCGCCGTCACGGGCTGGACGGAGAGCCGGTTCCCGCGCCGGATGACCCCCATGTCCGCGAGCGGCCCGCCGTGCTCCTTGAGCTCGTCCAACGTCACGAAGCGTGCGAGCTTCTCCACGGCGCGCACGTCCACCGCGAGCCAGCGCGGCTCGTCGGGCTCGGAGCGCGGGTCGTAGTGGGCATCGGCCGGATCGAACTGGGTCGGGTCGGGGTAGGACGCGCTCGCGATCTCGGCCACACCGGCGATGCCGGCAGGCTTCGCGTTCGAGTGGTAGTAGAGCACCCCGTCGCCGACCTGCATGACGTCGCGCATGAAGTTGCGGACCTGGTAGTTGCGGACGCCGTCCCAGAGCGTCGTTCGCTTCTTCGCCTTCCAGAGGTCGTCGAACGAGAAGACGTCGGGCTCGGACTTCATCAACCAGTACTGTCGTTTCGCCATGTTCGTGCCGTGGGCTACGCGTCGAGATCGAGGGGCTGGACCCAGAAGTGATCGCGCAGCCAGAGCGAGTCGTGTCGGCGCGACAACGAGCGGACCGCGAGGAAGGCGTCGCTCGGATGTACGCGGAAGCCCGCGCGCTGGAAGCTCGCGAACCAGGGCGACCAGGGCGGCAGGACGGCCGTGAGGAGGCCGGCGCCGAGCGCGCGCGCGCGGGCCTCGAGCCCCGCGATGAGCGCCTCCCCCACCGCGGGCTCGTCGGGCGGACAGAGCCAATCCACGATGTCCAGCTCGTCCCCCGCGGGGCGCACGACGGCGTACGCGCGCAGGATGCCGTCGCCGTCGCGCACGCCGTGGACCTCGACGCCTCGTCCGGGGCGTGCGAAGGTGATCCAGTTCAGGTAGCGATCGTCGCGCAACACGCTCACCGGCCAGGGACCACAGCAGCGCTCCCACAGCCAACGCGCCTGGTGATCGAAGGTCTCGAGCCGTTCGGTCGCGGGCCTCGCACTCGCGGGCGCCACGGCGCGCCGCAGCACGACCTGCGTGGCGACGACCTCGGCTTCGAGCGCGGCCTTGGCGCTGCGCCAGGCGCCCTCGTCGGGCAGGCCCGTGTAGACCAGGTCCTCCTCGGAACGGAAGGCGACGAGCGCCGCACCGAGGCGCTGGAACGTGCTGCGTCGGCCGAGGCCCCCCGGACGCGCTCCGGCATCGTGGAAGCCGACGACGTGCACGAAGCAACCCTCGGCTCCGCCGCTCCAGACGCGCAAGGGGCGCGCCAGGAGCAGCGCTTCAGGCTCGCCGTGCGCGTCGAAGGCGACCGCCCCGCGCACGCCGCAGGGGTTCGCGAGCTCCCAGCCGAGCTCGATCGGAGCGGGTCCGCCGGTGTGGGCACACAGGGCGAAGAGCCGCTCCGGCGGAACGTCCTGGAGGGGTCGTGCTGCGCCGTCCATCAGACGAGGTCCGTGTCCCCGAGCGTGTAGTACCAGTTGGCGCGCAACCAACGCATGTCGTAGCGACGGTCGAAGGTGCGGCCGGTCAAGAAGTAGCGCGTCGGCGCCGCGCGGAAGCCGGCGGCCTGGAGCGCGAGCCAGTCGGGCGCCCTGTCGGGCAGCACGAGCGTGAGCTCGCCCGCTCCGTCGCGTGCGGCTCGCTCGCGCGCCCAGGCCAACAACGCGTGGCGCGCGCCGTCGTCTCCGGGGCTCACGACCCAGTCACAGAGCAGCCCGCGATCCTCCTTGCCGTCGAAGGCCCCCTTGCGGTACACGCACAACCCGCACCAGCGGCTGCCACGCCGCGCGCGCGCGAGCACGTAGTCGTGGCGGGGGTTTTTGACGAAGCGCCAGTCGAGCTGCGCCGCATCGCGAACCGCGCTGGCTCCGAAGGGTTCGAGCGCCTGCGCCGTGAAGGCTCCCACCTCCTCCGGCCAGCTCGAGAGCTCATCGACTTCGCAGCCGTGGGAACCCGCCAGTTCGAGCGCTTCCAACGGGGCGGCCAGCTCGAGCTGCGTTCGCACGAGTTCGTAGGAGAGGTAGGTCTTGCCAATGCGCCAGGCGCTGGGCACGGGCAGACCCCAGACGATCGTGTCGTGATCGGGCGGCGGTCCGCCGTGCTTCTTCGCGAACGGATAGGCCGTCAGGACGAAGAAGCCGGGGCGCTTCAGGCCGCGCCGGTAGGCCGGGTCGGTCATCGAGTCGACCGCCTGGCAGAACGAGCCTTCGCCACCGGCCAGCCGCATCCGCTGCCCGACGCCCGCATACTGCGAAGCCACGCCTCCTTCCGGATCGACCGCGAGCCAGATGCGCCAGCCCGAGGGATTGGCGAGGTACTGCCAGCGCCACTCCGCCAGGCTGCGCGGCTCGAAGCCGGGATCGATCTCCTGGAAGACCCGATTGAACGTCGCGAGGATCGCGACCTCGTCCCCGGGTCGGTACTCGCGGATCGTGAGGTCCTTGGGATCGATCGGCAACGGGCGTTCGCGTGCGGAAGAAAGCGGACCGGACGACACCGGTCGCGTGAGCTGGCGGGAGTGCATGGGAATCGAACCCACCGGCCCCGCTGTTCACGAAGCCCAACCGGCTTTGAAGACCGGGCGGCACACCAGCACCGATCCACTCCCGTTCGTGGCGCGGGCATGATGACCGCTCGGACCCTGGCCCTCAAGCTTCGTCGTCGAGGATCAGCCGTCCGGGCTCACCGCTCTTGACGTCGCCGGGCAGGCCGCCGGCCCAGCGCCGCAAAACGGCGCGTTCCCCGTGCTCGTCCGCCCGACCTTCGAAGCCGACCGAGAACGGCAGGAGCTCGCCCGGGCGCGCCCATTCCGGCAGGGGCATCCGCACGCCGCGCGCTCCGCGCTGCACGTGCACCCCGAGCCGCAAGAGCGCCCGCACGTCCACCGCCCCGGCCGCGTTCTCGACCACGGACAACAGGTCCCGTCCGCGTCGACGCAGGGTCATCGAGGCCTCGGGGTCGCCCGGACGCTCGGCGAGCAGCGGCAGGCGCACGGTGTCCCGGCCGAGGCGCAGGGTACGGACGCGCACCACGGGCGCCTCCAGGATCAGGCTCTCGTGCGGACGCCCCGGTCCGCTGCGCCAGACGAAGCGCGCGTAGAGTAAGGGATCCTCGCCCGGCGACCACGATCCACCGCGCAACGAGAAGCCGAGTTCCGTCTCCTCGTTCGGTGCGAGCTCGAGCTCGACCGGCAGGCCCTCGACCTCGAAGGCGCCACCCCCGGGGGCCAGCGCGAGCGCGAGTTCGACCCGGAAGCCGAACGGGTTGCGCAGCCGGATCCTCGGCTTCCAGGAACCGGACCAACCGCCGTGCAGGGCGCCCGTGCGGCCGTCGTCCTCGGCCGGGCGCGGCTGGGTCGGATCGACGAGCGGTACCTCGAGCGGATCGACGCGCACCGGATAGGGCCCGTCGTCGTCCGGAGTCATCTGCACGAGCGCGCGCACCGCGAGCGCCCGCAGGGGATGGTTCGTGTTGAAGCCGAAGAGCGGCCAGCGGCACGCGGCCAAGAGCTCGTCCGGCGTGTCCACCGACCACGACCAACGCTCGCACTCCCACTCCGCGCGGCCTGCGCGCGTTCTCCAGCCACCGGGACCGGTGCCGTAGGCCGCGAGGCGCGCATCGCGAACGAAGCGCCGATCGTCTTCGTCGGCGTCGACCGTAAGGAGCATGCTCGGCAGGCCGAGGTCGCGCGCCTCCAGGCAAACCTGTCGGTCGAAGGAGGCGATGCGCACGGGCAGGGGTCGCGGCACCTGGCGCACTTGGCGAACGACCTCGCTGACGAGCGCGGGGTCCTTCAGCTCGATCATGTGCAACACCGAAGTCCGCAGCGGCGACTCGGTGAGCTCGAGGGCCTCCTCCAAGAGCGGCAGCGGCTCGCCCGCAAAACGCTTCGAAAACCAGCCGCCCGCATCGATCCCGGCCAGCTCCGGCAGGGTCAGGAGGGCGACCGCTCCGTGCCCGTCGGTCGTCCGCTCGAGCGTTTCGTCGTGGATCACGACCGGCTCGCCGCTGGCGCAGCCGTGCAGGTCGTATTCGACCCCGTCGAGGCCCAGATCGAGTGCCCGGCGCAACGAGACGAGCGTGTTCTCGGGCGCTTCCCGCGGGGTTCCGCGGTGCCCGAGGATCCAGGGTGGCCCTTCGACCTGCTCCCCCCGCTCTCCGATACCGTCTCGAGCTTTGAACATGGGACGGCCGTTTCCAACGGCCCTTCGCCACCAGCCTTCCAAACGGAACAGGCCGTGGGAAGAATGCAGAGCATGCAGAGCCGGTCTGAGGAACGGGCGGAGCCGGCGAAGAAGCCCGTGACGGACCGCCAGGAGACGCGCGCGGAGAAGTTGGCCTTCCGCTGGTGCGGGATCTCCGTTCTCGCCGCCCTTGTCGTCTGTGTCAGCGAAACGTGGCTCACGCTCGGACCGGACGGCCTCGTCGACCTCGGGCAGATGGCGCTCACGTCGCTGCTCGTCCTGGGCAAGTTCGTGATCTTCCTCGGGCTGCACGACGACACGCCGCTCTCGATCTGGAGCCTGGCCTTGATGGTGTGGTTGATCGACCTCGCCATCGCCTTCCTCCTGGCGGGAGGCCTGCGCAATCTCGAGCGTACGCCGATGTTCGGGCGCTGGCTGCGGCGTGCGCGCGAGCGCGCGTTGATCGTCCTGGGGCGCTATCCGGGTCTGGAGCGGATGGCCTACTTCGGCGTCGTCGCTTTCGTGCTGCTACCGCTGGCCGCCACCGGCGCCGTGACCGGCAGCTTCGCCGCGCGCCTGATCGGGCTCTCGCGGATCGCCGGCGTCAGCGCCATCGCCATCGGCTCGGCCGGAACGGCGGTCGGCTTCGCGCTCCTGGCACAGCTCGTCGGCGAACGCGCCGAAGCCTGGGCCCACAGTCCGTTCTTGATCGGTCTGTTCGTGCTCGGACTGATCCTGGCCGGTCGCTCGGCCCTCAAGCGCATCAAGCGACGCCTCTCGACCTGAGCTTCGGCCAGCGGCCCATCGCGCTGTCTGGATGCGGGTCAGTCCGCCAACGGGTCATCGAGGACGCCGGTGCTCGCCAAGTGCCGCCTGGCAGCGAGAGGCCGGCCGGTTGGGCCGGAGGGTCGTGCGAGCTCGTGATGGAAGCGGGCTAGCGCAGCTCGAGTCGCTTCGAACCGGGAGCCAGGAACTCGCCCACCGGCCAGACCGGCAGATCCTCGGCGCGCAGGGCGGCTTCGAGCGCTTCGGCGTCCGCGCGCGGCACGACGATCAGGAGCCCGCCCGAGGTCTCGGCGTCGAAGACGAGATTCACCAGGGGCTCGGGCAGGCCGGCACCGATCTCGATCTCGCTGCCGAGCGCTGCGCGCCCGCGCTTGGCGCCGCCGGAGAACAGTCCGCGCTGGGCGAGTTCGAGGGCGCCGGGAAACAGCGGCGCGTCGTTCACGCGGATCCGCAGGGTCAGGCCGCTCGCCTTGGCGATGTTGTAAGCGTGGCCGACGAGTCCGAAGCCCGTGATGTCCGTGCAGGCGTGGGTGTCGACGCGATCCATCGCGCGCGCGGCGCGGTCGTTGAGCGTGGCCATCTGGCGAGCCGCGGGCAGGAGCGTCTCCCACGAAATCTTGCCGAGCTTGGCAGCCGTCGTCATGCAGCCCATGCCGAGCGCCTTCGTCAGGTAGGCGACATCACCCGCCTTCGCGCCCGCGTTCGTTCGGACGCGGGCCGGGTCGATCCAGCCGGTGACGGAGTAGCCGAACTGCACGTCCGATTCCACCGTGTGTCCACCGGCGACGAGCGCGCCCGACTCGCGCACCTTCTCGAAACCGCCCTTCAGAATCTCGGCCATCCATTCGCCCGGAAAGCCCTTCGGGAATCCGGCCAGGGTCAGTGCCGTGAGCGGTCGTCCCCCCATGGCATAGACGTCCGACAGGGCGTTCGCCGCCGCGATCGCGCCGTAGAGGAAGGGATCGTCGACGACGGGCGGGAAGAAGTCGACGGTCTGGACGAGCGCAACGCGTCCGCCCGGCGGCACGCCCTCGTTTTCCCCGAGGACGACGACGCCGGCGTCGTCGAGACTTTCCGGACCGACGAGCAGGCGCTCGTCAGCCGTGTCGATCACGCCGCGCAGCACCTGCGCAAGCTCGCCTTGCGGCAGCTTGGCCGCTCACCCGGCGCAGGCGGCGTAATCGGTCAGTCGTTTGGTTCCGAAGAGTTTCACGTACGCGAACATAGGCGCGCGCGTGCCCGCGGACAAGCCCGCGGGTCGAGACGGTGTTCGCAACGCGGTTCGGATTCCAGACTCCCACGGTCCGTGCACCTCGTCCGCGGGTGCGTGCGGAGCGAACGCCCCAGGTTCGAGCGGCTCGCTCCGTGGCGGCCCCAGAGTCGTCCGGCGCGCGGCGCGCGTCCAGAAAGCCACGCTCTCGCGCACCTGCAGGCCTTCCTGTCACCCAGATCGCATCCAAGACACGTCTTCATCGGCCCGCTAGGATGCGCGCCATGAACCTGCACGCCGTCGACTGGATCGTGGTCGGGCTCTATGTCGTGGTCGCGCTCGGGATCGGGTTCGCCTTCGCCAAACGCGCGAGCAGCAACGTCGACGAGTACTTCCTCTCGGGCCGCACCCTGCCCTGGTGGCTGGCGGGAACGTCGATGATCGCGACCAGCTTCGCGGCCGACACGCCGTTGCTCGTATCCGGCTGGGTGCGCGACTCGGGCATCTGGAAGAACTGGGTCTGGTGGTGCTACGCGATCAGCGGCACGCTGCAGGTCTTCCTGTTCGCACGCTGGTGGCGGCGCGGTGGCGTCATGACGAAGGCCGAGCTGGCCGAGTTGCGCTACGGTGGAACGGGAGCCAAGGCCTTGCGCGGCCTGCTGGGGTTCATCCACTCCGCGATCACCAACACCTGGGTGTTGTGCTGGGTGCTGCTCGCGGCGGCCAAGATCTCCGAGGTCCTGTTCGACGTCGACAAGGTCCTGGCGCTTTCGCTGTGCTGCGTCGTCGCGCTGTCGTACTCGCTGATGGCCGGCTTCTGGGGCGTCGTCCTCACCGACTTCATCCAGTTCATCATGGCGATGGTCGGCGCCGTCGCACTGGCGATCCTCTCGTGGCAGGCGGTGGGCGGCAACCCGGCCGTGCAGGCGGCCGTGGCCGATGGGCGGATCCCGCTCGAGCGCTTGCAGCTGCTCCCCCAACCGGACGCGGGCGGAGCCTTCTGGACGACGTCGATCGCCGCCATCTTCGTGTACCTCGGCGTGTCCTGGTGGGCCGTCGAGAACGTCGACGGCAGCGGCATCGCGGTCCAGCGCATCAGCGCGTCGCGCGACGAGCGCCAGGGCATCCTGGCGACGCTCTGGTTCAACGTCGGGCACTACGCCCTGCGGCCCTGGTGCTGGATCGCGGTCGGCATCGCCTCGCTCGTCGTCCTCCCCTCGAGCGAGCTCGCGAGCCCCGTGCAGGGCATCGTGCAGAGCATCCAACGCGACCGGATCGTGATCGCCGCCGACGGCGGAGACGTCGAGGTGGCCCTCGCCGTCGGCGAGCAGTCCGACTGGCTCCACGTCCCCGAGGTCGGTCGTGGTGACCGCGTCGAAGCCGGCGAGGTCGTCGGCCGCACCGACCCCGAGCGCGCCTACGTCGTCATGATGACGCGCTACTTGCCGATCGGCTTCCTCGGGCTCGTCTTCGCCTCGCTGATCGCCGCCTTCATGTCGACGATCGACACGCACGTCAACCTGGCGACCTCGTTCTTCATCAACGACATCTATCGCCGCTTCGTGCGCAAGGACGCGCCGGCGCGACACTACATCAACGTGGCGCGCATCGCTTCGGTCATCGTGCTCGCGCTCGCGGGGGTACTCGCCTGGCGGGCCAGTTCGATCCGCACCCTCTTCGAGGTCTTTCTCGCCTTCCTGGGCGGCGTCGGACCGATCTACGTCTTGCGCTGGTTCTGGTGGCGCATCCGGGCCTGGACCGAGATCACGGCCATGCTGGCCTCTGCCGGAGCCACGCTCTTCTTGACCCTGTCGGGCGTCACGTGGAGCCTCGGCCCCCTGTCGTGGAACGAGCCGCCCGGCCTCTTGATCGGCGTCGTCTCGTTCTCGCTGGCCTGCGCGGGAATCGAGCTCCTGGTCGGACGTCGCCCCGACCCCGCTTCGCTCGTCGAGTTCTACCGCCGGATCCGACCGCTCGGTGCCTGGGGCCCCGTGGCCGCCCTGGCGCCCGACGTGCGCCCCTCGATGCGCCTCGGCTCCGCGCTACGCGGCTCGCTCGGTGGCATCCTCCTCGTCTACGGCCTCACGTTCTCGATCGGCTTCTTCCTCCTCGACCGTGGAACGGCCCTTGCCATCGCCTCCGTCGGAGCGGCGCTCGGGCTCGTCATCCTCTGGGGACCGTTGCGCGCCCTCGACGGCGCGGCCGTCGAGGTGGACGAGTCCGGGGACTGAAGCTCGAACGCACACGGTCGCGAAGCGTGCGCCTTCAGCCGACGAACGCTCGCACCAGGCTGCGACCTTCGACCAAGAATTCGTCCAGGTCCTGGAAGGCAAGCGGGGACTCGGCCTCCAGCTTTCGTCGCAGCGCGTCCCCGAGGTGCTCGCGCACGCGCGCGACGCCGTGGAAGAAGAGCGCGTCGCAGTTCTTCACGATCAAGTCGCGCAGGTCGCGGAAGACCGGCGTCACGAGCCCCGTTTCGCGCTCGAGCAGCGCACGGACGAAAGCTCGCAGGTGCGGGACGAGCGCCTCCAGCTCTCCGACGGCCAGGGCGCGCGAGGCCAGCGTCCAGTGCCCGGCCGCGAGGTCCTCGGGCGCGTCTTGCAAGTCGTCGAGCACCTGGAGCGCGACGCCATAGCCGTAGAGAAAGCGCGCCTGGGCCGGCGCCAGGCGACCACCGACGAGGTAGCCGTCGGCGAGCACCGACGCACCGCCCTTGCGCACGCTGAGTCGAACGAGCCGAGACACGCTCGGTGGACGCGCGGACTGCTGGCTCAGGCTCGCCCCTTGCCCGGCATGGATGGCCGCGAGTGCCGCGTGGACGTGCGCGAACCGCGCCCGTGGCCATTCGAGCTCGATCCTTCCGACCAGCGCGTCGATGCGCGTCTCGACCGCGCTCGGACGTGCCAGGCGCTCCCCGCCAAGACGCCGACCGAAGCGTCGTTGGAAGCGGGTCTTCGACGCGAGCGTCCGACGCGCATCGTCGAGCACGTTGTCCGAGTACGGATACAAGAGGCTGTAGGCGAACATGGACGGCGTCAGACGCAGCGGGCGCTCGAACATGGCCTGGATGCCGATCATGATCCAGACGTTGCGCAGGGCCTGGAAGAGCGCTTCGAGCCCGAGCGTAGGATCGAACGCGCGCGCCTGCTCCACGAACTCGTGCGTCGCCTGGAAGGAAGCGGGTCCGAAGAAGGCGCGCACGGCGGCGGGCTGCGCCGCCAGGTCCGTCAGCGCCCAGCCTTGCAGCAGCTCGGAGAGCTCGGCCTCGGACACGGCCTGCGGCTCCGCGCTCGCCTCCGACGCACGCGCCAGCTCGGCCAGGGCCGCGAGCCGCGCCCGGGCCGCCCGGGCGTTGCGCGCCTTCTCCGCCGCGGACACGCGCGCGGCGCGTACCGGGCCGGCGCGCGCGTCGCAACGCCCGTGGAGGTCGACCACCTCCCGCTCGTGGCGCGCGAGACCGCGCTCGAACGGGCTGAGGACGGGGGCCGAGGACCCGCTGCGGCTCACGAGGCTCGCTCGTCCGCGCGCGCGTGTTCTCCGAGCGCGGACAACGCGCGATCGACGTCGGAGGAGTCGTTGAAGAAGTGGAAGCAGACGCGCAGGTAGCGATCCCGCACCGCGGCGCGCACGCCCTGGCGCTGGAGCTCCACGCGCAGCGCATCCGCATCGGGCACTTCGAGTCCGATGATCGGCGAACACTCCGCGGGTTCGAACAAGGGCGCGAGTCCGAGGGGCTCGAGCCCGGCGACGAAGCGGTCTGCGAGCGCGGTGTCGCGCGCCTCGATCGCGTCGACCCCGAGCTCGGCCACGAGCCCGGTCGCCGCGGCCATCCCGCCCCACAGCGGCCAGGCCAGCGAGACGTCGAAGCGCGACGCATCGTCCGGAACGTCGAGGGGTGGACCGTAGTAGCCCGCGTAGGGGTCGCGCGGCGTCTTCCAGCCGGGTGCCAGCGGAGCCAGCTCGCGAATCCGCTCCGGGGCGACGTACAGGAAGGCGCAACCCCGCGGACCGAGCAGCCACTTGTAGGCGGCCGCCGCGAGGTAGTCGACGCCCGCGAGCGGAATGCGCAGCGCTCCGGCCGACTGGGTCGCGTCCAGGAAGAGCCGCGTCTGCGTGCCGCTCAGCCCGGCCGTCAAGGCCGCGAGGTCGACGCGGTAGCCGTTCGCGCTCTGCACGTGCGAAACGGCCACGAGCGCCGTCGACGCGTCGCAGGCCTCCAGGAGGCGCGCCGCGGGGATGCGTCCGTTCTCGAACGGAACGAGGCGCACATCGACCCCGCGCTCGCGCAGGCCGAGCCAAGGGTAGAGGTTGCTGCGGAACTCGCCGTCGCCGACGACGACGCTCGCGCCCGCTTCCAGCTCGAGCCCGCGCGCCACCTGCGCGGCCGCGACGCTCGACGCGGGAAGGAGCGCGATCGACTCGCTCGCACACCCGAGGATGCGCGCGAAGTTGCGCCTGGCCACCTCGCCGTCTTCCTCGAAGGCGCGCCAGTCGCCCGTTCCGTACGCCACCTCGTCGAGGCAAGCGTGCATGCGTTCGAGAGCCGCAAGGGGCGTCGGCCCGTAGCTCGCCGTATCCAGGTAGGCGAGCTCACGGACCGCGGGAAAGCGTTCGCGCAGGGAGGTCCAGTTCACGGCCCTATCGCAGGGGCTCGCCACGACTTTGTCCAGCCCCGGCTCGCCCTGCGCCCCGATTCCCGCCGAGGCTGGCTCGCATGCGTCCGTGGTCGCTACCCTGGTCGCCCTATGATCGCTTCGCTCGCCGCCTGTCTCTCCCTCGTTCTTGCCACAGCTCCCCTCACCCAAGGAGCGGACGCCCAGCGCGAAGAGGTCCGCACGACCTGGTCCGATGGCTCCCCGCGCGCGCTCCACCACGTGCTGCGTTCGGACGATGGGACGCTCGTCAAGGACGGTGAATCCGAGTCGTGGCACCGAAACGGCGAGCGCGCGGCGGTCGGTGCCTACGAGCACGGGCAGCGAATCGGCAAGTGGAGCCTCTACCACGCGACCGGCGAGAAGCGCGCCATCGGGGCCTACCGCGAAGGCCGCCGGCACGGCACCTGGAAGCTCTACCACGAAGACGGCGCGAGGCAGTCCCAGGGCAAGTACACGCACGGTCTGCGGACGGGCAACTGGAAGTTCTGGAGCGTCGACGGCAAGTTCGACGAGGCGCGTTCCGGCAAGTTCGAGGTCGTCCGCCTGGAGCGTCCGGACGGCGCGCCGCGCGCCAGCGGTTCGGTGAGCCTCGGACAGCGCGCGGGCGAATGGGAGTTCACGTGGCCGGACGGCTCGCTCCAGTTCGTCGGAACGTACCGAGACGGTGTACGCGACGGGCCGTGGCACTTCTTCCACCCCGACGGGACCTACGATCCGAAGCTGCATTCGGGGACGTGGTCCCGCGGGCGGCGCCTGGCAGACGGCGTGGAGCTCGACGTCCCGCTCGAGCTCCTCGAGCGGTTCACGGCCGCAGAGAGCACGACGCTGCTCGACTTTTCCGCGCATCCGCCTCACCCCGACCTGACCCCCACACAGGTCGCCGACATCGAGGCCGTGCTCGAGGTCGTGCTCGCCGCGCCGCGCGACGCGCCCGACCCCGAGCACGTCGAGGCCTTTCAGCGTCTTTGGACCTACGGACACCGCGCGCTTCCTGCGGTGGCGAACCGGATGCGCGGGCGCGATCTCGCCCAGCGCGCCGACCTCGACTTCGTCGGCGGCGCGTGCATCGCCATGTTGCGGGAACTCTGCGGCGGGGAGCCCGACGCCTTCGACCTCGGACCGACGCCGGACCTCGCCGCGAACCGGCTGGCGGTCGCGCGCTGGAACGCGCTCATCCACCTCGCCGCCCGTGACCCGGAGCTCTGGGACCTCGACGTCAAGCTGGCCCGCGAGCGCAAGACGACGGCGGACTCGATCGGAGCGCTGCTGCGCGCGTGGCCCTTCGACGAGGGTCGCCTGCCCTCCGGCCTGGACAACCCCGTCCGCGCGACTCCCGAAGCGGCACGCGTCTATGGCCCACGCTACGTGGACAACGGACGCGAGGTCACGACCGAAGCCGTCGAGGCCGCGCTGGCCTGGCTCGCGCGTTGCCAGCTCGACGACGGCTCCTGGGACGCGGACGGATTCGAGGACGATCGCGAGCGCTTCGGCGTGGACGTCTTCGCGTTCCACGACGTCGGAACGGGCTCGCTGGCACTCCTGACCTTCTTCGCGGCCGGGCACACCAGTCTCGACGGGCCCTATCGCGAGACCATCGTCCGCGCTCTCACCTGGCTCTGCCGCCTGCAGAAGCCGGACGGCTCGATCGCCTACCACGGCTCGGACTCGATCTACGATCACGCCCTGGCGACGCTGGTCCTGCTCGAGGCCAGCGCCTTTTCGCGCAGCCCTGGCGTTCGCGACGCCGCCGAACGCGGGCTCGCCTTTCTCACGCGCGGACGCAACCCCTACGGCGCCTGGCGCTACGACGTTCCGCCGCAGGGGGACAACGACACCTCCGTCACCGCCTGGTGCTTGCAGGCGCTGCGCGCCGGCGACTGGCTGGGCCTCCCGATCGAGGACGAGGTGCTGCACGGCGCGCTGGCCTGGTTCGAGGAAGCGACGGATAGCCAGAACGGACGGACCGGCTACGACTCGATCGGCTCCCTGTCGTCGCGCTTGGTCGAGAACAACGACCACCCGCGTGAGTTCGAAGCGATGACCGCGGCGGCGCTGTTCGCGAGGAGCCTGCACGGCGCGCTCGTACCCGGGGACGCTGCGACGAAGAATTCGCTCGAACTCATCCGCCAAAAGCTGCCCACCTGGGACACCACGGGACTGTTGAACGACATGTATGCCTGGTACTACCTCAGCCAAGCCTCGCACCAGCTCGGGGAACCGTTCGCGGAACGCTGGCACCGTGCGCTGGTCGCGACGGCGCTCGAGAGCCAGCGCAAGGACGGCGAGGCCGCCGGTTCCTGGGATCCCCGATGTGTGTGGGGACTCGTCGGCGGTCGGATCTATGCGACGTCCATGATGACCCTCTCGCTGCTCGCGCCCCGGCGACTCGCGCGCTTGTCCGAGACGGGCCAGGCCCGATGAGCCCTGCTCCCCCCGCGCCACCGCGCACAGGGCTCTGGGCCGGCGAAACTGTCCGATCATTTGGCTCGTGGCCCTCCCTTTCGCTCCGTAGCCGAGTCAAGCTTTCGCGACTCGTCGCAGCGCCCCACCGAACATGAACCGACTCCGCTCCCTGTCCACGCTCTCGCCCCTGTTCGTTCCGGTCCTGGCTGGACTGGTCGCCTTCCTGGCGCCGCCGCCGGAGGACCCGGCCCCCACGGCACGGGCCGACGGTTCGGGCGTCGCGTTCTCCTTTCGCATCGAGGACGAGACGGGAACACCGATCCCCGGCCGCCTGACCTTCGTGGGAAGCGACGGGAGCACGCTCGCGCTCTTCGAGAACCCGGACGCGGATCCGGACCGATTGGCTGTTCGCCCCGGCGTCCTCTACACGCTCGAGGGCACCGGTCTCGTCACGGTCCCGCCCGGCACGTACGAGGTCTACGCGTCGCGCGGGCTCGAATGGAGCCTCGCCTCACAAGAGCTCGTGTTCCGCCCCGGCGAGACGACCCACTGGACGGCGGTCTTGAAGCACGAGCTCGACACGTCGGGCTGGATCAGCGGCGACTTCCACCTGCACACGCTCACGCACTCCGGACACGGGGACGCGAACATGAAGGAGCGCGTCATCAGTTTGGTCGGCGAAGGCGTGGAGTTCGCGGTCGCAACGGACCACGATCACAACACGGACTACGGACCGACGGTCACGGAACTGGGAGCCGCAGACGCCCTGAAAACGGTGGTCGGAAACGAGGTCTCCACGCCCATCGGTCACTTCAACGCCTTTCCGCTCGACCCGGCGCGCGCCCCGGTGGACTCGGACCTGCGTGACGCGCACGAACTCTTCCGCTTGATCCGGGCCGAGAAGAACCCGCTCGGGATCAGCCCCGTCGTGCAGGTCAACCACCCGCGCTGGCGCGGAATCGACTACTTCACCCGCACCGGTCTCGATCCGATCACCGGCCAGTCCGACGATCGGAACTACAGTCCTGATTTCGACAGCATCGAGATCCTGAACGAGAACACGGCCTGGGGCTTTCGCGATCCCGCGACGAGCGACGTCGAGACCGGCTCGAACGATTTCTCCGTCCTGCAGGATTGGTTCCACCTCTTGAACCGCGGCTATCGCTACGCGGCCGTCGGCAACTCGGATTCGCACAGCGTGGCCCATGTCTTCGCGGGCTACCCTCGCAACTTCGTTCGTTCGTCGACCGACGATCCGCGCGCGATCGATCCGGCCGAGGTCGCGGACAACATCCGCGCGAAGGCCTGCTTCACGACGACGGGACCCTTCCTCGAGCTCGAGGTGAACGGCGTGACCAGCGGAGGTTTGGCCGACGCCCCGGAGGGAATGATCGAAGTCCGCGTGCGCCTTCAGGCCGCATCCTGGGTCGACTGCGACACGGTCTCCGTCATCGTCAACGGCGACGTCCTGCGCCGTCTGCACGTCAACGACGAGGGCCCACTGCCGATCGAGAAGACCTTCGAGTTGCGCCTGCGCGAGGACGCCTGGGTCGTCCTGGTCGCCGAGGGTGACGAGCCGCTCGCTCCGGTCCTTGCCGGCCACGACCGACCGGTGCTGCCCATCGCCGTCACGAATCCGGTCTGGGTCGACTACAAGTCCGACGGCGTCTTCACGTCCCTCTACGACCAGGTCGGCAACGCGTTCCAGCAGGGCATCACGATCAAGTACTTCTCGGAGAAGTCGTTCGAAGACTCCAAGCCGGCCGGACGCTGGGCTCACATGCTCTTCGCCCCGCTCGAGAACCGCGTCGCGACGGTCGCCCTCGTGAACCGCGCCGTCGGCGACGACTCCCGCGAGGTTCGTTTGGCCGCTGCGCGCGCGGCCGAGTTCATGTCCAGCAAGTTCACGACGTTCTTCCTGAAGCGTGCGTTCGACCGCGAGGACACCGACGCCTACCTGGCCTGCGCCCTGTACCGCGCGCTGATCGCCTGCGAACCGGAGTTTCGACGCTTCGAGCAGCTCGAGAGCTACATCGAGCGCTTCGGAATCGCGGCCTTCCGACGCTACCAGGCGGAGTTCGCGCCCTTTCTCGACTCGGGCGTGGTCCGCCAAGCGCTCGTGCTTGGGCCGTTCCCGGCTCCCACGGCCGGAACGGTCCAGTCCACCGACCTCGGCCCCGAGGGCGACGCCGATCCCGAGCGCATCTGGACGCGCGCCGACGGAGCCGCGCTGGGCTGGACCGAGCTCGGCGCGAACGAAGCCGGCTTCTTCGACCTGCGCTCGCTCGGAGCCGCGCCCACCAACACCGAGAATGGGATGGCCTACGCGCAGGTCTGGCTGAAGGCGCCGCGCGCTGGCTCAGTGCCGGCCTTCCTCGGGACCGACGACGGCTGCCGGCTGCTCCTGAATTCCGAGGTGCTCCACGACGTCTCGGAGCGACGCGGCGCCCGCCCCCTGGACGACTTCGTCACCTTGCCCCTCGAGGAGGGTTGGAATCGACTGCTCCTCAAGGTCGAGAACGGCTCGGGCGGATTCGGCTTCTACCTGCGGGTCCTGGACGACGCGGTCGAGGTCAGCACCCGACGCGGTTCCTGAGGCTCGCCCGCTCCGGGTCGGCAGGGCGCGAGGCCGCGCGCACTCGAGAAGGACGCGCGCTGCCCACGATCAACCCTGCGCCGCGCGCAGGCGGTCAACCGAGCGCCGCGCGCAGGGTGCGCACCCGCTCGACGTCCACCGCGCCCCTCGCGTCCTGGAGCCACGTTCCCACGAGCGCACCGCGCGCTCCGGCCGCCAAGAGTCCGGCCACGTTCTCTGCGGTCGTCCCCGAACCGATCAACACGGGCGTCCGGGTCGAGGCGGCGACGACCGTCTCCACCGCCGCCACATCCGCCGGCGCGCCAGTTGCGGCTCCGGTCACGATGAGCGCATCCGCAAGGCCGCGCTCGGCACAATCGCGAGCCACGTCCGCAAGGCTCTCGGCCACGAGCGGGCGAGCGTGCTTGACGTGGACGTCCGCCAGGATCAAGGCGTGCGGCGCGAGCCGCGCGCGCTCCCGCAGCGTCTCGGCCGCACGGCCCTGCACGAGCCCCTGATCGGTCACCATCGCTCCGGTGTGCACGTTCACCCGCAGGAACGAGGCGCCGGCCGTCGCGCACAGGGCGAGCCCGGCGCGCGCGTCGTTGCGCAGGACGTTGACGCCCAACGGCAGCTCGATGTCGGCCGCGCGGATCGCGCCCAGGGCAAGCGCCATGGCGGCGACAGTCTCGGGCGGCACACGCTCCGCGAAGAACGGTACGTCGCCGAAGTTCTCCACGAGGATCGCATCGACGCCCCCGGCGGCGAGCGCACGCGCGGCGTCCACGGCCTCCGCGAGCAGATCGTCGTTCGCGTCGTGGCGGGGCGCTCCCGGCGTCGCCGCGAGGTGCACGACACCGAGGAAGAGCGGACGAGTGTCGGGCTCCGCGAGGCGCTGGCCGAGCGCTTCGGCACCGGCGCGCGCACGCTCCATCGAAGAACGCAACGAGCTCACGGCCGGGGCTCCTCGGCGCCTGCCGTCCGGGTACGGGCGGCCGGGCCTTGCCGCCAGGCCCGTAGCCGAGCAGCGGCACGGGCGGAGGTCGTTCGAGTGCGGGATCGCATGGCTGGCTCGGGCACACGGCCCGTCGCGGCATTCGACGCTATCGCGACACGCTCGACCACCACCGGCGCGCGAAAGCCCCGCACGTTCGGCCGGCGACGGCCAGCCGCCGACTCAGAGCCCGATGGTGATGTCCGCGGCGCGACTGAGTCCCAGCTCGACCCCGAACGGGTTGGCGGGCTCGTAGAGCAGGCCTTGCACGAACAGGTGCACGCCCGCGAGGGACGGATCGTTCGGGAGCGCGAGAACGATGGGTGCCGGGTTGCCAGGGCCGGCGTACGGCGCTCCGATCAGGTTGGGCTTCAGGCGAAAGGCCGCCCCGGGATGGACCAGGAGCTGGCCCCCCACGCCCGGCTGCATGGAGAAGGCCGTGCCGAGCGGAATCCCGCAGGCTCCCGGCGCCGCCGCGAGCGACAGCGCGAGCACGGGGATGGCGCCCGGACTCACGACGCCGAAGGGGTTTTCGATCCCGAGCGTGAGGGACGTCCCGACGACCGGACCACCCGCGAGCACGACCAGGCTGCCGACGGGTGCCGAGCACCCGAAGATCGTCACCTGCCCGGCGTCCGAAAGCGTCCACGAGCGAACCTCGCGCAGATGGGTCGCGCGCTCGGCCGCGTCGCGCACGAGCGGGGTCTCGTCGACGACCTCCACGCTGAGCGTGTACGTGCCCGAGGCGAGCCCCAGCGTCCCGGCGTCGAAGCTCGTCCCCGTCGCACCCGGCAGCGGCGTACCGTCCAAGAGCCAGCGCACGGACAGGGCGTGCGAAACGGGGTCGATCGGATCGACGAAGAAGCTCTCCGACAGACCGTATTCGCCCGCCGGCGTGGCGTCGTCGATCGGGTCGACGACCTTGTACATCTCGACGATGAAGCGCTCGACGTTCACCTGCTCGAACGGACGTCCGAGGTTGCGCATCAACGAGTTGTTCGTCGGTCGGTAGATCCCGAACACGGAGTAGTTGGCACCTTCGAACGTGCCGACGTTCGGCTCGCTCAACCAGTGGCTCCACTTCGTTCCCGCCAGCGCCATCTCCGCGGCGGTCAGGATCGAGACGTTCTCGGTCGACGGCTCACCGCCTCCCCAGGTGGTCGATCCGCCGTAGTCGTACTCGTCCGCCAGGTTCGCAAAGGAGTGGCCGAACTCGTGCAGGGCGACCTCGATCGCGGACGAATTGGCCGCGGCCAGGGTGCCCAGGTCGAAGCCCGGATAGCCGGCCCCGCCGTACTTGGTCGAGTTCGCGAGCGCCAGGATCTGGTCGACGTCGGGCGCGTTCGCGGCGAAAGCGGCGGCCTTGCCCGTGCTGATGCAGAGCAAGCGCTCGATGTTCGAGCACCAGTAGGCCATGTCCATCGCGGTCTGACGCAGGATGCCCTGGACCGGATCGTTGTCGACGCCCGACTCCACCGAGACGACGTCGACGCGATGGACGTTGAAGTAGGACGCGTAGGCGTCGAGCGGAGCCTCGCCGAAGAACACCGGCAAGATGCCCTGGACCTGCGAGGCGTAGGAACCCAGCTGCGGCGCGGTGTAGCCGTCTCCGACGAACACGAGATCGATCCGGTTTTCGACCGGGCCGTTGTCCACGATCGTCGTGACCGGGACGCCGGCGTAGGCGGATGCAGGTTGGGGCGCGAGCAGCGGATCGTTCGGATCCAAGGCCAGCACGCCGCCGCGCAACGCGCCGTTCTCGACCCAGTCGTAGTAGACGACCCCGACGTCGCGCTCGAGGGGACCGGCCGGCGTGGCCTCTCCCTGGGCGGCCGTCAGCCGCCCGCAGAGGGTGAGGGCGAAGAACGGGGCCAACAGTCGCAGGACGCGCGTCGAAATCATGGCGAAGGGGAGCTCGGGCCGATCGGCCGGTGGAGTGGCAGGGATCGGATCCTGGACGCGCGGGAGCCGCTCAGGTTCCGGAGCGTTGGCGCTTCCTGTCCCCTGCAGGCGCTTTCGACCGCCTCCGGGGCGCGAATCGAGCCCAACCGCCGCTTGCCGTCCGGGGTGCCCGGGATTCGTGCGGCCGGGGTCGTGACCGCGCTTGCAGGCCGAGCTCCTGGCCGAGCCTGGGGCCGGAGCGCACGCGGTAAATGGAGCCAGAGAGGGGATTCGAACCCCTGACCGCTGCTTTACGAAAGCAGAGCTCTACCACTGAGCTACTCTGGCTTGCCCGCCGTCCGCGGCTGTGCGGAAGCGGGTCGGGGGGACATGGTAGGCACCCGTCCCCCCGGCGCAATCCGCGCGGGAGAATTCCCTACTCGTGGAGACCGCTGCGGACGGCCCGCATCAGCTTGGCCCGCAGGTCCTGATCGATGTTCAGGCGTCCCAGGGCGCTGGCCGTCGCCGCCCGGATCTCGAACGGCGCGTCCGACGTCACGATCGCGAACAGGCCGTCGGCGATCGCCCCCGTCAGGCTGGCCCCGCGCCCGAAGATCCCGCGCAGGGACTCCGCCGCCGCCAGGCGCACCTCGTCGCTCTGCCCGTCGTCGGTCAAGAGCGCCGCGACGCGGTCCACGTCACTCGAGGAGCCGATGTAGCCGAGGGCCCCCAGCGAGGGCACGGTGACCGCGTCGGGCCGGCCGTCGAGCGCGCTGACGAGCGCACTCGAAGAAATCTCGAGGTTGCCCGCGCCCGACAGCGCCAGCATCCGCAGCGCCGCGGCCGAACGCGCGGCGAGATCGTTCGCGAGCTCGCGGTCCGGGTTCAGGCTGTCGCTCATGGCCGCCTCGATCGTCTCGAGATCGGCCACCGAGGACACGGTGCCCGCCAGTCGGTCGCCATAGAGCTCGTCCAACCCCTCGGGGTCCTGCGAGATGCCGAGGATCGGCGCCGACTTCGTGCGCGCGTCGCGGCGCACGTCCCGGATCACCTGGTGAATCGTGAGGTCGGGCAGATCGTCCGCCACGAGCAGCACGTCGATGCCGGGGATCGAGCGCAGGGCCGCAAGACCACGACCGCCGCGCGGCCAAGCGTTGACCGCCAAGCCGCGGCCCCGCAGGGCCTCGGAGAGCTGGTTGCGACGCGCATCGTCACCGTCGATGATGCCCGCGATCCGCACCACCTTGCGCGCCACCGATTCCGAGAGGGCCCCGATGACCGCGTCGCTCGCCTTCTGGTTCTGAGCCACGGCGATGTACGCCAGGGCCACCGCGGCCTCGCCGCGGATCGCGCCGCTACCGGAGGCCGAAATGGCGCGCGTCAGGTTCGGCGTGGCCGTCGTCGCCGCCATGGCGAGAGCCTGGATCAGGCCGGAGGCCGCGACCTGGTCGTTCGTGTCGAGCGCGAAGCCGAGGGCGGTGTCGAGCGCCTCGGAACCGGCCAAGCGTACGGTCAGCTCGTCGCTGACCAGGCGCTCGGCCCAATCCCCGATGTCCTCGCCGATCGAGCTCCAGTAGTTGAGCTCGGCGCGCTCGGTGGCCGAGGAGCGCGCGATGCCGGCCAGGGCCTGGATCGAGCCCGGATCGACCTGGAGAGCCCGGTAGTAGGCCTTTTTCGCCAACTCGTCGTTGTAGAGCACCGGCGGCACTTCGACCCCCGTGAGCTTGTTGTCTTCCCAGACCCAGACGACGTTGGACACCTGGTGCGGGCGCAGGACCGAAGGATCCTGGACGTGGTAGGCGTTGCCTTCGTACAGCAGGCGATCGAGGGCGTTCGTATCGCCCTTCATGCGCGCCAACGCCTCGTTCGCGGCGTCGCGGACGCCCGGATCGGGATCGGTCGTGGCCAGCCAGGCCAGGGTCCCGTTGGCGCGCTTGTCACCGTTGGCGCGCAGGACGAGCGCGATGCTCTGGCGCAGGAACGCATCGTCCGAGTTCAGCGCCTCGAGCAAGGGCTGCACCGCTTCACCGCCCAGCTGCTGCAACGTCAGCATGAAGGTGATGCGGCGCTCGTCGTTGCCCTGGTCGGCGAGACCGTAGAGCAGCTGCGGCACCGCGTACTCGCCGTGGTCGGCGGCGAGCTGCTGCTGGAGCTGCTTGCGCTCGCGGATGCTGTCGGTCATGAGCCCTTTCAGGATCTCGCGGATCGCATCCGGGTCGTTCTCGCGCGCTTTGCGGCCCGAACGCGTCAGCGCCATCATGTTCAGCGCGACGCGCTCGAAGTCACCTTCGCGCGCCAAGAGGTCCATCCAGACCTTGTGATCCGTGGCCTGCCAGATCTCCAAGGCCGCCTCGTGGGTCGGGTCCAGGGCGAGGACCTTGCGCAAGATCTTGAGAGCCTCTTCGTCGTTGCCGCGCTGCAAGGTCTCGATGCCTTGCTTGAAGAGGTCGGTCACCTCGTCGGCGCCGGCTGCGGGCGCTGCACACGGGGCGGTGGTCGCGAAGGCCAGCGGCAAGGCCACGAGGTACGGAAGGGTCCGGCACAGTCCGATCATGGCGATAGGGGAGGCAGAAGTAGGGAGCCGCCTCGTCGAGTACGGCGCAGGGGTGGCGACCAGGAAGCGAGGGCGCAGAAGGATCCCAAGTCGTTTCCTGGAAAGGGGGTTGCGGGATGATAGCGAGGCATTCGAGAGGGTCAATGGTGGAACGGCTCGCGCGAGCCCTACCCCTGGGGTGAAGCGGGGTTACACGGGACGGGGCGGGGTTGCACGGGCCGGGGCGGCAGCGCGGCCGGGCGAAGCGCCGGTCGAGGGTGGCCGGCACGGGCCGGGACTGAACTTGCCCAGGATCGCCGCCTGGATCGCGCCGGTCGCCGGCCAGGCCCCGGACAGCTCCCCCAGCACCGCGCGGGCCCCCAGCACGGCAAAGGCCAGGGCCTCGCGCGCGCCGGGATCGACCCCGTGGAGCGCGGAGCTCTCGACGCTCGAAAAGCCCTGGGCGGCGAGTCGTTCCAGGAGAAAGTCGTTCCGGGCGCCCCCGCCCGCGACGACCAACCGCAGGGCGCCCGGGGACGGCGCCCCGCTCAGGCCGGAGCAGGCGTCCCCCACCGCGCGGGCGACGACCTCGACGGCGCTCGCGAGAAGCTCGGCCGGGCGCCCTTCGCCCCTGGCCTGGAGCTCGCCGCCGCGCGCCAGGAAGGCGCGCACGAACTCCGCGCCGAAGGTGTCGCGCCCGGTCGTCTTGGGCGGCGGGCGTCGGAAGAACGGGTGCTCGAGCGTGGCCTCGACCAGCTCGGGCCGGATGCGTCCGGCACGGGCCTCCCGCCCGCCGTCGTCGAAGGGCCGACCCAGGAGTTCGCGCGCGAGCCCGTCGAGCAGCGCGCCCGCCGGGCCGGCATCGAAGGCGAGCGGAAGCGGCGTGTCGGACCGCAGCACGGTCAAGTTGGCGATGCCACCGAGGTTCAGAACCGCAGCCGGCGCGCCGAGTCGATCGAACAACAGAGGATCGACCAGCGCGGTCAGCGGAGCTCCCTCCCCCCCGGCCGCGACGTCGGCCGTGCGGAAGTCGCTGACGGTCGGCGCACCGGCGGTGCGGGCGACGAAGTCCCCATCCCCCAGCTGCAAGGTGGCCTTGCCCCCCACGGGATCGCCGTCGTGGTGGTAGACCGTCTGTCCGTGGCTGGCCACGAGATCGAGTTCGAACCCGGCTTCGTGCGCGAAGTCCCGCGCGGCGACTCCGAAGGCGAGCCCCAGGTCACGATGCAGGCGCGCGGTCTCGGGCAACCCGGTCGGTTCGCCGTCGAGCACGCGCCGCAGCCGCCGCGCGAGCGACGCGTCGAAGGCACGCGTCGTGAAGGCGAGCGACCGCGGCCGTCCCAACGGCTCGCCTATCGCGCGCGGCGGAAAGCGCGCGAGCACCACGTCGATGCCATCGGCGGACGTTCCGGAAAGAACGCCAGCGATGACCGCTTCACCGGCTGTGATGCGCGCGACGAGCCTCTGCAGATCTCCGATCACGATTCGAGTATGGCAGAAGCGGGACCCGGTTTGAGAGGATGCGAAGCGAGCTTCTCCCGAGACCCCGCCACCTTTCCCATGGCCGAACCGAGCACCGCGCCCGCCGACGCATCGCAATCGCGCCCCTTGACCGTGCTCGTCGTCGACGACGACGCGGACATTTGCGTGGCGATCGAGATGATCCTGCGCTACGAGGGGATCGATGTCTGGACCGCTCGCAACGGCAAGTTGGCACTCCAGCGGCTCGAACACGAGGCTGCCGCCGAGAACGCACCCGACCTCGTCCTGACCGACGTGAAGATGCCGGAGATGGACGGGCTGACCCTGCTCGAGAAGATCCGCGAACGCCAACCTCCCCTGCCTGTGATCATGATCTCCGGCCACGCGGACGTCGCGCTGGCGGTCGACGCGGTCAAGCGCGGAGCGATCGACTTCCTCGAGAAGCCGCTCGATCAGAACCGCCTCCTGGTCAGTATCCAGAACGCCCTACGCCAGGAGCGGCTCACCAAGGAGAACTCGGGGCTGCGTCGTCAGCTCGGCGGACGCTGGGAGCTCGTCGGCGAGAGCGCCCCCACCCAGCGCCTGCGCGAGGAGCTCGCGCGGGCGGCCGAGGTCGACGCGGCCGTCCTCGTCACCGGCGAGAACGGCACGGGCAAGGAGGTCGTCGCCCGCAACCTGCACCTCCTGGGACCGCGCAGCGCCGGCGCCTTCGTGGCCGTGAACTGCGCCGCCATCCCCACCGAATTGATCGAGTCCGAGCTCTTCGGCCACGAGCGTGGCAGCTTCACCGGCGCCCACGAGCGACGCATCGGACACTTCGAAGCCGCCCACGGAGGCACCCTCTTCCTGGACGAGATCGGTGACATGCCGCTCGCGGCCCAGGCCAAGGTCTTGCGCGCGCTCGAGACGCGCGAGGTCACACGCGTCGGCTCGAACACCGAGGTCCGCGTCGACATCCGCGTCGTCGCCGCTACGAACGCCGACCTCGCCGCGGCGGTCGAGGACAAGAGCTTTCGCATGGACCTCTTCTACCGCCTCAACGTCGTCCCGCTGCGCGTCCCCCCCCTGCGCGAACGACCCGAGGACATCCCCGTCCTCGCTCACCACTTCCTCGCGGAGATCGCCGAGCGCGCCGGACGCCTCCCCGGCAAGATCGAGGACGACGCCCTCGAGCTGCTCCGCGGCCTCCCCTTCCCCGGCAACGTCCGCCAGCTCAAGAACCTGATCGAAGCCGCCAACGTCTTCGCCGAAGGCGCCCTCCAACGCACCGACCTCGAACGCATCCTCGCCAACGGCCCCGCCATGGGCACCCCCCGCTCGGCCGCAGCCACGAGCGGCGCAGACCCCTTCGCCATCGACACCTTCGAAGAGTTCAAGAACGCGAGCGAGGCGCTCTTCTTCCGCCGCAAACTCGAGGAAAACGACGGCAACGTGAAACGCACGGCGGAGCGGCTCGGCATGCAGCGCAGCCACCTGTACAAGAAGCTCGATCGGTATGAGTTGAAGTAGGCGGCGGACGCGGGTGGAGGGGGGGGGTGGGACTTCCTTCGGACGCTTCGAAGGTCGGACGCTTCGGACGTCGAACGCTTCGGACGTCGAACGCCTCGGACGTCGAACGCCTCGCTCGCTTCGCTCGCAATCGGCTCGCGCTGGGAAGGGTTTCG
>JAJDEW010000032.1 GCA_029259595.1 Planctomycetota bacterium | reverse complement strand
TGCGGCGGCCCTTCGCCGCAAGGGTCGGCGACCGTCGTGGCACCGTGTCCCCAACACAGGCTTCAACCACGGTCCTTACGCCCTGGTCGTTGCCGGGGGTTGGGGCGCGACGGGCCGCCGCAGGCGGGCCGTAGCCTCGGAGCCGAAGGCTCCGTGCTTGTGCCGTTTCGCGGCGCAGCCGCGAAATCAGGCACAGGCGCGCGACGGAGTGCGCGCCGCGTCCTAAGGAGGTGTCGGCCCGCGGCTATCGGACCGCTCGGCCCTCGGGCTGCGTCCCGCGCTGGAGCAATCGTTTCGGTTGTCCGACCCCGTCCACAGCGCGAGCCGATTGCGAGCGAAGCGAGCGAGGCGTCGGAGCGCAGTCGAGGCGTCGGAGCGCAGTCGAGGCGCCGGAACGCAGCCGAAGCGTCCGAACGCAGTCGAACCCCCTCTCCTCACCCACCCCTCACCCCCCGCACACCTCCCGCGGCCCCTCACCGCGCTCCTCGCGCACGGCTCTCAGCACCGCATCCAGCGCGCGCGTCAACTCTTCCGCGCTCGTCGTTCGGCCCAGGGAGAAGCGCACGCTTCCGGCGACGCGGGCGGGATCGGCGCCGAGGGCTCGCAGGACGTGGCTCTTGCCGCTCTTGGCGCTCGTGCAGGCCGAGCTCGAGGAGGCGCAGACTTCGGGCAGGCGGGTGAAGAGGGATTCGGCGTCGACGCCGGCGAAGGAGAGGTTCGTGAGGCCTGGCAGTCGCGCGTCGGGGTCGCCGTTGCGGAGCACGGCGGCGTTCGGTGTGTGCAACGCGGCGAAAAGCTTCGACTCGAAGTCGTCGCGCAGGGTTGCGAGTCGTGCGGCTTCGTCGGCCATCTCTCGGGCGCGCAGCGCGCAGGCCGCGCCCAGTCCGACGATGCCGGGCACGTTCAAGGTCCCCGAGCGCAGTCCGCGTTCGTGCCCGCCGCCGTCGATCAGAGGCTTGCAGCGCACGCGCGGTCCCTTGCGCCGCAGCCACAGGGCGCCGACGCCTTTGGGGCCATAGAGCTTGTGGGCCGACAAGGAGATCAGGTCCACCGCAAGCGTGCTCACGTCGAGCGGCAGCTTGCCGACAGATTGCGTCGCGTCGGTGTGGAACAGGGCGCCGTGTTCGCGGCAGAGCGCACCGATCGCTGCGAGCGGATGCAGGACGCCGATCTCGTTGTTGGCGTGCATCAGCGACACGAGCCGGGCCCCGCGGGCGAGCGCGGTCGCGAGCTCGTCCAGGTCCACGTGCCCCATGGGATCGACGTCGAGGCGCGTGACCTCGGTGCCTTGGTCCTCGAGCGCCTGCAGCGGATCGAGCACGGCGTGGTGTTCGGTCCGTGCCGTGATCACGTGTCGTGGCAACTTCGCCAGGGCGGCCGTGTCGACGGCGCCCTTCAGCGCCAGGTTGTTCGACTCGGTCGCGCCGCTGGTGAAGACGATCTCGCGCGGATCGCCGCCGAGCAGGGCGGCGACCTGGGCGCGCGCCTCCTCGACGGCGCGCGCGGCCTCGCGCCCGAGCGCGTGTTGGCGGCTGGCGGCGTTGCCGTAGCGCTCGAGGAAGTAGGGCGTCATCGCCTCGAAGACGCGCGGGTCGAGGGGCGTCGTGGCCGCGTGGTCCAGGTAGACCGGCCCGCTCGCCGCTGCGCTTGCGTGGGGATTCATCGCGCCAGGAAGGGCAGCGCGCGCTCGAGGGCCGCCAGCGTGAAGACCAGCGGATACAGGCGCTCGGAGTACCACAGCTTGGCGAAGTACAGCCCGATCGGATGCGCGGGGAACCACGTGCCCTTGTCGGTCGCACGATCGAGCCACAGCGCGGCGGATTCGATGCGGTCGATCAGACCCGCCGGCGAGAGCTCGACCGTTTCGGCCTCGCACAGGGCGTCGAGCGCGAGCGCCGTTTCCTCGATCGAGGGCTCGACGTCGGCCGCCGCACCGAAGCCGCCGTCGAGTGCCTGGGCCTCGAGCAACCAACCCAGGCCGCGCTCCAAGGCGCGCTCCCAGCGGCGGGCCAGGAGCTTGTCGTCGAGCGCTTCCATGGGCACAGCGCCGGCCGCGCGCAGCACGCGCGCTGTGCCGTAGAGCGGATTCTCCTGGCGCAGCTCGTCCTGGTTCCCGAACCACAAGGGCACCCAGGCGCCGTCCTCGCGTTGGCTCGCGATCAAGAAGCGCACCGCGCGCAGGCGCGCCGTCTGCACGCTCTCGTCGTCCGCCAGGAGCTCGTCCCAGGCCGCCCAAGCCCGCAGCGCGTGCGCGGTCAGGTCGGACGAGCTCTTGTCGAAGGGCAGCTTGCCCCAGCCGCGGCAGAAGGTGGGGATCCCACCGTCCGCGTTCTGCAAGTCGACCAGCCAACGGGCGCCGGCACGAACGGCCGCGTGCGTGGCCTCGGCGCGGTCGTCGAGCGCGTGCAACGCCAGGAGCGCGCCCGCCGTGTCGTCCGCATCGGGCACGCCGCCGTCGAGATCGGTCCAGGCCCAGCCGCCCGGCGCGGCGCGCGTGTAGGGGTGCACCTCGTCGTACTGTTGGTCGAGGAGCCAGTAGCGGATCGCACCGCAGGCGTCCTCGCCGAGGCGCGTCGGGGCGCCACCGTCGCGTGCCCCGGCCGTGAGCGCCCCGATCGCGAGCGTCGTCGTCCAGGTCGCGAGATCCGTGTCGATCGGCCACGAGCCGTCGGCGCGTTCGGAATTCAAGAGGAAGTCGAGGGCGAGCTCGACGACGGGATGGCGCTCTTGCTCGCTCGAGAGCAGAGCCAGCGTCACAAAGCTCGTCAACGGCGTCGCCTCGAGAAAGCCGCCGTTCGGCGGCTGGAGACCTTCCAGGACGCCCAACGTGCGCGTGCGCGTGGCCGAGCGCAGGACGCGCGCGACCAGGTTCGTGCTGCGGCGGTGGTGCTCGATCGCCTGGCCGATCGCGATCAGCGCCGGCAGGGCGTAGCTGACGACGGGCATGCCCAAACGGTGGAACCAGTCCTGCGGCAGGGCGGCGAGTTCGAACGGCAGGCGCGCCACGTGCTTCCAGACTTCGGGCCCTTCGCCCAGGACGCCGGAGACGGCTAGCGCGAAGAGGATCGGCACGGCGAAGGTCTTGTCGTCGCCGTATACCTCGCCCAGCGCTTGCGCCAGGTGCTCCATGTCGAGCACACCGAGCGCGTCCTCGAGCCAGAGCGCGGCGGCATCGCACGCCTGCTCACGCTCGGGAGAAACGAACGGTTCGGCGTTCGAGCTCCGGATCGAAAGCGCCATCCAGGCCAGCGCGGTCGTCGACAGGTTGCCGGGGCTTTCCGGCGTGTCGCCGAAGCTGCCGTCGGGGTTCTGGTTGTGGACGAGCCAATCGCGGCCGCGCTCGATCGCCGCCTCGAGCCCGATACGTTGCGCCGCGATGGCACGCGCACCGAAGGCGAAGGCCGCGATGGCCGTCGCGGTCGAGAGCGCGCTCGAGGACAGCTCGCCGGTCCAGGGCCCGGCCTCGGTGCGTTCGGCCAGGAGGCGCTCGCGCGTGTTGCGGGCCGCGAGCTCGATCGCGACCTGGCTCTGCTGGGGATTCATCCGGTGACAGACAGGTGTCCGAGCGCGAGGAGGGCGTAGAAGGTGTACTCGGAATCGAGCGCGTCGTCGGCCCAGTGTCCGTAGAACGAGCGCCCCGACCACAGGGTATCCAAATAGTCGAGCGCGGCCTCGCGTCGCACGTCGCCGGCTCGCTGGAGAGCCGCCAAGGCGTGCAGGCTGGTCGCCGTCGACAGGAGATCCGGCAGCGGCGCATCCGGGGTCGCCAGGAAGCCGCCGCGCTCGCCCTGGCGCGCGAGCAGCCAGGGCCCGACCTCGGCCGGGACGGGCGCGTCGAGATGCTTCAGGAGAACCACGGCCGCCGCCGTCGACGGCGTGGTGCCGAGCGGAAGGTCCAGCGCGTTCGCGTAGCCGCCGTCTGCGGTTCGCAGGCGCGCGCAGCTCGCGGCCAGGGCCTCCGGCTCCGGCAGCGCCGCGTCGAAGTCCTCGTACATCCCGAGCACCAGGAAAGCATCGTACAACGTGCCGTCCGCACGCCCCGCGGCCTTGGCGTAGCCCCCGTCGGCGCTGCGCAGCTCTTCGATCGACGACAGGACGTCCAGACGGAAGGCCGGCGTCGGCCAGCCCTCCCCCAGCGCGGTCCAGCAGCGGACGAGGCAGGCCCGATGCACGAGGTCCAGCTCGGACCCGTCGCCGTAACCCGCGAGGTAGTTCCGAACGCGCTCGCGCGGCGGCTCGCGCCGCAAGGCGATCAGGGCGTCCAACAGAAAGGCGGTGTAGTAGAGGTCGCTCGTCCCGGCCCGGTCACGCGCTCCTCCGTCCTCCGCGACTTCGCCCGCGAGGAACTCCCCCACGGACTCTGCCGCCTCCCCCAGCAATCCCGGCGCCAGGCGCGCGACCTGCAGCATCTCGAGCCGCAGCGTCACGATCCGGGCGCCGTCTCCTCCGGCTCACTCTCCATCGCAAGAAAATGCGTGTTCGAGCAGGCAGTTCCAAGCGGCAGGAGTCGGAATCGGGGCTTTCCGAGCCGATCGAAGCCATGCGGCCCGAGCGCGCCTCCGAATCGGGAGAAGCGCGTCGCCCCGGCTCGCTCCCGAGCAGAAGTGCCTGCGCTCAGCAAGTGCAGAACGTGCACGACCACGAACAGAGACCGGGTCAGGCCGAGTGGCTGGACAAGGAGCAGCCGTTGTCCGCCGCTTTCGTCGGATCGCAGCACAGGTTCTGGGCTGCGGTTTGCTCGGACGCCACTTCAGGACGCCTACCGCCTCGAACGCCCCGAAAGCGCAGGGGAAGACGCCGATCGGCACGACCCCGAGGAGGCTCCATCGCACGGCGAAGCGCATGCGCCGGCCTTCAGCTCCGACGAGGCCGCGGCCGTCGAGCCCTTGCGCGGACCGTCGCGCTGGGCGGGCGCACGATGGAGCGGCGAGGCCCCGGCCCGGACGCGGGTGTCCGGGCGGTCGCTCGGAGGCCCGCAGAGCCCCTCGAGCCCCTGGCCGTGCTCGACAGGTCCTCCTGGGACGGGGCGGCCGAGCGAGGCCCGGCCCCGCCCCCCGATCATCGCAAGCCCTTATCCGGCAAGGCCCAAGGACCAGGCGTGGAGAAGAGCTCGCGGCGGGAAACCTCGAGCCGTGCATTGACTTACATCTATATAGACGTATACCTATCAGCCATGCAGGCGCTCGATCGAACGATCACGGCTCTCGCCGACCCGACCAGGCGTCGCATCGTCGGGCGGCTTGCCCGGGGCACGGCCACGGTCTCGGAGCTCGTGCAGTGTTTCGAACTCACCCAGCCCACGATCTCGTCGCACCTCAAGGTGCTCGAACGGTCGGGACTCATCTCTCGCTCCCGAGTCGCCCAGACGCGCCCGTGCAAACTCGAGCCGGCCGGACTGCAGGCGCTCAGCGCCTGGCTCGGCGAACTGCGCTCGATCTACGAGGACAACTACTTGCGACTCGACGACGTACTCAACCAACTCAAGACTCAGGCGAAGCCACCGCAATCATGACCTCCTTTGACTTCACCACCCCGACGCCGACGACGATTCGCGTCGTGCGAACCTTCGATGCGCCGCTCGAACTCGTCTGGCGCGCACACACCGAGCCGGAACTCGTCAAGCAATGGATGACGGGACCTCCCGATCACTCGCTTCCGGTCTGCGAGATCGACCTGCGGGTCGGCGGTAAGGCGCGCTACGTGTGGAAGAACCCCCAGTTCGAAATGGGCATGTCCGCCGAGTTCAAGGAGATCGTCGAGCACGAGCGGATCGTCTACACCGAGGTCTTCGATGGTTGGCCCGAAGGGTCGACGATCGTGACAGCGAATTTTTCCGAAGCGGGTAACGAGACGAAGATCACGATCGACATCGAGTTCCTCACTCAGGAAGCCCGCGATGCAGCCATGCAGCCCGGCTACGAGGAAGGTTACGCCGCCTCTTACAAGACGCTCGACAAGTTGATCGTCGAACTCCACGCAAAGTGAGCGGGCGGTAGCTCGATCGAACCGCGCCGACTCTCGGCATCCACGACCGACTCCAAGAATCACCCCTTCCGTTCCCCCATCGCAAACGCGACGCGAGCACTTCCCATGCAACTCGACAGAATGATCCTCGGCACCCTCGTGCTCTTGACCACCGGCGCCTTCGGCTTCGCCGCCGGCCGAACCACTTCGCAGGAAGTCACCACGTTTCAGCCGGGAAAGGAGCACGCGTGGCTCGAGGCCCTCACGGGCGATTACACGACGAAGACCAGCGGAATGCTGGGCGAGTCGGAAGGCACCGCCACGACCGAGACCGTCCTCGGCGGACTCTGGAGCATGTCGCGCCTCGAGGGCACGTTGATGGGGCAGCCTTTCAAGGGGCTCGAAATCCTTGGATTTGACCCGCTCGAGATGAAGTACGTCTCGATCTGGATCGACTCGACGACTCCGCTGATCACGTCGTTGAAGGGCACCTACGATGCCGAATCCGAGACTCTCACCATGACCGGCCCCTCGCGCGGCATGGATGGCGAAGTGGGCACGATGGTCAACACCACCAAGCTCGGCGAGCGCGGAAGGTCCTTCGTGATGAACATCGATGGGATGGAACTCATGACCATCGACTACACGCGCAAGGAGTAGCGGCGCGGCAGCGGCCTGGCGTGCTACGGGCTCGGCTCGAGGAAGTGGGCGATCGTGTCCTCCATGCGGCTGTAGGAGTAGCCGTAGGAAGTGCTCACGCTCAGCAAGAGCAGGACGTGCACGACCACGAACAGGGACTGGGTCAGGCCGAGCGGGAGCTTCTCCGCACTCTGAATCACGTCGATCAAGTCGCTAGCGTTGTAATCCATCGCGACCTGGAGCTTGCTCGAGTGCGCGGGAGAGCCGTAGAACGCATACGTCTGCGCCAGGAGGCTTCGGGTCTCCTCGGCCCAGGGAAAACCCAGGGGTACCAGGATGCTGCCGACGTACTCGCCGCCGACGTACTCCATGTAGGCCGACCCGCGCTCGCGTGCTTCCGCGAAGGAGCAGTCGTTGTCCCCTTCCTTCGTCTGATCGCAGAACACGTTCTGGGCCGCGGTCTCGCTCGGACGCCACTCCAGGACGCACACCGCTTGGAGCGTCGCGAAGACGCAGATCAGGACGACGATCGGCACGACCCAGAAGAGACTGCGTCGCACGGCGAAGCGCTTGCGCTGAACGGCTCGCTCCTTGGCCTCCAGCTCCGACATGGCCGCGGCCGACGAGCCCTCGCGCGGGGCCAGGCCCTTGGCGGGAAAGCGGCTACGCACACGGAGACGCGCATAGGAAAAGCACCCGAGCCCTCCCAGGAATCCGATCGACAGGATCACGCGGCGCCATTCCAGGGGAACCCAGAGAGCCCCCTGGGTCAGACTCATCAAGTAGACCGACAGAACCCAAGCGGGAACGGCGAAGAACACCAGCCCCAGGACGGTTCGCAGCAGATAGGCAACGGGCCCCCGACGCTTGAACTCATCGATGAGCCGGTCGACTTCCTCTTGCCACATGGGCACGGGCTACAACGCGAGCTCGATGCGCCGCGGGTCCGGAAGGGTGAAGGCGTTGAAGCTCTTCCATTCGACCCTCTGCCCGTGGCGGACGACGAGGCCCAGGGGTGTCAGAGGAAGCAACAGCTTGGTGCGTGGAGACTTGAACCTTTCGCAGTGGAGCTCGTCGCAGCGCTGGACGAGCTCGTTCACGAGACCCTCCCTTTGTCCCTCTGGCGCTTCCTTCAACTTTCGGGAGAAGTCCGCCATTCCGGCGTTGCCTCCGAGCTTGTTCCAGGCCGCGACGTCGAACACCCAGCCCTGGAAGTCGGCGAGTTCGGAGGGAGTTTCGGCCTCGACCACCGTATTCGTGGCGTCCGCCACGTCGATCGAAAATTCGACCCAACCCTCCTTGCTCCCGTAGCCAGCGCTCGCCCCTCCCATCGACTCACAGGCCAGGCACGGAAGACAGATCAAGAGAACGACCCAAGAACGGATTCGAAAACGCATCGTCATGCCTCCACGGCTATTCATGCTCGAGCCTGGCCAGCTCCGACCAGCGCGTCAGGATCTTCGCGGCATCCTCACGGGTGGTCACGAAGTCCGCCCGCTTCAAGAACTCCTCGAACGGAAGGACCACGCGCATCTCGTCCACGTCGGGTGTCGCGGGATCGTCTTCCAGATAGGGATCGACCAAGAGGACGCGCTCGACCTGATAACGTGATTGCCCGAAACGGCGGGCCAGGTTCTCGGCCCGCCGAACCGAGGCCTGGTCCGGCGTGATCCTCTCGGTCCGCTCCGCGATCCCGTCCAGGGCCGTTCGGACCAGGTCCGTATCGAAGAGCCCCGGCACCGCGTTCACGACCGAGTCATCGGCCGGATCCTGTTCCCCGGAGAGCCAAGCAGGGATCTCCCTGGGCTCGCAATAGTCCGCTCCGACGATCACGTAGACGTGGCCCGTCTTCGCGTCGGGGCGATCGCGCAGCCCGGCGACGGCGGGTTCGTCCTCGAGCAGCTGGTCGAGCGGAACTCCGTAAGTGGGAACCAGCTTGTCGAGCGCGTCGTGGATCAGGACCGACTCGTCGAAGCTGACTTCGAGCCCGTCATTCGAAACCGCGTCCTTCGGAGCAACGTCGTCGTCCTTCTCCTCGGTCAGCTTGTCGAGCTCTTCCGACACGTCCTCGCAGATCGCGATCCAGATCTGTTCGAACGGCTCCGCCTCCGTTTCGGGGCTGAGGGCGCGATAGATCTCGTAACGGGAGGCAGCCTCGACTCTCAAGCCGCCGTCTTCGTTGTCACCGTGGATGCGCGTGACGATCTCCTCCTGCGAGGCTTCGATGCCCGCATAGCCCAGCACCATCTGCGCACAGGCGGCCCAACACCAATCCCCCTGTTCCTGCTGCGACTCGACGGCCTGGAAGTCCGGGAGTTCGGTCATCCGCGAGGTCTCGTACAGGCTCTTGCACGAAGCGCCGCAAAGGAGAGCAAGAGCAATTCCGACCAGGCGAAAGGAGGTCGATCGATTCATCGATCCGAAATTCCGTTGTCGAAGGTCTCCGGATGCCACGAGAACGGCATCCGCACGAAAGTGAGCTAAGAAGCGGGAGGCGTAGGAATCGGCGGTGCAACCGTGCGCGCCAGTCCATCCCTCTCTCCGGCGAACAAACACCGAAGGTCCGAAAGGATGTGCCAGGTGGGGAGAGCTCGCAACTCTCCGCACGGGATTCGGGGCCGGGCGGATGCTCTGGGAGCGTTCCGAGGGGCCGTCCAGCCGTCGCACCCCCTTTAATGGGGGGGGCGGAGCACGAACCGCGAGGCTCGGGGACTCTCGCCCGCGGCGAGCCGCCTGTCCGCATCGTCACCTGTCGTGACGAGGATGTAACGGGACCGACGACTCCGCGCGGGGTCTAGTCGAGGGACGCTCCTCACGCGGGCGTCCGGAATGATCGTCGCCTTTCAAGATCTCGTTCGCTCGAACGCGCCCCTGCTGGATGAGCTCGAGCTCGTGCTGCAGGACGTGGTGCGAAACTCGGGGGGTGCCAGGGCGAACTGGGTGGACCGGTTCGAAGCGCTGGCGGGCGAGGTCCTGGGGAGTCCGTGTGCCGCGGGGACCTCGTGCGGCACGGCGGCGCTCTCGGCGGTCTTCCGGACGCTCGCTCTCACTTCCGAGGACGAGGTCATCGTTCCCGCTCTGACCTCGGCGGCGAGCGCCGCGGCCGTTCGGTTGGCCGGGGGACGGGTCGTCTTCGCCGACGTCGAATCTCACACGCGCTGCTTGGATCCGGCCGACGTCGAAGCGCGCATCACACCGCGCACGCGCGCGATCCTCGTGGTTCACCTCCACGGTCACAGCGCGTCGATGGACGCGCTGCTCGACATCGCCGCGCGCCACGGTGTGCCCCTCATCGAGGATGCCGCACACGCCTTCGGAGCGAGCTACCAGGGCCAGGCGCTGGGCACGCTCGGTCTGGCCGGTTGCTTCTCGCTCGGACCCGAAAAGCCGCTCGGCGCCCTCGGGGCGGCGGGCCTCGTCGTCACGGCCAGCCCGGCCACCGATGCGGCAGTCCGCGTCCTGATCGACCACGGGCGACTCACACCCGACCTGCACGAGGTCGTCGGCACGAACGAAGGCTTGGACGAGCTGCAGGCCGCCGTCCTGGCGCTCAAGATCGACCACTTCGAGGACTGGCTCGCGCGGCGTCGACGCGTCGCCGGCTGGCTCGCGGACGAGCTCGCCGAGACCGACTTGGTGCTGCCGCGACCGCTCCCCGGCACGACCTCGTCCTGGTACATCCATGCCGTGCGCACACGGCAACGCGACGACCTGCGCTCCTGGCTCCATGCCGCCGGCATCGAAACACGCCTCCCCCATCCGATCCCCTGCCACCTGCAACCGGCCTTCGCCACGACCGCCCAGGGTCCCGGCAGCCTCCCCGTGGCCGAAGCCCTGGCACGCGAGCTCCTGGCCCTGCCGCTGCACCCGCACCTCGGCCGGGACGAGGTTGCGGCCATCGGCGAAGCGGTGCGCACCTTCGAGCGACGGACCGAGCGCGCGGTGATGTAGAGGGCGGCCTCGGTCACGGCCGTCTCTCGCGCCGACCAGAGCCTGCGCGACACGAGCCCCGACGCGGGCGCGTCACCCGGCGCCGCACCCGCGGCCCGACCTCAGTCCGCGGGCGTCGTCGTCGCGGCGCGGGCGGCGAGGTTCTGCTTCTCGAACTCGCCGCAATAGCCCGGGATCAGGTCGCCGTCGCCGAAGATCTTGCCGATGACGCGGCGCAGGAGACCCTTGGCCGAGGCGTGGGTCAGAATGCCCAGGGCGTCGATGGCTTGGCGCTCGTAGGCGTCGGACAACTCGCGCGCCTTGCTGATGACACCGGCCCCGCCCAGGATCGCCTCGAGCCGCTTGCGCTCGGGGCTGCCGGGCGGACCGACGCGCGTCTCGCGGCGCCAGACCGAGGCCAGGTAGTCCTGGTCCGCCTCGGCCTGCGCGCGCTTGCAGGCGATCGCGAGGATCAGGGACGGGCGCAGGTCGGCCAGGTCGTCGGAGTCGCCGTGGCCGGTGTAGTCGTCGAGGTCGTCGTGGATCTGGTAGGCGATGCCGAGCGCTTCGCTGTAGGGCCCGAGCACGTCGAGCACCTCGTCCGACGCACCGGCGAACAGGGCCCCGAGGCGCAGCGCGACCTCGAAGGCGGGGGCGGTCTTCTCGCGGAAGATGCCCAGCACCTCGAGCGAGCTGAGCGGCCGCGGTGCGCGCGCCCAGGTGAGTTCGGCCCCCTGGCCGCGCGAGAGCGTCACGTGTCCGAGCGCCGCCACGCGCATCATCGCCGCGCGTACGTCGCCGGAAGCCTCGAGCTCGGAGATCAGGCGGTAGCCCTCGCCCAGGAGCAGGTCGCCGACGTTCAGCGCGAC
This sequence comes from Planctomycetota bacterium, assembly GCA_029259595.1. GTDB lineage: Bacteria > Planctomycetota > UBA1135 > UBA1135 > OFTM43. The sequence continues at coordinate 1,514 of JAJDEW010000032.1, read as the reverse complement.
CGGCACGCCGTGTTCTTCGTGCAGCGTCGCCTCGCCGTAGCGCAGCGCATCGCCGTCTTCGATGTCGTCGTGGATCAGGCTCGCCTTGTGGAAGCACTCGACCGCGACCGCGAGCTTCTTCAGGTCGTCCGGCAGGACCGGCGCCTCGTCCTTGCCCTCGCTCGAGAGCGCCACCCACAGGGACGTCGCGAGGTACGGCCGCCAACGCTTGCCCGAACGACCCAGCCACGCGCGCGCCAACGCGTCCGTCGCGCCGTCGACGCTCTTGACCTCGCCCAGGATCGTATCCAGGGACTCCGGCGTGAACCACGAGCGCACGGTCGTCTTCAGACCCTCGAGGTCGAGCCGGTACGTGCGGTCGCGCGCCGTCAGGTGGATCAGGTCCTGGACCTGGTCGATGTCGACGTTCGTGTCGATGCAGTCGTCCTGCAAGAGCGGGATCGACATGCCGGGGATCGCGACGGCTTCGAGGTGCGGGAAGCACTTCTCGAGCACGTTCAAGCAGCTGACTCCGACGATCGCCTCGATCTTGCCGGTCTCGATCATGGCGGTGACGATGGCCGAACCCTCCGCGATCAAGACGGCGTAGCCCAGGGCCTCCGCCTCGCGCGTCAGGTCCTCGATCGAGCACAGCCCGCACTCTTTGCACAGCATGCCGAACTGATCGAAGGGGGCGGGGCAGTGTTCCTCGACGCGCAGGCACTTGGGCACCAGCAGCAGGCGGCGCTCGTAGGGAATGCGCGCGATGGTCTCGCGCCACGATTCGTTGTTGACCAGGACGGCGACGAAGTCCTGGTAGACGGTATCGATGCCGGTGCTCGCGACGATCGCCGCGGAGTGCTCGCGCAGCTCGGCGATCGACAGCGGCGGCACGATGTTGTTGTCCTCGACGAAGGCCGCTGTGGCCTGCTTGAGGCGCACGCGCTCGGACTTGTCGTCGGGGATGTTCGATTGTGCCTGACGATACTGCTGGACCGGAACCTTGGCCGGCAGCTGGAGCGGAACCGGGCCATCACCGCGTTCGGGTGCGGGCGTGGCAGCGGGCAGACCGTGGCTTTCGGTGCTCACTGGCGGCGTCTCCTCGTCGTCGTATCCATCATCGGGAATTCTCGGGACTGTGGGAAGATCAAGTGTACGCGCCGAATCCGAAGAACCAGCGTTTCTTGGCAAAGCGGTAGACCCAGTGCTTCTCGGGAATCTCGCGTCCCGGCAGGTGCTGGCTGGAACGCGACGTCATCGCCTGCAGTTCGCTCATGGCGCTGCCGCGCTGGGTGGTGTCGGTGGCGCCGTGGCGGGTGACCACGTCGGCCAGCAGATCGGGTCGTTCGAGCACGATGCAGCCACGCGTTGCGCCGGCCGCGGTGTTGCGGAAATCGGTCAGCATCGGCGACTCGGTCATCGTCTTGAACAGGTCGCCGCCGTTGTCGGAGATGTGCTCGGTGGCGAACTGGATGATCGGGCACGGTTCGATGTCGCCGCCGGGGCCGATGTGGTGGCTGATGCCGGTTGCCGCG
>JAJDEW010000031.1 GCA_029259595.1 Planctomycetota bacterium | reverse complement strand
TGGGGCCGCTCTTCCTCGACGACAACGGCCTCGCGCAGGTCGCGATTCCCTTCAGCGGCGTTTTCAACCTGACGGTCTACCTGCAGACCCTGCAGGTGAACCTGCCGCTGCCGGCCGGCTATCCGTGGCCCGCCAGCAACGTCCAGGAAGCCTTCATCTGGTTCTGAGAGCCGACGCGCGTCGGCCCTGAGCCGCAAACCGGGCTCGCCGTCCGGCCTCCCCTGTGCCCGCGCGCGCAGGAGGGGCTGGAAGGGCGGGCCCGGTTTCGTGTCCTCCCTCATTAAACCCGGAGAGAGTCCAGAGCGACGGAACCCTGCCCAGGCAGCCTGAGTCCTAGCCTGGTCGGCCTCCCGTCCCCAAAAAGGGGCCCTCATGTGGGCAGAACCGGCTAGCATCGACCCGCCGCGCGCCGTTTTCGCCCCTCTTCGCGCCTGCTCGAGGCGCTCGCGACCGGCGCAGTACCCTCGCCAACAGAGGCCACTCCCCCATGTTTGCACGCTCTCGATTCCTGCTTTCGTGCCCATTCCTCTTGCTGGGAACGGCGCTCTCCGCCCAAGTCCAGGCGACGGATGCCCGTCCCTCGCCCCTGCTCCCGACGGAATCTGTCAGTGAGAAGGGGCTCTTGATGGAGACCGACTACGGCGTCATGGAAGGCGCCGATGCCCTCGATCGGCTGACCCTGTTCGGAGTGGTCGTGCCGACGGCGACGGGCTTCGAGAGCGTCGACCTCGACCTGCGCCGCGTGGATCCCGTGGCCGACAACGCCGAGGTGTGGATCAACGGCGAGTACGCGGGCGACGCCAACATGCTGCGTCAGGACGTGACATCCTGGGCAGGGACGATCGTCGGCGACAGCGACACGGACGTGGCGCTGTCGATCACGCCGACCGGCGCCTACGGCTGGATCTACCAGAAGGGCGAGTACGCGCACATCACGCCGGCACCGGTCGGCGGCGACGACTGGACCGCCGGACGTTCGCTCATCATCCACGCCTCCGACCCGCTCATGTCGGATGGCCCGCCCGACTTCGTCTGCGAGGGTGCGATCCTGACGCCCGGCTATGTCGAGCCCGATCTGCCCGGCGTCCAGCACACGTACTCCGGCACGACGCGCGAGTGCTTCATCGCGGTCGAGACGGACACGCAGCTCTACAACCGCTTCGGGAACTCGCTGGCCGAGATGAACTACATCGTCGCGCTCTGGGCGACGATCTCGGACCGCTACGAGTCGCAGACCAACACGACGATCAGCCTGCCCTACCTCGGGCTCTACACGCAGGGCACGGATCCGTGGACGGCCCAAGGCAGCGGATCCGGCGCGATGCTCGACCAGTTCCGTGGCGCCTGGGCCTTCAACATCCCGATGAACGCCAACCTCGCGCACTTCATGAGCGGCGCGAACCTCGGTGGCGGCGTCGCGTATCTCGACGTTCTGTGCAACGGCAATTTCGGCTTCGCCGTCAGCGGCAACCTCGCCGGCAACACGCCCACGCCCGTCATCGGGCCGCACCCGCTGAACTGGGACTTCACCGTCACCGCGCACGAGACCGGCCACAACTTCGGCTCGCCGCACACGCACAGCTACTGCCCCCCGCTGGACCAGTGCTACCCGGGCAACTGCTCGAGCGGCAACGGCTGCGGGACCGGCACGATCATGAGCTACTGCCACCTGTGTCCCGGCGGGATGAACAACATCCAGCCGAACTTCCACCCGACCGCGGCTTCGGTCATGACGAGCGATGCGGCCAACAGCTGCCTCGGGGCGTGCCAGAGCTGCAACGGCACGCTCAACGCCGACTTCACCGCGGACGTGACCGTCGGCGGCGGTCCCTTGACCGTCAACTTCACCGATCTCTCGACGGGCGGCACGATCACGTCGCGCACGTGGAGCTTCGGTGATGGCACGACCTCGAACGCGACCAACCCGACCCACGTCTATACGGATCCGGGCAACTACCCGGTCTCGCTCGTGATCTCCGGATCGGGCACGTTCGACGCCGAGCACCGCGGCGCCTACATCACCGTGAACATCACCACCGCGATCTCGACCATCACGCCGAGCAGCGTTCCGAGCCTCATCCCCGGCTCGGAGGAGACGATCACCGTGAACGGCACGTCGTTCGTTCCCTCCACGACGCTCGAGATCGACGGTTCGCCGATCACGACGTCCTACACGGTCGTGAACCAGTCGACGATTCGTTTCGACATGCCCCAGCTCCCGCTCGGGGCACACACGTTGACCGTCGCGAACGCCAACGGCACGGACACCGAGGGCTTCTCGATCGTCGCCCCCGCCGAGCCCGTCTTGATGCTCGGCGACGGCGAGGGCGTCCACCAGATCTTCTCGACGACCGGCATGGACGTGACGGCCGCGGGCCAGCCCTTCGGGCTGCAGCTCGTGATCGCCTCGCCCTCGAACCTTCCCAGCACGCTGCCGGGCAAGTTCGATCTCTTGATCGGCAACTTCTTTACCCAGGACTACAACCTCGGACCGCTGTTCCTCGACGTCAACGGAATCGGGACGACCAACATCCCCATGGTCGGCATCGTCAACCTGACGATCTACGTCCAGACGCTGCAGGTGAACCTGCCCACGCCGGCCGGCTTCCCGTGGCCCGACAGCAACGTGGCCGAGGGCTTCATCTGGTTCTGATTCCACGCTGAGACCGCTTGTCGAGCCCGGGTTCCACGTGGAATCCGGGTTCGAAGCGTTTCAGGGGAATTCGCACGGAAAGCGTGGCAGGTCGGCGGGGGAAACGACGCGACTTCAGAAGGCCTCGTTACCCAGAGCTCCGGGGCCGCACCCGACGTGCCCCCCACCGAGACCGGATGCGCCGCCCTGACGATTCATCAGGGCCCCGAACGGGGCCGGGTGTTCGCTCTCCGCGAGGGGGAGGTCACGATCGGACGCAGCTCGTCGGCGACCATCCGCCTCCGCGACGGACGCCGGCTCGTGTCCGGACTCCACGCACGAATCCTGGCCGAGCAAGGTCGCTGGGTTCTTCGGGACGAGAGCCGCAACGGCACCTGGACGCGCCGTGGCACGAGCCGGCGCCCGCGACCGGTCGGACCGGCCCCCCACGTCCTGGTCGACGGCGAGGTCATCGTGCTCACGGACGGAATCGAGCTGCGCTTCTCGAGCTCCGCCGAACCGGCTCGCCGCGTTCGCCCTCCGGAAAGGAGCGGTCGGCGGCTGCTCGTCGCGCTCGCCGCCCTGGTCCTCGGGGCGACGGCCTGGCTCCTGGCGCGCCTGCTCGCGCCGTAGCAGGCCGTCGAAGGCGGAGCGGGCGCCTCGCCGACCGCGCCCGGTGCGGTGCGGGCTATCATGGCCGCATGAGCTCCGCCGAAGAGTCCGCCACCCGTTCGGAAGCCACGCGGATGCTCGTGGCCCTGTCCAACGGCGATGGAACGGCCTCCGAGCGCCTGCTCGAGATCTTGTATCAGGAGCTCTTGCGCCAGGCCGACCACTACCTGCGCCAGGAGCGCAAGGACCATACGCTCCAACCGACGGCCCTGGTGCACGAGGCCTGGCTCCGGCTCGTGGACCAGTCGCGGGTCGAATGGCAGAACCGCGACCACTTCCTGGGCGTCGCGGCCCAAGCCATGCGGCGCGTGCTGGTCGACCATGCGCGCGGGAAGAAGCGCCTGAAGCGCGGCGCCGGCTGGGCGCGGGTCGAGCTCGAGCCCGAGCTGGACCCCGGACGTCCGGCGCTCGACTTCGTGGAACTCGACCTGGCCCTGGAGGAGTTGCGCGGCATCGCTCCACGTCAGGCGACGATCGTCGAGCAGCGCTACTTCGGCGGACTTTCGGTCGAGGACGCCGCACGCATCGCCGGCATCTCGGTGTCGACGGCCGAGCGCGAGTGGCGTGTGGCGCGCGCCTGGCTGCTCGCGCGCCTGCAGAAGGGCATGGACTGAACTCGCGCGGCTTCGAGTTTTGGCTTCGACGCGGGCCGGGGGCGCCGTAGCTTGGCGCGATGAAGCGCTCGCGGCCTCGCGGACTCGTCCCGACTCACGTCGTTCTCGCCCTCGCGGTCGGGTTCGGCGCCTGCGCCGAAGGCCCGCCCGAGTTCCCGTCGCTCGCAACCGGCTTCGAGCCTGATTTCGACGTCGAGCTCAACCAGGTCTGGACGCGCGGCGTCGCGGGCGACTACCCGTTGCGCTTGCAGCCTTCGAACGACGCCGCCGGCTTCTGGGTCGAGGCGGCTCTGACCGAGGACCATTGGCGTTCGCAGGCGCGCGGCTCGGGCATCTGGATCGCGCCGCGCCTGATGCCGGGCGAAGGCCGCCCGTCGGACGGTGGGCCGAGCTACGCGCTGCGCTCCGGCGAAGTGTCCTACGAGCTCACGTCGCTCGAGGCCGCACTCAGCGAACCGGAGCTCCTCACGTCCCACTCCTTCAGCGTCGCCGGCGACAGCGTCTACGCCTACACCGGTCCGAACGGCGCCTCCCCCGGGGCCTGCATCCTCCGCGAATACGTGAGCCTCGGCGAGGTCGAGAACGGCCGTTGGAGGATGAAGATCGGGCGCTATTCGGGCGACGCGCTCCCGGTTCTGCCTTCCTTCCACATCGAGCTGCCGCACGTCCTCGTCCCGAACGAGGTGCTACGCTTCGCGACGGTCGGTCGCTCGTACTCGCGCCAGGACCGCAAAGGAACGCTGATGTTCCGCGTGTCGTGCGACGCGGACCTCGTCTTCGAGCACGCGCAGCGCGTCGGGCTCGAGGCGCGGCCCGAATACCACACGGTGTCGTTCCCGAAGGAGATGAAGGGCGAGGTCATCCTGCGCTTCGAAGTGCGAGGAGACGCGGCCTTGAGCGGCTTCTTCCATCCCGTCTTCGGGCCCGAGGACGTGGGCCGCTATGGCGACCGCCCGTGGAAGGAGAAGCGCCGCGACGTCGTCGTCTTCCTGGCGGACACGTTCCGCGCCGACAACCTCGAAGCCTGGGGCGGCGACGCTCGCATCGCGCCGTCCTTGAACGCCTTCGCCCGACGCTCGCTCGTCTTCCCGCGCGCCTTCGCCTCGTCGACCTGGACCTTGCCGTCGCACGCGGCCTTGTTCTCCGGACTGCAGCCCTATCAGTGTGGCGCGACGACCGACCTGTCGACCCTGGCGGAGGAGGCCGAAACGGTCGCCGAACGCTTCCGTGCCGCGGGCTACCGCACGGGAGCGGTCACCGACCACGCCTTCGTCTCGAGCACCTACGGCCTCGACCAGGGCTTCGACGCCTTCGACGAGGCTTGGCTGGACCTCGAGGACACGCTGAACTCCGCCAAGCGCTTCCTGGACGGGGATGACGGCCGGCCGGTGTTCTTGTTCGTCCACACGTACCGAACGCACGTTCCCTACCACGCGAGTCCACAGGCGCGCAGCGCGTTACAAGGTCTGCACGACATCCGGCGCACCTACGAGCAGCTGACGGCCGCGGCCGCGGCGATCGAAGCCGAGTTCGGCGACGCCTGGGCCGAGGCTCCGTCCTTCGCGGCCTACCGCGACGACTCCGAGGCCCTGTACCGCGGCGGCGCTCACGACCTCGACGCCGGCTTCGAGCGCTTTCGCGTCGACCTGGAAGGGCGCGGCCTGCTGCAGGATGGTCGACTGATCTTCACGAGCGATCACGGCGAAGGCTTCTGGGAACACGGCAGCGGCGGACACGGCGAAGGCCTGTTCGACGAGCACCTGCGCATCCCACTCCTGATCCACGGCGGTGACCTGGGCGTGGGCACGCGCTCGCTCGCCGCGACGCACGTCGACCTGGCTCCGACGCTCCTGCGCTTGGCCGGACTGACCCCCGCCTCCTCCTGGGTCGGCGTCGACCTCCTGGACGAGGACGAGGACCGGCCGGCCTTCTCCCACGAGTGTCCCCACGGCGGCGGGCCGACGGGGCTCGCGATCCTCGACGGGGCGCACAAGGTCGTGACCGAGCGGGTCGCCATGGACGGCACCGGCACCGCGCGCGCACGTTTCGCCTTCGACCTCGCGAACGACCCGCGCGAGGGCGCGGACGTTCTCGAGGGCGGCGCGCCCTGGCCGGCGCAGCTCTTGGGGGGGCTCGAAGACGAGCTCGAGCGGCTCTTCCGACGCGAGTTCGAAGGCGGCGACGTCGACCTCTCGCCCGAGGAACGCGACCGGCTGCGGGCGCTCGGCTACTTCGGCGACTGACCGCGCGCGGTGACTCCAGAAAGGAAGAGGAGCCTGCCTCTCCCCCCGAGAGACAAGCTCCTCATCGGATGACCCCTTGCACCGAAACATCGAAGGGCCGTCACCAGAGCGGCGGAAGCCGCACCTGCACTTCGCGCAGGGATCCTGGGAAGGATGCCCCGAACGAAGCCACGGCCCAGAGATACAAATGTCGGGCCGTCCGTCGGATTTCGAGGGGATCCGGACGCGTTCACCCCTGAACCCACGCCGTTCCCCCCGGTACCGCTTCGTCCGGGGATCCTCTTGGCCTTCGACCCGCGCACGTGAGTGCACGATGCTCCGGCGCACGTGTTACGTCGCCGGAGCCGGACTGTTCGTAAGCGACAAGTTCTTCTCGCACGGCGCGCTGCTCAATCGGCCGGATGCCTGCAAAGCCCCTCCCGACAGCGAGTTGGAACGAGAGGTCGCGCACTCTGGGGGGCGTAGGCAGCCCGCAGCAACCTGAGAGCGTGGGACCGCTCGGTCCGACTCGCTGTCTGGTGGTGCTTTGTGAACAGCGGCCCCGCAGGCGACCCTTCACGGGTCGTCGAGGACGCCGGTGTTCGCAAAGTGCCGCCAGGCGGCGAGAGGCCGACGAAGTCTGCCGCTCGGGCCGAGAGGTCGCGCGCGCTCGGGTTGGCTGCAGGCTAGGATGCGCGCCATGTTGCCCCTGAGCGAGGCGATCCGGCGGTTCCTGGTGCCGTGGCGGACCGTGGACTGGCCGTACGATTGGACGCAAGGCTTCGGGCGACCGGGCGAGCTCGTGCTCGAGGTCGGATTCGGAAACGGCGAGTTTCTGGCGGACCAGGCGCGGCGCCACCCCGAACGCAACCACGTGGGCATCGAGATCTCGTGGACGTCGGTCCTGCGGCTCTTCACGCGCATCGAGAAGCACGGGCTGGAAAACGTCCGCATCGTCCTGGCGGATGCGGAGGCGACGCTCGCGCTCCTGTTCGCCTCCGGTTCGATCGCGCACACGTTCGTGAACCACCCGTGCCCCTGGCCGAAGGACCGTCACGAGAAGCGGCGCCTGCTCCAACCTCGCTTCCTGGAGCTGCTCGCGGACCGCATGACGACGGGTGGCGACCTCTTGGTCGTCACGGACCACGCCGCCTACGCCGCGGAGATCGGCGCCCTCCTGGAGGGACAGACGGCCTTCGCGGCGCGGCAGGCGACGACCGAAGTGGATACGCTCGAGGGCCGCCTCACGACCAAGTACGAGCGCAAGGCCCGCGACCAGGGCATCTCGATCCACTACTTTCCCTGGACCAAGGTCGCGGAACCCGAACGGCTCCCGACCGGACCGCTACTCGAGCACGACATGCCCAGCACGAAACTGAGCGGGCCGCATGACGCGGAACACCTCTTCGACGGCTTCGAAGCTCTCTCGCGTCGCGAGCTCGTGGGCGACCTCGAGATCGTCGTCCGGTTCACGGGCCTCTACCGCGACCAGCTCGCGCCGCGTCCGCGCTACGTCGTCGAGACGCTCGTGCTCGAGGGCACGCTACGCCAGGACTTCTTGATCGCGGTGCAGGCGCGCGCCGAGGGCGATCTGTTGGTCAAGCTCACAGGCCTGGGCTTTCCCAAGCCGACCTGGGGTGCGAAGCGCGCGGTCGCGTGCCTGACCGAGTGGCTCACCGCACACAACGAGGGCCTCGAAGTCGCGCACGAGAACCTGGGACAGGCCTACAGCTCGACGTCGGACTGAGAGCACCGGCCGGCCCGGCTTTCTTGCCTGACGCCACGCTGTGTGATCGCACCGGGGCTAGCACTAGCGGCTAGACGGTTCTCAGGACGATTTCTTGCGGGGGAAGACCAGCACGGGCACGGTCGACTGGCGCAGGATCTCCTCGGCGACGCTGCCCAGGACCAGGCGCCGAAAACCGGTGCGTCCATGGGTCGAGAGCGCGATCAGGTCGTAGTCGTTCCCGGCGGCATGGTCGGCGACGGCCTTCGCGACCTGGACGCCCAGGATGACTTCGGAATCGCTCTCGACTCCGACCAGGCGCTTCTCGCGCAGCTCCTCGAGCTTCTTGCTCGCTTGCTCTCGCTGCAACTCGAGGTCCGGCGCGTGCAGGGCGGGCGCCAGGGGTGCGCCGTGGGGTGCGATCGGGACGTCGGCGACCACGTGCAGGAGATGGACGTGCGCCGAGGAGTCGCAGGCGAGCTGCCGGACACCCTCGATCGGGCGCAGGGACTCTTCCGACAGGTCGGTGGGAACGAGGATCTTCTTCAGCTTCATGGCGTTGCTTCAGTTCGGGGTGACGGAACGAGGCCACTGTAAGGGCCAGCGCGAAGCCTGGCGCGACGGAACGCACCAAACCGGAATCGGGCGCCCTTTCGTCAAGCCTGTGTTCAGGACGAGCGAATCGCGCGTCCTCCCGGAAACCGCTCCGTCTCGAGGATTGCCCGGACCATCCGGTTCGAGCAAACCCTTCGAGGAAGACCCATGAAAACGACAACCACACGCATTCACCTCGGGATGGCCGTAAGCGACCTGGCCCGTTCGATCACATTCTATCGCGACCTGTTCGGCGTCGAACCCGTGAAGATCCGGTCCGACTGGGCCAAGTTTTCCGTAGCCGAACCTGCCGTGAACTTCACGCTTCAGGTCACGAACACGAGTCCGAAAAAAGGCCCGCGACAGGTGACCCACTTCGGGATCGAGCTGACGGACGCGACTCGGCTCGACGTCGAACGCGACCGCCTCGTCGGCCTGGGGCACGGGGTCCGTGAGGAGAAGCAAACGCTCTGCTGCTACGCTCTACAGGACAAGTTCTGGGTCGAGGATCCGGACGGAAACTCGTGGGAGTTCTTTCACGTCCTCGATGCGAACCCCGTACCGGCTGCCACGGACGCAGGTTGCAGCACGGCGGCCTGCTGCACTTCATGACGGATTCCACCTCGCTCGAGACGATCTGGGCACGCTTCTCCGACGAACTCCGGGCGTGGTTCGCGCGGCGCGGGGCGGGCGTCGACGCGGACGACCTGTTGCAGGAAACGGCCTTACGCGTCACACGCAACCTCGCGTCGCTGCGAACGGACGAGAAGCTCGGTCCCTGGCTGCGTCGGATCGCGCGCAACGTCTGGATCGATCACCTGCGTGCGCGGAACGACGTCGTCGGCCTGGACGAGGACGCAGAGCCGCGGGAAGCGGAGGTCGCGGACGACGCGCTCGACGGCCTGGTCGCCAGCTGGCTGCGGCCCATGCTGGAGCGACTCGAGCCGGGCGAGCGCGCCGTCCTTCAGGCCCACGAGTTCGACGGTCGACCGATCGCGGAGATCGCGTCGGAGCTCGAGCTCTCAACCTCGGCCGTCAAGTCCCGTCTGCAACGCGGGCGCGCCAAGTTGCGCGCCGTCCTGCTCTCGTGTTGTCGCTTCACGTTCGATGCGCGGGGCCAGATCACGGCCTACGAGCAGCACGAGGACCGCTGCGAGCCCTGCGGCCCGGACTGTTGAGCTCGCTTCAGGAGACCTGGCGCGCGCGTTCTCCGACCGGATAGCGCCGCGCGAGGTCCGGGCGATCGATCGCGGTCGCGGGCGTTTCGCTCGTGTCCAGCGTAGCGCGTGCGGAGACACCTCGCGCTCGGCGGATGGCGACGAGCAAGATGACGAACGTGTTCAAGACCATGAAGCAGATCAGGCCTTGCACGCCTCCGTCCGGTAGCTCGAATCGATCCTTCCCCGTCCGCGCGGTGTAGACCCCGGCCGCGAAGACGTACGCGAAGAAGGGCCAGAGGCACAGGAGCGGAACCAGGAGATAGGTCCAAACGTACGTGCGGACGATCTCTCCGAAGGCGAGCGGCAGTCGCTCGATCACAAGCGCGGGAAGCTCGAAGTCGTGCGCCCGGAAGAAACCCCTGAGTCCACGGGGCCTGGCTTCGGCGAGCTCTTCGAAGACGAGGAGCTCACGTCGCAGCGGGAGCAGCGGCAGATAGCTCACGGTCACCCACACCGTGGCCGTCGCGCGGTCGTCCTGCGAGCGCCTCCAGCCTCTCCGGCTGA
>JAJDEW010000004.1 GCA_029259595.1 Planctomycetota bacterium | reverse complement strand
GAAGGCTCCGTGCTTGTGCCGTTGCGCGGCGCAGCCGCGCAATCAGGCACAGGCGCGCGACGGAGTGCGCGCCGCGTCCAAAAGGAAGTGCCGGGCCGCGACCCTCGGACCGCCCGGCCTTCGGGTTGCGTCCCTCGCGGCCGAACCCGGTTCGCCCGCGCGAAGCCGTCTCACAGCGCCCAGCGATGGCGAGCCGCAGGCGAGCGAGTCCGTTGTCCCACGGAACCCTTCGTCCCCTTCGCCGCCCCTCAGTCGGTCTCACTGTCCGACAGGACTACGATCTCGTCGTTCGGTTCGAGCAGCCATTGCTCCGAGCGCGAGGGATTGAGCTGCAGCCGTTCGCTCGGTGTCCGCGTGCGGACGAGGCCGAGCGCTGTTTCGCCGAAGGCCGCGGCGGTGGCTTGGATCGTGGCGAAGTCCAGGGTGCGGCCGGCCAGAGCGTATTCGTCGGCACGGCGCAGCACGATGTCGGAGCCTCCCGAGCCGAACAGCGACTCGAACACGCCGTTGAGTTCGGGACGCAGGGCGACGTGCGCCATCATGTGGCTCAGGAGTTTGGGGCTGACCAGCGGTACGCCGGGGCGTTTGACGAAGACGCGGTCGGAATCGGGATCGATGAGCTCGATCAGGACCTCGGGCGGATTCGGAACGTTCGTGAGAATGGTGGCGAGCACGACGTAACCGAGGACCGTACGGGCGTCGCTTTCCTCGTAGGAGTTGGACCAGGCGCTCGCCAGGAAGACGATGTCGTCGAAGGAGGCGGGGTCGAGGGCGGCGAGCGGCTTCTCCAGCGTGTAGTCGCCTTCGACGTGGCGGAGTTCGACGCGTGAGGTGTTCCAGTCCATGGCCGCCAGCGTGCGCTCGCGGTCGGGGATGGGGACGGTGGACAGGATCGTGACCTGGAAACGTTCCTTGGGGTAGCCGTCCAGCTCGGCGAGCAGCGCGCCGAGCTTGTGGCTCCAGCCCAGGACGAGGACGCGGGCGGCCTGGGCTTTCGCCGTGCGCGGGAAGGGCCGGCGCGCGCAAAACTGGCTGGTCGTCGCACCGTTGTGGGGCTCGCAATCGGAATAGGAGTCCGCGAGCAGCACGAGCTGGTCGCCGGCTTCCAGCCGAAAGTGCGCAGGCGGGTTGAGGTGCGGCTCGATGTTCGTGCCGGCATCGGTGGGCTGCGGTCGCAGGGCGCCGAGCAGGATTGCGCGCGGAAAGTGCTCGGTCAGGCAAGCGGGGTGCTCGCCTGCGAACTGCTCGAACGAGCGCACGTAGATCGAGGCGCCGCGACGGTGCGTCAAGAGCTGGAGCAGGACGGAAGCCAGCCGCGGGTGGCGGATGCCCTGGGTCAAGAGGCGGGCCACGACGGATTCGCTGGGGACGATCTCGAGCCCGGTTCGCATCGTGCTGCGCGCGACCCGCACCTTCTCCGAATCGGCGATCTCGGCGACGACCCGCGGGCGTTCGTCGAGCGGGAGGTCCGCGAAGAGATCATCGAGCATCAAGAGCGTCTGCACGACGCGTGTGTCGGCCCGGTCGTCGGAGGCGGAGGCCAGGTCGGACCCGGGCACCAGGACGACGGACGCGCGCGCGAGGTCGAGCCGCTCGAGGTCCTCGGGCTGGAGGCTCGAGCCCGAGCGCAGGAAGATCCGCGCCCCGTCCCAGACCTCGGCCAGCTCGGCGCGCAGGCTCGCGCGCAACTGGGCATCGACGCGCTCGGTCAGCACGACGACCCGCAGATGGGAAGCGCCCTCGTTGCGGAGGAAGCGTTCCAGGCGTCCGCCGGCGGAGAGCAGGCGTGCCACGATCTCCGGGGTCCGGTTCGTCCACCCGAGGATGACGACGTGGCCCTCCATCGAGATCGGCGTCAAGCCGCTCTCGAGATCGCGCATCGACTGGTTCAGCCAGGCGGAGAGAATCGCGATCAAGGAGCCCATGAAGAGCACGTAGCCCGCGACCGTCACCGCCGTCGAAACCGTGCGCAGGAAGGCGCCCTCGTCGTCGCCGAGATACCCGGGATCGGTCAAGCGCAGGAAGGCCCACCAGATCGCCGTCCAGGGCTTGGCGAACTGGTCCGTCCCGAGCCACGCGGTGAGTCCGCCCAGGATGGCGACGAGCACGATGAGGCCCGCCATCAGGAACAGCTGGTAGAGGGTTCCGCGCTGGATCCAGCGCTCGAGACTGAACCGCAGGAAGCGGCTGGCGCGCTCGCTCAGCATCAAGCGAGCTCGAGCATCACCTGGAGCTTGATGAAATCGACGTCCTGGATCTTCACGTGGACGGGGTGCCCTTCGGTGAACGACAGAAAGCGCTTGCCGGCGCGGACGGTCAAGGTCGGCCCTTCCAGCTTCGGACGGTCCCCGAGGATGCGGGTGGGGAGGAAGCCGTTCACGTTGAACGACGCGAGGTGCACTTCGAGACCGTAGCGCGAAGCGCGCAGGACCTTGGCTTCGTGCTTCTCGCCGATGTGCGGCTCCATGTACTGACAGATCTTGAGGTCGCCGATCGCTTGCTCCGCCATCTCGGCCACCTCGGCCTGCATCGAACAGTGCGAGGCGACGTCGTTCAGGTCGGTCAAGAGCTCTTCGGAGGCGAGCTTCTTCTCGTTCTCCTTGCTGGACTCGATCGCGCCGAGCCAGCGGTGCACGATGAGGTCGGGATAGCGCCGGATGGGTGAGGTGAAGTGCAGGTAGGCTTCCCGTGCGAGCCCGAAGTGTCGCGCGACGTCCTCCTGGTCGTGGACGGCGTAGTAGGCGCGCTCGACCAAGCCCATGATGCGCCCGATCATCGCCTCGGCGTTGGGGCGGCTGCGCGCGGCGCGAATCAGTCGGCCGATGTCGCGTCCCGTGAGGCGCTCCTTCTTCGGCAGTCGGAGGCCGTGGTCGGCCAGCATCTTGCCGATCGCCTCGATCTCTTCCGGGTCCTTCTCGGGATGCACGCGATAGATGATCGGCAGGCCGCGTGCGCGGAAGAGGTCGCCGACGGCCTGGTTCGCGGCCAGCGCCGTCTCCTCGATCAGCGTCTGCGAGAAGTAGCGCGGGGCGTCGACGATCGCTTCGACCTCGTGCTGGTCGTCGAAGACGAACTTGCGCTCGCGTGACTGGATGCGCAGCGAGCCCTTGGCGTCCCGCAACGCCTGCTGGCGCTGGGTCCAGCGCTGGAACAGCCGCAAGGGTTCGGCGAGCCAGGCGATGTCGCGCGTCTCCTCGGTGTCCTTGCCGTCGAGGAGGTCCTGGACGACGCGGTAGGTGTTGCGCTTCTTGCTCTTGATGACGGACTTGTGGACCTTGGCCGCGACGCGCTTGCCGGAGTCGTCGAAGTCCATGATGACCGAGTAGGCCAAGCGGTCGCGGTCGGGCACGAGCGAGCACAGGCCGTTCGACAGGCCCTCCGGCAGCATCGGTACGACCTGATCGGCGAGGTAGACGCTCGTGCCGCGTGCCAGCGCCTCGTCGTCGAGGGCCGTGTCCGGTCGCACGTAGCTGGAGACGTCCGCGATGTGCACGCCGACGCGCAGCCCGTCTTCGATCTCCTGGATCCCGATCGCGTCGTCGTAGTCCTTCGCGTCCTCGCCGTCGATCGTGAAGATGATCTCGTCGCGCAGGTCGACGCGACCCTCCCAGTCCGCGGGGCGCGGATCGGCTGGCAAGTCGCGCACCTCGGCCTCGACGTCCGGCGGGAAGATCGTTCGAACGCGGAAGGAGGACAGGAGCTCCATCTCCTCCGATTCCGGGTCGCCATAGGGCGGTGGGCCGGTCTCCATCGCACCGAAGGCGGCGGGTCGGCCCAGGATGCGCTCGCGGGCGGCGGTCAGCTCCTCCTCGGGGACGTCGAAGGGCCGGTTCGCATCCGCCGACTCGATCGTCCAGCTGCCCTCGGCCGGCTCGGGCTTTTCCTCGGGCTCGCCGCCGCGCTCACGCAGGAGATCCTTGAAGCTCTTGAAGTCCTTGCCCATGTGCAGGTCCCGGTCCCGCGCTCGAGCGGGCCGCGCCGATCCTACGGTACGGGCGCCCCGATCCCACGATCCGAGCGGTGTGCTTTCGCGCGGCGTGCGACCGACGTCGGCGCCGGAAGGCTCAGGAATTCGGGTTGGCGGCCACGCGTGCGTAGTCGGCCAGGAACGAGCGCAAGGCCTTGCGCAGGGCCTTCGCCAGGACGTCCTGGGCCGTGGCGTCGTCGCCGGCGAGGCCCGCGCGGGCTTCGTAGGTGCGGCGCAGGAGGTGGCGGTCGCCGCGTTCGACGAGGATCAGGAGCCGGACCTCGGCGCGGTAGTCGGTGTCGTCCGGGCAGAAGGCGCGCTCGAGGGCGACGCTCACGCGATCCGCGTCGGGCACCTTGGTCGTGCTGAGCTCATGGCCGGCGTGCTCGAGCTCGTAGGTCAGCGCCCGCTCGATCCACTCGCGCGGATCGTCGTCGGTCCGGATCCGTGCGATCCGCATCCCCCAGCCGTTGCGGACGTCGCCGATCGCGTCCTGATGCTGGCGCTCGTCGGTGACGGCGACCAGCTGGAGAATCGAAGCCGTCGGGACGCGTGCCGGTCGGACCTCGCTCTGCTGGGAGGGAGGTGGATAGGCCAGCGTCAGCACCGGATCGGTGAGCGCGCAGCTCGAGCCGAGCAGGGACAGGGCGACGAGGGCGAGGAGGGTTGGCTTGTGCTGGACCATGGGACGATGCTCCGAATCCTATCCGAGGCGGGGGAGCGGAGCGGTAGCGGCTTCGCGAGAAAGCGCGGCGTCGGGAGAGACGCGGCATCGACCGTTGTGGTCGGGTAGACTTCCCCGTCCGGCGGTGGGACCCGCCGTTCCCCGCGCGTCTCCGTGGGCCGTTCCGTTTGAAAGACTCTCTGGCGCAGGAATACCGCGAGTCGGACCACTGGTTCTTCCGCGCAAGGCGAAAACTCTTCGGCCACGTGCTGGATCGCTGGCTCGTCCTCCCGCAGGACGCACGGGTGCTCGACCTCGGGCCCGGTTCGGGAGTCAACGTGCCGGTCTTGCTCGAGCGGGGGCGGCTCGCGATCGTCGACGTGTCGGACCTCTCGCTGCGCGATTGCGGGGCCAAGGGCGCGCGCGACCTCGTGCACGCCGATGCGACGCGCCCGCCGTTTCGGAGCGCGAGCCTGGACCTCGTGTGTGCGCTCGACATCCTCGAGCACCTCGACGATGACACCCACGCCCTGGACGAGATCCATCGCATCCTGAAGCCAGGCGGAGCTCTGTTCCTGTCGGTGCCCGCCTGGATGCTCCTGTGGGGACGCCAGGACGTCCTGTCCGAGCACAAGCGTCGCTACCGGCGCGTTCCGCTGGCGACCCTGGTGCGGGGAGCGGGTTTCGAGCTCGAGCGTCTGAGCTACTTCAATTTTCTGCTCTTCGTCCCGATCCTGCTCGTGCGGGTCGCCATGCGTCCCTTTCTGCGCTGGACCGGCGGTGGGGGCTCGGACCTCACGACGCCGACCCCGTTCGGCCTGGACCGGCTCCTGTTCTCGCTCTTTGCCGCCGAGCGGCACTGGCTCGCGCGTCACGACCTGCCGGTGGGAGTCTCCCTGATCTGCCTGGCGCGCAAGCCGCTCGCGTCGACGGGAACTTCCGCAGAGGGCGCCTGATGCGCGCGCGCTGGCTGGCGGCGGCGCTCCTCTGTCACGTCGTCTTCGCCGGTGCCTGTCTTCTGGCGACGCCCGTCTTCGAGTCGCCCGACGAGCCCGGCCACTTCCAGTACGTGCGTCAACTGCTCGAGTACGGGCGCCCGCCGCTCATCGCCGGGAGCGCCGAAGAGGCGCGGCTGCCGACGGCGCGCGAGAGCTCGATGGGCCACCACCCGCCGCTGTACTACGCCGTGCTGGCTTCGCTGCAGCTCGCGTGCGGCGAGCCGGACCTCTCGCCCGTCCCGCGCCGCCGCGCGAATCCCGATGGGCTGCCGCATTCGTCGGACCTGTTGTGGGAGCACGGCTTCGACGAGGGCCCCGAGGTCTCGCGCGAAGTCGGCGTGTTCCGCCTGCAGCGCGCGTTCTCGATCCTGTGCGGTGCCATCACGCTGCTCCTGATTCACCGCTTGGGTCGCACGCTGTTTCCCGAACACGAGCGGATCGCGGATGTCGCCGTCTTGCTCCTGGCCTGCTATCCGCAGTGGTCGTTCGTGCACGGCGTCCTCGACAACGGCAACCTCGCAACGACCTTCTGCGCCGCCGCCTACCTCCTGTTGGCGCGGACCCTCGGCGATGGCGAGCTCGGGACGCGGCGGGCGCTCGGTCTGGGGCTCGTCGTGGGCCTTGCGTTGTTGACGAAGCTGTTGTCACTCTTGCTGGTCCCCTTGGCGCTCCTCGTCGTCCTGCGCGCCGGATGTTGTACGGACGCAGCAAGGCGGCACGCCCTCCTGCGGGGGACGTTGCTCTTCCTCCTGACCGTGGTCCTCGTGAGCGGCGCCTTCTTCCTGCGCAACGCGCAGATCTACGGCGAGCTCTTCGCGAGCGCCGCGCACGAGCGCGCCTACGCCGCCAACCGTGTCCCCGAGGGGCGGCTCGCGAGCTACCTCCTGGGCCGCTTCCCGCGCGAGCTCCTGCAGACCCTCACGGGCAGCTTCGGCTGGGGCGGCGTCCAGCTTCCGGCCGCGGCCGTGCGCGTGCTCCTCGGCGCCGGCCTCGTCGGCTTGCTCGCGGGGCTCTTCGCGGCCGTGGCTCCGGGAGGCGCGCTTCAGCCAGGGACCGGCGTCGAGCGGCGCGCCCGCCTCCTCTTCCTCTTCGCGATCTGCCTCCTGGCGGGGGCCCTCCTGCTGCGCTTCAACCTCACCTTCCGCCAGCCCCAGGGACGCTACCTCCTGCCCGCCTTCGGCCCCTTCGCGCTGCTGTGCGTCGCGGGCTGGAGCCACCTCGGCGAGCGCTGGTTCAGCCCGCGCGTGCGACGCTTCGTCGGGCTCCTCGCCGCCCTCGCGCCGGTTCCGGCCGCTCTCGTCGTCTTCGGTCTCGTGTGGCCCGGTTTGGCCGTCGAAGCGGGACGCGTCGAGCCCGTTTTCGCGTCGGTCGTGGCGCGGATCGGGACTCCGGTCGCACCGGACAAGGCGCGCCTGCGCCTCCTCGCGCCGGAGCGCGACGCGGTCCTGGAGGCTCCGCCCGAGTTCCGCTGGGAGCTGCGCGCGGACGCGGTCGCAGAATCGGCCGGCGGAGACGCGTGCTACACCCTGCACTTCTTCGACGACGAGGGGCACGTGCTGGCGGCACTGTACGAACAGGCCGGTGTCTCGGTCGCCGCGACGAGCTACGCCTTCCCGGTCGAGTACTGGTCCGTCTTTCCGCCTGGAGCCCGTGTCCACTGGAAGGTCCGACGGCTTCCCGACCGCGCGCGTGGCGAGTCCGTCGCGGACGCCTGGGAGAGCGACGTGGGGACCTTCGTGCGGCTTCCCTGACGCGGCCCCGTGTCCCGGGTAGACTTCGCGGCCTCCGATGAGCGAACCCGAACCGAAACCCTTTCCGCAGTCGATCTCGGTCGTCTTGCCCGCCTACAACGAGGAGGCGTGCATCGAGGAAGCGGTGAAGGCCTGCACCGACTTCTTTCCCGCTCGCTTCGCGGACTGCGAGATCCTGGTGGTCGACGATGGCTCGAAGGACCGTACCGCCGAGCTCGTCCGCGGGCTGGCCGAGCGTCACCCGGCCGTGAAGCTCGTGCAGCACGCGAAGAACCAGGGCTACGGCCGTGCGATCGCCTCGGGTTTCGCCGCCTCGCGCTGCGATCTCGTCTTCTACACCGACGCCGATTGCCAGTTCGACGTGCGCGAGGTCGCGGACCTGGTCCCCTTGCTGGCGGACGCCGACGTCGTCCTGGGCTTTCGCGTCTACCGCTACGATTCGGTCCTGCGCTGCCTGCTGTCGTGGGTCTACAACCAGCTCGTGCGGGTGCTCTTCTTCATCCGCGTGCGCGACGTGGACTGCGCCTTCAAGCTGTTCGAGCGCCATGTGATCGAGCGCCTCGAGCTCGAGTCGAGCGACTTCTTCGTCGACACCGAGATGGTCGCGCGCCTCTCGCGCCTGAAGGCTCGCGTCGTGGAGAAGGGCGTTCGCCACTACCCGCGCACGGCGGGCCACACGACGGTGCGCGCGAGCCACATCCCGCGCACGCTGTGGACCGTCGCCCGCATGTGGTTTCGCATCCACTTCGGCCGGCGGCGTCCTGCCTGAGCAGGCGCGGCGAGAGCCGAGGCCCTGCCGTCGATCTCCAAGGCTGCGGCAGGGAGCGGTCGATCCGCCGACGTGACCGGTCAGCGAGAAGCGTCGAGGTACCAGGTCGCTCCGATGCGAACGAAACGCACCTTCTCACGGAACTCACCGCCTGGGTTCTCGCCGACGCGGTACGCGGTGGCTGAGTCACCGTCGAACGCGAGGTCGCGGAGGCCCGGGAGCCAGTGGGTCTCCGTGAATACGGCGACCTCGGCGCGGAAGTCGAGCAGGTCGCGGTAGAGCGCAATGCGACCGGCTTCGGTGTCCCCGTGTCGTTGCACGAGCTGCTCGAGACGGTCCTGCTCGTCCGGACCGCGTCCCCAGTACCGCACCTCTTCGATCAAGCTCTCGAGGGCGGCCGCGCGGGCGTCGGGCGCGTACCGCTCCAGGCCATCGCGTCGGTCCAACGCTTGGCCTTCTACCAAGGCCTCGAAGACCTCGACGGCGGGCTCCTCCCCGGGCGGGCGGCACGCGGCGAGGCTCCACGTCAAGACCAGGGCGATCGGAAGGGCGGTAGGCTTGCGCATGATCCGTGGTTTTTGTCGGCTCGCCGTCGTGGCCGGCCTGAGCTCGACCTTCCGGTCATCCTGGCGGTCCTTGGGAGACACCTCAGAGCCCGGCTGGTGGGGTGACGCCATCCTTCGCGACCTGGGTTTGGCGTCCGTCCGCCCGTGGCCACGTTGCCGCTCCTCCGAGTCTCCACGAAGGTCTCCACGAAGTCGCGTCGTCGCTGCGCCTCGCCACGAACGCAAGGCCATCAAGCGCAGGATGCGAATGCTCGCGTCACCCTACTCGTTCGGATCCCAGAGACAGCGGTCGAGGTCGACCCGGTCCGCAGCGACGAAGGGGATTCCCTCCTCGCGCAACAACCGCCGTTGTCGGCCGGCGCTGGCTCCCGGTGCGCGCAATTCGCCGCGGGCGTTCAGGATCCGGTGCCAGGGCAGGCTCGAGCCCGCCGGCAGGTCGCGTAGGACGCGCCCGACCTGGCGGGCGTTGCGGGGGACGCCGGCCTCGCGCGCGATGAGACCGTAGGTCGCGACGCTCCCCCGCGGTACGGAGTCGACGACCGCGCGGATGCGCTCGACGACTTCGTTCCGTGCACGCCTCATGCCACCGGGACGCTCGGCTTCAGCGCGCGACCTGGATCGACTTCAGGACCTGGTACTTGTAGGCCGTGCTCAACAGGGAGTCGACGTACTCGAGCGTGCCCCACGAAGCCTGCCCCGCGGGCTTGAACTCGCGCACGAAGCTGTAGTGCATGAAGAGCTCGCCGGGACGGTTGGCCACCTTGCCGGTGGTCTCCTGCCAGACGTCGAGCAGATGCTCGTACAGCTCGATCATGAACGGGCTGCGGTTCAGGTCGTTGAACTTCTGGCTGACGAGCAGGATCTGCGACGTGCAGACCGGGTCGGAGTTCGTCGGGCAGTAGCCGGGGCAGTCGCAGGCGCTGAAGGTCAGGCTCTGGCCGCCCTCATAGGCGTTCAGGACGAGATCTTCGCCGTACACGTCGTTGTAGCCGTCGACCACGGTCTGCTGTCCGCGAAAGAAGTTGGCCAGGTTGGCGGTGTCGCCTTCGATCTGCGAGTGCAGGTAGTCGACGATGTCCTGGTCGCTGGCCGAGGTCGCGAAGAACCAGCCGAGCTGCAGGATCATGCGGGCGCCGAAGAACGAGTTCAGGGCGAAGACGTCGACTTCGTCGGGGCCGCCGATGCGGTCCAGGATGCGCAGAGTGTAGTCCGTGCGGTTGATGCGGCCGCCGATGACACGGATAAGCCCGTCGCCCACGCCGGCGAGGCCGAACTCCTCCTCGAAGATTCCGAAGATCGCGTCCGAGCGATCGGCGACGAAGTCGGCGATGCAGTTCGAGATCGCGTTGGAGAGTCCCGGGGGATTCTCGGGCGTGCAGGCCACGCCGCAGCCGCCGTTGTCGATCGCGTAGCAGTACTGCGCACCGAAGGTGGGGTTCCAGACCTCGTTGCCGTACTCGACGCGGACCGCCAGCCCCGTTTCCGCCGACCAGGGCGCGAGCAGCTGCGCCAGCGGACGCACGTAGCCCTCGAACTCGGCGTCGTAGGGGAGGTTCGCCCAGAGGTCCGCACCCAGTTCGGCACACAGCTCGGCCAGGACCTGCCACGGGACGCCGCCCTTGCCGTTGGAGCGTTGGTAGGTGATGTGGCTCGGCAGCGCCTCCTCGGAGAAGAGCGACACCGTCGAGCTCGAGACGCCGCGCCAGTTGACGAAGCGCAGCGCATGCGGACGCAGACCCGCGAGCCGGGCGAGGAACTGCGGCTGGAAGGTCTGGATCGGATCGCCGTTCACGTCCGCGAGCGTTTCGTGAACGATGCGGAGGTTGCGCACGTGACTCGGCGCCGGATCCGAGGTCAGGATGCGGACGATGATGCCCTTGTTCTGACCGGACGTGACGATCTCGTAGCGGTTCGGCGTCACCATCGTGACGCTGGTTTCGTCACCGCCGAAGTTCAGTGTGCCGTTGCCGTCGAAGCTGACGATGTAGCGCCCGGCCGGATAGTGGTCGCGCAACCCCGTCATGGTCTGCGTGAACGCGACGAAGCCGTTCTTCGGGATGCCTTCCGTGATGTAGCCGTTCTCGTCGATGGTGTCGAAGACCGACTCGGCCGGGACGGAGGACGCTGCGGCGGGCAAGTTCTCGTTCGGGAGCACGGCGCGCAGGCTGCGCGACTGCTTCATGACGTCGGCGAAGGCGATCTCGCTGTTCATGAAGAGGCCCGTGAAATCGAAGCCCGCCATGTTCATGCCGAGCTGGGAACGGGGCGGTCCGAAGGCCTGTTGGGGAGCGACGCCGCTTCGGGGACCGGCGGGTACGATGCGCTCGGCCGATTCATCGTTGCCGGCGTAGGCGCCGCGCTGGGCGTTCACGGGGGACGTGACGAGCGAGGCGAGAGCGAGGGCGGAGAGGAGGAGAGAGTGCTTCATTTCAATCGATTCGTAGGGAGGAGCCCGTTCCCCCGCTGGGGTGCGGGGTTTTCTTCACCGACCCCGCATTCTAGGGGCACGGCGGTCCGGAACCGGTCCCGGATCGAAGGCAACTGCAGGTTCGCCGGTGCCAGGCCACCGTGGGCGTGCTCCAGCGCGACCTCTTTTCCGATTCGGGTCGATTTTTCCGAACGGGCGCGGGACTCCGATGTCGACCATGGCTTCGATGGCCCGGCAGCGTTTGGATGGTGAAGCATGAACCTCGTCTTGTGTCCGAGTTGCGAGCGCCAGTACGACGTCACGAGCCTTCCGGCCGGCGTCTCCGTTCGGTGTCTGTGCGACACGCTCTTTCCGGTCTCCGCGCGGCGTGAGCTGCGGGTCCAGGCCTTGCGCTGCGGCGGTTGTGGCGCACCTGCTGGGGCCGAGGACTCCGCCTGCACGTTCTGCGGCGCGGCGCTCTCCGCGCGCGACCGACAGGCTTCCACCCTGTGCCCGAAGTGCTTCGCACGCCTGGCCGACGACGCTCGGCACTGCAAGGCCTGCGGCGTCGCGATCCGACCGCAGGCCCTGACGCCGATCCCTGACGGTCGCAGCTGTCCGCGCTGTCAGGGAGCTCTGCGGATCCGGGCGCTCGAGGACGTGCATGCGATCGAATGCGTCGCCTGCGCGGGTCTGTGGTTGCGCCGCGACGTGTTCGAGCTCTTGCTCGAGCGCGCGCGTGCCTCCGCCGCCGGGTCCCTGCCGCGTGTACCGCCTGCCCCGGGCGCTGCGAGCCCCGTCGACCCTGTCCGCTACGTGCCCTGTCTCACGTGCGGCGAGCTGATGTTCCGTCACCTCTACCGTCGGAAGGGGCGCTCGAGCAAGGTCATCGTCGACCTCTGCCGCGATCACGGTCTGTGGCTGGACACCGGCGAGCTGGAGACCCTGCACGCCTTCGTGCGCGGCCTGGCAAGCGTCGAGGGAGCGGACGAGCGGCCGGTCACCGGTCCGTCCCGCTCGCAGGCTCCGAGCCTGCGGCCCGAGGTCCTGAAGAGCCTGCAAGGCCGCAGGAGCTTCTTCGATCGCTTGGTGGACGGGTTGATCGGACTCGGGGACGTGTTCTAGCGCCACAGATCCCGATCGGGCTGGAGTCGGGCCGCGCGGGGATCCGATCTTGGAAGGGATGCAAGTCTCCGGATTCCACGCGGCCCCTGGCTCGAACGCCCCGAGCGCTGCCCCTTCGCTGCGCGCTGCGGTGGACGCGGCGCAGGAGCGGCCCGGCCCGGCGACCGCCCATCCGCCCACGACGGGCGCCGCGCACGGCGACGCAGCCGAGCTCTCGGCTCGCGCCCAGGCGGCGCTCGCGGCCGAGGCGACGGAAGCGGCGCTCGTCCGGGCTCCGGAGGACGCCGCGTCGCCCGACGCGACGGCGCACGAGCGGGGAACCGAACGGCCCGGGGAGCTCTCCCGCGAAGAGCAGGATCAGCTGCGCCAGATGCGTGCCCGGGACCGCGAAGTGCGCGCGCACGAGCAGGCCCACAAGGCCGCAGCCGGGAGCCTGGCCAGCGGCGCCCCGACCTACGAGACCGAGACCGGCCCCGACGGTCGTGCCTACGCGGTCGGGGGCGAGGTCGGAATCCGTCTGAGCGAGGGCGACACACCGCAGGAGACCGCGCGGCTCGCGCGTCAAGCCCGTCGCGCCGCCCTGGCACCGGCCCAGCCCTCCTCCCAGGATCGCGCCGTCGCAGCCCAGGCGGCGCAGATGGAAGCCCGCGCGCGGGCCGAAGCGACCGAACCGGACGCCGCGGAGGACGCGGTCCCCGCCTCGCAGGCCGCGGCGACGTCCGTGGTCCCGGGTTCCGGGTCGTCGGAGCCCGAGTCGAGCCCTGCCGCGGGGAGCGCCGAGGAGCGCGGGTCGCGGGTCGCGGGAGCGGGCCTGGCCGAGAGGGAGGAGTCCGCGTCGGACCGGGACGCGACCGAGACCGCCAGGGCCTCCGCGCTGGAGGCCTACCGGGGCGTCCGAGCGGCCGCCGACCGCGGCAAGGATCCGAACGCGGGTCTGGCGCGCGGACTCCTGGCCTGAGGGAGCCGACGGCGACGAGTCCTCGACGGAGAGCGGTCAGAGAATTGGCGTGACCGGCTTCGATCGGTAGCCTCTGCGGGCCAGGCGGCCGATTCAGGTCGCACCGCCCTCTCTCCACGATCCCGATGTGCGCCCCGCGCGCCGCGAAAGGACCCCTGAAGATGACCTACGTCGTTGCTGAGCCCTGCGTCAAGTGCAAGTACACCGACTGTGTCGACGTCTGTCCGGTGGACTGCTTCTACGAGGGTGAGAACTTCCTCGCGATCCACCCCGACGAATGCATCGATTGCGGCGCCTGCGTTCCCGAGTGCCCGACCGAGGCGATCTTCAGCGAGGACGAGCTGCCCGACAAGTGGTCGGAGTACCTCGAGCTGAATGCCAAGCTCTGCGAGAACTGGCCGAACATCGACGCCAAGAAGGACGCCATGGACGACGCCGACGAGTGGAAGGACGTGGAAGAGAAGCGCGAGCACCTCTCCGACGCGCCCTTCGCCGGCTGAGCGGGTCCGAACGGGGTCAGGGGCGCGCGAGTTCGGCTTCGGCGGCGACATGTCCGAAGGCCGGCCAGGCGCCGGCGTCGAGGATGCGTCGGAAGAGGGACCGGGCCCGCTCCCGGTCCCCGCGGACGAGGTACTCGTGCCCCACGCCGAAGGCGGTCGTCGCGAACTCGGTCGAAGTCGGCTGGAGGTCGACGAGGAGGGCTTCCAGGCTCTCTTCGCTGCCGTCGCGGTAGGCCAGCAGCAGACGGTGGTAGGCGTGGTTCTCGATCACGTCGAGATCCGGGTGGATGGCCGCGAGCACCGAGCGCGCCTCGTCGTGGCGGCCCAGGCGCTTCAGCGTGTAGACGAGCCAGGTGCTCGTCGCGCACAGCATGTCGTCGTTCACGCGCGATAGATCGAGGCCGCGCCGGTAGGCCGCGAGCGCACCCAGGAAGTCGCCTTGGAGGAAGCGCGCGAGCCCCAGGTGATAGGTCACGTTCGACTGGTGCGTGCTGCGCGGGATGCCGAGCGCGTTGGGGGCGCCGTCCGGCTCGATCTCGTCGTCGAGCCCCCGCGTCCACTCGGCGGCGAGCGTCAGGTCGCGCTCTGCGGCCGGAAAGTCGCGCACGGTGATGTAGCGGTGTCCGCGGTGGCGCAGGAGCTTGGTCGAGTTCGGGAAGCGTTCGAGCGCCGCGCCGTAGACCGCGATGGCGTCGCGGTAGCGGCCGAGATAGGCCAGCCGCCGACCGTGCCAGATGGCCGCCTCCTCGGATTCGGGGTGGGCGCGGTGTTCGCGCGCGGCTGCGCGCAGGTCGGCCGTGAGCTCCGCACGTCGCTCGGGGGAGAGCGGCAAAGGCTCGAGCCGTCGGCCGAGCAGCGAGGTCGCTTCCCCGCGACTCGCGCAGGAGGCGAACAGGACCAAGAGTCCGGACGCGAGCGCCCGTCCGGGCGACATGGCCCCCTTCCGTGTTCGCGGTCCGCCGTGCTTGCCTTGGATCATGATCCAGATGCTATGTTCGCGTCGCGTTCCGGCGCAACTCTGGCGGGAACGGACACCATGATCGGCGCGGACGGGGAATCGGAACGGGATCACGGCGCTCACACGCTGCGGGTCTTCACGGGAACGATCGTCGGGATCTTCGGAAACGACGTGTTCCTCGAGTTCGGCGGTCGGATGCAGGGCGTCATCTCGCGAGGCGAGTTCGAGCGTGCGCCGCGCCTGGGGGACACCTGCGACGTGACCCTGCGCGGGCAGGAAGAGAGCCTGTGGGTCTGCTCGCTGCGCGAGGCAGAGAGCCTCTCGAGCTGGGAAGAGATGGAGGAAGGCAGCCTCGTTCAGGCCAAGGTCGTGCGGACGAAGCACGGGGGCCTCGAGCTGAAGATCGGGCCGCTGCACGCCTTCATGCCGGCTTCGCAGTCCGGACTCCCGCGCGACCACAAACTCGACGAGCTCGTGGGCAAGACGATCACCTGCGAGGTCATCGAGGTCGATCGCGAGCGGCAACGCGTGCTGGTTTCGCGCAAGGAGGTTCTGCGGCGAGAGCGCGCGAGCGGCTTCGACCAGCGCATCGGCAACCTGACCATCGGCCAGGTCGTCCAGGGGCGCGTGAGTCGCATCGAGAGCTATGGCGCCTTCGTGGAGTTCGGACGTGGGCTCCGCGGTCTGATTCACGTGTCCGACCTCTCGCACGAGCGCGTCGACGATCCGAAGGATGTCCTGTCGATCGGCCAGAACATCGAGGCCAAGGTCCTGTACGTGAAGCGCCGTGGCAAACGCATCGCGCTCGGTCTCAAGCAGATGCAGGTGAGCCCGTGGATCGACTTCGCGAAGCGCTACGCCGAGGGCGACGTGCTCTCGGGCGTCGTCGCGCGCGTGGTGTCCTACGGTGCCTTCGTCCGGCTCGGGCCGGGTGTGCAGGGGCTCCTGCATCGCTCCGAAACGACGCTGGACAAGCACGGGGCGGTCGCGAGCCGCCTGCACGTCGGCGACACGCTCGCCTGCCGGATCGTGACGCTGCACCCCGAGCTCGGGCGCATGGCGCTTTCGAACCTGCACCGCGACGGGCGCCCCTTGCGACTCGAAGAGGCGAGCACCGAACACGGACACGGTTGGCGACAGAGCGAGGCCGAACCCAACACGCTCGGAGCGATCTTGAAGCGGGCGCTCGAAGGTCACTGAGGGCGACACCCCCGACGCAAGTCAGTGGTCTTCGTCTTCGTCGCCGACGTAGCCGAGTCCGCGCAGCATGTCCATCGTCTCTTCGCCTGCTTCGATGCGCGGTGCACGCCGCGCCTGTTCGAGCCGTTGGACGAGCTCTTCGATCGTGTCGCGCATGGCGCGTGCGCGCTCGGGTTCCTCCCCGGAGATGTCGCGCGTCTCGTGCGGGTCGCGGGAGAGGTCGTAGAGCCGCCACTGGCCCCCGGGCGCGGGCTCGCGGATGCCCCAGTCGCTGCCCTCGGGCGCCCAATGCAGGACGAGATCGCCCGAGCGCAGCCCGAAGATCGGCTGGCGGTAGCGACCGTTCCACCAGCCCTGCATGGTGGAAAAGAGGACGTCGCCGGGCACCTCGTCGGACGGATCGAGGGCGCGGGCGAGGTCGAAGGAGTGCTCGAAACCGGTCAGCTCGACGCCCGCGAGGCGCGCGAGCGTGGGGGCCAGGAGGCGGTTCGAGAGCGGCGTCGAGACGCGCTGGCCGCGCGGGATGCCGGGGCCGGCCAGGATCAGCGGCACGTTCGTGAGCTCGCCGTAGACGCTCTGGGCGTGCGTCGCGAGTCCGTGATCGAAGATCTCCTCGCCGTGATCGCTGGTGAAGGCGATGACCGTCTCGTCCTCGAGGCCGAGCTCTTCGACCGCGCTCAGCACCTGGCCGATCCAGTGGTCCCCGCTCGCGACGCAGGCGTCGTAGAGCTCGCTGATCCAGCGCTGGTGTTCGGGGGGGACATGGCGGTCGGTGTCGATGCGGCCGTCCTCGGTATGACCCTTGCCGCGCAGCAGCGGCCAGGCGTAGTCGACGATGGCCTTGGGATCGAAGTCGAGCGGAACGTCCGGCGCGAAGCGCGCGCGCATGCGCGGGATCGGCGTCAATGGCGCATGCGGGTCGGCGAGATGCAAGTAGAGGAAGAAGCGCGTGCCGCTCATCGAGCGCAGCCACTCGACCACCGCCGGGACGATGATCTCGGACTTGCGCGTACCGCCCTTGCCGTGGTCGAACAGCTCGAAGCCTTGATCGAAGTTCTTGTCCGGAACGATCAGGGGGTTCGCGGACCAGGCCGCGGTCGTGAAGCCCTGGCGCTGGAGCAGCTCGGGCAGCGTCGTGATCGTCTCCGCCAGGTAACACGAGGCGGAGTTCAGGACGCCGTGCTCCTGGGGCTGCATGCCCGTGAGGATCGATGCGGTCGAAGGCCAGGTCCAGCTGGCCGTGGAGTAGGCGTTGTCGAACACGGCTCCGCGCCGACCGAGCGCGGCGAGGTGCGGCGTCGTGTCGCGTTCGTAGCCATAGAGCGACATGCGGTCCGACCGTTGCGTGTCCATCACGATCAGGATCACGTTCGGCGCGGCCGGAGAGGAGCGCGTGCGCTCCGTCTTCCAGCGCGTTTCGCCCGCGAGCCCCCCGAAGCCCGCACGCAGGGGCGGTGGGGCGGCGACCTCCATGCCATTCGGATCGATGAGCGCCGTCTCGAGCACGAGCACGTCGCCATCCCGCAGGAAGAGCCCGTCCGATCCACCGACGTCCTTCCACTCGCTGCCGATGAACTCACCGACCGACACGAGCGGAATCGTCTCGTCGAAGCGAACGTCGTCGTCGACCTGGACGCGGAAGCGCACGGCATGACCGGCGAGCTCGTCAGCGTGCTCCTCGAGGACGCCCTTGTCGACGCCCGCGCTGGCGCTGACGAAGAGCGGCCCGTCGGCCGAACGAAAGACGATCTCCGCGCGGGCGGGAGGGGGCAGGATCAGGGCCGGCCGATCCCCGCCGTCGATGCGATAGTCGGTCGACGGCGTGAGCACACCGACGTAGGGAGCCAGCTCGGGGTGGGCGCGCTCGATCGTCCAGCGTTCCTTCTCCGCCAGCAGGTCGAGGACGACGTCTCGCACGGTCATGCGTTGATCGACCTGCCCGAAGACCAGCTTCCAGCCCACAGGCAGGCCGGCCAGGAGCAGGAGCGGCAGCGCCAGGTCGAGCAAGGTCGAGGCGCGCGGCCCGCGCTCGCGCGCGAGGAACGAGACCAACAGGAAGGCGTGCGCCAGGACCAGCGAGCCGATGGCCAGGACCGCGAGGGCCTGCTGTCCGCGGTCGGTTTCGAGCCCGATGCGACGCGAGCCGTCCGAGATCAGGCGGCCCGAGAAGAAGGCGAGGAAGACGAGCGCCGCGAGCCCCACGGCCGCGTGGCCGAGGAGCCAGCGCCAGAGCCGGTTCGGAAGCGCGGCGAAGAGCGCCAGGAGCCCCGCGAAGGCGAGTCCGATCAGAACGCTCTGGAGCATGATCGGACCGAGCACGTTGGCGAGGCGCAGGCGGACGTAGGCGGCGTCCGAGCCGTGCGAGAGCCGCTCCATCGCGAAGATGACGACCGCGCGCCCGCTCCCGAGGACGAGGCCCAGCCAGAGACCGCGCCGCACCCAACCCGTACGGTCGGTCCGGCCGTCGTGGAGGGGGGGCCCGGAGGACGATCCGGGGGGCAAAGGGGAATCAGGCGTCAACTTGGGGGCTTCCGTCGCGGAAGGGCGGGCATCCTAACACTCGCCCTCGTCGCGCGTGGAACCGGCCGGAGCGCTTTCTTACCCTCTCGTTCATGGATGCGGATCGATTGCCCAGCGCTTCGGAGGTCGAGGACGAGCCTCCGGTCGACTACGAGAGCACGCCGCTCTCGCGAGCCGAGTACATAGCCGCCATCGTGCACCTCTATCGCGGGGAGCTCTACCGCGCCAATTCCTGGCGCATCCGGCTCGACAACACGACCAACTGGGCGGTGATCACGACCGCGGGCTTGCTGTCGTTCTCGTTCGGCGACACGGCGCACTCGCACTGGATCCTCCTGGTCGGAACCGCCTTGATCTGCATCTTCTGGGGCTTCGAGGCGCGCCGCTTTCGCTTCGCCGACGTCTGGTACGTCCGCGTGCGCAAGATCGAAGAGAACTTCTACGGTCCGATCCTGCGGCGCGACCCAGTCAGCCCGGAGGAGCGCTGGGGTTCCTTGATCGCGGACGACCTCTTCTTCCCGCGCTTCAAGATCGGACGCCTGTACGCCCTGAAGCATCGCCTGCGGCACAACTACTGGGCGATCTATCTCGTGCTCCTGTTCTCGTGGTCGGTCAAGGTCATCGTGCACCCCGACACCGCACAGTCCTGGTCGGAGGTCCGTGACCACCTCGGGAACGGACTCATCCCCTGGTGGGCGCCGCTGACCTACGTCGGCGTCTTCGTGATCTTCCTGCTGACGATCGCGCTCTTCTCGTTCGCCGAGCCCGACCGCGAGCACGAGCACGGCAACGTCTCGCCCTAGCAGCCCGCTGCAAAAATGCTTCGAATGCCAGGGCGTCGGCATCCGCTGAGATGAGGCGACTGGAAACGCACGCGAAGGATTCGGCGAGGCTTTCAGGTCCCACCCCACCAGGTCCCCGATCAGTCGGTCTCGAGGCGGCGGAGGACCTCGGCGAGCTCGAAGCCTTCCTCGCCCCAAAGCGTGCGACCCTCCATGCCCCCCGCGACGGTGACGACCTCGCCGGTGACGTGGCGTGCAGCGAGGGGGGAGCTCAGGAAGAGGACGGTCCGCGCGATGTCCTTCGCCCGCGCGAGCTGCCGCAGGGCCATCGTGCGGGTCACGCGTTCGACCGTGCCGGGCTCCTGCAGGGCCGGTCGCGCCATGTGCGTGACCGTCCAGCCCGGCTGGACGACGTTCACGCGCGCGAAGGGATCCAGCAAGACGATCTCGTTCTTCAACGTCCGCGCGGCGCCGACGAGCGCACTCTTCGCGGCGGCGTAATCGACGTGCCCTCGCTCGCCGAACTGTCCCGCGGTCGAGCCCGTGAACGTGAGCGCGGCGCCATGGCCGTCCGCGCGCGGTCCGGTGCGGCGCAGGGCGGCGAAGAAAGAGCGTGCGGTGAAGAGCGCTCCCAGGAGGTTCGTGTCCAGGGTGTCGCGCAGCCGCTCCAGCGGGAGCTCGTCGAGCAGCTCGTCGCCGGCCGGCCAGATGCCCGCGTTCGCCGCACACACGTCGAGGCGCCCGAAGCGCTCGAGCGCCCGTGTGCAGACCGCTTCGAGCTCTTCCGGACGGCGGACGTCGGCGGGCGCGAGCAGGGTATGCTCGGCTTGCAGCGCCTCGCCGGACCACTCCTCGAGCGCATCGGCGTTCGAATGGCCCGAAAGCACGAGACGCGCTCCTTCTTCGGCGAAGGCAAGAGCCAGAGCTCGGCCGATACCGCCCGAAGCACCGGTGATCCAGACCACTTTGCCGTCCAAGCCGAGATCCATGGGCAGAGCGTAGCGGCTCCAGGGGGCGCCCCCAAGCGTGTCGAGTTCGTCCGGCCGGAACGGACTTCCCGTCCCGGATCCTGGGGGGAAGGAGCCGATCCGACGATCCTTCGAAGTTTCTTCAAGGTGGATGGAGTAGGCTTTCGATAGATGGCCCGGCGGGGGACCCTGGAAGGACCGGGAACCGGGACCTCGTTTCCAAACGATGACTTACGTCGACGTCTTGATCCGTGAGGCCTACGACCTCGAGCCTCTACCCCAATCGGTCGCACGCCTCACCGCGCTCTTCGCGAACGACGACTGGAGCCTGCAAGACATCACGAAGACGATCGAGCTGGATCCGGCTCTGACCGCGAAGCTGTTGAAGCTCGCGAACTCGTCCTTGAGCGGTGCCTCCCAGGCGGTGACTTCGGTCGAAACGGCCGTCGTTCGCATGGGGCCCGGCATGGTCTTGTCGCTCGCGATCGCCTCCGCCGTTCGCCCCGAGATGAGCGTGGCGATTCCCGCCTACGATCTCGACGAGGGCTCGCTCTGGCGGCACTCGGTCGCGGCCGCGATCGCGGTCGAAGAGGCGAAGAACTTCTGCCGTCGACCGGCTCCGCCCGAGAGCTTCGTCTCGGCCCTCTTGCACGACATCGGCAAGCTCGTGATCGGCCGTCACCTGAAGCCCGCCCTGGTGTCGGCGCTCGACAGCGACCCCGAGCGCCCGCGCCCCTTGCGGGGCATCGAAGCGGAGTCCGAGACCCTGGGGTTGCACCACGGCAAGCTGGGCGGCCTGATCGCTCGCAACTGGGAACTGCCGCAAGGCATCCCGGCCGGCATCACGTTCCATCACTCGCCCGAGAAGGCTCCGGACGAGTTCCGACGCACCATCGCCTCGTACGTCGCGCTGGGTGATTTCGTCGCCCACGAAATCGGCGAACAGTGCGGCAACAACGACGAGCCGCGGCTCACCCGCGCCACGGTCAAGTGCCTCGGCCTGACGCGCAATTGCTTCACGGAACTGTGCCAGTCCACCGCCGCGCGCCTGGACTCGGTCATGCAGCAGTACGAGGAGTAAGCGGAGCCGGCAGCCAGGCTCGACCGGTTCGAAGAGGACCAGCCCCAGGACAGTGGAAGAGTGTCGTTGGCGAGGGCTGTGGAGGACCGCCGCAGGCGGACCGTAGCCTCGGAGCCGCAGGCTCCGTGACGTGCCGTTTCGCGGCGCAGCCGCGAAATCAGGCACAGGCGCGCGACGAAGTGCGCGCCGCGTCCTGAAGGGTTTCGGAAAGCGAGTGCCCGTGCGTTCGGCCGTCGGGTTGCGCTATTCGCGGGCGAGGGAAGGGAGCGAGTCCGCGAGCGCGTCGGCGGCGGAGCCCGCGACCCCGTACGACGCCACTCCTTCTGGACGGGACCAAGAAGTTCTCCCGCACGCCTCGCCCGCAGTCGCTACGCGCTGTGAACGGGGTTTCGTGAGGACGCGGCGCACATTCCGTCGTGCGCCTGTGCCTGATCGCGCCCCGTCTTCGCGGCCTTCGCCCTACTCCAAGCTCTCCGTGTGTCCGTGGACGTTGACGTTGCCGTCGTCATCGATCCGGACGGTCAACACCTGGGGGCAGCAGCACACGGGGCAGTCTTCGCCGTACTCCTGCACACTCCCGGCGCTGGGGTCGACCGGGATCACGATCTCCTCGCCGCAGGACTCGCATACGTAGGAGGCTTCTCCGAACATAAACGGAGCCTACCCCCGCGTGTCCTCCCCGTACAATCCCGCTCCATGACGCCCTCTTCGACATCGCACGCCGAGCCCCTCGGCGTCGCCCGCGATCTGGCCCGCTACATCGACGCCTCTCCCTCGCCCTTCCATGCGTGTGAAAGCGCTGCGCGTGAGCTCGAGGCCGCTGGTTTCCGGCGTTTGGCCGAGCCCTCGGTCTGGGATGCTGCGGCCGGGTCGTTCTTCGTGCAGCGCGGGGGCAGCCTCGTCGCCTGGCACTTGCCCGTGGGCCTGGAGGCCTGGTCGCCCTTTCGCATCATCGGTGCCCACACCGACAGCCCGAACCTGCGCGTGAAGCCGCGCCCCGACGTCTTCAAGGCGGGCGTGCGTCAGCTGGGAGTCGAGGTGTACGGGGGGGTGCTCCTGCACACGTGGCTCGACCGGGACCTGGGGCTCTCCGGGCGTCTGTTCCTGCGTCGGGACGGACGTCCCGAGGAACGGCTCTTCCGGATCGATCGTCCGGTTCTGCGGATCCCGAACCTCGCGATCCATCTGCAGCGCGACATCAACGAGCAAGGCCTCGCGTTGAACCGCCAGCAGCACATGGTTCCGGTCATCGGCAGCCTTCAGGGCACCGTACCGGGGTTCCGCGACTTCCTGGCCACGGAGCTCGGGCTGGAAGCGGATGCGATCCTGTCCTGGGATGCGATGTGCCACGACGTGCAGCCCGCCGCCCTGGTCGGTGCCAAGGAAGAGTTCTTGAGCGCCGCTCGACTCGACAATCTGTTCTCGTCGTGGACTGGCTTGAAGGCCTTGCTGTCCGCTGTCGTGAGCGAACCGACGACGTCGATCCCGGTGCTCTCGTTGTTCGATCACGAAGAGGTCGGCAGTGCTTCCAGCCGTGGGGCCGCTGGCCCCATCCTGCGCGACTTGCTCGAACGGACCGTCCTGGCCCGCGGCGGTTCGCGCGAGGACTGGCACCGTGCGCTCGCGACCTCGGTTTGCGTTTCCGTCGACATGGCGCACGCGACCCACCCCAACTACAGCGAGAAGCACGATCCCGAGCACACGCTGCTGATGAACGCGGGCCCGGTCATCAAGATCAACGCGAACCAGCGCTATGCCACGGAGGGCGAGACCGAAGCCCTGTTCCAGGCCGCTTGCGAGCGTTCGGGCGTGCCCGTCCAGAAATGGGTCAATCGCACCGACCTGGCTTGCGGGTCGACGATCGGTCCTCTGACGGCCTCGCAACTGGGCATCCGTACCGTCGACGTGGGTTGCGCGCAGCTGGCGATGCACTCGATCCGCGAGATGTGCGGCAGCGCGGACCCGGCCTACATGATCCGGGCGCTGACGGCCTGGCTGAGCGAGGAGTTCTGAACGCCGGCCGTGGGAAACGGAGCACGCGAGCCCGAGGCCGTGAAGCGGCCGAAGTGCCTGGAGTGTCGGCACTACTACGTGACGTACGAGCCCTCCTTTCCCCACGGCTGCCGTCTGTTCCAGATGCGCTCCCGCATGCTTCCGTCGATCGAAGTGGAACGCAACTCCGGCCGCCCTTGTCAGGGCTACGAAGCCAAGCGCCCCGACGAAGGTCGGAACCGCTGAGGGCCAACGGCCCGCGCCCTCAGCCTTGCCCTTCGAGTTGCTGCACGGCTTCGGCCAGCTTGCGGACACACTTCAAGCGACCCGTCGAGCGCAGGTGTTCGTGGGGGTCGGCGCGGGGGTGGTCGAAGTCTCCGCCGGGGAGCAGGGTGCTGAGGTCGAGAAACGTCGCGCCGGTGTCGCGCAGGACCGCGCGCAGGGTGCGGATGTTCTGTTGCACGTGACCGAATTCTTCGGCGCTCAGGAATTGCTTCATCGACTGCACGTCGATCGGTGTGATGTAGAAGAGGGTCGGGAGCTCGGCGTCGGCTGTGAGCCGCGCAAGGGCCGCGAGGTCCCGCAGGCGCGAGCTGGTGCGGATGTCGGTCGCGTAGCGGCTGAGGTAGCGGTTGCGAATCACGTCGTCGGGCGGGTCTTCGAGCCCGGGGCGGGTGAGCGCACCGAGCGGGCCGAGGACCGTCTCGCCGATCCGGATCTCGGTCGCCAGGAATTCGTCTTCGTCGGGGATGCCGAAGTCCCACTTCAACACGGCCTGGAGGCGTGAGAGCAGCGGCCGGGTGTACATGCGGTTCGTCAAGGCGAAGCTCCAGGAAGGGTTGCGCTCCGCGGTCGGGCCGAACGTGCGTGGGTTCACGAGGACGACGAGGGACGAGGGGCGCACGCCCGCACGCAAGAGGTAACGGACCTGGGCCAGGTAGCGGTCCATGCCGCTCGCGCCGTGGCTGACGCGCACGATGTCGGTCTCGAGCTCCTTCGCGAGCATCCGGACCAGGTTGCGCCGGTCGGGCTCGTTCATGGCAGCGGTGTGCAGTACGGAGTCCCCGAGGAACAGGGGCTTTCCGTCGGCGCTGCGCAGGCGCGCGAGGTCCTCGGGCAGCTCGGGGAGGAGACGTGCGAGCCAGATCGGCGGCCAGCGCGGCGTCGTGCGGTCCACGAGCGCGAAGAGCGCGGTCAGCGCCGCCACGAACGCGAGCACGCGCAGGCCGAAGCGGTAAGGAAGGGTGCGGCCCTGCATGTCAGAATTGGAAGTAGACGAAGGGCACCGTCTGCACCTGCCCGAAGAGCGCGAGCGCGAGCAGGGCCGTGGCATAGAGCCCCCAGCGCGCGGGACGGGTTCCCCCGAGGCGCGCGAAGCCGTGCGGCGCGTCGCGTTGCCACCACTCGAGAACGAGCAGGGGCGGAATCACGAGCAATGCAGGGCTCGCGCCGTGGGGGAGCGCCGTGAAGATTCCGCTCGAGATCGTGCGTAGCACGAGCCAGGCGTCCGCGAGGGACTTCGCGCGAAAGAACACCCAGCCGACGCACACGAGCTGGAATGTGAGGATCAAGCGACCGAGCTCGCGCGGGCTCGTCAGCGTGCGGCCCTCCAGCGGGCGTTCGTCCGCATCGGGCGCGAGCCTTGCTTGCAGAGCCACGAGCAGGCCGTGGAAGCCTCCCCAGACGACGAACGTGAGACCTGCTCCGTGCCACAGGCCGCTCGAGACGAAGGTGACGAGCACGTTGAAGGACGCACGGAGTGGTGCCACGCGGTTGCCACCGAGCGGGATGTAGACGTAGTCCCGAAACCACGTGGACAGGGAAATGTGCCAGCGACGCCAGAATTCGGCCGGGCTGCGGGAGAAGTAGGGCGTCGCGAAGTTCCGCATCAACGAGAAGCCGAACAGACGCGCGCAGCCGATGGCGATGTGCGAGTACCCGGCGAAGTCGGCGTAGATCTGGAAGGCGAAGGCCCAGGTGGCGAAGAGCAGCGTCCAGCCGTCGGCTTGGTCCGGAGCCTGGTAGGCCGCGTCGGCCACGAGCGCCAGGTTGTCCGCGACGACGACCTTGAGCAGGAGTCCGTAGAGCATCTGCCGGCAGCCGTCGGTCGCGAGCTCGGGATCGAAGACGCGGTCGCGCAGGAACTGGGGGAGCAGGTTCTTGGCGCGCTCGATCGGACCGGCCACGAGCTGGGGGAAGAAGGCGACGAAGGCGAAGAAGGCGAGCGGGTCCTGCGTCGCGCGCACTCGGCCGCGATAGACGTCGAGCGTGTAGCTGAGCGTCTGGAAGGTGTAGAAGCTGATCCCGACCGGGACGACGATGCCCAAGGTCGCGGGGTGCGCGTCGAAGCCCAGCGTGCGCAGCAGCGCCGCGAGCGATTCGATCCCGAAGTCGAGGTACTTGAAGACCGCCAGGGCGCCGAGGTTGACGAGGAGGCTCGCGCCCAGCCACATGCGGCGGCGCCGGCCCGATTGGATGGCCTGCCCGGCGACGAAATCGACCAGGCTCGAAAGAACGATCAGGCCCAGAAAGCGCCAATCCCAGAACCCGTAGAAGACGTAGCTCGCCGCGAGGAGGACGACGTTCTGGGTCCGCCGGCCGAAGGCCCAGTAGGCCGCGAAGACGATCGGCAGGAACAGGAGGAAGGGGTAGGAGTTGAAGAGCACGGGCCGAATGGGAACGGAACCCGGGCCGCGCTCCCAATGCTTTTCTGGGCGATCCGGCGGCGGTTCGCCGCGCACCCTTCCCGGTCGAGCCCTGGCGAAGGCCGAGGAACTTTACGAGAGCGCTACGAACGTCGCCCAGGACGGCCAAGGCCTCCATCCAAGCCGTCGCTTCGTCCGCGGGCATCCGTTATCGTCTCGGCCTCTCTGAACCCCAACCACGCTTCCCGGACTTGCCATGTCGAACTCTTCCCCGAGCCACAGCGGCCTTCGTAGCGGCCTCCTCGTGGGCCTGGCCGCCCTTTCCCTTTGGTCCTGTGGCGAGAGCGAGGCCTCCGCAGACGGAGTCCTGCGCTTCACGGCCATTCCCGACGACAACACGACCGAACTCATGGAGCGCTTCGCTCCGGTGGCGGCCTACCTGTCGAAGGAACTGGGTGTCCCCGTCGAGTATGTGGCGACCTCGGACTACTCGGCCTCCATCGACGCGTTCAAGACCGGCGACGTGCACATGGCCTGGTTCGGCGGCCTGACCGGCGTCCAGGCCCGGGCCGCCGTCCCGGGCAGCGAGGCGATCGCACAGGGCAAGGTCGATCCGCACTTCAAGAGCTACTTCATCGCGAACAAGGACCTGGGACTGAGCAAGTCGGACGAATTCCCGATGGAGCTGCGGGGCAAGAGCTTCACTTTCGGCTCGGACAAGTCGACCTCCGGACGCCTCATGCCGGAATACTACATCCGCTCGAAGACGGGCGAAGCGCCCGCGGACTTCTTCGGGCAGCCGGCCAACTTCTCCGGTAGCCACGACAAGACCGCCAAGCTGGTCGAGGCCGGGACCTTCCAGTCCGGCGCCCTGAACTACAAGACCTACGACCGCATGGTCGAGACCGGCGAGCTGGATCCCGAGATCTGCCGGATCGTCTGGGTCACACCCGACTACGCCGACTACAACTGGACGGCCCATCCCGAGCTGGAGACGCTGTTCGGCGCCGGCTTCACGAAGAAGCTCCAGGCGGCGCTCGTCGGCATGAAGGACGGCAAGTTGCTCGCGGCCGTCGATCGCAGCGAAGGGCTGATTCCGGCCTCGAACGCGGACTTCGATTCGATCGCGGAGCTCGCGGTCGACCTCGGCTTCCTGCGCGAGTGATCTCACCGTGATCTCGAGGCGCACCGGCGCTCGCTTTCGCCTGTCCGGAGCGGGACTCGTACTGGGCGGGGTGCGCGTGTTGCAGGGCGTCGACCTCGCGATCGAGCCCGGCGAGGCGGTCGCGCTCGTGGGGCCGAGCGGAGCGGGCAAGACGTCGCTCTTGGGCCTCTTGAACGCGAGTCGGCGCGCGACCGAGGGCGTCGTCGAGTTGAACGGCGTCGACCTCGCCGGCCTGGGGCAGCGCGCGTTGCGGCGGGCGCGTGCGACGGTGGGGTTCGTGCACCAGGACTTCGCCCTCGTGCCGAACGTGCGCGTGGCCCAGAACGTGCTGTTCGGCAAGCTGGGCGGGCGCGGGTTCCTGCAGGGGCTGCGCTCGATGGTGGCGCCCCGCGAGGACGATCTCGTGCGGGCCCACGGCATCCTCGAACGGCTCGGGATCGCGGACAAGCTCTACCAGCGGACGGATACGCTGAGCGGTGGCGAGGAACAGCGCGTCGCTTTGGGGCGTGCGCTCTTCCAGGATCCCGTGGCCCTGCTGGCGGACGAGCCCGTCGCCTCCGTGGATCCGGCGCGCGCACGCGACCTCGTGGCGCTCATGCAGGAGCTCGCCCGGGAAGACGGCTTGACCCTGGTCGTGAGCCTGCACGACCTCGAGATCGCGCGGGAGTTCTTTCCGCGCCTGATCGGCTTGCGTGGGGGACGCGTGGCTCTGGATCGCTCCATGGGCGAGGTGCGTGAAGAGGAGTTCGCCGAGCTGTACCGGCTCGGTGAAGCAGAGGCGACTCGGGCCGAGGAACCTCGACCCTGAGGACGCCGGTGCTCGAGCGCAGGTTCATCTTCGAGCGGCGGGGCCAGATCGCCCTGCTCGTCCTCGCGGCAGGGGCGCTCGCTTTCCAGCGGCTCGGACTCGATCCACGCGATCTCGTTCCACACGCGGGCGGTGCGCAGATCGCGCGTGAGTTCTTCGGAGCCGCCCTGCGTCCGGCGCTCACGTTCGAAGGAGCGCTCGAGACCAGCTCGGGCACCTTCCTGGGCCGGGTCGCGCTAGCGTTGTATCGCACCGTGATCTTCGCGGCGGCGGCGATGGGGCTCGCGATCGTCTTCGGCCTGGGGCTCGGCTTCGTGGCTTCGAGCTCGTGGTGGTCGCGCGAGCGCTTTGGCGGCCGGACGGTGGCTCGACGTCTGTCGCTGCGGGCCATCGCGATGTCCGTGCAGGCCGCGACGCGCCTCTTCATCGCGCTGCTGCGCTCGGTGCACGAGCTGATCTGGGCCGTGCTCTTCCTGGCGGCCTTCGGCCTCAACACGATGAGCTGCGTGCTGGCCCTCGCGATTCCCTACGCGGGCACCCTCGCGAAGGTCTATTCCGAGATGCTCGATGAGGCCTCGGACGCGGCTCCCGGGGCGCTGCGCGACCTCGGTGCCTCGGAGCTGCTCGTCTTCCTGTGCGGCCGCCTCCCGCGCGCGATGCCGGACATGGCTGCCTACACGTTCTATCGCTTCGAGTGTGCCGTGCGCTCCTCGGCGGTGCTGGGCTTCTTC
The DNA here is from genome assembly GCA_029259595.1 of Planctomycetota bacterium. Classification (GTDB taxonomy): domain Bacteria; phylum Planctomycetota; class UBA1135; order UBA1135; genus OFTM43. The sequence goes on along the minus strand of JAJDEW010000004.1, from coordinate 273,335 downwards.
GGCTATCCGACGCTCGGCTACTACCTGAAGCTGTCGTTCGAGAACCTCGACTACCGCGAGGTGTGGACCTACCTGTACGCGCTGTTCCTCCTGGTCGTCGTGTTCGAGCTCTGGAGCTCGCGTCTGCGCAACAGGTTCGTCGCATGAGCGCATCGCACATCGATCGACGCGCCGAGGTGGTGCGCCTGCGTGCGGAACGCCCGCGGAGTCTGACCGTGCGCTTCAGCCTGGTCTTCTTCTGCGCCTTGGCCGTCTTCGCGTGGGTGTCGGGCGAGATCGACGCGGTCGACTTCCTGTCGAAACGGCGTCGGGCCAACGTCGAGCGCTTCCTGGAGCAGGATGTGCTGCCCTATCCCCTGCGCGAGAGCGTGCGGACCGAGGGCGGAGGAGGGACGCTCGAGCTCCTGTGGTCCTGGGTGGCCGAGCTCTGGACCGACCGCGGCGCGGACGCCTTCTGGACGACGCTGTGGATCTCGACCCTGGCGATCGTCCTGGCGGGGGTCAGCGCGGTCATCCTCAGTGCCCCTGCGGCCCGGACGCTGATGCGCACCGAGCCCTTTGCTCGCACACCGGCGCGCGGTGCGGGCGAATGGCCCTGGCGCATCTGCGCGGAAGCGGTCCGCTTCTCGCTCGTGGGCTTGCGCGCGATCCCCGAGTTCGTCTGGGCCTTTCTGTTCCTGGCTCTGTTCGGACCGGGAGCCTGGCCGGCGATCCTGGCGCTCGCGATCCACAATGCGGGCATCCTCGGGCGTCTCAACGCGGACACGGTCGAAAACCTCGACGGCGGTCCCCTGCGCGCGCTGCGAAGTCTGGGTGCGAGCCGCCGGCAGGTGTTCGGGCTGGCGATCCTGCCGCTGGCCCTGTCCCGCTTTCTCCTGTACTTCTTCTATCGCTTCGAGACCTGCGTACGCGAAGCGACCGTGCTCGGGATGTTGGGGATCGTTTCGCTGGGGTACTGGATCCAGGACGCCCGTGCCCGGCAACGGTACGACGAGATGGTGCTGTTCGTCGTGCTGGGAGCGCTGCTCGTCCTGGTCGCCGACGTCCTGTCCCAGCTGGCCCGCGCTGCCCTGCGCCGCGCGCGGTAGCGTCCAGGGCGGCCCGTGAGCACGGGCGAACGCGTGCTTCGACCGTGCGCATCGGTGGGGGAACTGACCTGACAGACCAGGCTTCCCCGCGCGGGAACGTGGCTTTCCAAGCCGCGTCGACGAGCGGCGAGCCAAGGGACGATGGAATCGACCTACTCCTAGCGGTCCGATGACAAAGTGCTTCGGATGCGATGGTCGTGACCGGGAGGCCCGGCCGGTGCGCGAGTACGCAGGCGAATCATTAGATTCGGCGAGGCTTTCGTGTGCCGGCGGGGCTTTCCGGACGCGTGCAGCGCGCCGGGTGACTTTTTCGGCGGGCTGCCAGGCCGTAGGCTGCACGCCATGTCGGCGCCGAACCCCAGGGCTTGTCCATGCTGCGGCCTGGTCCAGCACGTTCCTCCGATCCCGCAGGGGCAGCGCGCGACCTGTCCGCGTTGCGAGGTCGTGATCGCCCGAGCCGGCGCCCGGCAGCGCAACAACCGGCTGGCCTTCTCCGCGGCCCTGGCCGGGCTGTTGCTCTTTCCGGTCGCGGTCACACTCCCGATCATGACGGTCGAGCGCTTCGGGCACGTGCACGCGGCCAGCATCGTCGCCGGTGGAGTCGATCTCTTCCAGAGCGGCGAGTTCCTGGTCGGGTTCGTTGTGCTGGCATGCTCGATCGTGCTACCCCTCGCCAAGCTGCTCGGGCTGCTGGCGATCACCGCGGGGGGGCGGCGCATGAGCCGTCGTCGGCGGGCCTCCACGTACCGATGGATCGAGCGTGCCGGGCGCTGGGGAATGTTGGACGTGCTGCTCATCGCCTTCGTCATCGCCTGGGTCAAGGTCGGGGACCTGGTCGAGGTCACGCCGGGGCCCGCGGCGCTCGCGTTCACCCTGTGCGTGTTCTTCAGCTTGCTCGCGGGCGCCGCCTTCGATCCGCACGCGCTCTGGCAACGGGAGCAGACCCTCGCGCGGGCCTGAAACCATGACCGAACGATCCACGGACGCACCGCTCGAGCCGCCGGCCATCTCGACCGAGCTTCCGAGCGCCGTGCTCGGTCCCGTCCCTTCGCACGCCTGGACCTGGCTCTTGCCGCTCTTCGCCCTGGTCGTCGCCGTCCTGTTCGTCGTACGTGTCTTCGAAGGGCGCGGAGTCACGGTCTCCGTTCTCGCCGACGACGGCTACGGCGTCCGGGCGGGGGATTCCGTGCGCTACCGCGGCATCGACGTCGGCCGCGTCGAGGAAGTCCGGCTCCAACCGGACTTGACGGGGGTCGAGCTGGGGGTGCGGATCGATGACGCGGCGCGCAACCTCGCGCGCGCCGGCTCGCGCTTCTGGATCGTTCGGCCGCACGTCGCGCTCGACAGCGTTCAGGGGCTCGAGACCATCGTCGGCGCACGCTATCTGGCCGTTCTGCCGGGCGAAGCCGGGGCGGAGCGGCAGCGCGAGTTCGTCGCGTTGGCCGAGCCGCCGGTGGCCGAGCGCCTCGATCCGAACGGTCTCGAGATCGTGCTCGAAGCGCCCACGCGGCTGGGACTCTCGCCCGGAGCTCCGCTGGCCTACCGTGGCATCCAGGTCGGTTCCGTCCTCTCGGTCGGTCTTGCGAGCGATGCTTCCTCGGTCGAAGTGCGCTCCTACGTCCGGCCGGCCTACGCCGAGCTCGTGCGCGAGAACTCGGTCTTCTACGAGGTCGGCGGCGTGGACGTCAGTCTCGGGCTGATGGGGGGGCTGCGGCTCGAGCTCGAGTCCCTGCGCTCGTTGATCGTCGGCGGGATCGCCTTCGCCACGCCCAGCGATCCCGCGCCGCGCGCCACCAACGGCGATCGCTTCGCCTTGCAGCCCGAGGCCAAGGAGGACTGGAGCGCCTGGCGACCGGCCTTGCCCGTCGGTGTCGACGGCGGCAATGCGAGCGCGGGAATGGCGTCCTTGCCGCGCCCCGTACGCGTGCAGAAGAGCTGGGAGACGTCGATCCTGCGTCGCGATCGCTCGAAGAGCGGGTGGGCGCTCGTCGTCGCCGGTGGACTGCTCGCACCGAAGGAGCTCTTGACGCCGGTCGAGGACGCGCGTGCGCCGGGGACCCGACTCTCGGTCGAAGGACGCGAGTTCGGGCTCGAGAACGCCTTCACCTGGGAGAACGAGTGGCTGGCCCGCGCTCCGGTCGGGCTCGTGTCCGACGCCGTCTGGCCGTCCGAACGCGTGCGCGCGGCCGAGGCGCCCGAGGCCTGCCTCTTCGTCGCCGATCCCGCGCGCGCGGCCTTCGCCGTGTCGGGCGCACGTTTGATCCCGGACGGACCGACGTGGAAAGTCGACCCCGCCGTTTCGCTGGACGCCGAGTGGCACGGCGCGGCCGTCGTCGCGCGCGCGGATGGCGCCGTGATCGGACTCTTGGTCTTTCTCGATGGCGAGGCGCGCGTCGCGACGCTCGCCGGACTGCGCTGAACACGCCCGTACGAACCGCTGCATCGAACATGAAGAACATCGCCCAAGTCGTTCCGACGCGCCTCACCGCGCACGTCGCCCATGCGCCCGCGACCGGGCCGTGCGCCTTGGTCCTGTTCGGGGCGACGGGCGACCTCGCGAAGCGCAAGCTGGTTCCAGCGCTCTACAACCTCGCCGTCGAGGAAGCCCTCCCGGAGACCTTCGCGCTGGTCGGGTTTTCGCGCTCGGCCACCTCGGGAGACGTTCTGCGCGGGCTCCAGCGCGAGGCGCTCGAGCACTTTTCGCGGCGCCAGCCGGTGGACGAGGTCGTCTGGGACAACCTCTCTCCACGGATTTCGGCCGTCCCCGGCGCGGTCGACGACCCCGCCGCCTACGCCGCGCTGCGCGCGGAGCTCGAGCGCATCGACCAAGAGAACGGAGTGCGCTGCAACCGGCTCTTCTACTGCGCGACGCCGGCCAGCGTGTTTCCCTCGATCTTGCGTCAGCTCGCGGGCGTTGGGCTGATCAGCAAGGCGTCGCAGGAGGTCGCGCGCGATGGGGCGCGACCCTGGGCGCGCGTCATCGTCGAGAAGCCCTTCGGTCGCGACCTCGAGTCGGCGCGGGCGCTCAACGCGCAGTGCCTCGAGGTCATCGACGAGGAGCAGATCTATCGCATCGATCACTACCTCGGGAAGGAGACCGTCCAGAACATCCTGGTGTTCCGCTTCGCCAACACGATCTTCGAGCCGCTCTGGAACCGCAATCACGTCGATCACGTCGAGATCACGATGGCGGAAGAGATCGACGTCGAGGGGCGCGGGTCGTTCTACGAGGAGACCGGCGTCATCCGCGACATCGTTCAGAACCACCTGCTGCAGATGCTGGCGTTGTGTGCGATGGAGCCGCCGGTTTCGTTCGAAGCCGAGGAGATCCGCGACATGAAGGCGCAGGTGCTGCGCTCGCTGCGACCCCTGGCGGGCTACGACGTCGAAGAGAAGGTGGTGCGTGGCCAGTACGAGGGCTATCGCGACGAGAAGGGAGTCGCTCCGGGCTCCTGCACGCCGACCTACGTCGCCTTGACCGCGCACATCGACAACTGGCGCTGGCAGGGTGTCCCGTTCTACCTGCGGGCGGGCAAGGCGCTCGCGCGACGCGTGACCGAGATCTCCTTCCACTTCCGACAGATCCCGTTTTGCCTGTTCGGCGAGGAGAACGTCTGCAAGCGTATCGACGCGAACGTCCTGAAGCTGCGGATCCAGCCGGACGAGGGAATCTCCCTGCGCTTCGCGAGCAAGGTGCCCGGCGACGGACTCGACATCGGCGGCGTCAACATGAACTTTCGCTATGCCGACGCCTTCGACCGTCCCGCACCCGAGGCCTATGAACGGTTGCTGCTCGATTGCATGCGCGGCGATGCCACGCTCTTCGCGCGTCGCGACGAGGTCGAGCTCTCCTGGAAGTACGTCCAGCCGATCCTCGCCGATTGGGAGTGCGGACGGCATGCGAGCGTGCCGTTGTACGCGCGTGGAAGCGAGGGACCGAAGGAAGCCACCGCCCTGGTGCGTGCCACCGGACACGCCTGGGAGCGACTCGCGTGAAGATCCAGGAACTCTTCGTCCTGCGACCGGAGAACTTCGCCGTGCAGGCCGCACGCCTGGTCGCGTCGGCCATCGGTCGAGCGCTGACCAACTCGACGGACGGGTCCGTCAGCGTCTGCCTGTGTGGCGGCTCGACGCCGCGCGCGGTGTACGGGCACTGGGCGACGGCGAGCGGCTTTCCCTGGGAGGATGTCGAGGTCTTCTTCGGCGACGAGCGCTGTGTCGCCCCCGACGATCCCGAGAGCAACTACGCACTCGTGCGCGAGATGCTCCTGGACCCACTCGGTGAAGAAGGACCGCGGGTCTATCGCATGCACGGCGAAGAACCGGACGCCGACGCGGCGGCGCGTGCCTACGAAGAGCACCTGCCCGCGGCCTTCGACGTGCTGCTCCTGGGGATGGGGGAGGACGGGCATACGGCCTCGCTCTTTCCGGGCGGGAAGGCTCTGGCCGAGACGAAGCGGCGTGTCGTTTCCGTCGTCGCACCGAAGGCGCCGCCGCGGCGGCTCACGATCACACCGGCCGTCGTTCTTGCGGCTCAGCGGACCTTTGTCCTGGTGACCGGCAGCGGGAAGGCGGACCGACTGCACAGCGTGCTCGAGACCCAGGGCACGGTCGAAGAAGAACCGATTCGGCTCGCCGAAGAGGCGACCTGGATCCTGGACGAGGCCGCGGCGGCCGAGCTCGTCTCGGCTCGGCCCCCGGAGGAAGACCGATGTCAGGAGTAGGAAGCATGAAACAGCGCAATTTCGGCCTCATCGGCCTCGGCGTGATGGGACAGAACCTCGCGCTGAACATCGCCGACAAGGGCTTTCCCGTCGTGGTCTGGAACAGAAACGGGGAGCGAACACGCGCCTTCCTGGCGGAGAACGCCCGCGACGACGTTCAGGGAACGGACTCGCTCGAGGAGTTCGTCGCCGCGCTCGAAGTGCCCCGGCGCGTGCTGCTCATGGTTCAGGCCGGCGGTGCGGTCGATGCGGTGCTCGAAACGCTGGCGCCCCTGCTCGCGGAAGGCGACGTCGTCGTGGACGGCGGCAACACCTGGTTCGAGGACACGGAGCGCCGCGAGTCGACGATGCGCGCGCGTGGCTTGCGCTTCTTCGGCATGGGCGTGTCCGGTGGAGAGGAGGGAGCCCGCCACGGGCCATCGCTCATGCCGGGCGGCGATCGCGAGGCGTACGCCGAGCTCGAACCCGTGTTGCAGGCCATCGCCGCGACGACCGAATCGGGTCCCTGCGTCACCTACGTCGGACCCGGCGGCGCCGGACACTTCGTCAAGATGGTGCACAATGGCATCGAGTACGCCGACATGCAGCTGATCGCGGAGGTCTACGACATCGGGCGACGCGCTCTGGGTCTGGATGCCAGTGCGTTGTCAGCGGTCTTTCTGCGCTGGAACACGGGCCCGCTCGAGTCCTTCCTGATCGAGATCACGGGGACGATCCTGGCCAAACGCGACGAAGCCACCGGCCGTCCGCTCGTCGACCTGGTTCTCGATCGCGCCGGCCAGAAGGGAACCGGGCGCTGGACGGTGCAGGCCGCGCTCGAAGCCGGCGTGCCGATCCCGTCGATCGCGGCGGCCCTGGACGCACGCGTGCTGTCGAGCATGAAGGCGGCGCGCGTCGAGGCGGCGTCCGTCCTGACGTTCGAGTCGCCGCCGAAGGAAGCTGCCCAGGCATGGACCGACGTGCTGCACGATGGGCTCCATGCGGCCAAGATCTGCGCCTATGCCCAGGGTCTCCAGCTGATCGCGACCGTCGGCCGCGAGCGCGGCTGGGCCATCGATCTGCGCGAGATCGCGCGGATCTGGAAGGCGGGTTGCATCATTCGGGCGCGTTTCTTGGACCGCATCATGACGGCCTTCGGCGCCGGCTCCCGGCTCGACAACCTGATGCTGGCTCCGGACTTCGCGCTCGAGCTCGACCGCGAGCTTCCGGCCCTGCGGCGCTCCGTCGAACTCGCCCAGCGCCACGGCATTCCGGTTCCCGCCTTGGGAGCGAGCCTGGCCTATTTCGACGCCTACCGGACCGAGCACCTGCCACAGAACCTGACCCAGGCTCAGCGCGACGCGTTCGGTGCGCACACCTACCAGCGCGTCGACGATCCTGACGGAGAGGCGCACCACACCGACTGGCTGTGAGTCGAGCCGGCGCGCCCGGCGGTCAATCCCAGGCGCGCTTCAAGAGCTCGCCGTAGCGGCGTGCGGCTTCGCGCTCGCCACGCTTGTCGTACAGGCGCACGAGCTGCACGAGCGCTGGGCGATGGCGGGGGTCGAGCGCCACGGCTTGTTCGAGCACGGCGATGGCGCGTTCGTCGTCGCCCGCGCCGAGCAGGGCCAGGCCGAGGTTCGTGTGGCTGGTGGCGCCGCGCGGTCCCAGCGCCACGAGCCGCTCGAGCACGCGGACCGCGTCGGAGAAGCGCTGCGCACGGACGTAGGCGGCGCCGAGCGCCTCGAGCACGACCAGGTTGCGAGGGTTGGCGACCAGCAAGGCCTCGAGCTCGTCGAAGGGGACGTCGGTGCCGGCTTCCAGGGCGCGGTCGGTGAGCTGCATCGTTCGCTCGTGCTCGGCGACGGAGGTGAGTGCGTCGAGTCGCCCTTCGTCGGCGAACGGATCGGGCAGCTCCTCGTCGAGCAGCTCGACCGCCGTGTAGCCGAGCTGGCGTAGTTCGTCGAGATAGCTCGCCGCGACGGGACCCGCCTCGGCCTCGAGCCGTGGCGCCCTGGCGAGCGCTTCGGTCATCCCTCGCAGCAGGTCTTCGCGCGCGACTTCGCCGGCGTCGACCGGGCGGAGCTCGACCGCGGATGCGTCTCCGACCCAGGTCGTCTTCGACCGCAGGACGACTCCCGACGCGTCCGCGAGGCCGACCAGCGGGTTCCAACCGTAGTTGAAGAACCCGGCATAGGACTCGAAGTAGACCGCGCGTGCGGTCTCGGTCGCTTCCCTTGCGAGCACGAGTCCGTCGATTTCGGGCGGGATGTCGAGCCCGAGACCGGCGAGCAAGGTCGGATGGACGTCGACGACGCTGACCGGTGCCGTCGCGACGCTGCCCGCCTGTTCGTCCCGCGGATGGCGAACGAGGAGCGGCACGCGGATGGTCGCGTCGAAGCAGAACACCCCGTGCGTCGCCTCGCCGTTGTCGCCGCGGCCCTCGCCATGGTCGGCTGCCACGACGACCCACGTGTCGTCCCAGTCCGAACGCGCGCGCAGGGCGTCGAGCAGGCGTCCGAGCGCGGCGTCCGTCGCCGCCACTTCCCCGAGGTAGGGGTCGTCCATGCGATCGCGGAAGGGCGCCGGAGGTTCGTAGGGGGCATGGGGATCGAAGAGGTGAACCCACAGGAAATAGCGCTCGCCATCCTGGAGCCCGGCGAGCCAGGCGAGGGCTGCATCCACCGCCTCGAAGCCGCGGCGCTGGGCCACGTGATGGCCCGGATCGGCGTCGGCCGTGGGCTGGTCGTAGTGCTCGAAGCCTTGATCGAAGCCGAAGGCACGATCGACCGCAACGGAGGAGACGAAGGCGGCCGTGCGCAGACCGGCGGCAAGCGCCAGCTCGGCCGTCGTGCGGGCTTCGTCGGGCAACGCCGCCAGGTTGTTGTCGCGCACGCCGTGGCGGGGCGGGTAGAGCCCGGTGAACATCGACGCATGGGCGGGCATGGTCAGCGGCGCGACCGTGCGCGCGGCGGACCACAGGACGGCCCTGCGCGCGAAGCCGTCGAGCACAGGCGTCGTCCCGTCCGCTCCGCCGAGGCAGCCGAGGGCGTCCGCTCTCGTCGTATCGAGGGTCACGAGCACGGCACTCGTTCGCGGCCCCTGCTCGACGCTCCGGGAGCAGGCGCCGGACCCCGCCGCGAGGGCGAGGAGGAGGAAGGGAAGGTGTGCGGTCTTTTTCATGGGATCCGCCACCGGCGCGGCTTCGTCCGCGGTCACGTTAGCGCAGTGTGCGGATCGAGGCCAAGGGAGGGAGGCTTCCAACACCATCGAACGCGACCCGTAGCTCACGGCGTACAGCCCCCCCTCGTCCGACGAGTTTCCAGCGAGCCCGGCGAGGCCGCAGGCCCGAATCCGTGGCTGCGGCGCCCCTCTCGCGCGCCGGCCGGGCCTTCTGGACGAGCGCAGCGCGCCGACCGACTTTTTGATCGGACTGCCCGCCGCCTTCCCTACAATCCCGGCCGTATTCCCGCGGACCACGAAGACAGAACGCCATGCTGATTCCGATTGCCCTCTCCCTTCTCGCCGTCCTCCCCGTTCCCGTCTCCGCGGTCGACGGAGAGGATCCGGCCCTCGCCGAGCTGTCCTCCTTCATCGCGAAGAAGGAGATCGACACCTCGCGCACCGGTTGGAAAGAACGGCTGCCCATGCCCCCGAAGGTCACGAGCTTCAGTCCGGACATGGACTACCTCTGGAAGCTCGAAACGAACAAGGGGCCGATCGTCATCCGCCTGCTGCCGGACGTGGCACCGATGCACGTCTCGAGCACGATCTTCCTGACGCAGCTGGGCTTCTACGACGACATCGGCTTTCACCGCGTGATCACCGGTTTCATGGCCCAGGGCGGCTGTCCCAAGGGCACCGGCACGGGCGGACCCGGCTACAAGTACGCGGGCGAATTCTCGGACAGCGTCCGCCACGACCGCCCGGGCCTCTTGAGCATGGCCAACGCGGGTCCGAATACGGACGGCAGTCAGTTCTTCCTGACGTTCGTCCCGACGCCGCACCTCGACGGCAAGCACACGATCTTCGGTGAGGTCGTGGACGGCATGAAGACCGTGAAGCTGCTCGAGAAGTCCGGGTCCCAGACCGGGAAGACGCAGGAGAAGCTGCTCATCGAGAAGGCCACGATCGAAGTCGTGGCGCGGCCGGTCCTCGAGGAAGCGGCCACGTCGGACGATCCGGCCTTCGGAGCGCTCGAGGCCTTCGCCAAGGAAAAGGGCATCGACACGGGCAAGCGGGACTGGCGGACGAGCCTCCCGCTGCCGCCGAAGCAGGAGTTCCAGAAGGGCAAGACCTACTTCTGGAACCTCGGAACGAGCGAAGGAATCATCCAGATCAAGCTCCTGACGGAGACGGCGCCGATGCACGCGACGAGCACGATCTTCTTGACGCGCCTCGGCTTCTACGACGGTCTCACGTTCCACCGCGTGATCGACAACTTCATGGCCCAGGGCGGTTGTCCGCTCGGCATGGGCTCCGGAGGCCCCGGCTACGAATACGCCGGTGAGTTCGAGGGCGACGTCAAGCATTCGAAGGCCGGCATGCTCAGCATGGCCAACCGCGGGCCGAACACCGACGGAAGCCAGTTCTTCATCACCTTCGCCGCGACGCCGCATCTCGATGGCAAGCACACCATCTTCGGAGAGGTCGTCGGCGGCATGGACGTCGTGAAGAAGCTCGAGTCGTATGCCGGGAAGAACCGGGCGAACGGCAACAAGCCCACGAAGCCGCTCGTCATCGAGAAGGCGACGATCAGCGTCCAGTAGCGCGCAGCCAGGCGCAGAGGTGTTCGAAGGTCGCGGGAGGTTCGGCGCGTAGCGCGAGCCTCCCGCCTGCCGTTTCCGGGTGCGGGAAGGCCAAGCGGTGGGCGTGCAGGGCGTGCCCAACGAAGTTCGGCTCGTCTTCGGAGGCCCGCGGCAGACCCTGGGCCATGTAGATCTGCTCCCCGAACAGCTCGAGCCCACACGCGAGGAGATGGACCCGGATCTGGTGGCGCCGTCCGGTACGCGGCAGGCAGCGCAGGAGCGTGGCGTCCTGGAAACGCTCGAGGACCTCGAAGCGCGTCGTGGCCGCCTTGCCCGCGCCCCCGCGGGACACGCGCTGGCGATCGAGCGACCCGGGCTGCGGCTCGAGCGCCAGGTCCACGTCGAAGGCCTCTGCCACCGGCGCGCCACGAACGAGGGCCAGGTAATCCTTGTCGACGCTTCGCTCGCGAAAGGCCGCGCGCAGGGCCCGCATCGCCTGCGGGGTGCGCGCGAAGACGACGAGCCCGCTCGTGCCACGGTCCAGTCGGTGGACGACGCCGGCACGACCGGGATCTTCGTGTTCGGCCAGGGCGCCGAAGCGCCGCAACGCGTACGTGCTCAGGGCCTCGCCGGACGCGCGGTCGGCGGGATGCGTGAGCCAACCCGCGGGCTTGTCGAACACGAGCACGTGCGGATCCTCGTGGATCAGATCGGGCTCCACGCTGGCGCCCTGGACGCGCAGCTCCTCGCCTCCCGCCAGACGAACGTTCGAGCGCACGACGCGGCGGCCGTCGAGTAGCACGTTGCCCCGCCGAACTTCCTTTTGCCACGCGGCGCGGGAGCGCTCAGGAAAAAGGCGAGCCAGGGCCTCGTCGAGGCGCCGGCCGCGGTCGCTCTTGGCGACGATGCTCTGGATCCACTCGCTCGACATGGTTCACCACCCGAAGTGGCGGAAGTAGAACACATAGAAGCCGCTCCACGACAAGAGCCACAGGATGAGCGGCCAGCGGTCCGGAAGCTGCCAGCGCCGTGCGAGCGGCTCGAGCCCCCGGACGAGGCCCCGTGCCAGCGCGATCGTCAGCGCGAAGCGGAGCCAGCGGGCGGGGATCGACAACGCCACGAAGAGCGGGACGTTCGCGACGGTCGCCGGCCAGAGAGCGGCGAAGAGCTTGTAGGGACGTCCGAGCGCGGGGCCGACGAGGAGTGCGCCCGCACCGTCCGTTTCCAGGTCGGCGCGGACGTCCTCGAGGAGCTCAGGGTCGATTCCGGGGACGTGCGTGAGGCTCGCGAGCGTCGCTTCGGGAGCACGTGTGGCAACGAAGATCAAAACGAGGCCGCCGAGGAGAGCTCCGAGCAGGGCGGACCCGCTCGCGCGCAGCGCGAGCCCGGGGCGCCGGGTCGCGAGGGCGGTCAGGAAGACGTCGGGCACCAGGAAGAAGAGCGTTGCCTCGGCGAAGCCCCAGAGCGCCGCGATGCCGTGCGCGCGGCGCGGGCTCACGGCGTGTCCTTGAGCTTCTTGACGGCGGACTCGAGAGCCGCGCGGATCTCCTCGCGGTCGCCGCGCGGCAGAAGCGGTTCGCCCACGCGGACCTCGACGAAGAGCGGGATCGGGACGAAGTGCCCCTTCGGCAAGGCTCGTCCCAGGTTGGCGAGGTAGATCGGGACGATGGGGACCTCGGGCATGGCCTGCGCCAGCCAGGCGATGCCCGAGCGAAAGCGCGTGACCTCGTTGGCGTTGCCGCGCGTGCCCTCGGGAAAGAGGATCAGGGACTGTCCGGCCTGCAACGCGGCCAACATGCGTTGGCGCGGGTCGGCGCCGGTCTGGCCCGAGGCGTCCTTGCGACGCGCGGTGCGGTCGATCGGCAGGATGTGGAAGAGCGTGCGCGTGAGCTTCGAAACGAACGGATTGCGCTCGAAGTAGTCCGCCGCTGCCACCGGCCGCAGGTGCCGTAGGCGCCGGATCGGAAAGAGATTGAGCAGGCAGGCCGTGTCGAGATGGCTCGAGTGGTTGGCGATCAGGATGAACGGGCGCCGACCCGCAGGGATGCGACCGCGATCCCGGATGCGCAGGCCCAGGAAGAGCAGGACGAAGGGGCGCACGATCAACACGAAGAACAACGCCTGGAGGAAGGCCTGCAGGCCCGAGTGCGTCCAGGTCTCGACGTCGTCGACGCGGGGGACGTCCGGGTTCGTGCGCGGTTCGCCGTCCATCGCTCAGTCGTAGTGGAAGTACGCGAGGTAGTGGAAGAAGACCGGCGCCGCGAAGCAGAGCGAATCGACGCGATCCAACATGCCCCCGTGACCCGGGATGAGACGGCCGAAGTCCTTCACGCCGAAGTCGCGCTTGATCGCGCTCATGACGGCACCGCCGAAGAAGCCGGCCACCGTCACCAGGAGGACGACGGCCAGGCACTCCAGGACGGAGAAGGGGGTCAGGAACCGGATCGCCAGGCTGACGAGCATGGTCGAGGCGATGCCTCCCAGGAGGCCCTCCCACGTCTTGTTCGGGCTGACGGTCGGGATGATCTTGCGGCGACCGAAGGACTTGCCCCAGACGTATTGGAAGACGTCACTCATCTCGACCACAAAGACCAGGAACAGCACGAGCGTGCGTCCGTCGACCCCAGGCAGGTCCGGATTCGCGTCGGCGGTCAACAGGTACGACATGTGGCTCAGGCCGAACACGAGCGCCATCAGTCCCCAGTGGATCTGCGCCATGCTCGAGACGAAGCCGCGTGTCTCGCCCGCGAGCACGAGACGGGTCGCGAGGCCGAGGAACATGTACACGGGGATGAAGATGACGAACATCCCGTACCACTCCTGAGCGACCCAGACGTACTGGACGGGGATGCACAGGAAGGCGAGGACGAGCGCGCCGTGGTCGGCCGGGCGCGTTTCGAGCAGCGTGATGTACTCCTTCATCGCCCAGAAGCTCATCAGGGCGAAGAACCCGATGGACAGGAGGTTCGACAGGCCGACGGCGGCGAAGAAGACGCTCGCCATGATCCACCACGAGCGCGTTCGAGCGGTCAGCTCGCGGTAGTCTCTCTCCGGGCGCGCGCGGCGGAGGACGGCGAGGACGACCGAAGCCAGCGCGAGCACGACCAGCACGATGATCGCCATGCGCCACTGAGGCTCGAGGGTGCGCAGGAACTCGAGCATCAGGACTCCACCTGCACGAGCGGCCGGAGCCGGCGAATCGAGGTTGGCACAGCCAGCGCTGCTGCGAGCAAGAAGAAGGCGGGCCAGGCGCGTGCCGCTCCCGGCAGGAAGGCGCTGACGAGCGTCAGCGCTCCCACCCAGAAGGCGCGGTCGCTCTTGCCCATCGGGCCCTCGTAGCGCCTCTGCCCGGCGAGGGCTTGGGCCAGGACACCCGCGAACTCCGTGATCAGCGCGCCGAGAACGAACAGGACGACCGGCACCGCCGAGGCCGGAACGACGAGCGCGAGGGGCAGGTAGAGCGCGACATCCGACAGGACGTCCCCGAGCTCGTTCAGGATCGCACCCAGCCGCGACGCCAAGCCGAGCTCGCGCGCCATCATGCCGTCGAGGGCGTTGAGGGCCATCCGCACCAGCAACCAGGCGGGGAAGAGCACGAGCCAGCGCGGCTCCTCCGCGGCGAGCGGGGCCGTCGCACCGACCAGGAGCGAGCCGCACAAGGCGAATACCGTGATCGCGTTCGGCGTGCAGCCGACGCGACGCAGGGGCGCGAGGCACGGTCGCAACAGGGCCTGAAAGCGCGGCTTGAGTTCGTAGATGCTGACCATTCGCTCTGGACCCGCTCGCCCTTCCGACCGATCGAGAGATCGGGCCGTCGCGGGTGGCGCGTCTCCCTATTGGACGCATCCGGGAGCCGGGGGGGAAGGTCGAGCTCGGCGAGAGCACCCCCGAACGCCAGCGGGGAGTCGACGCCGAGCGTCGACTCCCCGCTGGATGACACAGCGCGGCGCGCTACGCGCGCGACTACTGACCGAGGTAGGTCTTCAGCTGCGCTTCGTTGTCGATCAAGGCCTGGGTCAGGGCCGCGCCGGCTTCCTTGGCCTTGGCGGAGTCGCCGCTGCGCAGCGCCGCCTTGAAGGCCGCGTGGGCTTGGCGGACCGGAGCGCAATCCCCGTCCATCATGAAGGAGACGACGGCGCCGGCCTCCATCATCATCTTGCCGCCTTCCTCGGCGTTGGCCGGGTCGAGCTCGAAGGCGAGCAGTTGCTCGAGCGCACGCACGCCGCCCTTGCCGGCGACCATCTCGATGGCCCAGTCACGCAACTCCCACGGGTTGCCGTCGTTCTGGCCCTTCATGTAGCGCTCGACGTAGGCCGCCGCGCCGTAGCGCAGCCACAGCGGGATCGACTTCTCGCTCCAGAAGACGTTCGGCTGGAGCTGCTGCTGGTTCGCCAAGACCTGGGCGACCGCACCCCAGCTGGGGTCGATCCGCTCCATGTAGGCGTGCGCTGCCGCGTTCCGAACCGAGAACGGCCCCCAGGGCGCGAGCGCGGGATCGTTCGTGTCCCAGTAGGCGACGCCCGTGCCCTTGTAGACCGGAATCGGCGCTTCGCCTTCGACACCGGTGAAAAAGCCGTCGAAGAGCGCGTCCGCGAAGAAGGCGTAGTGCATCGACGAGAAGCCGGAAGCTTCGGACGTCGGAATCTGCAGCTCCTGGTTGCCCCCGGCCATGTTGTTGTACTGCTCGAGCGAGTTGAGCACGAGGAACTCGAGCTTCTCACCCTCGATCTGCTTGCCGAAGATGCGAACCATCTCGCCGTAGATCGAGTCGGCGTTGGCGACGGCCGCGGCGCCCGTGTTCCAGGCGGTCGTCGTCGCCGCGATGAAGTGCTGGCCCGGGATCGTCCACCACTGGCCGATGTGCGAGTGAAACTCGGCGGCGGCCTCGTTGGTCATCCACTCGTCGCCGGCCTTGATCAGACCTTCCTGCCACTTGTGCTGCTCGTCCGGCGGAACCCAGACGAGGTCGGTCTGCATCAGCCAACCCTCGGCCTCGTACCTTTCGAGCTGGGCCTGGCGCGCGATCGTGGCCGGGTGCTCCCAGGAGTCGTCGTCCTGGCGGATCCAACCCATCTGAAGGAAGGGCAGGTCGCCCTCGGGGACCCAGTCGTCCTTGAAGCGGACGAGCCCCTTTTCCTTCATGCGCTTGGCCTCTTCCCGCTTGTAGCGGGAGAGCTCGGCATAGCTCTCGAACCATTGGTCGTCGTAGGAGTGATGCCGAAGCCCCTTGCGCGCGTCGTGGTGATCCGCGTCGATCGTGATGACCTTGCGGTAGACCTCGCGTGCCGCCTCGTCCTTGTCGGCGTCCTTGAACTCCTGCGCGAGCTCCATGAGTTTGTCGACGTCGTCACCGACGGCGGCGATGCGCTCGGCCGCCTCGGCCTTCTCGTCCTGGGAGACGATCGCGATAGGTGTCGCGACAGAAGCGGCGGGCGGTGCGACCGATAGGGTCGTGAACAGGATTGTCGTAATCATCTTCGAAGCGTGGGGAGCAAACGGCTCAGGGACTTTGGAAGGGTCAGGGCCGCCTTGCGAGCAAGGGGCCCTGATATTCCGGGCCCACCAGGATACCCGGATCGGGCGTCCCGTCGAACCCCTGTCGACCGGCGCGGCGTCACGAGAGCGTAGGCGACTCCACCGACCATCGGCGGATGTCGAGCGCGCGACCTACAGGTGAGTTACAGACGTGGTGGGCTCGGGAATGCGGGAGTTCGGATCTCGGCTGCGGGATCCACCCCCTAGAAGGGCCCGTGGCGCGGAAACGGTCGCAAGAATCCCAGCGGAATCCGGCCCGGGTCAAAGCCCGAGGTCCAGCGCGAGCTCGGTGATCTGCGCGCGGGAGGCGACCCGCGACGCGGACTGCTCCGCGAAGCGTTCGAAGCTTGACGCGATCGATCCCAAGGCCAGGGGCCGGGAGCGCTCCAGGGTGGTCCCGAAGTAGTCCGCCAGGAGGACGAGGCGGCCGGCCAGGGCGAGGTCGTCGCGCTCGAGCGCCAGTCGAAGCTCGTCCGAGACCACGGCGCGGACCGTCATCACGGCCTCCGGGCGACCGACCCGGCGCAGGACCTCCGCCACGAGGAAGCGCACGAACGGATTCCGCTTGTCGCGCCGGTCCTGAGCCTCGAAGAAGTCGCGGTCGAGGAGTTCGACGGCCTCCGCGTCCTTGCGCAGGGCGAGGTAGGCGAGCGGCAGGAAGAGCTCGTCGAGGTCCTCGGAAACGCGGTAGCGCTTGATCGCACGGACCTCGCGGTCGAACTCGAAGGCGCCGCGCTCCGCGAGGGTGACGATCGTGTCGAGCCCGAAGCTCTCGGGAGAGCTCATCCAAAGGTCGCGCGCCAGTTCGTAGCCGAATTCGGACGGCGAGCGCGCAAGAAAGGCGAGGATGCGGGTCCGAGCTGGGCGCGGAAAGGACGGGTTGGCGAACGAGTCGCGCAGCTCCTCGTCGAGGACGTACCAGTCCTCCGGATGATTCGCCAGATGCTCGTCGAGCTCGAAGCGCGCCTTTTCGAGGACGTACGGATCGGGTTGCCACATGCGCAGGAAGTCGCGCTCGTCGCCCGCGAGCATCTGCCCCAGCTCTTCGATACGACGCGTGCGGGCCGGGTCGAGGAAGCCGACGACGCCTCGGTAGGCGGCAAAGTCGAGAGTCTCTCCGCTCGCGAGGGGAGAGCCCCCTTTCGATCCCTCCCAGCTGGCCGCGCCGGTTTCGACCCGCAGCGTTACGCGCGACCGCTCTCCGGACACGTCTCTTGCCAGGGCGAGGACGAGCTCGGTGCCCGGTGCGACATGGACGTCGTGACCGAGCGCTTCGAGCTCGAGCTCGGCCTCGGTCGTCACGCGGACGGAGCCCGCCATGAGCTCGGGACCGGACGTCCGCAGAACGACTTCCGAGCGGGGTTCCAGCAGGAACTCGCTGGCATCGTCGCGCGTGACGCGCACAGGCGAACGGCCCGCGGTGATGCGGTCGCCCGGTAGGAGTTCGTCGGTGAAGACGATGAGATCGTCCCGCGCAACCTCGAGCGCCCGGTCCGCGCGCGCGAAGGGCACTGCACCGAGCTCGCCGTGCAAGGGGAAAACGTCGCGGGCTCGCCACAGCGAGACGCCGAGTCCGAAGGCGAGCAAGACGGCGGCCGCCACCGCGCGCCCGCTCGCGACCGGAAAGTCGAGGACGGCCGCGCGGGCGCCCGCGGGCCAGGCGCCCGCAACAACGACCTCCGGGTCGTGCGCAACGTAGGTGCCCTTCTCTCCGCGTACGAGAGCGGCGAGGATGGCATCCGCACGGCTTTCGGAACCACGCAGGACCTCGCTCAGAGCGAAGTCCAAGACGCGCTCACGGGGATCGTCAGTTTCGGGTTCTTCCATCATCCGACCAGCCGCTCTTCGATGCAGGCGCGCAGGAGCTTCTTGGTCCGCACCAGAATGGACTTCACGCCGGACTCCTTGAGCCCCAGGCGCCGCGCGATGTCGACGCGCGACAGGCGACCCTCGTAACGCAAGCGCAGGACGAGCTCGGCCCGTTCCTTCACCCGCGTCAGGCACTCGCGTAGCGCCTGGAGGTAGGAGTCGCCTCCGTCGTCCTGGTTCTCTTCGAACGCGATCCAAGCCCGCTCGGAAGCCGCGATCTCGACGAGGACCCGCTGCCTCCGCTCATGTCCGAGCGACTTGAGGAAGAGGTTGCGCGCGATCCGACGCAGGTAAGCGCTCGTGGCGGTCTCCGAGCGGTGCTCGAAATCGGCCGACAGGAACGAAAGGAACGTGTCCTGGACGAGGTCGTCGACGGTCGCGACCGGGCAGCCCAGGACGATGAGGTAGCCCCGCAGCGGCCGCTCGAAGCGGCGGACGATCGACTCGGCGGTGGGGGTCAAGGAGCGAGGGGAGGTGGCTTTCAACGGGTCTTCATTCGATTCGGGCCCCCTACGGTCGCGCAGAAAGACCCTTTTTCGAAGCGCTGGTGCACGATGGGGCCGTGGTTAGGAAGTCGCAAGTGATGCGAGACAGCCTTCGAGCGGCCCGTCGGCCTTCGAACCGCCCCGTCCCGATCGTGGGAATTCCGACGAATCTCCGCCTTCGGGGTCGTCTCCCTGCGTTCGAAGGATCCAGCGGAGCGCATCTTGGTCCTACTGAACATGCACTCCATGTGGCTGTCCTTCTCGATCTCCGGGCGACCTGGCGGTGCCCACCGGGGGCGGTGGGCTCGGCGCGAAGGACGTCGAGGACGCGGTCGAGACCCGATCGAGTTCTTCGACCGACTGCCGAGGAATCGATGAACCGTGGCCCGCGCTGCTCGTCGCACGCGCGGGAAAGGCCCGCCGCATTCACCGGGGAACGGTCCCCACTCTGGCCCTCGTCGCCCCTCTCTTCGTCCAACGGGCTTCGCCATGCGCCCGCTTCTAGGCGCCGCGGCTCACCCCATACGAGGTGCCCGTGTGGGGTGCTTCGACAGGTGCAGCGAGGTCGACAACCATTCCTCTCAGGAGCAAACCAATGAGAACATCCGGATTCAAATCAACGCGGTTCAGCGTCCTTCTCGCTCTTTTCTTCGGTGCCGGCTCGTTCGCGGCACAAGAAAGCAACGAGATGCTGCCGCTCAGCGACAGTGCCAATGGCGACCTCAACAATGTCCTTGCCGCTCCTCGTCCGGGCGTCGATTGGAACTGCATGAACATCGACATCGGCGAGAAGCCGTTGCGGGTGATCATGCCCAAGTACCACGGTCTCTTGGTGGACGACGAGGCCGTCAAGGTCTCCCTGCTCGAATTGGTCAAGGTGCTCGTGCCACAGACCGTCTTGATGTCGTCGGGAGAGATCGGAAGCGCCTATGCCGACGGGTCGCTCGTCGGCATCGAGTTCAACATCTTCCCCGACGACTTCAGCAACAAGCCGGACTACGGTGAGTTTCTTCCGGTCCTGGGCTTGCTCGAGGGCGAAAACGCCCAGGGTGAACAGGGCATTCTCGGTCTGATGTACTGCTACGACCAGGCGCTGTTCGATGCGCGGATCCAAGCCCTCTCCGGTGCCGGAACGACGCCCTCGGAGCAGAAGCTGTACTTGAACGCGGTCTCGCACACCTCCTCGACAGGTCGCAAGTCGTTGCAGGTGTCCGGGACCTCGAATGCCGTCCACGGCCCCTTGGTCGCCAACGGGGCCCTGCGGATCAGCGGTGACGGGAACTGGGTCAGTGGGGATCGCACCTACGGTTTGGAGGAAATCGTGAACGGCGAGCACACTCTCGACGGGAGCTCGGTCCAGGCAGCAGCGAGTGCTGGCCTGGGGACAGTCCACGACCAGTCCTGGTACTTGAACCACTCCATCGCCAACGGCATGCACTTCTCCGATGACATTTTCATCGTGGCAGGAGTCTCCGGTGGTCCGGAGACGTCGACGGGCATCCCCCTCGACGGCGTTGTCTACTCCACGGGCAGCATCTACGTGGAAGGCGATGGCATCGATGCGACGCTCACGCTCGTGGCGGTCGAAGAAGTCGTCTTTCTCGCGGGTGGCGGCACGTGGACCGGAGCCGTCGACGACCTGCTCGCCTTTTCGATCGAATCGCAGGTCTGGATTCCGGGCAGCGGAAACACGCTCGATGGGTGCATCCATGCCCCCGTCAGTGCTATGACGGTGTCCGGTTCCGCGAACGTCATCACCGGACGCTTCGCCGTGCGGAGCTTCCTGCTCAGTGGAGACCAAAACGTCCTGACCGACGGAACGCGCCGCTGACGGAAGCCTCTCGGGCCCGGGCGTCGAGCGGGTGGTGCGGTGCGGAATCGAAACGACTCCCGGGCATGCAAGTCGATCGCTATTCGCTGACCGAAGAACTCTCGAGCAACCCTTCGGTCAGCGTCCACCGCGGGAGGGACGACTGGACGGGGCGCTCCGTCGTCATCCGTCGTGGGCCCTGGAGCGAATTGGAAGGCGAGTGTCGGCTGCTCGAAGGCCTCGCGCATCCGGGGATCGTCGAACTCCTGGACGCGGGACGGCTTGCGGACGACCCGTCGCAGGCCTTTCTCGTGTTCGCGGACGTCCCCGGACGGCAGCTCGGCGAGGCCGGTGTGCTCGAGGACGAAGGGGTCTTGTACGAGGTGCTCGTGCAGGCCGCCCTCGCCCTCGATGCCTTGCACCGCAACGGTTGGATCCACGCGGATCTGAAGCCGGCGAACGTCCTGGTGGAGCGCGGCGAGGCCGTACGCGTCACGTTGATCGACTTCGGCCTTGCGGGCCGGGTGGGGGATGCGGGGCCGGCGCGCGGCACGCCGCGCTACGCCTCACCGGCCGTGTTGGCCGGAGCCTCACCCACCCCCGAGGGCGACCTCTACGCCCTGGGGGCGTCACTCCTGGACGTCTGCGAAGGAAGCATCCCCGGGCGCGATCGACCGCGGGGAGCGTGGCGCCGCATTCCGCCGTTGCTCCAGCCGCTCCTGCAGCGGCTCGTCGAGGTCGACGACGACCTGCGCTTTCCGACGGCGAGGGGGCTCGTCCGGGCCCTGCTCGAGCTCGATCCGCAGGCCTTCGCAAGCAGGAAGAGGCCCTGGATCCGGACGGACATTCGGCCGACCGCGGCCGTGGACTCCCAACTCCAGAGTTGGTTGCGGCGCGCCCTCGCGCATCCCGGGCACCCCGAAGCGCCCGTGCTCTGCGTCCAGGGCGAGCCGGGGACGGGGCGCGCCGGTCTGTTGCGGGAGCTGGCTCGCCGGGCGAGAGCCCAGGGGGTGGCGGTTCTCGCGTCCGAGGATCCCCTTGCGCTCCGTGCTCGCTTGCTCGCGCGCGCGGGTGCCCGGGGGCCGAACCAACGACCCTGTCTCGTGCTCGCCTACGACGTCCCCGACGCCCTTCGCCTCCGGGCGGCCTGGACCGACGTTCCGGCGTTGCTGGCCTTCACGACCGGGCCCGGCTCGGACGAGCTCGGCGATCCCGGCCTCGAGTGGACCGAGCTCGGCGTTCGCCGCAGTGCGGAACTGGAGGCGGCCATGCGCGCTTGCACGGGGGCGCTAGCGGGAGCGGCCCCGCTCACGCGCGCCATCGCGCGGAGAACGGATGGTCACCCGGGTTGGAGTCTGGAAGCGGCGGCCGCACTCGTCGCCTGCGACCACCGCGGCGAAGAGCCCGAGCTCGAGGCGTTGCTCGACGCGTCGCTTCCGGTCGCCCTGACGCGGAAGGCGGAGGCTTTGATCGAAGCCTCGAGTCCTGCCGGTCGTGAGCTGGCGCTCGGGTTGGCACTGCTTCGACGTGCGACGACAGCGGATGAACTCGAGCAAGTCTTCGGTCCTCCGATCGTCACGGAGCTGGACGTGCTGCGCGGCCTGGGAATCCTCGTCTCCCAGGCGGAGCCCGCAGGCGGCCTGCGTCTGGCGTCCGAGGCCTTGGCCCGGACTCTGGTCGCGGGGTCCACGGACGCCGAGCGGCGGCGGTTGCATGCCCGGATCGCGCACCACTTGGCCCGGGTGGAGGGGGAGCTGCTCGCGCCCGAGCTGTTCGCTCACGCCTTCGCGGGAGATTGCCTCGAGCTGGTGAGCGGACTCGACGCGGCCGTCCTGGAAGCAGCCCTGTCGGGAGCGTCGGCGCGCGAGGGATTGGCCTGGCTCGAGGCCCTGCTGGCGCGGAGCGAGGGGGAGGGACGCGCTTCGGACCCGCACTCCGCCGCTCGCGCGGAGGACCCGGGCACCGATCCTACCGGCCTGCGGCGGGCACGGCTCTTCGAGCTGCGCGGCAGAGCGTTCGAAAGCACGGGTTGTCCGACGGAGGCGCGCGCGGACTACGGTACGGCCGTTCGGCTCGGAGGTCCGGGCCTGCGCTTGCGGACACGCGTCGCGGCGTGCCTCGAGGCCTCCGGTCGTACAGAGGAGGCCTGTGCGACCCTCGTCGCCGCGCTGGCCGACGGACCGCCGGGCGGCGAGCTGGACGAAGCGCTGGCCGCCCATGCGCTCCTCGGACGCATCCACGCCAAGCGCGGCCAGACGGTCGAGAGCGCGCGCGCCTTCCAGGCTGGACTGGAGCTTCTCGGCGGTGCATCCCATCCGGCTGCGGCGAACCTCTGGAACGATCTCGGAGGACTGGCTTACCTCGCCTGCGACTATCCGCGCGCGATGGAGCTGCACGGCAAGGCGCTCGCGCAGCGCGAGGCATCGGGGGACGTGGACGGCAAGGCGCGTTCCCTCACGAACCTGGGCAGCATCGCGCTCGTCTGTGGGCGGCTGGCGGAAGGACGCCGCTACTACGAGGACGCGCTGAGCTACAAGCAAGAGGTGGGGGGCTCGACGTCGGTGGCCGTGACCCTCTCCAACCTGGGCCAGCTCGAAGCGTGGGCGGGGGACTTCGGCCGGGCCATCGAGAGCCAGACCAAGGCGCTCGAGCTCGCGAACTCCCGTGGCGATTCGGGCGTCGAGGTCCTCGCCCGCGTTCAGCTGGCGCACGTGTGGCTCCAGAAGGGCTTTCCGTCGCGCGCCCTGCAGCAAGCGGTCGGCGCCGTACGAACGGGAGAAGCGGTGGGGGAGCGGGACGCGATCCTCTCTTCCGCTTGGCACGTCTTGGGCGAGGCGCGCAACCACCTCGGGCAGCCCGACGAGGCGCGGATCGCGGCGACCCGCGCGCAACGGATCGCGCGCGAGGTCGAGAGCCCGTCCGACGAAGCGCTCGCGCGGGCTTTGCTGGTGCGCTGTCGCCGTGTCGATGACGACGGAAGCAGCGTGTTGGAGGAACTCGACGGAGCGCTCGCGACGCTGCGGTCCGTTGGGGAGCGGCTGCACCTCGCCGACGTGCTGCTCGTCGCGGCGGAGTTGGCCTGCGATGCGGGTCGAGTGGAGGCCGCGCGACGGGCCCTCGACGAGGTCGAGACGTCGATTCGTCTGGACGAGACGCCGCCGATGGCCGCGCGTCATCTGCGGCTGGCAGGGCTCGTCGCGGCGCGTAGCGGGGATCCCTCCACGGCTTCCGACGCTCTGCACCGTTCCAAGGAGCTGGCCGAGGCGCACGGGCTCGTGGAACAGTGTTGGTCGGTCTACGCCGCCCTCGGGGAGCTGCACGCTTCCGCTGGGCGCACGGAGCGAGGACTCTTCTGGTTGCGCAAATGCCTGGGTGTCTTTCGCACGGTCGTGGACGGCATCGGGGAGGCCGGGCTCGAAAAGAGCTATCTCGACGAGCCCCGTCGAGCCGCCGTTCTCGCGCGCTTGAGCGGACTCGTCCGCTCGTGATGCAACGATGTAGCCTCCAGGTTAGGCTGGGCGACCCGAGCAGGAGGCCCCCCCCCTGACCCCTGAGCACGATCCCCACCCCGACGAAGCCCGCCGGCGACTCGACGACCTCGAACAGGAGGCCGCCGCGCGGCTGGACGAGCGTGCCGAGGAGAGCGTGGATTCGCCCGGTCCTTACCAGCGCCTGCTCGAGATCTCGCGCTCGATGAACCGCACCCAGGATCGGGAGCAGCTCTTGAGCTACCTCTCGGACGGACTGCGTGAGCTCTTCGACGCGGAGAACAGTTTCGTGATCCTCTTCGAGGAGGACGGGCGAACGCGCATCCTGGCCGCGCACATGAAGGACGAGAGCGCCGAGCACTCTCCGCTCAGCGCGACCATCCTGGAACGGGTTCGAACCTCGCGCGAGCTGGTCGTCATCGACGATGCCAGCGAGCAGCCCGAGCTCCTGAAGCACGAGAGCATCGCGCGATTCAAGATCTCGTCGGTTCTCTGCACGCCCCTGCGAGTCGGGGACAAGGTGATCGGCGCCCTCCAGTTCGACCACCGTGGAGCGCCTCAGCCCTTTTCGGGGCAGGACCGGCGGCTCCTGTCCCTGTACGCCGACCATGCGGCGACGGCGATCCACAACATCCTCCTGTTCGAGCTGTACAAGGAGGCCCTCGCGGAAACCCGCGCGGCCCAGGTCCGCATGGTTCAGTCCGAACGCCTCTCCGCGTTGGGGGAGATGGCGGCCGGGATCGCGCACGACTTCAACAACACGCTGTTCGTGGCCCTCGGTTTCTGCGACGTCCTGCTCTCGAGGGAGGGCCTCGAACGGGAGGTCCAGGTCTCGATCGAGAAGATCCGAACGTGCGCACTCGATGCGGCCAACACCGTGCGCAGGCTCCAGTCCTTCGCGCGCGGACGCTCGACCGACGATCGGGCCATCAACCTCGAGCCGGACCAGCTCATGGATGACATGCCGGCCTTCACGCGACACAAGTGGAACGTCGAGGCGCGTCGTCGTGGGATCAAGATCCAGGTCGAAAAGGTGTTGGAGAAGACACCTCCCGTTCATGCCGTGGCCGCGGAGATCCGGGAGATCCTCACGAACTTCATCTTCAACGCCGTCGACGCGATTCGCGAGAACGGCACGATCGAGCTCTCGACGAGAGTGGATGGCGACCGGGTCGTCTTCCAGGTCAAGGACGACGGCGTGGGGATGGACGACGAGACGCGCCGCAGACTCTTCGAGCCCTTCTTCACCACGAAGGGGGCACGGGGCTATGGCTTCGGGCTCAGCACCTGCTGGAAGCTGGCCCAGGGGCTTGGCGGCGAGATCGAGTTCGATTCCGAAGAAGGCGCCGGCAGCACGTTTCGGCTCGTCTTGCCGGCCGCGGCCGAGGAGCCGACGATCCTCGTGGAAGCCGGTCCCAAGGCTTCCCAGTCGGGCTCGATCCTGGTCGTCGATGACGAGGTCGACGTGCTCGACATGCTGAAGAACGTGCTCGGCCAGATCGGACACCACGTCGTGGCCTACTCCGATCCCAAACTCGCGCTCGCGGCCTTCGAGCGCGGCCGCTTCGACGCGATCGTGACGGACCTCGGCATGCCGGACATGAACGGCGTCGAGTTTGCCCGGGAGATTCGGCGCATAGGCTCGACGATTCCGATCATCGTGCTCACGGGCTGGGGTTCCGATGTCGGGCAGGACGAGGACATCTCCTCGCACGTGAACGCCGTGCTCTCGAAGCCGGTCTCCTTGGAGGTGCTCCGAAACGAGCTCGCACGCGTGCTCGTGGCATCCGGAATCGAAGACAACGGCAAGCGGATGAACATGCGATGACGACTCGACTGGATGCGTTCCGCGAGAAGCGCGAACGAATGAACGCGAGGATCCTCGGCGCCGGGCACAAGGGGGTCAATCGGTTCTTGAACCTCGATTCCTCGGCCTATCGGGACGGGGCCCTCGACGGCAAGACGAAGGAGCTCTTGGGGCTCGTGGCGTCGAGCGTACTGCGTTGCAACGATTGCATCGATTATCACCTCGAGCGATGCGTCGAAGCCGGGTACAGCGACGAGGAGTTGCTCGATGGTCTCAACGTCGGCCTCGTCGTCGGGGGGAGCATCGTCATTCCGCATCTGCGCCACGCGGTCGAGACGATCGACCTCTTGCGCAGCGAGCAGCGGGCGAGCGAATGACGCCCGAGCCCGCATGAGGCCCGAGCCTTCATGAAGTCCGAGGGCGGAGGCCGATTTTCCGCACGCTTCGAGACCTGGCTGGCCTGTGCCGTCGTGCTCGTCGTGGGCTGGCAAGCCGTTGCGGGCCTCGTCTTCGTCGTCCACGGCCTGGCACGACCGAGCGCGTCGCTGCGACGGGCGGCACTGCTGGCGGAAAGGGACGAACGCTTCGAGCGCACGCTGGGGGACGACTTCGGGGCCTGGTCCGCGGTCACCGAACTCGTGCCCTCTGACAGCCGTCTGATCGTGGCGTATGCCAAGCGCTCGCGGGGTCCGTTGCAGTATCTCCGCCTGCGAACGATGCTCTACCCGCTCGAGCTGACTCATCACACGCACGACCCGCGCGCGCCATCCGCGATCGGACTCGGAGAGGAGGAGGGTTGGGAGGCCTTCGTCCTCGACCTGGCCTCCGGGATGGACCTCGCCACCGTAGCCGGAGCCCGCGAGCTCGCGCGCGGGCCCTCCTTCGGACTCTGGCAGCTCGTCGGCCAGGGGGAGTCGCGGTGACCCTCGGGCTCTTCGGCCTCGCGGTGGCACTCGGGGTACCGCTCTGCGCCGGGCTCGCGTTCACCCGCAGCCTCGCGGTGTTCGAGCGCGAAGACCTGTCAGGGCGATTGGGACAGAGTCTCTTGACGGGCAACCTTCTCCTGGCGCTGTTCTTGATCGCCTGGGGTTGGTCACCGCTCTCGTATCACGTTCCGGCGGCCCGCATCGTTCCCGGACTCTTGGCGCTGGCGTGTCTCGTCGTTTCGTTGCGGCCCAAGGAGCGCGGAACGCGACCGCCGCGAGGAAAGGAGTGGGCGCTCGAGGTCTGGTTCTTCCGCGGCGTGCTCGTTCTTGTCGCTGTCGGGTTGGCCGACCGGATCCTGATCTCGTCGCTCGAGCTGGTCTCCGTTTCCGACGAGGCGCACATCTGGGCTTCGAAGGCCAAGGCGATCTTCTGTTCGGACGGCTTCGGCGAGGCCTTCCGGCAGACGACCGAACTCCCCACGATCGTGAGTCATCGCGACTATCCGCCGCTGAACTCGATGATTCAGCTCTGGTCCTTCGTGGTGGCCGGCGAGATCACCCACGTCGAGAATCGTTTAGGGGTGCAGGTCTTCCTGTTCGCGTACCTGTTCCTCGTCGCGTCGGCCTTGCGTCGTCGGTTGCGCCCCGGGGTCGCGGCGCTGTTCCTCGCCTGCCTCGGGACCTTGGGCTTCGTGTGGTTCAGCGCGCAGCGCGCGTACTCTGACCTGCTCGTCGGGCTCGGCGTGTTCGTACTCTGGGACATGCTCGCGCGCGTCGAGGAAGAGCGTGACACGCGCTGGCTCGTCCCCGCCGGTCTCGTCGCCGCCTTCTTGCTCTGGTCCAAGAACGAGGGCCTGTTGGTGCTACTCGCGACGGCCGTTGCACTCGGCGTTCGCGGGACTCTCCTGGGTCCCCGCTCACCCGTTCGTTTTGGCCGGAGGGGTTGGGCGGCCCTCGCGGGGCCGGCGCTCGTCTCCTTCGGCTACTTGACATGGTTCAACCGGCGCTTCGACTTTCGAAGCGACCTCCTTCAGGGCTACATGCGGGACGTGCACGTGGCGAAGCTGGACGTCGTTCCGGGGTTCTTCGAGCTGGTCGCGCGGAACGGGGCGGATCATCTCCCGGTCGTTTTGTCCGCCTTCCTCGAGCACATGGCCCAAAAGCCCGAGCAGACGCGCCTTCTGCTCCTGGCCTTCGTCATCGTCGGCGTCCTCGTTGCCGGCGGCCGCAATCCGCGCGCACGGACTCTGGCCTTGGCCCTGTTCCTCGTGCTGGCCGGGTACGTCGCGGTCTATCTGGGCACGTACCGTGAGCTGGTGCGACACCTGGACACCTCGGCGCATCGCCTGCTCTTCCAGGTCCTCCCCGCGTCCGGCCTCTGGTTGGCGCAATTCGTGGCCCAGGCTCTGCCCTGGGCGCGCGCTCAGGAGCGCGAGTTGCGGGCGTCCGAGCCGTCCTTCGCGACGGACTCTTCGTCCGGACGAGGGCCCTTGGTGGACAGCACGGCTTCGGGCGTATCGCCGCCCCCTCCGCTGGGCTCCTGAGCGTTCGCGGAAGTCTCGTGCGATTCGTCCCGGGGCGCCTTGGGCCGGTCCTCGAGCGAGGACAAGAGCGACGTGACCTCCGAAGGGTCGGCCGCCGCCGACTTGATGGCGTTCGACATGGCCTCGGCGGCTTGGTTGAGATGCTCGTCACGGATGCGGGCGGCCTCGAGCATCACCTGTGTCGCGTTGAGGTGAACGTGGTGCGCGAGGGTCAGCTCCATGCCTTCCTGGAATCGGAAGAGCGAGTCATCCGCGACCATGAGGCGTTGGAAGATCTGGCGCACCTGGTAGTCGAGCGCACCATCGAGGTTCTCCTTGGTGATGATCCCACCCTCGACCAGAGCGTTTCCGAGCATGCCCATCGAACCTTCGCTGCCGGCGACGAAGTCCTCGAGCTCGTCCTGCGAGAGCACGCCCTGCTGCACCAGGATCTCGCCGATTCGCAAGCCAGAGGGAGTCCGGTCGCTCGTGGCGTGGATCAGGCTGCCATTCTTGATCTCGATGAGGAACGTTTCCTCCGGGCTGTAGACCCACAGCACGCCGACTTTCTTGCAAGAGGCCAAGAATCCGATGAGGTCCGGTAGGGGAATCGTCCACGAGTTGCCGATGAGGCCGTCCGTGCGACCGCTCTCGGAATCCTCGATCTCGACTTCGGGCTCGGCTTCCTGCTTCGACTTCGAGCGGCGGAAGAGTCCGAGGAAGCCCTCGCCCTTCTTCTCCGCGCCTTCCTCCGAGCGCTTCTTCTCGCGACGCTCCTCACCGCGATGGCGACGGACCGCGCTGCTCAGGCCGTTCAAGGCCTCGTCCAGCTGGGCGTGCAGGAAAGGGGCCTCGCTCCGCTCCGGCAGCCTCGGCAGGGCCTCGATGAAGGTCGCGAGCCAACGGCAACGGGCGACCAAGTTGGCGAGGGCCTCCGGGCTCGAGCGCGGAGTTTCGATGGGGCTGTTCATCACGGCTGATCCGGGGGAGAGGTCCTCGTTTCCGGCCGGGGAAATGGAGGCGAGGACCGACCCCCCCGGCCAGCTATCGGCCCCCGTCGGGAGGCAGGATGAGGATCTCTGAGCGAATTCCAAGACCCGCACCTTGTGGTACGCTCAGAAGCGATTTCCCCTCCCGCTCGCGGCGGGAGGACTCCAACGACCTCTCTCACGGAGTCGACTCGACCATGGCGCGATCCACATTGTCCCTGTTCACCACCGTCGCCTTCAGCATGGTGGTGGGCTTCTCGGCTTCGGCGGTGGTCCACGCCCAGACCTGCCCCAATGGCACGGACACCTTCTGGAAAAACGACACCCTGGCTCAGGTCCCGTCGGGCTTTCAGAACGTGAGCATCATTCCCGGACTGTGCGAAGGCGAGGCGGTGGGAACCTATTTCCAGATGCCCCCCGGGACGCCTCCGCAGAAGCTCAACACGGTCTCGGTCGGGTTCGGCCACACGGGCGGAGGTGGCGGCTTCAACGCCACGGCGAACGTCGAGATCTACGAGGGAAGCGTGACGTTCAACGGCAACGGGACGGCGGTCCTGGGCACGAAGATCTTCGACCTGAATGCGGACCAGTCCGCGAGCGTGCAGCTGATCAGCACCGGACTCAACACGGTCGATCTCTCGAACTTCAACGTGGTCGTCAGCGATGACTACGTCGTCGCCTTCCGGATGAACATCAATCCGAACGGCAGCTGTGGCGGGGGCTATGCGGCGAACTTCTTCACCGACAACGGCGGTTCGGGAACCTGCACTCCCGGCCTGAACCTGCTCGACGAGCTCAGCACGGGTTGGCTGGATCCGTCGACTTGGTCGATCCTCTGCCCGCTCTTCTACGCGGGCAACTGGGTCATTCGGGCTTGCACGGAGGGTTCGGGGACCCTCGCCTCGGCCACGCCGCGCAACGGGGCGGGCATCAACCCGGCGGGCTTCGCCTCGCTGACGAACCCGGTGCTCGGGACGAACTGGGTTTCGACGATCGACATCGCGACGCCGGGCGCCCTGGCGAGCATCGTCTCGCTCGGAACCGGTGGCGTAGCGCCGCCCGGCATCATCCTCTCGGGGACGGTCGTCGGGGAGCTGCTCTGCCTGCCGCCCTTCCTGCCCGCCAACGTCGGCTTCGGGGCGCACTCGATCGCGATTCCCAACGACGTGGCCTTGCTGGGCGCGAACCTGTTCGCTCACGGATCGACCTTCGTTCCCGGCACGATTGCGCTCAACAACGCGATCGATCTCGTCTTGGGCCTCTGAGGGGCCCGGGGCTGCTCGCCCCGGCGAATTTTTTTGACACGCGGGGGCGCACGGGCCTGATCCGTGACGGCCTCCTCGACCGCAGCCCGCCGTTCTTCGGCGGGCTGCGGGAGCAGGGGTGGGCAGAATCACGGCCGCGGCCCTACAATCGATCCTGGTTCACAAGGAAGGTGGCCGGGTCGAGAGGCCTGGCGAAGGTCGTATGCGTAGTTCATTCCCTCCTCCCGGCGACGGAAACGCGCCTGGAGATGCGTCGGACCTGCCGCTCGCTGGTGGCAGGGTCCTGAAGGCGATCGGCACGGGTTCGTTCTCGAGTCTCGTCGACGCTTCGGTCGCCGAGGTCCTCGAGCAGCACTTCGAGGATCTTGCCAAGGAGCGCGCCGCGCTCGTCGGTGAGGAGATCCGCCAGCGGCTCCTCGATCGCATCCAGGAGCAGGCCCGTTCGGTCCGTGGGGTGTCTCCCGCGACGTTCCTCCAGGAGCTCGAGCAATCGCGCGAGCAGATGATCCGCTCGCGCGACCGCGCGCGCGACGAGCTCGAAGAGCTCAGGCGCCAGTCGGAGCGGATGCGTGCCGATGCGGTCAGCGCGGCGCCGGGTCCCACGCTCTTCGACGCGGAGGGCGGTTGTGGGCTGCGAGAGAGCTTGACCGCACTCGGTGTCGAGCTGCTCGAGGGTCGGGTCACCCATGAGGACTTCCAGGTGCGCATGCTCGAACTCGTGGGCGAGGTCGCCCGTGGTGAACGCAAGCATGCCATCGAGGATCGCCGCTCCGAGCGGGCCGCGGAGGTCGGCGTCTTCGAGCGCCGGATCGCCAAGTTGAATCAGAGCCTGTCCGAGGCGGAGGCGGCGATCGGGGACATCGAACGCCTCCGGGATCGAGAAGGTTGGTCGTCAGGCCATCGCGGCGTTCAGGGTCTCGACCGACGCGATCGCCTCGTGACCAAGAAGCGCCTGCTCCTCCATGCCGTGTATCGACAGAACTGTGGCTTGCAGCAGCGCGGCTGAGCCTTCACGACACCTGAAACCTCGCCGCAGCCACGGATTCGTCCGCGTTTGCGGTTGCCGTCCCCCGCGGATGCCGACGCCCTGGCATCCGAAGCGCTGGGTCGACGGACTCCCGGGGCGTCCGTCGGGAGCGTCCGAATCGGATGGTGCTCACCGCCCGCGCTTGATCTCGGCTCAGGCGTCGCGTAATTAGGCGCCCATGCTGCTCGAGCTCCTCGAGAACATTACGGGCGTCTTCGTCGTGATCTACGACGGCCAGCACGGTCTCAAGTACACGCTGGGGCGGGCCCAGGAAGTCGTCGGTCCCGGCGTTCGCTTCAAGCTTCCGATCATCCAGAAATACGAGATCGAGGACACGCGCCACACCACGCTCGACCTCGAGCCGCAGGTGATCCAGCTGCGCGACAACCTCGTCTACGAGGTCGACTGCAAGGTGATGTACCAGATCATGGACCTGCGCAAGGCCATGATCGAGATCGACGACCTGGTGACCGGGCTGCAGAACCGTGTCGTCATTGCGGTTCAGAAGGTCGTTCAAGAGCAGGACCGCGGTTCGGTCCAGGAGACGGCGGCGATGGTCGCGCGGATCCACCACGAGCTCGCGGAAGTCGAAGATCAATGGGGCGTGCGCATCCTGCAGTTCGGGTTCTCGAACATCTCGCCTTCGCCGGCTTCGCTCGAAATCACCCAGCTCGACCTCCTGGCGCGCGAGCGGCTCGAGCTCTACCACGCCTTCCGGAGCGAAGGGCTCGGTGCGGAGGCTTCGGTCGCGCTCGTGACGGGCGCCGTGATCGCGACGGGGACCGGGGACGGACCCCGAACGGAGCTCGCACCCCCGACGACCGCCCCGAGCGGGCCCGCGGCGACTCCTCCTCCTGCGGCCGAGCGCCCAGGCGACAGCGCGGAATGAGAACCCGCGCGCGTTCGATGCGATCGTCGCCACGGATGCGGGGCGAGGCGTGACTGCCGCGGGCTTCGTCGACACGCTCCTCTCCGGAATCCAGGAGTGGGTCTTCGAGACCGTGCGCGAGAACCTCTTCGCCCTGGCTCCGGCAGGTTACGCCTTCTTTCGCTCGATGGGGCGGACGGTCGAGTCGGGCAATACAGGCCTGCTTTTCAGCCTCGGGCGGGCGACCACGGTCGTGGAGCCCGGCTTTCGCTTCCTGATCCCGTTCTTTCAGAAGCTCGAGGTCGTTCCGACCCGCGCGCGGACGCTCGATCTGGCGGAACAGCGACTCACGAACTTCGAGGGCTTGGTCTACGAGGTCGACGTCAACCTGGTCTACCGCATCGTCGACGTGCGCAAGGCCCTGGTCGAGGTCGACGACCTCGAGCGTGCGATGCGGGAGCTGTCCGGCATCTCGGTGATGGAAGTGCTCTGGTCCCGTTCGCGCACTGCCCTGAGCAAGGTGGAAGGCTTGGACGGCGAGCTGGAGCGGGCTCTCGCGGGCCGGCTGGAGGCCTGGGGCGTCGTGATCGAGCAGGTCGGCTTCACGAGCATTCGGGCATCGCGCGTGACCCTGCGTCTGGTGCAGCTCGGTGACACGGTGCGCGAGCGCCGGCGCGGCCTCGCCTCGCTGGTGGAGAACGGGCTCGCACTCCGGCTGGGGCTGCCGCTCGTCAGTGGCGGCATCCTTCCGCGCCGGCGCGCGCTCCGGGCCATCGACCGCGAGATCCGCGCCCGGGCCCGGGTCCGCCGCCGGGCGCGAATCGTGCGCGTGCCGGCCGTACCGACGTCTCCGACCCCCCGCGCCTCGCAGAAGCAGGATCGGATCCGGCGCAAGGCGCAGCAGAGGGGCGCCAAGAAGGCCCTACGCCGGGTCTGAGCGGATGGCGCGGGCCTGCGACCCCCCTCTACACCGGCAGAAAGCGGCCTTCTGGGCGGTCCGGGCGGAACCCAGACCCTTTGGAAGTCGTCCCAGCTTGCAGCCCGATCGAGAAGGTCGTCCGGCGCGCTGTTCGGCTCCAGAAGGCCCGGTCTCCCCGCATCGCTTCCAAGGCACTTTTTCGTCGGACTGCTAGGCTACAAGGACCTCCACGGACCGCACTCCCCGACGAATGGCCATGAGCGAAGACTCCACGTTGATCGACTCCGACCTGCTCCTGGCCCAGGCCCCCTGGGTGCGGACCCTGGCTCACTCGCTCGTCCGCGATCCGAATGGGGCCGACGACGTGATGCAGGAGACGATGCTGGCGGCGCTGGTCTCGCCTCCGCGCTACGGTGAGAACGTGCGCCAACTGCGCGCCTGGTTGGGGCGGGTGGCCTTCAACCTGGCCCGCCGTGTGAGCCGCGGCAACACACGCCGACGGCATCGCGAAGCGCAGGTCGCACGGGACGAGACCGACGCATCGACGGTCGACGACGTCGCCAAGAGCTCGGTCATGAACCAGGTGCTCGAAGCCGTGGGCCGGCTGGAGGAGCCGTACCGCGCGACCGTCGTGATGCGCTACTTCCAGGGCCTTTCGACCCAGGACATCGCCGAGCGCACGCACAGTTCCGACAACGCCGTTCGCAAGCGGCTGTTCCGCGCGCGTGGCAAGCTTCGCGAGCTGCTCGACGAAGTGCACGACGGAGAGCGTCACGTCTGGTTCCAGGCCCTCTTGCCGCTCGCCGGTGGACCGTCGGCGCTCGAGACGGGGCCGATCCGTAGCGTTCCCCCGCAAGGACCGGGGGGGACCTGGTTCCAGGGCGTCCCGCTCGCGACTCGAGCCGCCGCCGTGTTCGTTTCGATCACGCTCGCCGCGGTCCTCTTCGACGATCCCGGTGCCGGGGTCCGGATCGCGGACCGACCGGCTCCGGATGCTTTCGCGAGCGGACCGGAGCAACCCCGGGTGACGACGTTCGAAGGGCGCAGCCCCGTGCGAGCGATGACGGGCCCCGCTTCGGAGGCCGCCGCCGCGACCGGAGGCCTCGAGGCCCCCGAGCGCGAGCGGGCGGAGCGCTTCGAGAACATGCCGGAGAACGCCGAAGAAGCGCTCTCCGAGACGACCGCGCCCGCCGCGGAAGTCGCGGGCCAGGTGCTCGATCTGTACGGCCTGCCGCTCGCGGGCGTCGCCATTGTCGCCTCCGGAAAGGACGGCGAGAGCCGGGAAGAGCTCGCGCGCAGCGCCTGGAACGGGACCTTCCGTTTCGACCAGCCCGCGGCCTGGTCCACAGCGTCCGAGCGGCCCCGGCGGCTCGTCGCTCACGACTTCGGTCTGCGCACGATCCTCGCGGCGAACTTGAGCGCGGGAACGGCTGGCCTCGGCGATCTGCGGATCGTCGTCGCGCCGACGATCCAGCTGGCGGGGCGGGTCGTGGACGACCTGGGGCAGCCGGTATCCGCGCGGCTCGAGCTCGGTCTCGACGAAGCGGCTCTCACGGTGCTCGACCGCCCCGTCGCGCTCTTCGAGCAGCTACCGCATCCCGTCCACACCGGCGCCGACGCCGCGCGCGTCCTTCCGCCCGGGCACTTCGTCTGGGAAGAGGTCCCGCTCGGACCGGGCGTCTTCGTCCGCATCGTTCCGCTCGCACAAGGGTTCCAGCGCGAGCTGCGTCTGCCGCTCCCGACGAGCTCGACCTGGGATTGGAACGTGGTCCTCCCACGGCTCGACGCGCTCGCGCGCGTCGGCGGCCACGTCCTCTTCGAGGACGGTCGCCCGGCGGCCGGAGCGGAGGTTCGCTCCGGTTCCGCCTTCGCTCGCGCGGACGCGAACGGGCGCTTCGAACTGGACTTGACGCTCGATGACTCGGAGTCGGGTCGCTCGCTGGTCGCTTACCTGGCCGGCTTCGCACCCGTCCAAGCCGATCTCGGAGTCGGGAGCGAGCAGGACCTGCGGCTCGTGCTGGCGGGCGCGCTGGTCGAGACCGAAGGCGTCGTCCTGGGACCCGGCGGCCTGCCGCTGGCGGGGATGACCGTCGCGCTGGTGCCGGTGCGTGCCGACGGGGGCCGTGGTTCGTCGACCGCGACCCGCTACGTCGATGGGGCCGCTCCCGGGTTCGGGAGCTCGGTGACCGTCACCGACGATCAGGGCCAGTTTTCGCTGCGCGGTCCGCGGGATCCGCTCGCGGGGCCCCCCGAGTCCGGCTCGAGCCGTCCGTCCTGGGCCGTCGAGGTTCATGATCCGCATACGCTGGCGGCCGTGCGTCGGCCCGTGCCCCGCTCGGGGCAGAGCCTGACCGTTCACTTCGAAGGGGAGGAGACGCGCGCACACGTCGCGGGCATCGTCTACGACGCAGAGGGACGGCCGATCGCGGGAGCCGAAGTCGGTGTCGCGCGACTCGTGCAGACGCAGGAGGTCACCTGGCGTGCCCACGGTGACTTCGTCACGACCGATGCGCAGGGTGCCTTCGCGCTAGCGAACGTGCCGGCCTCGGCGGAGCTCTGTGTGCGCTTCGAGGATCGGCTGACCTACCACCCCCCGGCCGAGCTCGAGCGAACGGGCGGGCAGCTACGGATTCCCGCGACGCGCTACTTGCGCTTCGAACCGCACGCGACGCTGGTCGCGAGCGCCTTCTCGCTCGTCGATCACCAGGGGCGCGCCTTGCCTTTTGCGGGGCCGGATGGGACGGAGGTCCTCGCGCGGCTCTACCGCGGAGCTTCTTTGGTCCACGGCGTACCGCCCGACGCCCGGGCGCTCGTGACGCTCGATGACGAGGGCGAGGAGACGGGACGCTTCGCGCTCGAGGCGGCCGAAGGTGCCGTGACCTTCGTCGAATGAGCGCGGCAGGGGCTCCGCCAGACGGGGCCGGCGAGCTCGAGATCGGTCTGCTTCGCCCGGGGGAGGAGGAGGCCTTCCGGGCCCTCAACCTGGCCTGGCTCGAGGGCTCCTACGAACTCGAGCCGATCGATCGCGAGATCCTCGACGATCCGCGTGGCCGTGTGCTCGGCCGCGGGGGGCTGATCCTCTGCGCGCGCCGTGGCGACGAGGTCGTCGGCGTGGCCGCGCTGCTCGCCGAGGAGGGGCGCTTCGAGCTCTCGAAGATGGCCGTGCACTCTTCGGAACGCGGGCGTGGCATCGGTCAGGCACTGCTTTGCGCCTGTCTCTCGCAAGCGCGTGAGCGGGGCGCGCGCTCGGTCGTGCTCGTCACCGGTTCCGAGCTCGAGAGCGCGGTTCGACTGTACGAACGTTGCGGGTTCCGGGTCGTTCGCAGGGGCCCGCACCCTGACTACGCCCGTGCCGATCTGGAGATGGAGCTCTGCTTCGACGAAGGACCATGAGGCCCTTGTCAGGGGTGTGTTCAGAAGCCGTCAGCCGGCCCTCTTTGGCGGTTTCCGAATGCTGCCCTTGGAGTAGAGTCTTGCGGCGCTCGCGTCGATGAAGTCGAGGGTGGAGCCGCCGAGCTCCGTCGTTCCCGTCCCGATTCCATGCACGAGCCCTCTTCGACCCTTGCGGCGTCCGCGTCGACCGAGCCAGCGCCCGCGAGTGATGCGGCGGTCTTCGCCTTCTACGCCCTGACCTTCGCGTCAGGAGCGGCCGCGCTGGTCTACCAGATCGTCTGGTCGCGGATGTTGTCCCTGACCTTCGGTTCGAGCTCGATGGCAGCGGCCACGGTCGTCGCGAGCTTCATGGGCGGGATGGGGCTCGGCGCCTGGCTCTATCATCGCTGGCACCGCTTCGCCACGCGCCCGCTCGCGGTGTTCGTCGGCCTCGAGGTCGGGATCGCGCTCAGCACGGCGCTGCTCTCTTCGAGCTTCTATTCCCTGCCCGAGCTGTTCGCATCCCTGGTCGGACCGCTCGGTTCCGAATCGAGCGTGGGACTCTTGCGGCTGGTCTCCGTCTTCGCGGTCCTGTGCGTGCCCGCGACCCTGATGGGCGCGACGTTTCCGGCCCTCTGCGCCGCGATGATCCACTCCGTGGGTTCGCTGGACCGCCACCTCGGGCGCATCTACGGGATCAACACGATCGGAGCCGCCGGCGGTGCGTTCGTCGCCGGACTGTTCTTGATCGAACGACTGGGGCTCATGCGCAGCGTGTGGGTGGCGAACGGCCTGAACCTCCTGGTCGCCCTGGGTGCGGCCTTGCTGCTCTCGACGGCTCTTGGGGCTCGGACGAACGAGCGCGCGCCGGCGACCGACACCGCGATCCCGACCTTCCTGCCGCGACGCTGGATCGCGCTGCTGTTGGTGGCCTCCGGCTTCAGCACCCTCTCGTACGAGATGTACTGGATCCGTGCTTCGCGCTACCTGATGGGCAACAGCACGTACGCCCTGACGACGACGATCGTCGTGTTCCTTCTGGGGCTCGGCTTCGGAGCGACGCGCCTCGAGAAGCTCGTTGCGAAGGGGGAGCCCGAACGTGCGCTGGTCATGATCCAGCTCAAGATCGCCGTCGCCGCGGTCTTCGGCATGGCGATTCCAGCCGTCCTGCTGGGCAACGAAGGGCTGCGGGAACACTTGACGATCTTCTCGATCGAGGGCATGCACCGGCCTTGGGGACTGCGCTTGTTGATCCAGGTCGGCATCGCGGTGGTGGCCATGCTGCCGGCGACGATGTTCATGGGGCTGTCGTTTCCGCTCGCGACGCGCCTCTACCTCGGTGACGTGCGCGAGCTCGGCAATCGGGTCGGGCTGGCGAGCTTGCTCGCGAACCTGGGCAGCATCGCCGGAGCCCTGGTCGGCGTGGCCTGGATCCTACCGGAGCTGGGCTCGATCGGGGGCACCAAGGCGACGGCGCTCTTCAACCTGGGCGTGGCGCTGCTGCTCGTGCTCGCGGCGGTCTCCGGCGGCGGGGTGCGGCGCTGGAAGCTGCCCGCGGCGGGCGCCTTCGTCTTTCTCGTCAGCTCGTGCTTTCTGCTTCCGAGTACGCCGTACTTCCGAGGGGAAGTGGACCAACTCGGGTTGGCCTTCGACGAGCTCGTGTTCCAGAAGGAAGGCGACCTCGCGACCGTCCAGGTCTTGCAGGTACCCGGTGACGAGTCCCGGCGGTCGATGACGATCGACGGGTGCTCGATCGCGCTGTCGGAGGGCTTCCGGGGTGGACGGGTCTGGCGCAAACAGGTCTTGCTCGCGCACCTGCCGATGACGCTCGATACCGGGCTCGTGGACACCTTGAACATCGGCCTCGGTGGGACCTCGACGCTGGCGACGTTGGCGACCTACGACCGCGTCCGCACGCTCGACTGCGTCGAGATCAATCCCGCCGTCGTCGAGGGCGCGCGCCTGTTCCCGGAATCGATCGTGCTGGCGGACGAGCGCGTCGAGCTCTTCGTCGAAGACGCCGTCCACTACCTGCTCCGGACGGACCGGACGTACGATCTGATCGTCTCGGACGGCAAGCAGCACCCCTTTTTCTCCGGCAACGCGCCGCTCTTGTGCCGGGAGTTCTACGAAAACGCCCGGAGCTGCCTGCGCGAAGACGGGCTCTTCGTCCAATGGATGCCGCTCGGCTCGCTCCACGAGGACTTCACGGTCAATCTGAGGACGCTCGCGGAGGTGTTTCCGTACACGAGCGTCTTCTTCTATCCTCCGCAGTCCGTCAACGTGGTCGCGTCGCTGCGCCCCCTGTCCGGCCGTCACCGCCCGACGGACGAGGAGTTCCGCGCCTCCCAGGCCTTCGAGGACCTGCGGGGCTATGGCCTCCAGAACGTCCCGGCGCTGCTCTCGGGTTGGACCGCGGATCGCTCGCGACTCCTCCGTGTTCTCGGGGACGGACCGGTCAGCGCATGGGATCGCCTTTATCTCGATTTCACGCCCTTCAAGGCCTCGCGCGAGGCCTGGGAAACGGCGGCCCGCGACAACCTGGAGCTCTTGGTGCGGGCCGAGGTCCTGCCGCCGGGCGAGGGCGACGACCGGATCGCGCTGGGCTCGTTCCGCTTCCAGCAGTCGTCGAAGGTCATGCGGCAGGCCATGGTGCAGGACCTCTCGGGTCGTCTGCCGGGCGCGCTCCAGGCCGCGGCGTATGCGGTCCAGATGAACCCCGAGGACTTTGCCGCGGCGCAGCTGCTCGAGCTGCTGCGCGTCAAGGCGAGTGCCGGCGGGCATGGTCCCGGAGGTCCGGGGGAGTCGCCCTCGGTCGATTGAACCTGCACCCATGGCGCCGGTTGCAAGGCGTCGCCGCCGTGCTCCGGCTCCTGCTCTTCGCCGGGCTGCTCGCCTGCAGCAGTCTGCGGGCGTCCGACCGTGCCGACGATTTCGGTCTCACGATCGTCGGCTTCGGAGACTCGACCACGGGCGACAGAGGCCCGCTGGAGCGGCTCTGGCTCGCTCGCCTCCGGGAGCGGCTCGAGGAGCGCTCGTGGACGGTCTGGACCCGCAACGCCGGAGTGCCAGGAGGGACGACGAGACTCGGGCGTGAGCGCTTCGAACGCGACGTGCTGGTGCACCGTCCCGATCTGGTCGTGATCCAGTTCGGGATCAACGATTCGGCCGTGCTCGTAGGGGAGGGGCGCACGGAACCGCAGCACGGGCTCGAGAGCTACCTGGCCGACCTCGAGAGCTTCGTGGAGGCCGCCCGCGCTGCCGGTGCGTTGCCGATCTTGATGACGCCCAATCCGTTGCTCTGGACGGATGCCCTGTGCACGGAGTTCGGATTTTCGCCCTACCGCCCCGACGAGCGCTTCGGACTCGACGTCGTGAACGCGCGCTATGCCGAGGGCGTACGCATGCTGGCCCAGCGGTTGGGAGTCGTGCTGGTCGACGTCCACGCGCGCTTCCGCGCCCACGACGCGGCCACGGGGCGCCTCGCGGATTGGTTGGACGATGGCATTCACCCGAGTGCGGCGGCTCACGAGCGGATCGCGAGCTGGCTGCTGCCGGAGGTGGTGCGGGCTGTCGAGGTCGGAGAACTCGTTCCGAAGGCGTTGCGGCGTCCGCAGCTCGCGGATGCAGGGCGGGAGCTGCTCGTCGATCAGGGCAAAGCGCGGTTGGTCCACGACCCGCGTGCGGGTTGGAGCACGGTCGACGGAGAGCTGGTCGGCAAGACTCCGCTGGACGGGGCGGTTTCCTTCGGTCCGGGAGACTTCGTGCTGGAGGCCGTCCTGAGCCTCGACGCGCTGGAATGGACGGCGGCCGCCGTACGCCTCGGGAGCGGTCACTTCGGGTTCGACGGTGAAGGCGAGCGCTTGTTCGTGGAAGGCGAGCTGTTCGGCGGGCGCGTCGTCCTCTTGGAGGACGCCCACGCTCACCTCGAAGCCGGACTCCCGTTCACTCTGCGCGTCGAGCGCGTCGACGACCAGCTGCGTGTCTTCCTGAACGACCGCTGGATCACCGCGGCAGCCTGTCCGAAATCCGAGATGCTGGCCTTTGCACTCGTTCCCCTGCGCGCGACGATGCGCGTGCGTCGGTTCGCGGCCCGCGGCAACCTCGTGCCCGTTCCCGCGCCGCTGTCCCGCGCCCACGGTCTTCCCGTGGTCGACATCGCCGACGAAGTCGAGCGCCAGACGATCGTCGACCGCGAGCCCGGACAGTACCTGGGACACCCGACGACGCTCTTGCTCGAAGATGGTCGAACCATGCTCTGTGTCTACCCGAAGGGCCACGGGCGCGGCGCGATCCAATACAAGCGTAGCGAGGACGGCGGGCGCACGTGGAGCGCGCGCTTGCCGACGCCGGCGAGTTGGGAGGCGAGCCGCGAAACTCCGACCTTGCACCGTGTCCTGACGCCGTCGGGTGGACGTCGGATCTTGCTCTTCTCGGGTCTCTATCCGATTCGACTCTCGATCTCGGACGACGACGGCCGAACCTGGACCGAGCTCGCGCCGATCGGTGACTACGGCGGCATCGTGGCGATGGCCAGCGTTCATCAGCGCGCCGACGGGCGCATCCAGGCCTTCTTTCACGACGACGGACGTTTCCTCACTGCCGGTGGGACGGCGGGGCCGTTCACGGTCTACCGCGTGTTTTCGGACGACGGCGGAGCGACCTGGTCGCGCCCCGTCGTCGTGGCGCGTCACCCCGAGGCGCGGCTGTGCGAGCCAGGCCTCGTTCCTTCGCCGACGGGCGATGTGCTGGCGCTCCTCTTGCGCGAGAACAGCCGTCGCCACAACTCGTTCATCGTCTTCTCGCACGACGGAGGCGAGACGTGGAGCGCGCCCCGTGAGCTCCCTGCGGCGCTGACCGGCGATCGTCACGTCGGCCGCTATGCTCCGGACGGACGCCTGTTCTTGACCTTCCGCGACACGACCCTCGTGAGTGCGACGCGCGGCGACTGGGTCGGTTGGGTGGGGACGTGGGACGATCTCGTGAACGGGACGGAGGGTGCCTACCGCGTGCGTCTGCTGAAGAACACCAAGGCCGCGGACTGTGCCTATCCCGGCCTCGAGCTTCTGCCGGACGGGACCCTCGTCACGACGACCTACGGCCACTGGCGCGAGGGCGAAGAGCCTTTCATCGTGAGTCTTCACTTGCGGCTCGAAGAGCTCGACGCGCGTCTCGCGGCGGACCGGGGGCGCGCGCGGTGAGCTCGGGCGCTGGAGCGGACCACGCGCCTTCGATGGGGTCGTGGACCGAGCGCTGCGCGGCCGTGGCCGTCGCAGGGCTCGCCATCGCGCTGGTCTTCGTGCTGACGACGCGCGTCGGGCTGACCTCGGACGAGGGCCACTACCTGAACAGCGGGCGGCTGATCGCGTCGGAAGGCTGGGAGCACGAGTACACGCGCCTGCACGGGCCCCTGCCGCTCTTCTGCAACCAGCTCTTCCTCCCGGACATCGGGTCGGGTTCCTGGCAG
Source organism: Planctomycetota bacterium (assembly GCA_029259595.1). Taxonomy (GTDB): domain Bacteria; phylum Planctomycetota; class UBA1135; order UBA1135; genus OFTM43. The sequence continues at coordinate 231,446 of JAJDEW010000004.1, read as the reverse complement.
TCCCAGCCAGAGGCCTACGACATCCTGGTGCGCGGTCGGCGCGGCATGCTCGTGTTCTTCGCGCTGGGGCTCGCCGTCGCCTTCGCATGGGCGAGACGGCTCTTCGGGCCGGGGCGCGGGCTCCTGGCGGTGCTGCTGCTCGGACTGCATCCCCTGTGGCTCGGCTATGGAGCGCTCTTGACCGTCGACGTTGCGCACTCGGCCTGTGTCCTGCTCGTCCTCTTCGTCCTGTGGCAATTCCTCGAGCGGCCGCGGCTCACGGCGACGGCGGGACTCGGCGTGGCGCTGGGGCTCGCCTTCGCGACGAAATTCCTCGCGCTCTTCAATGGGCCGGTCGTCGCACTCACGGCTGCCGGGGGACTCTGGTTCGCCCTGCGTCGAACCGGTGCGTCGCACGGCCGTGCCGCCGCCGCCGGGTTGGCCGGACTCCTCGTCGTCACGCTCTTCGCGCTCGTGACCCTGCACGCCTGCTACGGCTTCCGGGTCGGTTTTCCATCGGCGGAACCGCTCGCGTACCAAAGCGATCTGGTTCGCGGGCTGGTCGATGCTCCTGGGGTCGGGCAACTGCTGCGCTGTCTGCCCGAGCCGTATCTCCAGGGCGTCGACTTCCAGAAGATGATGGGGGAGCGCGAGTGGAACACCTACCTGAACGGGAGCTACGCCACGGGCCATCCCGACTACTACGTGCGCGCGTTCTTGACGAAGTCGCCCGAACTCTTCGTGTTGGCCTTTCTCCTGGGGCTCGTCGCGCTCGGCCGTGAGGTCTTCGTTCGCAAGAGCGCTTCCGCCCGTCGCTTTGCGCTCGTGGTCCTGCCCCCTTTCGTGGTTTACGGTGGCTACCTGTCGCTTCTGACCTCGCTCCAGATCGGAATCCGCTACGTCTTGCCGCTGATCGGTCTGGCCGGTGTCATTGCCGCCGGACTTCCGTTGCCACGTCCCTTCGGGCGCGCGCGCATCCCGGCTCCCGTGCTCCTGGGCACGCTCCTGCTCTTGGTCTCGGGGGTCGACCTGGCGCGGAACTGGCCGAACCTGATCGCCTACTTCAGCCCGACGGCCGGCGGACAGGCGCGTGCCTACGAGCACTTCAACGACTCGAACTGCGACTTCGGGCAACTGCTCGGTCCAGGGCGCCGGGTGCTCGCGGCGCGCGAGAGCGAACCGTTCGAGTTTCTCTCGGTGCACTCGGGGCCGCGCTTCGGGCGCGTTGCGATCTACGTGCGTGACCTGTGCTCAGAGGACCCCGAGCGGCCGGGGTTCGCACGACACTGGCTCGATCCGTTCGAGCCGAGCGCCCACGTCGGGGCGGCCTGGTACCTCTTCGACGTCCAACGCGAGGCCTTTCGAAGCGCGGCGCGCGGCGACGAACGGCGCACGGCGGAGTACGTGGTCGCCTGTCTCGGTGCGGATGCTCGGGACGAGGCGCGGGAGCTCTTGGCCGAGCTCACGGGCGCGGACGCCGAGGAGCTCGCGAACTTGCTCGCGCAGTCGGAGGTCGTCGGCACCCTCGCGCCAGGTACGGCCGAGCGGCGCGCGCTAGCGCGGAGCTGGATGAACGTCGGTCGCCAGGATCGGGCGCTCGCCCTGCTCGAGGGGGCGGACGCCGAGACGGTTCACCTGCGCGCGCAGTGCCTCGTTCGCGAGCAGCGCCGACCGGAAGCGATCGCGACGCTCGAAGCGGCACGGGGAGGCGCGAGCAAGCTCGCCCCGCGCGGGCGCCTGCTCCTGGCTCAGCTCTACCGGCAGGCGAAGCGTTTCGACGAGGCTCTGGACTTGCTGAGCGAGCTGGCGGGTGAGCTGGGCGCTCGCTCGGCCGCGAGTGCCGAGGCCCTGCGCGCGACGATCGAGCTGGAACGAGAGACCTTCGAGAGCTACCACGACGGTCTGCGCTGAGCGCGGGGTTCAGCGCTCGGTACGTCGAGCCTCTTGTTCGCGCGCGCGGCGGGCGGCCACGCCAGGGTCGTTCGCGATGATCCGACGCAGGAGCGCTTCGTCCAGCGGATCTTTCGCGTCGTCGGGCAAGCCTTGCCAGCGAACGACGCCGTCCGAACTCAGGACGAGGGCATGCGGGATGCCGCGGACGCCGACCTTCGACATGAGACTCGCGGTCGGGTCCGTAGCCTGGGGATAGGTGAACCCCTGGCCGTCGAGCCAGGCGAGAATCGTCTCGGACTTCTGATTGCCGAGGCCGACGACGACGAGATCGTCACCGAACGTCTTGTGGAAGGTCTGAAGCTTCGGCATGCCCCGCTTGCACGGCGCGCACCAGGTGGCCCAGAAGTCGATCAGAACCACCTTGCCCTCGCGCTGGGGTTCTTTGGTGAGCCACGTTCCGAAGGCGAGCGCGGGTGCCGGCTTGCCTCGCAGGTCCTGTTCGGCGTAGACGTTCTTCTCGACGATCTCGGGCCAACCGGTGGGCTCGGAAGGGCTCGCTGAAACGACCGCACCCGCCTCACTCTTGGGGCCCGGCTCCTTCAGGAGCGCTTCGATGATCGCGTCGAGCTCGCCACGATTGGCGCCCGCGATCCGCATGTTGCCGTCGCGACCGACGACGAAGTACGACGGCAGGTACCGGACGCCGAGGCTGCGGGACAGCGCCTGTTTCTTGTCGGCCGCGAAGGCGTAGGCGAGTTTGTTCTGCTTGACGAAGGCTTCCATGCTCGCGAAGCCCCGCGCCGAGTGCACACCGAGCACCACGAGGCCGTCCTTCGCGTGCTTCTTCTGCAGGTTGGAGAGGTGGCCGATGCCGCGCACACACGGCGGACACCACGTGGCCCAGTAGTCGATCAGGACCAGCTTGCCGCGCAGCTCGTCCCAGCTCTCGCCGGGGCTCTGCAACCAGCCGGACAGGCCGTCGAGCGCGGGGGCCGGCCGGCCTTCCAGGGCGTCCCATGTCTTGCGCAGCTCCGGCCGGGAGCGGTCGCGCCAGGAGGGGGGATCCTCGGCAGCCGGCGACGTCGCGCTCGGAAGCGGCTCGGTCGTCGGTGAGGCGTCGATGGCGAAGGCCGTCCCACGGAGGACGAGGACAACGCCGAGAGCGAGGGAGAGCGAGGGGAGGAGCTTCATGGATCGGTGTGTGGCGGGTCTTCGAGCCCGTTCGCAGTGCAGAGGATTCTGCGACGTTCCATTGTGGGAAAACGTCGTCCATCCGTGGCCCGGCACTCGGTAGGAACGAGGTATATTGCCGCTTCGCCCGCCGGCGCCGTGGAACGCGTTCCCGTCTCGATCCCTGGCTCCGGCTCCTTCTTCCTCCTCTCGAAGCGATTTCCATGCGTCCCACACCGCCCGTCGACCGCCGCAATTTTCTCCGTGGTTCCGCGGCCTTGGCCGTGGGCGCTCCGCTCGTTCAGGCCCGCGCGCTCGGTGCGCCGCGAGCGGACGACCCCGACGTCCTGCGGGTCGGTCTCGTGGGCTGTGGAGGACGAGGTTCGGGGGCCGCGTTGAACGCGCTGAACGCGGAGGGTGGCACGGTCGTCCTGACCGCGATGGGGGACGTCTTCGCGGATCGCCTCGAGAGCTCGCACACGAACCTCGGGAACGCGCTCCTAGCCGAGCACGGAGAGACCGGAGTGGCGCGGCTCGCGGTACCCGAGGAGCAGCGCTTCACGGGCTTCGACGCGCTCGACAAGGTCCTGGCGACGGACATCGACGTCGTCATCCTGACGACGCCTCCCCACTTTCGTCCGGCGCACCTCGCGGCGGCCGTGGCGGCGGGCAAGCACGTCTTCTGCGAGAAGCCGGTCGCGGTCGATCCGGCCGGCGTGCGCTCGGTGCTCGCTTCAGCGCGCGCGGCGAAGGAGGCCGGCCTGGCGCTGGTCTCGGGCTTCTGCTGGCGCTACAACCCCCCGCACCGCGCCGTCTACGGCCGAGTGCTCGGTGGAGACCTGGGGGAGATCCAGAGCGTCTACAGCACTTACAACACCGGACCGTTGGGGACGCATCCGCGTCAAGAGGCCTGGTCCGACATGGAATGGCAGCTGCGGAACTGGCAGCACTTCTTGTGGCTGTCGGGCGATCACATGGTCGAGCAGGCCGTGCACAGCATCGACAAGATGGCCTGGGCCTTCGGCGATCGCGCGCCGCGCTCGTGCACCGCGATCGGAGGGCGTCAGGCGCGCTCGGGGGCGGAGAGCGGCAACATCTACGATCACTTCGGCGTGACCTATGACTACGACGGGGGCGCCAAGGCGTTCCACATGTGTCGCCAGATCGCCAACTGCACGAACGACAACAGCGATTGGATCTGGGGAACGAAGGGCCGCGCCGAGCACAACCGCATCCACATCCCGGGCCAGGAGACGTGGGCCTTCGAGGGCGAGCCGGCCAACATGTACCAGGTCGAACACGACGAGCTCTTCGCCTCGATCCGGGCCGGTGCGCCGCTCAACGACGGCGAGTGGATGAGCCAGAGCACGCTGATGGCGATCATGGCGCGCCAGGCGGCCTACACCGGTCGCACGATCACGTGGGACGAGATCCAGGCTTCGCAAGACCGGCTCGGCCCCGACGCCTATGGCTTCGAGGAGCTCGACTTCCGCGAGGTGTCGGTGCCCGGTCACACGAAGTTCGTGTGACCGCTGCTAGCCGGGACGCGCGAGCCCCAGGGGCGTCGGACTGATCCGCGAGAACTGGATCAAGACGCCGTTCTCAGGGTCGCGTTCGGCGTCCTCGATCAGGCGTTCCTTGATGGTCGCCGGATCCTCCATGCCGTCGAAGTAGCAGTGGTCGAGCTTCAAGCGCTCGGCCTTGTCTCCGTCCGTGGGCGCATGGAACAGGACGCGCGGGGTCGTGAAGTCGGTGTTGTGGACCTTCGTGCGCTTGAAGCCGCCGAAGGTCGTTTGGCGAAACTCGAGCGCGCGACAGCGGGCGTTGTTGCCGTCGAAGTCCAGCTTCTCGTTGTCGACGAAACGGCTCTCGCTCCCGGCGATGTCGCAGTTGCGGACCAGGACGGACTTGGCCGACTCGATGACGAGGCCGTCGAGCAGCCCCTGTTCGCGACCCGTGCAGCCCAGGATCATGACGTCGAGCTTGCTGTTGGACTTTTCCGAGCGGGGGATGCCTCGGATCGTCGCGGTCGTGGTCATCCGCGAGGACTGGATGTCGAGCTCGCCACCCGTCATCTCGAGCGTGAGCGTGGCGCGCTCGAGGAAGTCCGTGTACTCCATGAAGATCTTGGTGTCGGCGGGCCCGTCGGGAGCCGGTCGGATGCCTCCCCGGCCAAAGAACTGGACGTGCGACAGGACGAGCTCCTTGCAGTCGGGCGTCAGCTCGAGCCAGACGTCGATCAGCTTGATCTTCCCGCCGGTCGCGGCCTTGAGCTTGAGCGCCCCGGAGAGCTCGAGCACGGAGTCGGTCCCGTTGCCGCGCACGGTCATCTGCCGCAGGGCCGTGATCGAGACGTTGCGCGGGATCTTGACGCGACCCTCGACGGTGTAGGTGGCACCGTCCTCGCGCAGGTCCGTCGTCCGGTCGGCGGGGAAGGGGGTCTGGGCGGCCAGAGGGAGGGCGACGAGGAGGCCGAGGGGCCGGACCGCGGCGCGTCGGAGCCAGAGCTGCATGGGAGAGGGGGTGGGGCTGCGGCGTTCGGGCGAGGGGCCAGTGTACGCGCAGGCGGCCCCGCGCCTCGGCGCCGATCCCCGCCGCCGCCGCGCCAAGCACCAAGGCTCCTCCGCCCGGATCCACCGCGGCTCGTCGGTTGGAGGACGCCCCGCTCGGGGCGCAGCGACCCCGGCCCGGGGGCGACCGCAACGGGCCGACTCCCGCGACCCCGGCCCGAGGTCGCGCGGAGGGCAGCGGCCTCGGACCTCTTTTTCAGGAGGGCTTGCCGGTGGGCGCAGCAACGGGCGCTGAATGCGAACGCGCGCCCGCCTTGCGGACCACCCGGCCTTCCCTCGGCTCTCTCCTCGGGCCTACCCCCTCTAGTGGCAGCTGAGCCCGTTTCAGATGACTGAATCCGTGATTTTGTTCGGAGATTCGGGTCGTAGGCGCCGTCGCGGCCAGCCCGGTGCGCGCCCGGCTCATCACGCGGTATGATCGCCCTGCCGTCGCGCGGCCGCCCGCCCCTGGCCGCCGCTCTCCCCCGAACGAGGCTCACTCCATGTCCATCCGTCCGCTTCCGGTTTCCCTTCTGCTCTTGGCTGGCTCGCTGTCCGCTCAGACCGTCTCGACGCGAGCCCTGGGCGGCGATGCGCAGGCCGCGGATCCGGCGGACCGGACGCTGGAGGATGCCTTCGTCAACTGGGAGACGCCGCACGTCTCCCCCTTGGCCCTGACGCCGAACGGGCTCCTGCTCCTGGCGGTGAACACGGCGGACAACCGGCTCGAGGTCTTCTTCCTGGGCGGGAGCCTGCCGAGTCTGGCGGGCTCGGTCCCGGTCGGCTTGGATCCGGTTTCCGTTCGCGCGCGGACCAACACCGAAGTCTGGGTCGTGAATCACGTCTCCGACAGCGTCAGCATCGTCGATCTCACGACGGCCAACGTGGTGGCGACTCTTTCGACGGACGACGAGCCGGCCGATGTCGTCTTCGCGGGGAGTCCGCAACGGGCCTTCGTTTCGTGCTCGCAGGCGAACACCGTGCTGGTCTTCGATCCGGCTTCGCTCGGGACGCCGCCGATCCGCATCGCGCTGGCCGGAGAGGATCCGCGCGCGATGGCGGTCGATGGCGACACGGTCTACGTCGCGATCTTCGAGTCCGGGAACGATTCGACCGTGCTGGGGGGAGGACTCGACATGCCGGGCGGAAGCTTCCCGCCGAACGTGGTGGATCTTCCGTCGGGACCCTACGGCGGCGTCAATCCTCCGCCGAACGACGGGGCGGCCTTCGATCCGCCGATCAACCCCGCGCTCGGTGCGCCTCCGGGCGTGTCCATGATCGTGAAGCGCACAGGCCTCGGCCTGTGGATGGACGACAACGGCGGGGACTGGACGGCGCTCGTTTCGGGGGCGGATGCGGCCGAGTCCGGGCGCCCGGTGGGCTGGGGGCTCAGCGACCACGACGTCGCGCTTCTCGACGCCAACACTCTGGCGGTCAGCTACGCCGACCACTTGATGAACATCAACATGGCGTTGGCGGTGAACCCGGCCAGCGGAGAAGTCACGGTCGTGGGGACCGACTCCACGAACGAGATCCGCTACGAGCCGGTTCTCAATGGCCGTTTCCTGCGGGTCATCTTGGCGCGCGTCGATGCCTCGGTTCCCGCGACGCCGAGCACGGTCGCGCTCGTGGACATGAACCCCCAGCTCGACTACTCGACTCCGTCCGTGGCGCAAAGCGTGCGCGACCAGGCGCTCGGAGACCCGCGCGGGATCGCCTGGAATGCCTCGGGCTCGACCGCCTACGTGTCGGGGATGGGCTCCAACAACGTCATCGTGCTCGATGCGACCGGAGGCCGAGGAGGCCTGGCGCCCTCGATCGAGGTCGGTCGCGGGCCCACGGGGGTCGTCGTCGACGAGGCGCGCGATCGTGTGTACGTGCTGAACAAGTTCGACGGTTCGATCTCGACGATCGACACCGCCACCGAGCTCGAGATTCACCGGAGCGGCTTCTTCGACCCGACCCCGCGGGATATCCGACGCGGGCGCGAATTCCTGTACGACACGCACGCGACCTCCGGCCTCGGCCATGTGTCCTGTGGGTCCTGCCACGTGGATGCGCGGATGGATCGGTTGGCCTGGGATCTCGGTGATCCGTCCGGTTCGATGAACGGCATCGCGGGGCAGAACCTGGGCGGAAACTTCCCCGGCCTGAACACGGGCTTTCAGAACTTCCACCCGATGAAGGGGCCGATGACGACGCAGACGTTGCAGGACATCATCGGCAAGGAGCCGCACCACTGGCGCGGGGACCGCGACGGCATCGAGGAGTTCAACGGCGCCTTCGAGAGTCTTCTGGGAGACGACTCCCAGCTCACGGGCGCCGAGATGCAGGCCTTCGAAGACTTCCTGGCAACCCTCTACTTCCCGCCGAACCCGTTCCGCAACTTCGACAACACCCTTTCGGACGATCTGGCGCTGCCCGGGCACTTCACGACGGGCAACTTCGGACCGGCCGGGGTGCCGTTGGCGAATGGCGACGCCGTGCGAGGTTTGAGCATCTACCGTCCGCCGTCCCTGCTCGACAACAACGCGCTCGCGTGCGCGACCTGTCACACGTTGCCGACCGGGATCGGGACGAACTACACGTTCCAAGGCCCGTTCCAGCCCTTCGCAGAGTTCCCCGACGGACCGAACGGAGAGAAGCACCACGCCTTGGTCTCCGTCGACGGGACGACCAACGTCACGATGAAGATCCCGCAGCTGCGCAACCTCTACGAGAAGGTCGGACTCGAGCTGACGCAGACTTCGAACGTGGGAGGCTTCGGCTTCCTCCATGACGGCAGCGTCGATTCGATCGCCCGCTTCGTCTCGGAGCCGATCTTCACGCTGTCGAGCGACCAGGACGTCGCGGATCTCGTGGCCTTCATGCTGTCCTTCTCCGGTTCCGACCTGCCCACCGGTAGCCTGACCGATCCGCTCGAAGCGTTGGGGCCGCTCGGCCAGGACACCCACGCGAGCGTCGGTCGTCAGGTGACGCTGGCGGCGGCCAGCCCCCCGGCACCAGATCTGGCCCTGGTGGACGCGATGGTCGCCCTGGCGGACACAGGCGACGTGGGCCTGGTCGTGAAGGGCCGCCAGGCCGGCCTGGCGCGCGGCTACGCCTACGTGGGCGCGAACACCTTCCAGTCCGACCGGGCGGCACAGACCGTCACAGCGGCCGCCCTGAAGGCCTCCGCGGCTGCGGGAGCCGAGCTCACCTTCACGCTGGTCCCGTTCGGGACACAGCAGCGGATCGGCATCGACCGGGACCGCGACGGCCGCCTGGACCGCGACGAACTCGACGCGGGCAACGATCCGAACGACCCGACCGGCCTTTCGACCCCCGGCGGTCGTCCGGTGCGCTCGCCGCAACGGCGTCCCTGAGGGCGAGCCGGTTCCGAGGTTCGCTCCGTCGAGCGCACCCTCGCCTGCGTTCCGCCGTCCTTCCCCCGCCTCGCGGGCGGGCGGGGGCTAGCAGCCCGATCATGACGTCATCCGGCGCGCTGACACGCGTCGGAAGCACGGTTCGATCGGATTGCCGGGACCGGGGCGGAGCGCGCAACCCGCTCCGTTCCGTGGCCCGCTCGGCGAGCCACGGGGCAGGGCAGCAGGGCGGACGACCTCAGGCCTGCAGGCGGTAGCCCTGGCCGACGACGGTCTGGATCCGCGAGGCTCCGATCTTCTTGCGCAGCCGGCCGATCTGGACTTCGACCACGTTCGTCGTGACCGGGCTGTTCAAGCCCCAGATCTCCGAAAGGATATCCTGTCGGGACAGAACCTCCTCCTCGCTCGACATCAGGACGCGCAGGAGCTCGAACTCGCGTTGCGAGAGCAGGACTTCGCGGCCGTCGAGGGTCACGGTGCGCCGGATCAAGTCGAGTCGCAGCGGGCCGCGTTCGAGGATGGGGAGCGAGCGCGACCGGCGCAGAACGGCGGTGATGCGGGCGATCATCTCGCTCATGTGGAAGGGCTTGGCGATGTAGTCATCGGCGCCCAGTTCGAAGCCACGGCAGCGCTCCTCCAGCGTGTGGAAGGCGCTGATGAACAGGACCGGGGTCTCGTCCCCGGAGCGGCGCAGCTCCTCGAGCAAGTCCCAGCCCGTCTTGCGTCCGGACAGGTTCACGTCCAGGAGGATGGCGGCGACGTCCTTGCAGCCGGGAGAAGCGAGCATCTCCTGGGCCTGTTCCGCGCTGGAAGCAAAGGTCGCGCGCACCCCCTCACGATCGAGGACGGTCGAAATGAGATTGGCGATGCCGGGGTCGTCGTCGACGACCAAAAGGTGCGAGCCCTGCAGCAGGCCAGGCGAGGCGAGAGTGAGTTCGGACGTCAGGAGGCTCATGACGTGGACCTTCCATGGGGTCGGCACTGGTGGAGGAAGAACAGCAAAGTCACAGCTCTGCCTCTCGGATCCAGACCTCTGGCGCCGAAGAGATTTCCCCGGCCGCGCCGTCATCACGGGCCGAATCCCGCGAACGGGACGCCTGTGGACCACCAATCGTCTTGTGGAACGCCCTGGAGCGCGTTCTTCAGTCGCGGAGCAGGCCGGCGAGACCTTCCACTCCGCCCGAGCGCCACAGCCGCACGTGACGACCCGCGACGAAGAGGAACGGGATCGAACGCAGGCCCAAGGAGCGAGCTTGTTCGAGGTCGGCCCGGACCCCGGCCTCGACCTGGGGACTCTCCAGGGCGGCGAGGAGCGCCGAGCCGTCGAGACCGGCTGCCTGGGCGAGCTGGGCCATGCGGGTCTCGGTCCATTCCTCGGGTTCCAGGGACACGAGCTCGCGTCGCAGGCGAGTCGCCGCTTGCGGTCCTGCGAGGAAGGCGGCGGCTTCCAGCGCCGCGGCCCCGAAGCACGCCCGCGGATGGGCGGTGCGAGGGACGTGTGGGTTGCAGCTCTCGTCGAAGGGGAAGTGCCGCAGCTCGATGTGAGGTGGACGAGGTCGGGTCTCGAGCTCGGCCAGGTAGGCGAACAATTCCCGTGTGCGCGGATCGCTCAGATCGCCCCAGACCACGACCGCGTCACGGGCTTGGTCCGCGAGGCTCACGGGCGTCTGTTCCCAGACCTCGCGCATGCGGCCGACGGCGTCGAGGGGAGCATCGCTCGCGGCCGTCGCGGGTCGAGCTCCGCTTTCCAGAAGGGCTTCGACCGCCCGGGGCAGGGCCGAGGGCGCGTTCCAACCCCGCAGCTCGACTCCGTTCAAGTAGACGAGCGGTGTTTGCGCGATCCCGAGCTTCAGAGCTTCGTCGATGTCGGCAGCGACCCGCTCACCGAGTTCCGCGCTCCGGTAGGCCGCCAGGAAGGCTTCGCGCGGGAGGTCGAGCTCGGCGAGGGTCGAGATCAGGGACGACTCGCTGAAACGTCCCTCGCGTTCGAACAACCAGCGGTGCATGCGCAAGAAGCCCTCCGGACCACCGACCTCGCCTGCCGCCTCGGCGGCGCGGGCTGCCAGGCAGGCATTGGGATGCAGATCTTCCCGGCGTTCGCGAGCGCGCGGGTTGCAGCTCGTGCCGTAGGGAAAGTGTTTGGCCGAGAACGAGACCTCGTCGGGGTAGCGGGCGAGCACACCCTGGAGGTCGCCTTCCAGGGTTCGGCAGTCGGGGCACTGGTAGTCCGAGAAGATCACGATCCGCACCCGCGCTCGCTCGGGCCCGATCAACCAGCGGCCACGAAAGGCCGTCGTCGCCTCGCCCGCGAGCAGGCGTGTCGTGGACTCCTGGAGCTCGTGCTCGGCCACGTCGTCGACCCGTCGACCCACGCGCAGCTCCTGGACGAACAGCGCCAAGGTGACGAAGGACGCGGCGATCAGAAAGGCGAACAGCGCGGCCCCCGGGCGTAGGGGAGCCGGCGTGGCGGCGCGAGCCCGCCGGGCGCGTGCGTGCTCCTCCAGGGCCCAGTAGCCCAGGCTCGCCGCATGCACGATCAGGCAGTACGGACACAGGTAGTCGCCCGCCCAGGCGATCCCGAGGAACAGGCACGAGGCCAGCGCTCCGAGCCGTGCCAAGCCGAGGGGCCAACCGGATGGAAGGCGGCGCGCGGCGAGCGCGGCCGCGCCCAGGCCTGCGAACCAGGCGCTGCCGACATGGGCCAGGGGCCAACCGAGGCCGGGGATCGAGCCGAACAGGCTGGCGGCCGCCCGCGCGCAGGCGCTGCCGGATCCGCAGCCGGGGAGGGCGAGGCTCGCGAGGTGCTGCAACGAGAGCAGCAGGGAGGCGCCGGCACCGGCGGCGAGGACGAGACCCCGCAGGGCGAGGGGAGCCGCTGGGGCGGCGTCCACGTTCGGCGAGGGAGGCGTCGCAGCAGACATCGCGGGCAGCATAGCGCGTCGGGGAACGGATGCCTCGGTGCGGATCCCGGGTCGCAGGTCGGGGCCGAGGCTCGGAGGGGTGGGTCCAAAGGAGCGGGGGCCGGAATCTCGCGATCCCGACCCCCGTCCGATCAGAGCTCAGGCCGCCAGGGGCGAGGCCCCTGGCGACACTGGACGCGGACTACTTGCAGAACTCGAAGTTGTCCACGGCGCCCGAGGCGCACAGCGCGATTTCGGCACGAACCACACCGCTCGGATCGAAGCCAGCGTCTTCGGACGCCGTAGCGACCGAGTTGAAGCCGGGCTGGGGATCCAGCGTGGTGAGGTCGAGGGTGCCGTAGCCGGGGGGACCATTGAAGTTGAGGTCGCTGGTCCACTCGGCCGGAACGCTGTAGGTCCGGGTCAGGCCGCTGCCGTCGATGAGGGTGACCGTCGCGCACTGGGCGGGCGGACCACCATCGATGTCGACGAGGTCGACACTCTGGCACTCGACAGGCTCGACGAAGTCGAAGATCAGGCTTCCGCCGGTCTCCGCGTCGTCCGGGTCATTGAAGAACCCAGGCACCGACTGGTTCGGGTCCTCTTGGAGGATGAGCAGGTTGCCCAGGTCCACCAGGAGGTCGAGGTCGCTGTCGGGGAACGGGCCCGGATCGTTCGGGCCACCGGGGGTGCTGTCGAAGATCGCCGGGCCGCGGTTGTTGCCGCTGCCACTGATGGCGACGTGCACACCGAATTCCGGCGGAGTCGAGATGTCCTGACCGTTGGCCAGGACGGTGACGCCGTCGTCTTCCGTTTCGAAGTCGAGAACGATGCAGGTCTGGCAGACGCCGAGATCAGCACCGATCGAGATTTCGTCGAGGAAGAAGTTGGAGCCACCCGGGCTACCGGAGATCTCCGACTCGAAGCGCAGCGTGTGGTTGCCACCGTCGGCGAAGGCGCCGATCGGGACGATCACATTGCTGTAGCCGAGGGCCGGAGCGGCATCGCCGTCGACAAACTCGTAAACGAGGTTGCCGTCGACGCGGCCACGCATGAAGTCCGTGCCGTTACCACTGCCGACCGCGGTCTCGAACCAGAAGGAGAGATCCGTGGAGCCGGGAGTGATGGTGACGCTTTGCTCGACGGAGCCAGCTTCGAAGGCGGTGATGCCTCCGAACCAGGCCCACCAGTCGCCCGTGAAGGGACCGGTGCCGGTGCCGGTTCCGCAACCACCGATGGTGCAGAGCGGGGTACCGAAGTTCGTCGAGGACTCGATCCAGTTGCCACTGAAGGCACCGGCTTCGAAGCTGCCGTCAGCAACCGCTTCCGCGGCGCAGGAAGAGCCGTCGCCGAGGTAGTCGCCACCGGCGGCCGCACAGTCGTCACCCGTGAGGATGACGCACGTGCCGTCGCTGAGGCAGCAAGCGCCTTGCGGCAAGCAGATGACGTCAGCGACGCAAGCGCCGCCTTCCGAAACATCGAGCGTGATCACGCCCTCGTCGCCATCGGAGAAGCCCCCGACGGAGATCAGGTACTCAGCACCGTTCTGGGCACACCAGCTGACGGTCGAAGCGAAAACCGGCCCACCGGCCGCGCAATCGTCGTCGTTGCCGTCGACGCACAACGGAGCCAGGCAATCGCCGCAGAAGATCGAGATCTTCGTGTCGGCGAGGAGCGTGCCAGCGCTGCAGGTCGAAGCCGTGATGGTGCTGCCGGAGCCAGTGACGGAGTACCAGACGTTCTGGAACGGTCCGCTACCGACGCCACAGGCCAGATCCAGGTCCGTCGTCGCCCCGGTCGTGTCGACCACGATCGAAGTCGGAAGGCTCACGATGGCCTCCGCGTCGTCGCAGTCGTCGTTGGCCGGGGGATCGGCGGCCACATCACAGCTGATGGTCAGGTTGCCGACCCCTTGGTCGCCGTCCGAGAAACCACCGACGCGGATCAGGTAGTCGTTGCCGAGAACGACGGGAGCCACGATTTCCGACGAGAAGTCGGCGCAGCCCGCAGCGTCGTCACTGCAATCGATCAGGACCAAGCTGTTGCAGTCCGTGCCGTCATAGAGCACCAGGTCGGTGTCGTAGCTGGCATCGTTGCACGTGCTGACCGTGAGGTCGCCCGTGCAGGTCGCGGTGTAGGTGAACCAGATGTCGTGATACGTCTGGCCGTCGAACTCGCAGGAAGCGTCGCCGGGACCGTCGGTGGTCGCACCCGTCGTGTCGTACGGGGTGGTTCCGTCGAAGATCTCGGTGGCGTCGCCGCAGAGGTTGTTGTCTCCGCCGCCGCCGCCGCCGACGCACGAAACGTTCAGCGTGCCGGTGCCCTGGTCGCCATCGGAGAAACCTCCGACGCGGATCAGGTACTCGTTGCCGGAGACGACCGCCGCGGAGATTTCCGTCGAGAAGTCGGCGCAACCGGCCGTGTCATCGTCACAAACGATCAGGCTCAGCGCGTTGCAGTCCGTTCCGTCGTACAGCACCAGGTCGGTGTCGTAGTCGGCGGTGCCGCAGGTGCTGACCGTCAGTTCGCCGTCGCACGTCGCGGTGTAGGCGAACCAGATGTCGTGGTACGTCTGGCCGTCGAATTCGCACCCGGCGTCGCCGGGGCCGTCGGTCGTCGCACCGGTCGTGTCATACGCCGTGGCGCCATCGGTGATGGGGCTGGCGGTGGCACAGAGGTCGTTGGCGGGGCCGCCACCGACCGCGGGGTTCGGTGTGCCCCAGGGGGTGAGCTTCGTACCCGCGTTGGCGTACGAGTTCTTGCGGTCCATCGACTTCAGGTTCAGGACCTTGTAGCCGTCCATGTTCGCGTCGACGACGATCGTCGCGTGAACCAGGTTGGCGTCGGGCAGAACCAGCGAAATGAGGGGGGCCGAAGCCTTCTCCTCGAAGCGGATCGACACTTTCTTCTCGACGTTGTCGAAGAAGTGCATGCCGTTGCCCAGGGCTTCCGGGGCTTCGGTCGTTTGGTCCGGACGGACCAGGAACGCACTGACCGAGACGGGCTGAGACTGCATGTCAACGAATTTGACCTGCAGGCCCCGAATCGGGCTGTCCGTTGCGCCCCGGACCTTCAGACCTTGATTGGCCTGGATGGTCAGGGCGGAGCCAAAGAGAAGGGCGACACCTGCTGTACACAGGAGCGCACTTCTCGACGTAAGTCGTTTCATCATGTTCCTCCTTCTTCTCCAAAAGGAATGGCAGACCCACACACCCGAACCCGCAGGACGGGCGCGCGGACGTTGGATCGACCATGCCTGTCCGTCTGGATTCTGTCAATCCAATTGACGTTCCTCGATGAGCTGATTCGGCCAATTTTTCGGCACAGGCGCTCGACCTTTCCTTGGCGCCAGGCCCAGGAGCGCGCGGTTTCATCAGGAATGCGCAATGGATGGCCTAGGACCCCCTTTTCCGTCGGGGGAAAGCGGGTTGCAAAGCGCACGGACCTGCGAGATAGTGTCTCCTAGGTCAATACGACCCTCTCCGTGGGGGTCCTGGCGACCCTCGCGCCCGGCTCCGGCGGGGACAGGGCTGCGGGGCCCATGCGACCTGTTCGACGCCCCTCCGGACCCCTGCTGCCCATCCCGCCCGTGCGCTCGGGCCCGCTCCCTGCTCGGACGCGCCCTGGACCAGCTCCGCCGCGGTGCCCCGGCCCGCCGCCAGCAGAAGGGCACGGGAGCGCACCCGAGGGGCCGGATCCGCCACTCTTCGTCCACTACCCCGTCCCGACCTCGGATGGGCTCTGGATGCCCTCCGATGCTCCTGTTTCCACCGCTCCGAACCCCGTTCGCAAGTTTGGTCCTCCCGGTCCTCGTGATCCTCTTCGCCGGAGGTTGTGACGGGGGGCCGCCGGCCGCCTTGGACCCGGTCCTGCCGACCAACCCCGGCCGGATTTCACCCGAGGTGCAGGAGGTCCTCGAACGTGAGATCGCCGCGGTACGGTCCGCGCCCGGCGACGGCGAGCGGCATGGCCGCCTGGGGCTCGCCTTCGAGATCCACGCGCTGTGGCCCGAGGCGCGGGCTTCCTTCGACAACGCGAGCCGGCTCGATCCGACGCGTCCCGAATGGCCCTACCATCGGGCGATCGCCACCCAGCGGAGTCGCTCGGTCGATGCGGCCCTGGTGGAGCTCGAGGCTCTGGTGCGCGCCTTCCCGGACTTCGCGCCCGGCCATCATCGCTTCGGGGACCTTCTGCTCGAACGAGACGACGAGGAGCTCGGCGACGCCGAACGCGCCCGGGAGGCCTTCGCCACGAGCGTGCGCCTGGCCCCACGCTATGCGCAGGGCTACGTCGGCCTCGGTCGGGTGCACCTCGGCAAGGGACGCTTCGAGGAAGCGGCGGCCCAGCTCGAGCTGGCGCTCGAGCGCAACCCGAACGAACGCATGGCCCACTACCTGCTCGGTACGGCCTACCGTGGACTGGGACGTCGCGAGGACGCGGAGCGTGAGTTTCAGCTCGGCGTGGACGCGGAGTACAACTTCCTGCCCGATGGACTGTCGGAGCTGAGTCGCTCGTTCTTGATCGGCATCGCGCCGATCATCTCCAACGCCATGGTGAGCCTCGCGGCGAACCGGACACAGGAAGCGATCGACATGCTCGAGCGGGCGCGACCGAAGTACCCTGACGACATCGAGCTCCTGAACACGCTGGCCGTCGCCTACAAGCGCAAGGGCAACTTCGAGCGCGCGCTCGAGCTCCTGTTCCACGCCAAGAAGCTGGACGAAGAGAACGTGCAGACGCTCGTGAATCTGGCGGAGACCCACCTGGCGAAGCAGGAGTATCACGGCGCGCTGGCCTATGCCACGCGCTCGACGGAGATCGATCCGAACCTCGGGCGGGGACACTTCTCGCGCGGTCGCGCACTGATCTTCCTGCAGCGCGACGAGGAGGCGTACGCGGCGCTGCGAGAGGCGCGCCGCCTCGATGCGCGCAATGCCTACGTGGACCTCGCGCTGGCGGAGACCTGCTCGCGGCTCGGGAAGAAGGAAGAGGCGAAGGAGTACTTCGCGGACGCGGCCCGCCGCCTGCCCGATTATCTGCCCGCCCAGGTGAACTGGGGTACCAGCGCCCTCGACCTGGGCGACGTCGATTCGGCGCGTGCTGCGCTGCGTGCCGCCGAAAAGCTCGGCGCCGATCACCCGCGCGTCCAGGATCTCAAGCGACGCTTGACGGAGATTGGCCGATGAGGCTTCGAAGGTCTGCTGCGGAGCGTGACACGCTCCGGATCGGAGGCGGAATCCTGTTCGCCCTGGTCTGTCCGGGTTGTGGGGGCGAGGCAACGCCCGCGACGCCCGCGGGCGCGACGCCGCCGCAGACCACCGGGGAGCCCTGGTTCGCGGAGCGTGCCTCCGCTGCTGGTCTCGACTTCGTGCACGCGTCCGGGGCCGACGGACACTACAACTTCCCGGAGATCGCGACGGGGGGCGCCGGACTCCTCGACGTCGAAGGGGACGGCTTGCTCGACCTGTATCTCGTGCAAGGAGCGGACTTCGATGCGGCCAGCGAGGATCCCTCGAACCGCCTCTTCCGCAACACGGGAGACTTCACCTTCCGCGATGTGACCGAGGCGACGGGGACCGGCGACCGTGGGTACGGGATGGGCTGTGCGGTGGCCGACATCGAGGGGGACGGCGACGACGATCTCTACGTGACGAACGTGCGGGCGAACGTGCTCTATCGCAACGACGGCGGCGTGTTCGCCGACGTCACGGAGCAGGCCGGTGTGGACGGCAAGGCCTGGAGCACGAGCGCCGCCTTCTTCGACTGGGACCGGGACGGTCAGCTCGACCTGTACGTTGCGAACTACATCGCCTGGTCCCCCGAGCAGGAACGGGAGTGCTTTTCGGGCGGGGGCGTGCGCGTCTATTGCAGTCCCAAGAACTATGCGGCGCCTGCGCAGGACACCCTGTACCGGAACACGGGGAAGGGGCGCTTCGAGGACGTGAGCGAACCCGCGGGGCTCTTGAAGGCCTTCGGGAACGGCCTGGGCGTCGCGGTCGGCGACTTCGACGCCGAAGGGTTCCAAGACGTCTACGTCGCCAACGACGGCATGCCGAACCAGCTCTGGATGAACCAGGGCGGGAAGCGTTTCGTCGACGAAGCGTTGATCCAGGGTTGCGCCGTCAACTACTCGGGGCAATCGGAGGCAGGGATGGGTGTCGAGGCCATCGATGCCGATCACGACGGCGACCTCGACCTGTTCCTGTCGCACCTGCGGCACGAGACGAACACGTTCTACGTGAACCAGGGCACGTGGTTCGACGACCTGACCGCGCGTACCGGACTCTCGGACACGAGCTACGAAGCGACCGGCTTCGGCCTGGGCTTCGCCGACTTCGACAACGACGGCAACCTCGATCTCTATGTCGGCAACGGCCGCGTCTCGTACTGGGAACCGCCGCTGCGGGCCGACGACGTCTACGCCGAACCGAACCTGCTATACCGCTCGAAGGGCGGGCTCGACTTCGACGAGGTCCGGCCCCGCGGAGGGACGGCTGCCCTGCTCGTCGACACGAGCCGCGCCGTCGCCGTCGGTGACCTCGACAACGATGGGGGCGTGGACCTGCTGGTCGTCAACAAGGACGCTGCACCCTACCTCTTGAAAAACCTGAGCGCGGCAAAGGGCAACTGGGTCGGCTTCGACGTGCGCACGGCCGACGGGCTGGTGGCCATCCATGCCCGACTCGAGCTCCTCGACGAGGGCCTGCGTCGCAACCGGAGCGTGCAGCGCTCGTACAGCTACTGCGCGAGCAACGACCCACGCGTGCACTTCGGCCTCGGCGCGCGAGAGCGCGTCGAACGCTTGCGAGTGCACTTCGAGCACGGCCGAGCGGAGGACTTCGGGCCCTTCGCGGCCGGTGCCTACCACCGGATCGTCGCGGGCGGCGGGCGGCCCGTCGACTGAGGGCGAGGCCGCCAGGGCGGGCCTATTCGGGAGAATTCGGTCGAGTTCAAGACGGCTTCGGGGCGGGGTCGATAGGCGGCCCCATGCGTGCGCTGCTCCTGGCTCCGTTGCTCGTACTGGGCGCTTGTTTCACCACCCGGCCGCTGGAGACGCCCTCCGGCAAGCCGGAAGTCGAGCTGCGGACGAAGGACCTGGAGCTCGCGAAGCGCGGAGTGGCGGAGGAGATCCTGCCGCGCGGCTTTCAACTGCGCTCCCACGGCGAGACCTGGATCCGCTTCTTTCGCCCGGCCGACGATCTCGAGACCAAGCTCGTCGCGCGGAGTCGCTTGAGCGGGACACCTGTCTACTATGTCACGGCTCGGCTCGTGCCCGCCGGCCCCGGGCTGCGGATGGTCTGCGACATCGAGCTCGTCGCCAACGCGGGGACGGCCAGCCAGAAGGTCACCGATCTCTCGCGCGAGACTGCGGCCGCCCACGAACTGCAGGACGTGCTCGGGCAGGTGCAGGCTCGTGTCTCGCTCTCGGAGTACGCCCGAAGCATCCTGGTCCAGGAAGAGCTCGCGCGCACCTCGTCCGATCGCGAGGCGCCTCGCGTCTGGTCCGGCGCGGCCCGCTGAGGGCGCTCGTCGTCGGCGCGCGGGTCAGGGCACGAGCAGGGTCTTGATGCAGCCCTCGAGCCGTCCGTCGAAGACCCGGTAGGCGTCGACCGCTTCGTCCAGCGGCCGTCGGTGGGTGACGAGACCGCCCAGTTCGGCGGCGTGTTCGCGCGTCCAGGGCAAGAGTCGCTCCATGTACGCGCGCGCCGGGCAGCGACCCGCGCGGTAGGTCAGGTTCTTGTCGTAGGCCTCGCCCGGGGAGAAGGCCAGGGCCGCTTCAGTGTGGACGCCGACGGCCGAGATCGTGCCGCCGGAGCGAACGAGCTCGTAGGCCGAACGCGTCGCATCGGGCAAGCCGACGACCTCGAGCACGACGTCGACGCCGCGCCCGTCCAGCGCGTCGACGATCGCAGGGACCGCGCTCGTGTCCCGGCAGTCGTAGGCCTGTGCGCCGAACGAGCGGGCCTGTTCCAGGCGCTCGGGAACCGCGTCCAGGGCGAAGATGCGCTCGGCGCCCAGCGAGCGCGCGGCGAGGATGGCGCACAGGCCGACCGGCCCGCAGCCGAGCACCGCCACGCTCGCACCGGGCTTCACACCGCCCCATTCGGCGCAGAAGAAGCCCGTGGAGAGGACGTCGCCCGTCCAGAGCGCGAGCTCGGGATCCAGGCCGTCGGGTACCGCGACGAGCGAGCCATCCGCGAGCGGAATCCGGACGTACTCCGCCTGGGCGCCCTGCAGGCCATGGCCGTTCTCGACCCAACCGAAGAGCTCACCCCGCTCGCAGCGACTCGTCCAGCCGTCGCTGCAGGGCACGCACGTGCCACAGCTCGTCGAAAAGGCGCTGACGACCCGCGTTCCGACCGCGAAGTGGCTGTCCGAGCCGGCTTCGGCGACGACGCCGACGAGCTCGTGGCCGAGGACGGTGCCGGCGTCGATGCCCTGCTCGCGTCCGCGAACGACGTGGAGGTCGGAGCCGCAGATGGCGGTGCGTTCGATGCGGACGATCGCATCGCTTGGGTGGACGAGGACGGGATCGGGCACCGTCTCGACGGCGACGGTCCCGATGCTCTGGAAGGTGACGGCGCGCATGCCGGAATCGTAGGGCCCGACGAGGGATTCCGGCCAGCGGAATGTGCCGCGGCCGGGCCCCGAGGGCTTCCGACAGGTTCATTTTTCCGACCGCGCGAAGCCGAGAGGGACGATTCGCGGGCGATGTGGACGCTCTCTCCAGGGGACCTTTCCGCTTGCCTCTCCCAGGCGGCATACTCGAAGGCTGTCCGAGTTCCCGGGCCTTCGCCCGGAAACCGCCGCGGTCGCTCCTCCGAACGCATCCATGCGCACGATCTTCCCCGTCCTCTCGCCCGCCGCTCGGCTGCGCGCCTTCCTGGTCACGTGCCTGGTGCTCGCCTTTGCGTTGCCTTCCTCCGCACGCTCGACGCCCGTCGTGCCATGCGCCGGGGCCGATGACGGGGGCGGTGGTCTACCGCCGACGATCTCCCGTTCCAATCCGGTCGACCTCACCTACTGCCCTCCCGAGCGCCTGGCGGAGGGGCCGGCCGCCCCCAACCACTTCGTCAACGTGTTCCTGCCGCCAGGGACGCCGCCGCCGGGGGGCTTTCCCGTCGTGGTCTCGACGCCGTACGGCGGGGGCGAGGCGACCCTGCCCCTCGCGACCCTCTCGGAGACCGGGGGGACGCGGCACCTCTACGCGCTCGTCGAGGCCGGGATCGCCGTCCTGAGCTTCGGGACGACGCCGGTCGGTTCGAACGAAGGCCTGTGGTATCCCGCCGGTCATCCGAGCGGGCGCTACGAGTCGTGGCTGCCCGCCGACGACAACCCGGAGAAGGAAGCGGAATGGGCGGTGCAGTGGCTGAAGCGCCAGACCGTCCTGCCCCTCGATCCGAATCGGGTCGGGACCCGCGCCAGCTCGGGCGGTGCCGTCTTGATGATGCGAACGTGCTTCGGAGTGGACCGTGCGAAGTCCACGGGCTCGGCCCAGGTGCGCGCGTCGACTCGCGTCGCCGCGGTGTTGGCCTTGCAGCCGCCCGTTTCCGCCTGGGCCTTCGACCAGAGCGACACGCTCGGCATCTCGTTGCCCGAGCATCTCGAACAGGAAGCGAATCCGGGGGTCGCCGCCAGCGCGCTCGAGGATGTCGCCGAGGAGCTGCAAAAGGACTACAGCCTGATTCGCACGTCGTTCGAAGTCGAGGCGCTCGCAAACAACGCCACTCAGCCGCTCTGCTTGATCTACGGGGACCCCGTCAAGATGGTGAGCGGGCAGCCGGCCGACATGACGCTCGACGGGACCGGCTTCCCCATCCTTCACGACCTGCTCGGACCGCCCTTCCAGCATGACGGTTGGTTCGGCTACGTCTTTTGGCGCAAGCTGCTCGACGTCTCCCCGGCTTCGGCCGCGTTCCACCAGGCGAACTCGGTCTTCGCGCACCGCTCGATCTACGCGCTCGGTGCACCGAACGACATCTACACGCACACCTTCGCGGGTACCTTCCTGGGGGTCGAGGCGTCGGCGATCGCCCAGACGTTTCTCGAGGACAAGCTGTGCCAACCGGTGCTCGGTGTTCCGGACCCGAGCTTCGAGACGCAGGTCCCCGCCGCGGACGTGGTTCGACCGTGGGATGTCGTAGGGCCCACGGCACCTTTCGTGCGCGCTCTCGGAGCCCGGGACGTCGGCTTTCCTTCGAACGGGGACCAATGGCTCGAGCTTTCCGCAGTGGGAACGGTGAATGCGATACCGCCCAGCCAGCCGGGTGGGACGAGCGTCGCACCGCTGGGGGGGACGGGTGTCGCCGTGACCTTCCTGATCCCGGACGCCCAACCCCTCTTGCGTTTCGACGCGGCCTTCCTGCTCTCCGGAGCGGCACGTGCGCCCGGCGCCAACGACTGGATGAGCATCGACGTCACCGACGGCGTGACGAACGAGAACGTCTATTACCGCGACAGCTTCTCACCGCTTCCGGCCTTTTCCGCGCTCCACGGCTTGCCGGCGACAGGGCGGGAGACCGTCGCGGTCGATCTCCAGGCGAGGTTTCCGACCGCGACGGCCTCGACCCTCCTGACCCTCACGGTTCAGATCGGAAACGGCGGGGGTGGGGCGAATCCGTCGCGTGGTTACGTCGACCACTTCCGCTTCGGTGCGGCGGGGGCAGAGGCCTTCGTCTACGGTTGCGGTGTGAACCCCGCCGGGAGCCTGCGCGTCCTGTCCGGGCTGCCCGCCTTGGGTTCGGTTCTGACGCTCGCCTTGAGCGATCCGAGCGGCGCAGCGGTGGGGGAACGTCCGCTCGTCCTGCGTTCGTTCACGCCGCATCCGAACTATCCGTGCGGCACGCTCATCGCACAGCCGAGCGGCCCTGGCGAATTGCTCCTGACGCGCAACTCGGTCTTTCCTCCGCTCAGCGGAGCGGCCTGGTTCGGGCCCGCGCATCCGGTTCAGGTTCCTGTCGGGATCCCGGCGGTGGCGGGGCTGGTCGGAGAGTCGATCTACGTCCAGGGTCTCTTCCTGGACCGCTCCGCGTACCCCAGGATCGGTTGGCGCTTGACCGAAGGCCTCGAGCTGGTCGTCGGTCCCTGAGCGCGCTCCTCGTCCCGGGTGTCGCCGCGCGCCGTCCGTTCGACCGGAAGGCCGCGGAGTTCGTGAGGGTCGCGAGCTGACCCGCGAGCTCGAGATGGAAGTGGGCTGATATGGGTGCAACAGTCAACCGCCAGGTGCGGGTCGATTCCTGCTGTTCTCTGTCTGTGTGATTCGGTCATTTGAGGGTGTGAGGCTGGCGAGCCGGGGCGTGGCGCGACGATGCTCAGGCTGATATTCGCGGGTTGGTTACCGCAGGTCGGAGTCCGTCTGGAAACGCTGCCTCTGTCTAGTGGCGGGCATCGGCCTTGGTGGGCCTGCCCATAGCCCGATCGAGGATTCGTTCCTTCGTGAGCCTTCCGGTCGCCTGCCTCACGTGATCGAGATCAGTTGACCAGCAAGGTCTCTTCGTGTCCTGCCGCCCAGATGAAGCCAGCGAGTTCGCGAGCGATCGCAGTCAATGTCATCTGCTTGTTCTTGCCGCGCGCAAGCAGGCGCTTGTAGCGTCCATGTAGTCGGACCTGGGCATCGAAGGCGATCTTACGCACACCTGGGGCTACGCCCTCGGCTCGCTTTCTGAGGCGATACGCCTCGCGTGGCGTGTGTCTGTAGGCCCAGGCTGCTTCGACAAGAAGGCGTCGGAGCCCCCCGTTGCCGGCCTTGGTGATGGCTCCGCGACGGACGCGATCGCCGCTCGAGTCCTCGCTCGGCGTCAGGCCCAGGTAGCTCATCAGCTTCTTGGGTGACCTGAAGCGACGGACGTCGCCCAGCTCGAAGGCGATCGATGCCGCCGTCAGGAGTTGGATCCCACGGAAGGCTTGTAGGGCGCCGACGAGCTCGGCCTGTTCGGTCTCGGGAACGAGTTCGCTGAGCAGCTTGTCGAAGCGCGCGATGCGGGCACTCGATTCGTTCACCGCGTGGAGTGACTCCTGCAAGACACGAGCCTGGGCGAGGTGGTCGAACGACTGCTGCTCGATCCACTCGATGTGAGCCTTCGTCCAGTTGCTCTTCGGCCAGCGCCTCCCGTGACGAAGGAGGTACTTCGAGAGCTGGTGGCGCGCACGGAGCTGGGCGCGCTTGGCGTCCTCGCGGCTACGCAGGAGATCGCGCATCGCCTCGCAGGCCTCGTCCGGAACATGGATTGCGATCAGGTCGCCCGACCGCAGGAAGTGCGCCAGGCGAATTGCGTCCCTCCGGTCGGTCTTGACCCGATCCCCGGAGGCTTTCGGCATCTTGGAGGGCGCGATCACGTCGCAGCGAATCCCCGCATCCTCAAGCCTGCGCTGCAGGCCGTAGCCCGTCGGCCCGGCTTCGTAGGCACAGTGAAGGGTCTCCCGACGTCCCAGGCGGTCCAGGCAACTCAGCAAGCGCGAGACGTCATTGGCGATCGTAGAGAGATACCTCGGCTCGTCCCGACCCTCCTCGGCAACTGCGATCGCGATGGTCTTGGCGTGGACGTCGAGGCCCACGAAACGTGTAGGATCGGACATGGAGCGGCTCCTCATGTGGCTCTGCGGAACTGGGATCAGAACTCGCAGGACCGTAACCCACGGCCTCGAGGAAGACCGCTCCACCCATTCTGTCTAGCAGCCTGATGAAAAAATCATCCGGCGCGCTGCATGCGTCCGGAAAGCCCGGCCGGCACACGAGAGCCTCGCCGAATCGACCGATTCGCCTGCGTTTTCGCGCACCCGCCGGGCCTCCCGGTTCCATGCATCGCATCCGAAGCACTTTTCCATCAGGCTGCTAGGGCGGCAGGGAGCTCTGAAGAGCCTCGGCCAAGCCGCATTCGGCCCTGCGATCGCGCTCAGGCCGGTTGCGGGCCGTCGTCGTCGGGCTCGTAGCGTCCCGCGGGCTCGTGCCGCCCGGCGTGCTCCGGCTCGTGCCTCGACTCCGAAACCGGGCTCGGTTGGCTCGGCAAACAGGCCGGCACGGCATCCAGGACGCGATCCCGGCAGGTCGGACAGATGCTGCCATCGGGAAGCCGGTTGAGCCTCAGCTCGGGACCGGTGGCTTGCGAACAGGTGAAGCAGACGACGTTCCCCGGGATGGCCATGGTCTGCCTATCGGACGCGGAAGGAGGCCCGCTTGAGTCGGGCGGCGGGCTCGGGGGCCCGCTGGGTCGGCGCGGGGCCCTGAACGGGCGAAATCCGTGCCCGGCCTCATTTTCGGCTCCAATCAGCACCGATCTAGTGCTATATCTTGGCCTGATGCTTCAGCTGACGAAACGAACCGAATATGCCCTCATCGCCCTGACGGTCCTGGCGGGCCGCGAGGGCGAGGTGGTGTCGGTCCGTGAGATCGGCGAGCTGTATCCGGTCCCCCGCCGCCTCCTGGCGGAGGTCCTGAAGGAGCTCTCGCGGGCGGGCATCCTGGCCTCCCAGCGGGGTTCGAACGGCGGCTACTTCTTGACCCGCCCCGCCGCTGAGATCAACGTCGCCCAGGTCGTGGGAGCCCTCGAGGGTCTGCCGGCCATCGCCGGGTGCTCCTCCGAGGACTTCGAGCCGGGCGCCTGCGAGGTCGAACCGGTCTGTCCGATCCGCAGCCCCATCCAGCGCCTGCGCATCGGCGTGTGGGCTGTCTTCGAGCGCATGAGCCTGCGCGACCTGGCCGAGCCGGCCAGGCCCCCCCTCTCCCGAGCGGTCCCGGTTGGCTCCGGGGCCTCCGACGGTTCCTCTTCCGGTTCCGGTTCCGAAGCGTGATGAAACGTCCTGTCTATCTCGACTACCAAGCGACCACGCCGGTCGACCCGCGCGTTCTCGACGCGATGCTCCCCTACTTCCGGGAGGATTTCGGGAACGCCGCGAGCCGCAACCATGCCTTCGGCTGGAAAGCGGAGGAGGCCGTCTCCAAGGGGCGCGAAGAAATCGGGCGCCTGATCGGTGCCTCCGAGAAGGAGATCGTCTTCACCTCCGGGTCGACCGAGGCGATCAACCTGGCCCTCAAGGGCGTGGCCGACATGTACGGCTCGAAGGGCAAGCACATCATCACCAGCCAGGCCGAACACAAGGCCGTGCTCGATACGTGCAAGCACCTCGAAAAGCAGGGCTTCGAGGTCACCTACCTCGCTCCCGATTCGACCGGTCGCGTCACGGTCGAAGCGGTGGCCGCCGTGCTGCGCGACGACACGATCCTGGTCGCGCTGCTCTGGGCCAACAACGAGGTCGGCACGCTCAACCCGATCCGCGAGATCGGAGCCCTGTGCCACGAGCGCGGCGTCCTCTTCTTCACCGACGCCACCCAGGCGGTCGGCAAGGTCCCCGTGGACGTCGAAGCCGACAACGTGGACCTCTTGTGCCTCTCCGGCCACAAGATCTACGGACCCAAGGGCGTCGGCTGCCTTTACGTGCGCCGGCGCAAGCCGCGCGTCCGACTCGTCGCCCAGATGGATGGTGGCGGACACGAGCGCGGCATGCGTTCGGGCACGCTCAACGTCCCCGGCATCGTCGGGCTCGCCAAGGCCTGTCAGCTTTGCCGCGAAGAGCTCGAGGTCGAGGCGGCGCGGGCCAGCGGACTGCGCGACCACCTCGAAGCGAAGATCACCGGTGCCCTCGAGTTCGTGCACTTCAACGGGAACAAGGAACACCGGCTTCCGGGTTGCCTCAACCTCTCCTTCCACTACGTCGAGGGCGAGTCGCTCCTGATGGGGATCGACGACATCGCGGTCTCCTCCGGCAGCGCCTGCACCTCGGCCAGCCTCGAGCCCAGCCACGTGCTGCGCTCGATGGGCGTCGGCGACGACCTCGCCCACAGCTCGATCCGCTTCGGAATCGGCCGCTTCACCACCCAGGAAGAGGTGGACTACGCGGCCGACCGTCTCATCACCGCCGTCCGCCGCCTACGAGAGATGTCCCCGCTCTACGAAATGGCGCTCGAGGGCATCGATCCCTCGACCGTCGAATGGCAGGGGCACTGACCGTTTCCCTCTGCGAAGTCCGACGAATCCCGGTCCCGAACCTCTCTCTCATCCGTAGCAACAAGAGTCATGGCATACAGCAATAAAGTTCTCGACCACTACAACAACCCACGCAACGTGGGCGCACTCGACAAGTCCAGCCAGGAAGTCGGTACGGGTGTGGTGGGCGCGCCGGAGTGCGGCGACGTCATGAAGCTGCAGATCCAGGTCGAAGGCGATCGCATCGTCGATGCGAAGTTCAAGACCTTCGGATGTGGCTCGGCGATCGCCAGCTCGTCCCTCGCTACCGAGTGGGTCAAAGGCAAGACCCTGGACGAGGCCGCGGCCATCCGCAACACCGAGATCGTCCAGGAGCTCTCGCTCCCGCCGGTCAAGATCCACTGCAGCGTCCTGGCCGAAGACGCCATCAAGGCCGCTGTCGAGGACTACAAGAAGAAGAACATCAAGGCAGCACCTGCTACGACCGAGGCCCAGGCGTGATCGGAATCACAGAACGTGCCGTCAAGGAAGTGCGGCGCATCATCGACGAGCAGAGTCTGCCCGAGGGCACGGTGCTACGCGTGGGCGTCAAGGGCGGAGGCTGTTCCGGCTTCTCCTACAGTCTGGGCTTCGACGACAAGATTCACGAGACGGATCAGATCTCGGAGCTCGAGAACGTGCGCGTGGTCTGTGACCCGAAGAGCTTCCTCTACCTGAACAACACCGAGATCGACTTCGAAGAGAGCCTGATGGGACGGGGCTTCAAGTTCGGGAACCCCAACGCTTCGAAGACCTGCGGCTGCGGTGAGTCGTTCTCGGTCTGAACCTTCGTCCGCCCGGCTCGATGGAACGTACGTGCCCTGCTTGCGGGACAGCGCTGAACAGTCCGCTCGTCTGCGAGTCCTGCGGCGAGCTGCTCGAGCCGGAGCCGGGACTGACACCCTTTGCGGTCTTCGGGCTCGAGCCGGCCGCTGAGGTCGCAGCGGACGCGCTTCGCAAGCGCCTCCTGGCCCTGACCCGCCGGACGCACCCCGATTTCTTTGGAAGCGACCCTGGCGCACGCCGCCGGGCGGAGAGCAACACCGCCGCTCTGAACGAGGCCTGGGACGTCCTCTCCGACGACATCCGGCGCGCGAACTGGCTCCTCGGATACCTCGGTGGCCCCGACGAGAAGGCCGAACGTGACATGCCACAGAGCTTCTTGCTCGAAGTCATGGAATGGAACGAGGCCGTCGAGGAGGCCCGCGCTGCCGGCGCGGACACCGACGCCACGCGCACGCTCACGACGCTCGAAGCGGAGCTCCTGGCCGAACGTACGAGCCTCGTTACCCGCATCCGTGAAGGACTCCTTCCCCTCCCGACCGACACCGATCGTCTGGTCGAACTCCGCCGGCTCATGAACGCCGTGCGCTACCTCGACCGCACTCTGCACGAGATTGCAGAGCTTCGCCTTTCGCACGCTTCCTCCCGCTGACCCATGCCCTTCATCGAACTCGACGTCCTCAACAACAAGGTCGACGGCATCCTCGGCATCGACCTCGGGACCACGAACTCGCTCGTCGCCCTGTGGCGCGAAGGGAGACCGGAGATCCTGCGCCCCGCCGACGGCAACGGGCAACCCCTGCAGGATGCACGCATCCCTTCCGTCGTCCACTATCCGGCCAACGAAACGCCGATCGTGGGACGGAACGCTCGCGCCCGTGGAATCGAAGACCCCGAGCGCACAATCTTCAGCGTCAAGCGCTTCATGGGCCGCGGACTGGCCGATTGCACCGACGACCTGGCCTCGACGCCCTTCGCGGCCACGGAGAACGAGAACGGGCTGATCCGCTTCTCGATCGACGAGCGTGGCGAGACGCCCCAGGAGATCTCGGCTCGAATCCTCCACCACGTGTGGGAGAACGCCGGAGTGGCACTCGGCATGCTCGCCCCGCGGCGGGCCGTCATCACGGTTCCGGCGTACTTCGACGACTCCCAGCGTCAGGCCACACGCGACGCCGCTCGCATCGCTGGGCTCGAAGCGGTGCGCATCCTGAACGAACCGACGGCCGCGAGCCTCGCCTACGGCCTCGACAGCAAGAACCACGGCACGGTCGCCGTCTACGACCTCGGGGGCGGAACGTTCGACGTGTCCATCCTCTCGATCGAGGACGGAGTCTTTCGCGTGCTCTCGACCTCCGGCGACACACACCTGGGTGGCGACGACTTCGACCGCGCTCTGGTCGAGACCGCGCTCGACGAGCTGCGCGAACGCATCGGCCTGGAAGCGGCGCGCGAACCGGCCTTCCTTCAAACCGTCCGCCTCGCGGCCGAACGCTGCAAGATCGAGCTGTCGCGCGTTCCCGAAGCGGACCTGCACGTCGTCGACGTCGCCCGCGGGCTCAACTGGCGTCGAACGATCACGCGCGCCGACTTCGGCGACCTCATTTCACCCTGGATCGAGCGCACCTTCGATGCCTGCCGGCGCGCGCTGGCCGACGCGAAGCTGACGCCAGCCGACATCGAAGACGTCGTCCTCGTCGGCGGTTCCACGCGCGTTCCGGTCGTCCGGGAGCGCGTGACCGAGTTCTTCGGCCGTGAACCTCACGCGGGTCTCAACCCCGACGAGGTCGTCGCCCTGGGAGCCGCGGTGCAGGGCCACGTTCTGGCTGGCGGAACACGCGACGTGCTTCTGATGGACGTGACGCCGCTCTCGCTCGGCATCGAAACCATGGGTGGCGCCGTATCCAAAGTGATCCTGCGCAACTCCCCCGTTCCAGCCCAGGCCACCGACGGCTTCACGACCTACG
Organism: Planctomycetota bacterium; assembly: GCA_029259595.1. Classification (GTDB taxonomy): domain Bacteria; phylum Planctomycetota; class UBA1135; order UBA1135; genus OFTM43. The sequence continues at coordinate 201,820 of JAJDEW010000004.1, read as the reverse complement.
CCGACAACCAGACGGGCATCGACTTCCACATCGTGCAGGGCGAGCGGGAGCTGGCGAAGGATTGCCGGAGCCTCGGCCGCTTCAAGCTCTCCGGCATCCCGCCGATGCCTGCAGGTCTGGCGCGAATCGCCGTACGCTTCCTGCTCGATGCCGACGGCATCCTGACGGTCACCGCCAAGGAAGACTCGACCGGAGCCGAGTCGACGATCGAAGTCAACCCGATGCACGGTCTCGCGGACGACGAGGTCGAAGGCATGCTGCTCGAATCCTTTGCCCACGCGAAGGAAGACTTCGACCAAAGCCGGCTCGCGAACTTGAAGGTCGAACTCGGCACGATGCTGAAGGCCTGCAGGACGCACCTGCCGAGCGTCGTCGACGAACTCGATCCTGAGGCGCGCCTCGACCTCGAGGAGGCGGTCGCTGCGGCCGAGGCCGCGCGCACGGGCGATGAGCTGGCCGCAGCCCAGAAGGCCCGCGACGAACTCGAACGCGCCAGCCTTCCGCTGGCCGCGATTCTCATGGACTCCGTCGCCAAGCGCGCTCTCGCCGGCAAGAACCTCGACGAGGTCTGAACGGGGCGGAGCCCTGACGCGGGCTCTCAGCCGGACGCTTCGAGCTCGGTTCCGCGCTTCGGAGCCAGGGTCAAGAAGAGCCCCAGCGAGATCAAGAGCCCCCCGAAAAGAGCCGCGATCGAAAGCCGCTCGCCAAGCACGAGCCCGCCGGCCAGGACCCCTGCCAAGGGTTGCAGGAAGACGAAGCCTGCCGCGATCGAAGCCGAAAGGCCGCGCAGCGCTACGAGCCAGGCGGCCGTCCCGCCGAAGGTCACGACGAAGCCGAGCAGAAAGACCCACAAGAGCGGCTGTGGCGCGAGCGCGGCCTCGCTCCAGTGCTCGGTCTCGAGGAGCGCGGCCGGAACCAGAAAGACGAGCGAAAAGACCTGCGTCCAGAGCGCGAGCACGAAGGGGTCGCGCCGCACCGCCAGCGTTCGCGCGACAGGCGTATAGAAACCCCAGAGGACACCGTGCAGCGCCAAAATCAGGTTGCCCTGCAGGTGCTCGTCGAGCGTGAGCCCGGCGAGCGACGCGCCCTCGAGGACGATCGCGAGCGCACCGGCGAAGCCGAGCCCGATCCCGACGAGACGCCGGCGCGAGATCCGCTCGCCCAGGAAGGCCGCGGCGAGCAGGAGAATCGTGACGGGTTCGAGTAGAACCAAGAGCGAGGCGTTCGCGCTCGTCGAGTCGCGGACACCGACGATGCCGAGCCACATCGGCAGGCCGTAGGCCACGACGCCGAGGAAGACGAGCCGCGCGAGCTCCGAGCGCGACCAGCCGCGGATGGACAGTGCGCGCCCCCGGAGGACGACGAGAAACGCGACGACCGAGATGACGTTGCGCAGGAGCGTCGTCGTCGCCGGCGGCATGCTCTCGAGGCAGAGCTTCTGGAAGAGGTAGGAAACCCCTCCCAGCACGTTCGCGATGGCGATCAGGAAGTACGGCACGGGGGCGGTGTCCGGCAGGACCGCAGATGCACGCGCAGCGGCTCGGGCCGATGCCGCCCTGTAGGGGAGCGCGTCGCTCGGGAGTCGGACGTCCGCTTCATCGCGCCAGGAGTGCGTCGAAGACGTGCTTCGGACGCCGAGGCGGGGGTCGCACCGCAGTGGAGGACGTCGTCATGGCGCCGGGTGAGCTTCTTGGGCGGGCTCCTGGCTCAGCGCGAGTTGCGCAGCAAGGAGACTCCGTCCATCTGCGGCGAGGGCTCGAGCCCCGTGAACTCGAGCAGCGTCGGCACGACATCCGCGAGCACGCCCATGGCGCGCAGGGGCGTTCCGATCAAGTCGCGCGCGCAGAACACGATCGGGACGGGATTGGTCGTGTGCGCGGTGTGAGGTTGGTCGTTCTCGACGTCCCACATGAGCTCGGCGTTGCCGTGATCGGCCGTGATCGCGGCGAGTCCACCACGCTTCTCGACCTCGGGCACGATCCGACGCAGACAGGTATCGATCGTGCGGATCGCGGCCGAAGCGGCGACCTCGATCCCCGTGTGCCCCACCATGTCCGCGTTGGCGAAGTTCACGACATAGACGTCGGTTTCACCGCGTTCGAGCGAACGAACGACGGCATCACAGACTTCGTTCGCACTCATCTCCGGCTTCAAGTCGTAGGTCGCGACTCGCGGACTGGGAATCAAGGTGCGCGACTCACCCGGTACCTCGGCTTCCTTGCCCCCGGAGAAGAAGAACGTGACGTGGGCATACTTCTCGGTCTCCGCGACGCGTTCCTGCCGCAGGCCGGCGGCGCTCACGACCTCGGGAAACGTGCCGGCGAGATCGACCGGAGGAAACGCCATCGCGAACGGAAAGTCGGCCCGGTAGCGCGTCATCGTGACGATCTCGAGCGCGGGCACGCGCGAGCGCTCGAAGCCGTCGAAGTCACGGAAACCCAGCGCCATGGCGATCTGGCGCATGCGGTCCGCGCGGAAGTTGAAGCAGAAGACTCCGTCACCGTCCTCGAAGCGTCCGGTCGAGGCGTCCCCGATCACGCAAGGTTCGACGAACTCGTCCCCCGTGTCCGCAGCGTACGCGCTCCGAACCGCCGCATCGGCCGTGGGAAACACGCTGCCCTTGCCCGCGACGAAGAGTTCGTAGGCCTTGGCGATGCGTTCCATCCGGTTGTCCCGGTCCATCGCGAAGTAGCGTCCGATCACCGAAGCGATGCGACCGACTCCGGCCGACGCGATGTCCTTTTCCAGGTCTTCGAGAAAGCCGGCGCCCGAGCGGGGCGGCGTATCCCGTCCGTCCAGCACCGCATGGACCGCGACCTGCTCCGGACCGAGGCCGCGTTGCTTGGCGATCTCGAGCAAGCTCCGCAGATGGAAGGCGCTGGCGTGCACTCCCCCCTCGCCGACGAGGCCCAGGAGATGGAGCGTCTTGCCGTCCTTCGCCAGGCGCTCGAAGAGCCGCACGATCGCGCCGTTCGAGGAGAACTCTCCCGTGTGAATGCTGCGGTCGATGCGCGTGATGTCCTGATAGACGATCCGGCCCGCACCGAGATTCATGTGGCCCACTTCGCTGTTGCCCATCAATCCGAGCGGAAGTCCCACCTCCTCGCCGGAAGCGGAGAGCAGCGTGTGCGGGTAGACCCCGAGCAGCTCGTTGAAGTACGTCGCGTGCTTCTTGATCGCGTTGAACTCGAGCGCATCCCGATGACCCCAGCCATCGAGAACCAAGAGGACCAGCGGGCGGTGCTTCACGACTTGCCTCCGGCGGCTTCCAGAATGCGAACGAGCAGCCGGTCGGCCTCGGATCTCAGCATGTCCGCGAGCTCGGTGTGCTCCTCGACGAAGTCCGGGTCGAAGCCTCCGCCGGCGAGGTTGGCGCTGACGACGTCCCAGGCACAATCCAAGGCGTTGCGCAGGGCACGCGCGCCGACGGTGAGCTCGGTCCGGAGTGCGGGGCGAACGCCCGCGGCTCCGACCTCGGCCAGACGCAGTCCAGCGACCGCGTTCTCCAGGATCTCGAAGGGCAGAGTCACCGCGGCGCGGGCCAGTTCGCGGGCCTGCTCGGAATCCTTGCCGCCCGGGTCGCGAAGCGAGCGGCGCCAGGCCGCGAAGCCCGCGGCGTCGAGATCCACGATCGTGAGCATGCGCTCCGAGAGGGCCCCCAGCTCCTCCGCTCGGCCGCGGACGTAGGGTGCCTGGCCCTCGTCGCCCTCGCCAGCGGATATCGCAAAGGCCATACTGACGAGCGACGCGCCGAGCGCACCGAGGCCAGCGGAAACCGACCCGCTCCCCGGCGCCGGAGTCGGCGCGGCGACCTCGCGCACGAAGTTCGCGAGCTCCAGATCGGTCAACTTGAAGGTTTTGGACATGGACACCGACTCCGCACGCCCCGAAGAACGCGAAGCAACCGCGCGGATGGCCCGACCGCTGTCCCTCGGCGCGGAACGCCCCGGCTCCCGCGACGCGGCGGCATCCTATCCGAACAGCGCGCGGCGTTCGGGCCGCAAACCTGGAATCCGACGCGCGCTGCTGCCCCTACTGGGCCTCGTCCTCGTCACGCTCTCGGCCTGCAAGACGAGCCCTGTGACCGGACGCAATTCGTTCAACCTCTTTTCCGCGCAGGACGACGTCGCGCTGGGGCGGGATGCTTACACCGAGGTGCTCGCAAACGCCAAGGTCGTGTCCCGTGGCGCGCAGAAGGACATGGTCGAACGCGTCATGAGCCGCATCACCGCGATCGCCGACGACCCGGGCTTCGAGTGGGAGGTGACGCTGATCGACGACGACGCCACGGTGAACGCCTTCGCGCTGCCCGGAGGCAAGATGGCGGTGTACACGGGCATCCTTCCCGTCTGCCAGGACGAGGCCGGGCTCGCGGTCGTGATGGGTCACGAGATCGGTCACGTCGTGGCCCAGCACGGCACCGAGCGGATGACCCGCAGCCTCGGGATCGACGTCGCCTTCTCGCTGCTCAACACGGGCGACTACGAGGCCCTCGCGCGCTCCGCCGTCCAGCTCGCCTTGGAGCTCCCCTACGACCGCGGGCACGAGTCCGAGGCGGACGAGATCGGGCTCATTTACATGGCGAAGGCGGGCTACGACCCCCGCGCAGCCCCACTTTTCTGGGAGCGCATGGGGGCCCTCGCGGGCGGACGCCCACCGGAGTGGCTTTCGACCCACCCCTCGCCCGAAACGCGCACCCGGCGGCTGGAAGAGGCCATGCCAAAGGCGCTCGAGGCCTGGCGCAGGGCGGCTGGAGAGGCGCCCTGAGAAGCGTCCAAGTCCTTGAGACACAGACGGTTAGGAATTCTTTTCGGGCGCCGGACTGGCTTTGACGATCCCATTCCGTAGCTTGACTCCAGCGCCCCAACGTCGCCCTCCCTTCCCTTTCCGCGACGTCACCCCCCCCGAGGGTTCCTTCCAGTCTTGAGAATCGCCCTCATCACCCCCGAACTCCAGTCTCTCGTCCGCCGGACGAACCTCGCAGGTGTCGCGGAGTCCCTGGCCAAGGCCCTGGGCGACGCGCGCAACGACGTGCGGGTCTTCCTGCCGTGGACACAGGCCGTCGAGACCCAGGTCCTCGGCGAGGTCCAGGAGCGAGTCCACCTACGGGTCCCCGACGGCAACCTCACGCAGGCTTTTCGGATCGTCGAGGGCAACCTCTCGGGCATCCCGATCTACCTGTTCGACAACGAGCCGTTCTTCAGCTCGCGCCAGCCCTACGGCGGAGAAGAGGGGCCCTACCCCGACAATTGGCGGCGCTACGCGCTCTTCGCGCGGGCCGTGCTCCAGAGCCTGTCCGAGCTGGGCTTCTATCCCGAGATCCTGCACTGCATGGACTGGACCTCGGGCCTGATCCCGCTGCTCCACAAGCTGCACTACGTCGACAAGGATCCCGAGGATCCCGTCTCCCAGGCGGGGACCTACTTCGCGATCCACAACCTGGCGATGCAGGGCGACTTCGAGCGCGAGATCCTGCCCCACATCCGCATCCCCCACAGCTACTTCAAGTCGATCGGCGGGATCGAGCTCGGTGGTAAGGTCAACTTCCTGAAGGCCGGCGCGGAGTTCGCGACGATCGTCGGGACGCACTCTCCTGGACACGCGCTGAAGATCCAGGAGCGCGACCGCGGCTATGGCCTCGAGGAGGTCTTTCAGCGCCGCAAGAAGGAGCTGATCGGCATCAACAACGGCATCGACTACCAGGCCTGGGATCCCGAGAACGACCCGGCCCTGCCGGCGACCTTCTCGCGCACGGACAAGGAGTTGGCCGGCAAGAAGAAGTGCAAGACGGCGCTCCAGGCCGCACTCAAGCTCGACAACGGGCCGCGCACGATGGTCGCGTGCACGATCGGGCGCTGGGACGCCGACAGCGGCTTCGACCTCGTGGCCGAGATCCTGACCGACATCCTCGAGCGCAACATCGAGTTGGTCGTCATGGGTCAGGGTAGCCCCGAGATCGGACAACGGCTCTCGACGCTCGAGTCCGCTTTCATGGGACGCATGCGCGTCATCCAGGGCTACAACGCCCACACGGCCCACATGATGATGGGCGGCGCGGATCTGATGCTGCTCCCGTCCCACTACCAACCTTCCAACCCACTGTTCGCGATCGCGATGCGCTATGGCGTCGTCCCGCTGATCTACAACAAGAGCGGGCTCGAAGACACGGTCGTGAACTACTTCGAGAACAAGCGCCAGGGCATGGGCTTCCAGTTCGGTCCCTACTCCGCCGACGGGTTGATGGAGGGGATCAACGAGGCCCTGCGCACCTATCGGGACGCGGCGCGTTGGAAGCTCCTGGCACGGCGCTGCCTCTCACAGGACTTCTCCTGGGCCGCCTCAGCGAGCGAGTACCAGAAGGCTTATCGTCGGGTCACGCGACGGGTGAAGGCGCGCCAGGAAAGCGCCTGAGGCGACCTTGGTCGGGGACAGGCGACTCGTCGGGATCGATGTCGGCGGGACGGCCGTCAAGCTCGGCGTCGCGACGCCCGCGGGATCGATCCTTGCCGAGAGCTCGATCGATGTCGTCGATCCGACCACCGACGGCGTGCTCGACGCGATGGCCGACGAGGCACGCAAGCTCGGTGGCGCCGAACTCGATGCGGTCGGGGTCGGACTGCCGGGGTTGCTCGAACGCACGACGGGGACCGTGCTCTCGAGTCCGAACCTGCCGTGGTTCGACGGCGTCAGCGTGCGCGCCGGCCTGGCTCGGCGACTGGAGCTCGCGCCCGAACGGGTCCGGATCGAGAACGACGCCAACGTCGCGGCCCTGGGAGAACTGTGGGTCGGCGGTGCACGCGGCGAGCGGCATGCGCTGGTCGTGACGCTCGGCACCGGCATCGGCGGCGGCTTGATCCTCGACGGCGAGCTCTTCGTCGGCGAGGGCCAGGCGGGCGAGATCGGCCACGTCATGATCGACCCCCACGGGCCACCCTGCGGCTGCGGTTCGCGCGGCTGTCTCGAGACCTTGGCCTCGGCGACGGCGGCGCGCCGGCGTGCGCTGGCTGCCGGTTTGCCACGCGAAGCGCCGGGCGATCTCATCCGACTCGCAGCCGAAGCGCGCGCAGCGGCAGGTGCGAGCCGCACGTTGCTCGAGGAGATCGGACGTGACCTCGGCTGCGGCCTCGCGAGCGCCGTCTGTCTGCTCGACATCCGCAGCTTCGTTTTCGGCGGCGGCTTCGCGGGTGCCCTCGACGTCCTGGAAGGTGGCATCCGTGCCGGCCTCCGGGAATGGGCCTGGGGAGAACGCGTATCCGACGTTCGCCTGGTGCCCGCCTCCCTTGGACCGAGCGCCGGCTGGATCGGCGCGGCTCGCCTCATCCGATGAACGACTCCGATACTCTGATCTCGGTCCGCGACTTGAAGAAGACCTTCCGCACGGGTCTCTTCAGCGGAGGCTTTCGCGCTCTCGACGGCATCTCACTCGAAGTGGGGCGCGGCATGGTTTTCGGCCTGCTCGGTCCCAACGGCGCCGGCAAGACGACGCTCATCAAGATCCTGCTCGGCCTGGTCAAGGGTTATGAGGGCGAGGCGCGGGTCTTCGGGCGCCTCCCGTCCGATCACAAGATGCGCGAACGCATCGGTTACCTGCCGGAGGCTCACCGACTCCCCGGGTACATGACGGGCAAACAAACGCTGCGCCTTTACGGCATGTACAGCGGCAAGAGCTCGAAATGGCTCGACGTGCGGACGAAGAACTGGATCGAGCGCGTCGGCATGAAGGGCTCCGCCGGGCGCAAGGTGCGCCAATACTCGAAGGGCATGCAGCAGCGTATCGGCCTCGCACAGGCGATGGTCCACGAACCCGACCTGGTCTTTCTCGATGAACCCACCGATGGAGTCGATCCGGTCGGTCGCGCTGCGATCCGCGAGATCGTGGCGGAGCTGCGCGACAAGGGCACGACGGTGTTCATCAACTCGCACCTCCTGATGGAAGTCGAGCAGATCTGCGACCACATCGTCATCATGCGACGCGGCCAGATCATCCGGCAGGGCACGATCGCCGAGCTCACGCCCGATACGGGACGCGTCGAGTTCGGAATCGACCTGTCGACGGGCGCCCCGATCGAGGAGATCGTCGGGCCGATCGGCTCGAGCTTGCAACGGACCAGCCGCGGCTTCGAGATCGCGGTGGACGAAGACGGGGCCAACGCGATCGTCGATCGCCTGCGCGGCTCGGGCATCTCCATCAGGAGCATCTCCCCCCGCAAGCTGACGCTGGAGGACACGTTCATCGACCTCGTTCAGGGGGAGGAGCAATGATCCCGACACGCTGGAAAGCGCTGGCCTTGGACGCGCTGTATCAGGTCCTGGACAACTGGGTCTTCCGCATTCTCTTCGTCCTGGCGCTGATCCCGATCCTCTTGACGTTCCTGTTCGGCTTCACGGAAGACGGGATCGTCCTCCTCTTCGGCTTCAAGACGTTTCCCTACGAGCCGCTACTCCAGGCCTTCGGCGGTCGCAGCGTCGCCGAGGGAATGGACAAGCTCTTCATCGAAGGACTCCTGCAAGTCGTCTTCAGGATCCTGGCCGGCAACTTCGGCGTGCTCTTCTGCATTGCAGCAACGTCGTTCTTCGTGCCACGCATGATCGAGAAGGGTGCTGCCGACGTGCTCTTCCACAAGCCCCTCTCGCGCTTCTCCCTGTACATGTCGCGCTACTTCGCCGGCCTGGTCTTCGTGGGGCTCCTGTCCACGTTCATGGTCCTCGGCATGTTCCTGGGCTTGCTCTTGGTGTCGGGTCACTACGACCCGGGCATCCTCTGGGCGGCGCCGTCCCTCACCTACCTTTTCGCCTTGATCCATGCCGTCGCCATGTTGGTCGGCGTCGTGACACGCAGCACCGTCGCCTCGATCCTCTTGACGATCCTGTTCTTCTGGTGCAACGGCTGCGTCCACAACGCTTGGATCGGAATCGAGACCCAGTCCGCCCTCGAACTGGATTCGGTGGAAGAAGACTTCGGAGACCCGACTGACTCCGCATCGCAGCAATCCTCACGAGAGGAAAAGGGCGCCGTCCTGCGCTTTTTCCTCGGGACGATCGAGTGGCTCCACTACATCCTTCCGAAGACCACCGACACGGACTACATAGCGACCAAGCTGCGCGAGTCCGTGCGTGGACCGGCCTACGAGGACTCCGACACCCTGTTCCAGGTCGTGTCCATTCCCGAAGAATGGCGCCCGTCCGCACCCGCGGCCTGGGTGCGCGCCGGGCGACCCGGCGTGCTGGCCACGTTCGGCCCGCCGCGCTGGAACGCGACGGCCGAGGGCGACCGCACGCTCGAAATCTGGCGGCGTGAACGGAACAAGACCGAGACCGAGATCAACGGCAAGACCCGTGTGCGGCCGGAATCGACGCGCACGCTTTCGCGCGGGCTCGAGGACCTCTTGGAAGGAGCGGACGGTATCCGCTCGCTTCGAACGGGTTCGCTACCCCAGGTCCCGACCGCGAATGCGCCGACCCTCGGATATCCGAACAAGCACCTCTCGTGGGCGGAAGACTCGGATTCCGGGGCCGTCGAGGTCGATCTCGTGCTCTTTCGGCGTGGCGAGTTCCTGTACGGCATCGTGTACCGCGCTCCGGAGGGCTCGCCGAACGAACCCTTCGTGAACTTCCTGAACGAGTGCAACTTCAAGGTACAGGACGAGTCCTGGTACGCGACGCGTCTCTCGTGGACCGCAGACTGGCGCTTCAACATCTGGTTCTCGATCGGCTCGTCGGTGGCATTCACGGCCCTGCTCCTCGGACTGGGCTGTTTCCGGCTCTCCCGCATCGACTTTTGAGGCACCGAGACCTCTGATGGACACGAAGCTCGTCGCAGCCCTGCGCGCCGTCGTCGGGGAACGCGGGCTCATCGACGATCCGACCCGCCTCTTGCCCTACGAGTCGGACGGGTTGGCCATGTTGGCCGTACGCCCCCCCCTCGTCCTGCTCCCGCGCACCACGGCCGAGGTGGCGCGTTGCATGCAGCTCCTGGCGGAGTACGGCGTGTCCATCGTCGCCCGGGGAGCCGGTACGGGGCTCGCTGGCGGAGCAACACCGGTCGCCGACGGAGTCGTTCTCTCGACCGCTCGCATGCGTGACGTGCTCGAGGTCAACGTCGAGGACCGCTTCGCGCGCGTCCAGGCCGGTGTCGTCAACGTCGATCTGTCCGGCCTCTGCCAAGCGCACGGACTCGCATATGCGCCGGATCCTTCGAGCCAGATGGCCTGCACGATTGGCGGCAACGTGGCCAACAACTCCGGCGGGCCACATTGTTTCAAGTACGGGGCCACGACCCGGCACATCCTCGGTCTCGTCATCGTCACCCACGACGGCGAGATCCTCGACCTCTCGGAGCCCGTGGTGGATCCGGATGGCTACGACCTCGTCGGTCTGTTCGTCGGTTCCGAGGGGACCTTCGGTGTCGCGACCGAGGTCACCGTCCGCCTCGTGCCAGCCGCGCCGGTCGTGGAGGTCCAGCTGGCGATCTTCGCCGACCTCGACGCGGCCTGCGACAGCGTCAGTGAGATCATCAAGCAGCGACTCGAACCCTCGGCGCTCGAGATCCTCGACAAGCTGACGATCGAGGCTGTCGAGGACAGCGTCTTCGCCGCGGGCTATCCGCGCGAAGCCGAGGCCGTACTCCTGATCGAAGTCGAAGGCGTCGAGACCGAGGTCAACGGCATCGCGCGTGAGATCCGCACAATCCTCGAGGCCCGGGGCGCGCTCGAGATCCGAACGGCGCGCGACGCCACGCAGCGCAAGAAGCTCTGGGCCGGCCGCAAGGGCGCCTTCGGCGCCATGGGCCGCATCGCACCCGACCTGTACGTCGCCGACGCCGTCGTTCCGCGCACCAAACTGCGCGACCTCGTACGCCGTACGATCGAGATCTGTCGCGAACGCGACCTGCGGCTGGCCAACGTCTTCCATGCTGGCGACGGCAACCTGCACCCCAACATCTGCTACGACCGACGCGATCCGGACGAGGTCCGACGCGTGCTCGCCGCCGGTCACGCGATCCTCGAGGCCTGTGTCGAAGCCGGGGGAGCCCTGACGGGCGAGCACGGAGTGGGCCTCGAGAAATTGGCGGAGATGGAGCTCCTGTTCACGGCCGACGATCTCGCGGCCATGTGCCGCGTCCGTGAAGCCTGGGATCCCGAGCGGCGCCTGAATCCCGGCAAGCTCTTGCCGATGCACGCCTGCCTCGAGATCCGTACGGCCGCGCTGCCCCCCGCCCCGACTTCCCTCGACACATGAGCACCGCGAAGGCCGATCTGCGCAGTGCCCTGGAAGCCCGCTTCGGGGATGCGCTTGCACTCGAGACCTGGAGCGGTCCGGGCGGTCGCAGCCTGCCGCTCGCTGCTCCGATCGGAGACGAGGCCTGGAGCGAGCTGCTCCGCTTCGCGCGGGCGGAAAGGGTCCGCGTTCTTCCGGTCGGGCTCGGCTCCAAGCTCGAGCTCGGGCTCGTCGACCAGGTCGAGCTCCTCGCTTCGACCCGATCCGACACGGACGTCATCGACTACGAACCCGGTGACGGGACGCTCACCGCGCGCGCCGGGGCACGGCTCGGTCGGCTGGCCCAACACATTCGTGTCGGTGGGCACCGCCTCACGCCCACCGTTCCCGAGCCCGAACGAACGACGCTCGGGGGAGCTCTGGCCGCAGGGCAGGACGGCTTCGATCGACTGCGATATGGCCCGATCCGCCACCAGTTGCTCGGTCTGCGGATGGCACTGGCCGACGGCACGATCGTGAAGAGCGGCGGCAAGCTCGTGAAGAACGTGACCGGCTACGACGTGCACCGCTTGCTCGCCGGGTCACTCGGTACGCTGGCCGTGATCGTCGAGGCTTCGCTTCGGCTCTATCCGCTTCCGGAAACGCATGTTCTCGTGCGCGCCTCCTCCGGTAGCACGAATGACGCGCTCACGACGAGCCGCGCCCTCCTCGCCCTTCCGATCCGGCCCGTGGCCGTCGTCGCTCGCAACACTGGCGGGAGCGGCTGGACGATCGAGGTCGTTCTCGAGGGCCGCGACGACGTCGTCACCTGGGAGCTCGCGCGCGTGCGCGAAGTGCTGCCCGTCTGCACGACCGAAGGCGGTCGTCACGATCTGGGGGCTCCACATCTGCGGGCCATGAGTGCGCTCGAACGACGCTCGGGCAGCTGGCCTCCGCTCACGATTCGTACGCGCCCGAGCCGCCTCGCGGACGCCTTGGTCATCGTCGAGGGCGCCTGCCTCGCCGCCTCGTTGAGGCCCGAGATCGCGACCCATCCCGGCCTCGCCCTGGCGTGGGTGTGGTTCGGTGACGAGCTGCCGGCCGAGCTCGGGCTTCGCTTGGATCGCGAACTGCGCGCGGACGGTCACGCGCTCCGCTGGCGAGGACCACAGCGGCCGCCCGGCGGCCAGGATCCCCTCCGTCCCGATGTTCCGGCGCCCGCGCGTCGTACCATGTTCAACCTCGAGCGGGCCCTCGACCCCGACGGGGTCTTTCCCGGCCTGCGCCTCGATGACGCTCCCTGACGCAAAGTCCCTCGTCGACTATGCAAAGAGTCTGGATTGCATCCACTGCGGGTTGTGCCTGCAGTCGTGTCCGACTTTTCGATTGACGGGTGCGGAGTCATCGAGCCCGCGCGGTCGCATCCACCTGATGCGAGCGATCGGCGAGGAACGGGTCGAACCGAACGCTGCCTACGGGGAGGAACTCGAGTTCTGCCTCCTCTGTCGTCACTGCGAGAGCGTGTGTCCCGCCGGCGTCCGCTTCGGCCCGATGATGGAATCCGCGCGCGCGAGCTACGAGAGCGTGCGCCCTTCGGGCTTCCTGCGCCGTCAGCTGCGTAGCTTCGGCTTCAGGCGCCTTCTGCCCGGCCGTATCGCACTACGCCTCTTCGGATCCTTCTTGCGCGCCGTGCAGGTCCTGGGGCTCGATCGAATCGCGTTTCTCGTTCTGGGGGAGCGCGGCCGTGATCTCGTCCATTTGCCGCGGATCGCACCGCTCTCGGCTCGCCGGCTCTTGCCCGAGACGATCGAGGCCAAGGTCGAAAACGGCCAAGAGGCCGCGGTGGGCTTCCTCGAGGGCTGCGTCATGCCCGAGCTCTTCCCGCACGTGAATCGTGCCGCCGCGAACAGCCTCGCGGCGCTGGGCGCGCGCGTGCACACGCCGCGCGGGATCGTCTGTTGCGGCTCGCTCCATGCGCACAACGGGGACCTCGAAGGTGCCCGCATGCTCGCGCGCAAGTTGATCGAGGGCTTCGAGCCGATCAAGGGTGGTGACGGCGAAGCGGCGCCGATCGTGATCCACTCGGCGGGCTGCGGCGCTCACATGCGCGAGCTGTTCGAGCTGTTCGAAGCGGACGATCCGTGGCATGCACGAGCGACCGCATTCGCGGCGCGCGTCACCGACTTCACCCAGTATGTCGCGCCGTTGCTCGCCGCGCGCACGGACGTCGAACTCGACGAAGGTGCGCTCGAAGGACCCGTCACCTGGGATGACCCTTGCCACCTGTGCCACGCCCAGGGCGTGCGCGAAGAGCCCCGGGACATCCTGGCGCGGCTGGTTCCGAACCGGCGCGTCGAGCTCGAGGGCAGCGAGAACTGCTGTGGTTCGGCCGGCATCTACTCCCTCCTGCGCCCTGCGGATTCGAGGGCTGTCTTCGAGCCCAAGCGCGCGGCGCTCGAGCGTTCTGGCGCCCGCACGCTGGTTACGGCCAACCCCGGCTGTCAGCTCCAGTGGCAGACGGGCCTGCGGCGCGCCGGTTCGAGCGTGCGCGTCTTGCACCTGGCCGAACTCGTCGAACGCGCGCTGTCCCGCGCGCGCTCAGGACGGGCCGGTCAGCAGGGTCATTCGGCGCAACAGGACGCGTAGGCGCTCCTGGTCGACCTCGTGCTCGTCGGGCCAGCGTGCGCTGAGGACCAGATGGCGGCCCGCTTGCGCCAGGTTCACGCTGGCGTTCTCGTGCCAGGACCCGCCCTCGTGGAAGTAGCGCTCGATCAGATAGTCGGCCTTCCAACCACCCCAGCTGAGCTCCCCGCCGTCCAGCAGAGTGCTCCAGGCGAAGGACGGGTCCTCTTCCCAATTCGCCCAGCGCGCGCTGGCCCCACCTTCACCCGAACCGTTCCCACCACGGCCGCCGCGGCCGCCGCGCTCGTCTTCGTGCTCGCGAAACAGCGCGACCACGCTAGCGGCCGACGGATAGAGCACGAACAAGAGCTCGGTCGGATCTGCGACGGCTTCGTCGACCGGACGCTCGCGTCGGAGGCGAACGGCCTTGCGCCCGCCGTCGAGCAGATACGAGTCCACATGCTCGAACCCCAGCGGCGGACCGTCGGGAAAGAGCGCCTGGACGAGTTCCGTTCCGTCGAAGTCCCCGACCTTCGCACGCACGAGTGAGACGACGGAACCGACCCCCACCAAGAGGGCCAGGAACAGGAGCACGACGACGAAGGGCTTGGCCCGCCGCATCTCGCTCTCGTCAGCCTGCCCGTCCACTCCTGGGCCGTTCGCAAGCTCGTCGGAATCAGCGACCGCGCCAGACATCGAAGGGCTCGAAGAAGGACTGGATGTCCTCGTCGGTCAAGACGTTCTCGTGTCCCATCGATTGCAGTTCGACCATGACGTAGTCGTTGCCTTCCTCTGAGAGATCGATGCGGATGCCGGGGCCGATCGAGCTACCGGGCTGGGGACTGATGCGGCTGAAGCGCAGCGTGCGCACCTCACGTCCCTGGATCTCCAGGGTTCCGGGCTCGGGATCGATGGCCGAGCCCATGCCGGCAAAACCCCCTCCCGACGCGGAGAAGAACTGGTCGTACGAACCGGCCTGAGCGCCTCCCAGAACGCGAAGCGTCGCGATCGCGTTCAGCTTCGTGTCGTGCATGATGAACTGCGAGATGCCAGGTAGCGGGATCCCCGCCTGCAGCTCGAGGTGAGCTGGCCGCTCGTCGAAGGGCAGGACCTTTTCGATCTTGGGCCACTGCTTCTCGGGGTCCATGGCGTCCTGGACGAATCCGACGCCCACGACGGTGGCCACCGCGACGAGCACGATCGTCCCCAGGCATCCGATGCCACAGCCCCAGAGGAGCCACTTCGGGATCCCCTTCTTCTTCGGCTGCTCGGTCCCGCTCTGTTCCCAATCCGCATCGCTCATGAACCTGTCTCCAACCGTGTTTTCGAATCCTTCGACCGCTGAGTGCGCAGCCTACGTCGGCTCGGCGCGCTCATTTCCGCCGATTCAATCCCTGGGCCCTCGAGCGTCCCAGGCGTAGAAACCTTGCCCACTCTTCTTCCCGAGTTCGCCCTTCGCGACCTTCTCGCGCAGGATCGCGGGGGGTGCGAAGTGAGCTCCGACCTCCTTCTCCAGATACTCCGCGATGGAGAGTCGAACGTCCAAGCCGACGAGGTCGGTCAGACGAAGAGGGCCCATCGGGTGACCGTAGCCCAGGGTCATGGCCTTGTCGATGTCCTCGGCGCTCGCGACGCCCGCCTCGACCATGCGCATGGCCTCGAGCCCGATGACGAGTCCCAGCCGTGAGGACGCGAAGCCCGGGCTGTCCTGGACCGTGATCGGTTCCTTGCCCATGCGCAGGGCCAGAGCAACGGAGACCTCGATCGCTTCGTCCGAGCTGGACGTGGTCCGAACGACCTCGACCAGCTTCATGATGTGCACCGGATTGAAGAAGTGCATCCCGGTCACGCGCTCGGGGTACCGGGCCGCGGCGGCGATCTGCGTGATCGGAAGCGAGGACGTGTTCGTGGCCAGCAGCACGTCCGGACCGAGGGCGTCCCCCAACCGGCCGAAGAGCTCGCGCTTCAGGTCGATACGCTCGGGCACGGCCTCGACGACAAGGTGTGTCCCCGCGATCGCCTCGTCGAAATCGACGGTGCAACGCAGGCTGGCCAGAGCCCGTTCGCGCGCCTCGGGATCGACCTTGCCGCGCTCGACCCCCTTGTCCAGGTTCGCGCGCACCTTGCTCTGCGCCCGTTCCAGAGCACCCGCGTCGACATCGTAGAGGCGAGTGTCGATGTCGCACGAGGCGAGGACCTGCGCTATCCCGTGCCCCATCGTGCCCGATCCGAGCACGGTGGCCACGCCGATATCTTCCGCTCGCTGCATGTCGTTGTTCTTGAAGGTCCGTCGGGGTTGTGCTTCGGAAACCGACCCTTCGGGATCCGTCGCGGCCAGGGGACGATGGAAGTGGAAGTCGGTCGCGAACGCTCGCGCCCTCAGAAGTGTGTGCCCAAGCGCGGCGAAACGGAAGGGCTCCTAGCAGCCTGATGGAAAAGTGCTTCGGATGCGATGCAAGTGACCGGGAGGCCCGCGCCAGGTGCGCGAGAATCCGGATGACTTTTTCATCAGGCTGCTAGCTACCGGGTTGGAGAACGATCTTGCCGAGGACGGAGCGATCTTCGAGCAGCTCGTGAGCGCGGCGAATCTGGCTCAAGGGCAGGACCGCGTCGACGACGGGGCGGTAGATGCCCTTCGCCACGTTCTCGAAGATCTCCGGGAAGGCCGAACGCGGCCCCATCGTCGAGCCCAGGATCGACTGGTTCTTGATGAAGAGGTGCGGCAGCGAGACTTCGACGACGGGTCCCGTGGTTCCACCGCACGTCACGAGCCGGCCATTGCGGGCAAGGCTCGCGAGCGACCCCTTCCACGTCGCCGGCCCCACGTGTTCGAAGACCACGTCGACCCCGCGCCGGTCCGTGAGAGTCCGCACGGTTTTCGGCCAATCGTCACGGCCGTGGTCGACGACCTCGTCCGCGCCGAGCTCACGGGCCAGCGTACGCTTGGCCTCACTGCCGGCGGTCGCGATGACGCGCGCGCCGCGGGCCTTCGCAATCTGGATGGCGGCGGAACCCACGCCGCTCGCCCCACCGAGCACGAGTACGGTCTCGTCGGCGCGCAACTTGGCGCGCGAAACGAGCATGCCGTGTGCCGTCAAGAACGCCAGCGGGACGGCGGCCGCGCGTACCGGGTCGACGCCGGCCGGCAGCGGCAAGAGGTAACGCGCGGGTACGGCCACCAGCTCGCAATCGAGCCCGTCGCCATGCTCGCCACGGATCGCATAGTCGTCGGACAGGTGGTCGTTGCCCTCGCGATCGTGGCGCGAGGCTCCCGAGCTCGTACCCGGCTCGATGACGACCTGTTGTCCGACCGCAAGCCCTGTGACGCCCGCACCGAGCTCCACGACCTCGCCGACACCGTCGCAGCCCAGGATGCGTGGGAACGGGATCTTCACGCCCGGCATCCCGCGTCGGACCCAAAGGTCGAGGTGGTTCAGGGAAACGGCCAGCACGCGGACGAGCGCCTCTCCCGCCCGCGGTTCGGGCTCCGGCACGTCGTCGAGGTCGAGGACCTCGGGACCACCGTGGGCGTGGATGCGGGCGGCCTGCACCTCAGCGCCCTCGGAATTCGGGCGCGCGCTTCTCGAGAAACGCCGCGACACCTTCGCGCGCATCCTCGGATGCGAACAGCTTGGCCTGCAGCTCGCGCTCGAGGGCGAGCCCGGCTTCCAGCGGCAGCTCGAGGCCGGTCTGGACCGCGCGCTTGATGTGGCCAACGCTCATCGCCGCCTTCTTCGGTGTGCAGAACGAGCGCGCGACCTCGAAGACCGCGGTGAGGAAGGACTCCTCGTCGTCCGCGTCGATCAAGCGGTCCACCAGCTTCAAGCGCTCGGCTTCTTCGTACGCGAAGAGCTCGCCGGTCGCCATGAGCTCGATCGCCTTCGAGCGACCGACCACGCGCGCCAAGCGCTGCGTGCCACCCGTTCCCGGGAGCACGCCGAGCGCGACCTCCGGCAAGCCGGTGCGTCCGCTCCCCCGCCGGGCGAAGCGCAGGTCGGCGGCCAGGGCGATCTCGAGCCCTCCGCCGACGCAGTGTCCCCCGAGCGCCGCGATCACGAGCTTGGGCGTGTGCTCGAAGCGCAGGAGCGTCTCGTTCGCGTGCAGGCAAAAGGCGTACTTGAAGCTCGGTGTGACGGCGCCGAGCATCCCGATGTCCGCACCGGCGCAGAAAAACTTCTCTCCGCTGCCGGCCAGGACCACGACCTGGACCTCGTCGTCGAAACGAGCCCTCAGGATCGCCTCGTCGAGATCGCGCATCATCTCGTACGAGTAGCCGTTGGCCGGCGGATTGTGCAGCGTGAGGAGGGCGATACCCTGCGCGGCAGCGTAGGTCACCTTCCCATGGGGCATGGACTCGGGGTCCATCGACGCGGGCTGGAGGGGGCTCATTTCGAACGACGTAGCGGTGCGAACAGCCCGTAGGACGGGACCCCGGGCCGTAAAGATGGTGTGATGTTCTATCAGAATCGACCGACGTCTTCCCGCGGAAGGTGGATTCGGTCGGTCGCGAACCGTTAGATCCAGGCGTGTACACACTTCATGGAGGAGGGGCGAGCTTGCGTGCATTCCTGTTGGTTCTCGTGCCCTGGTTTCAAGACCCGGCGACGTCCGCGCCGGCACCGGACGTCGTCACGGTCGAAGGCATCGGTGCGGCCCTGGAGGTCATCGGACTCTTCTTCGAGGAGGACGAGATCGCTCTCATGCTGGACGGGGTCACGGAGAACCTGCGGGCCTACGAGCGCATGCGGGAGCTCCCGATCCAGAACGACGTGCCGATGGCACTGACGTTTCGCCCCTTGCCCCTGCCGCCCGCGACGGTCGATCCGGTGACTTCGCTCTTGATCGGCCCGCATGCCTCGGTCGATCGCCCCCACAAGCTCGACGAGCTCGTCTTCGCCGACATCCGAACACTCGCGGCTCTCATCCGCAGCCGCAAGATCACCTGTCTCGAGCTGACTCAGACCTATCTCCGCCGACTGCACGCGATCGACGAGAAGCTGCACTGCGTCATCACCTTTCTCGACGACTCCGCTCTCGAACGCGCGCGCCTGCTCGACACCGAACTCGATCAGGGCAAGTGGAGGGGACTGTTGCACGGCATCCCCTGGGGCGCCAAGGACCTCCTGAGCGTCGCCGGTAGCCCGACCACCTGGGGTGCCGAGCCCTTCAAGACCCAGCACTTCGACCAGGACGCGACGGTCGTCCGCCGCCTGGACAACGCCGGCGCCGTGCTGGTCGCCAAGCTCTCGCTCGGCGCGCTGGCCATGGGCGATCGCTGGTTCGGCGAACGCACGCGCAACCCCTGGGATCCCGAGCAGGGCTCGAGCGGCTCGTCGGCCGGTTCGGCCTCCGCCACGGTCGCCGGCGGCGTGGTCTTCGCGCTCGGCTCGGAAACCCTCGGTTCGATCGTCTCTCCCTCCGACCGCTGCGGTGCCAGCGCACTCCGCCCGAGCTACGGCCGCGTCAGCAGGCACGGCGCGATGACCCTGTCGTGGTCGATGGACAAGCTCGGACCGATCTGCAGGACGGTAGAGGACGCGGCCATCGTCTTCTCCTTCATCCAGGGCGCCGACGATCAGGATGGGAGCGTCATCCCCCGCCCGTTCACCTACCCGCGACACACGAGCCTCGATCCGCCACGCAAGTGGCGCGTCGGCGTACCCGTAGGCCTTTTCGAAGGCACACCTCACGAAGCCGTCCTCGACATCCTCCGGCTCACTTCGATGTCGGACGTCGCGCTCGAGATCGAGTTCGTGCCTGTCGAACTCCCCGCTTTCCCCGTCGCCGAGATGCGGATCATCCTCAGCGCGGAGGCCGCCGCCGCCTTCGACGAGTTCACGCTCGGGAAGGACGTCGATCGGCTCGTCGCTCAGGATGCGCGCGCTTGGCCGAACGTCTTTCGTACGTCACGCCTGATTCCCGCGGTGGACTACATCCGCGCGAACCGACTGCGCGTGCAGCTCATGCGCGCGCTGGACGAGTCCTTGGCCGGCATCGACGTCCTCGTCCATCCGAGCTTCGCCGGCAACATCCTGACGATGACCAACCTGACGGGTCATCCCACGGTGGTCGTGCCGTGCGGCTTCGACGATCGCGATCGGCCCTACAGTGTCTCCTTCACGGGACATCTGTTCGATGAGGGCCGGCTCCTGACCTTCGCGCACACCTGGCAGAGCAAGACGAAGTTCCACCGACGTCATCCGTCGTTCTGAGAACGCCGCGCTGCTGCCAAGACGAGCGGGCGCGGTACGCCGATCTCCACCACGACGACCCTTCCCGCGAGCGCGGGCCCGTCGGCCCTCTCGAGACCGGGCTTGCTCGCCACGAACGTGACGGTCAGCCGCGCCGGGAGGGCGACGCCGAGCATGCGCCCTTCGTCGGCATCCAGGCCGCTCGGCAAGTCGACCGCGAGGACCGGGCGCCCGAGCCCAGCGACCGCCTCCACCACGGCCGCGTAGAGCCCTTCGAGCGGACGCGTGAGCCCCGTTCCGAAGAGCGCATCGACGACCCAGCCCGTACCCCGTCCGAGCGCGCGCAGGTTCGCGGGATCCGAGACGACCTCGATCGGTTCGTTCAGGTCGCGCCAGAGCGCCAGATTCGTGGCAAAGTCGGACGATCCGGACTCGAGCTGCTCGGACGAGCCGACGAAGACCACGCGCGCGGCGAGGCCGTGGTTCACGAGTGTGCGCGCGATGACGAGCCCGTCGCCGCCGTTGTTGCCGGGGCCGACCAGAACGAGGACCGGCTCCGGATCCTCCTCGAGCTCGCGCATCAGCTCGAAAGCACAGGCACGTCCGGCGTTCTCCATCAGAAGCAGCGACGGCACGCCGTGCTCCTCGATGGCCTGGCGGTCGAGCTCCCGCGCCTCCGCGCGCGTCAGGACGAAGTCGTCGGTAGGCACCGCTCCATCATGGCAGCGCGAAGGCCTCGCATCAGCCCCGTTCCGGACTCAGCCGTCCAGATCGATCGCCCGTGACGTCCCACCGGTCGCGTCGGCGAGCGCGGTCCAGTAGCGCTGCAGGCGGCGCCCCGCTCCGACGAGGACCGAATCGACCGCCACGCGGCGGGTCGCGTTGAGTTCCACGAAGAGGGGAACGATGAGCTCGAGAGCGTAGCGCTCTCCACCGGTCGGAGCCCCGTCGGTCAACACGACCAGCGTATCCACAGCGGGGTCCTCCAGCGCCAGCATGGCCGCTTCCCAAAAGTCGCCCGAGCCCCGTTCGTCACAACTGCGCAGGAAGGCAGTCGCCTCTCGCTTGGCCTTCGGCCGGGCGGCGGTGAGGCGTTCGCGCCAGGGGTGCGGTTCGGATGTGAACGGGATGAGATTGAAGCGGGCCTCCTCCGGCAAGCCGGCCACCGCCCTCGCGAGCTCTTCGTCGACGACTTCCTTGCGCGTGCGGCCGTCGGCGCGCTCGATCCAGATCGACCCGGACAGATCGATCAAGAAGGCGAGCCGTCCGGATACGAGCGGCAGGCCGGCGAACGCGGACGAGCGTTCGTCGGCTGGTCCCCCGTAGCGCGTGGCGCGCGACGCTCCCGCACTCCAGTCGTCCGCGAGGCCGGCCACGAGATCACGCCACGGTCGGGGGTCGTCACCGTGCCGTAGCCCCGTGAGCTCACGCAGGACTTCGACCGTACGCCAAGCGCTGCGTCGCTCCGGCTCGCGCCCCAGTCGCTCGATCAAGAGTTCGAGCGCCGTCTTCGACCCGAGTTCACGACAAGCCTCGATCGCGGCCGCTCGCACGCTCCAGGCCTCGTCCTCGAAGGCCGCGCGCAGAGCCGCCTCCGCCCCACCGTCCGACAGGAGCCTGGGAACGAGCCCGACACAACCCGTGCGTACCCGAGCATCACGATCGTCCAAGGCCCGGTTCGAGAGCTCGCGCGCAGCCAGCGGATCGAGTGCGGCCAGAGCAGCGAGCGCTCGGACCCGCACCGCCGCGTCCCGCTCGGACTTGGCGCGCGACGCGAGAGCCCCGCGCAGCTCGCGCCCGTCGGCGCCCGCGAGCCGGCCTCCGGCGATCGAGCGCTGCAACGAGTAGAGCAACATCCGCCGCACCTCCTCGTCCCGATCGCGCAGGCGCCGCAGGAGGCCCTTCGCGTCGACGTCGCCCTGGAGCCGCCCGAAGACCTCAGCCGCGCGACGACGGATCGCAACCGTCTTCGAACCGAGCCCCGAGTCGCTGTTCAAGAGCTCCTGGGCCAGTTCGGCGGGACAGCGGCCCAGGAGCAGCTGGGCCGTGTCCGCCACCTCACCGCGCGGATCGGATAAGGCCCCGGCCACGAGCCGCCAGTCCGCCTCCGTCCCCGAACGCGCCAGGGCCTCGACGGCCTGTTTCCGCTCCCACTTGTCTCCCGAGCGCAGGCCCTCGCCTCCATCCGCGAGCGAGCCGGATCCGGCTGCGAACGTGGCCAAGCACAGGGTCAGAGTGATTCGGATGGCGTGAACGAGCATGGGTCTCTCCGCCGTAAAAGACCGGGCCTGGCCGGGTTGGTTGCCGTTTCTTCAAGAAAGGCAGGCCAGCCCCGCTCTACAATTCGCGCCGCTCTCGTCGGACCCTCTCTACCCTCTCAAGCACATGTTCGATCGACTCTGCCTTCGGAGCCTTCTGCTCCCTCTCGTGGGCGGCCTCGCGCTGGCCCTCGCCGCTCCCCCCACGCTCTCCGGCGCAGCAGCCCGCCAGGGCGACGATCACGAAGCGCTCGAGGAGGCCATGCACGGTCTCAAGCGGCACATCCGCACGCTGTCGAAGAGCGCGGCTCGTCCCGAGGCCGTGGGCGAGGCCCTCGAGAGCGTCGTCGCGATGCAGAAGATCACGCTCGACGCCAAGGCCCTCGAGGCCCCGCACAAGGACGGGGTCGAGGACCGCGCGGCCTTCGCGACGGCCTTTCGGGCGGACATGGCCCGGCTGCTGAAGGAGCTGACCGAGATCGAGATCGACCTCCTCGAAGGTCGTCACGAGAAGGCCGGACAACGCGTCACGGGCGCCCTGATCCAGATCCGCAACAGCTCACACGAGAAGTACCAACCGGACGAAGACGAGGACCACTGAGCTTCGCCGCTCGCCCGCTGATTCAGACGCTGCCGTCGATCCCGGTGTCGAGCGTCTCGAGGAATTGGTTCTTCGTCGGCCGCTGGCCGTGGGTGCCGCCGCCGAGACGGCCGAAGATCTGGCCGATGTTCTTCAAGCCCAGCTTGAGATCGTCGGCCATGCCGTAGCCGGACACGACGGCGTGCTGGTACCACAGGAAGGCGAGGTGGACCCACTCGTAGGCCCGGTTGCGCGGAAGTCGGATCATCTGCTCGACCAGCGACAGCCCGCCGGGCAGATAGACGGCGACGTTGAAGAGCTTCTGCAGGTTGACCACGCGGTCGACGTCCTCGCGCTTGAGCTGCGAGTCGAAGTGCAGGGACGGACCGATGTCCTTGCCGAGATCCACGCGCCCCTGTTCGAAGTCCTCCCGCCCGAGGACGGTCGACTTGAAGGGGCGGTAGATCAGGACGGTGCATCCATCGGGCTTGATGCGCTGGTTCACGCGCACGGTCTCGAGCATGTCGTCGATGCTCTCGGCCGGGGAGCCCATCATGTTGTTGGTCCGGAACGTGATCTTGTGCTTCTTGAAGAGCTTCGGGATGCGGTAGACGATCTCGTCCGTGTAGCCCTTCTTGTAGACCTGCAAGCGCACGTCCTCGCTACCTGACTCCAGCCCGAACTGGACCGACACACAGCCCGCCTTCTTGAGGCAGACGATGTCGTTCTCGTTCAGGTAGTTGATGTTGACGTTGCAGGCGAAGGGCAAACCCACGCGCTTCGGCCACTTGGCCGCGAACTCGTCGACCCAACCCCGGTACATGTTCAGGGCGGCGTCCCCGAAGTTGACCATCCGGAAGTTGGGATAGCGCGCGAGGATGTCACGCATCTCCTCGCAGAGGTAGTCGACCGACTTCGTGCGGTTGAAGCGTTCCTTCTTGCGGTCGCTAACCCACTCCTTCTTCATGAGCGGGACGGTGCAGTACGTGCAATTGTTCTGGCAGCCGCGGCTGGCGTGCACCTGCAGGACCCGCTTGTTCCGCAGGAACGGGTACTTGTAGAAGATGTCGACGTCGGGGAACGGCAGGGTGTCCAGGTCCTGGATGATCGGACGGATCGGGTTCTGCCACGGCTTGCCGTCCCGCAGGACGCCCACGTTGGCGATGTCTTCGATCGAGCGGTTGCCCGCCCACGCCTCGACCAGGTCCAGCAAGGCGGTCTCCGCCTCGCCTTTGATCGTCGCGTCGACGTATTCCTCGTCGAGCAAGACGTCGTTCTCGAAGGACGGATGTGGCCCGCCCATCACGACCTTCAGGTGCGGCAGCTCGCGACGCCAGCGCTCGATGTTTCCGTAGCACCAGTTCTCTTGCCCGGTCGTCGCGTAGATGCCGAGGACATCGGGACCCCAGTCCTGGACCGCCCCGTGGAAGTCCTTTTCCTCGGAGGTGACGAAGCAATCGGTCTCGTGACCGTGTTGCTTCAGGGTGGCCGAGACGGCCTTGATCCCTTCGAACTCGTGACAGGTGGTGACGACGAAAGCGACGCGTGCCAAGGGTGGACTCCTTTGTCCGCCTCACTCTAGCCGAAAGGCGCGCGAGAGTGCGCGGCATCGTCGGATCCTCCCCGCCGAGAAGAAACATCGATCGGACGGAACCCCGGACAGATCCGGTTCCCCTCAGGAACCCGAAGCTCGTTCTGCCCAGGCCGCCCTTCCTGATCTAGAATCTGGCCCATGGTTCGCGTGGCTCTGGTTCAGACGTATCACCCCTACACGCAGTTCACGCACGTCCACCCGCTGGGGATCATGATGATCGCCGCTCAGGCGCGCGAGTCCGGCTTCACGGACGTCCACCTGCTCGACATGAAGGTCGAGGACTGGACGCCCGAGCGCTGCGTCGACGAGCTGGTCCGCCTGGCCCCGCGAATCGTCGGACTCTCGGCGATGACGTACGAGGCCGGCTGCATGCACGAGGTCGCCAAGCAGGTGAAGGAACGCCTGCCCGGGGCCGTCGTCGTCTGTGGCGGTCCACACCCGAGCGTCGCGGCCGAGGACGTCATGAAGGACCCGTCGGTCGACCTGGTCGTGCGTGGCGAGGGCGAGATGATCTTCGCCGACGTCATCGCCGGAGTCCGCGACGGCCGTGAGGACTGGTCCGAGTGCGAGGGCGTCTCCTGGCGCGACGCGAACGGCACGGTCGTTTCGAACCCCGACCGTCCTCCGCCGCGCGAATTGGACGAGCTGCCGTTTCCGGCCTGGGACCTGATCGACCACACGAAGTACCACACGGTCCCCCGCGGCGGCGTGATCTACGCCCACAAGGAATTCGCGACGATGTTCTCGTCGCGCGCCTGCCCCTGGCGCTGCACGTACTGCCACAACTCCTACGGCAAGACCTTTCGCGAGCGCTCGGCCGAGAACGTCCTGGGGGAGATCGACCTGCTCGTCTCCCGCCACGGGGTCCGGGAGATCGTCTTCATGGACGACATCTTCAACTTCCGCCCCGAGCGCGCCAAGAAGATCGCGCGCGGCATCATCGACCGCGGCTACCAACTGAAGCTGACCTTCCCCAACGGCTTCCGTGGCGACATCCTCGACGAAGAACTCGTCCTGCTGCTCAAGCAAGCCGGCATGTACCGCTGCATGGTGGCGGTGGAGTCGGCCGTGCCGCGCATCCAGAAGGTCATGAAGAAGAACCTGCGGATCGAGAAGGTCCGCAACATCGTCGACTTCATCGCCGATCAGGGCATCCTGGTCCACGGAGCCTTCATGCTGGGCTTTCCGTCGGAGACGCGCGCCGAGATGGAGGCCACGATCGACTGGGCCGCCGCGAGCTCGTTCCACACGGCGGCCTTCTTCCGCGTGATTCCCTTCAAGGGTACCGAGCTGTTCCAGCAGGTCGAACATGCCGGCTTCGAGCTGCCGAGCGACTGGTCGTCCTACGAACCCTACCAGTCCGACATCAACCTCTCGGAAGTCGGAGAACAGACGATCTTCCGCCTCCGCAAGCGGGCCTACCGGCGCTTCTACTTCAATCCGCGGCGCCTTTGGCGCTTGTTCAAGCTGATCCCGAACAAGGCCAACATGATTCCGTTCTTGACGCTGCTCTTTGCACGTCGCGCCTACGCGCGCTGAGCTACTCGGCCGAGTGCTTGCGGCGGTAGCAGTAGTAGCGCGCCGGTCCGCAGTCGAGCTTCTTCGAGTGGTCGGTGGTCCCGAACCACTCCGGATCGACGTCGACGGGACAAAAATGGGTCACGAAGCTCTTGCGGGTGAGCTGGGGGTGCACGCGCGGACTGCCGCCGTGGACCAGGTCGGCGTGCCAGATCAGAGCGTCGCCCTTCTTCGGCAAGAAGCGCGTCAACGGTAGGCCCAGCTCGCGCGGCTTGTCGCGGACCCACGCCAGGAATTCGCGTTCGTCGCGGTAGTCGTAGGGCTTCGCGCGCGCACCGCCGGGCCAGACGTACTCCGGAATCCGGTGGCTGCCCTCGTAGTAGTGCAGCTCTCCCGAACCTTCGCGGACGTCCTCGAGAGCGATCCAGCAGCCGACGAACTCCATCGGCGACGACACGAGCACGTAGGCCGTGTCCTGGTGCAGGTCCTGCTCGGTGCCGACGTCGAAGAGCAAGCTCTGGAAGGCCATCGGCGGCCGCTCGAAGAGCTGGCTCAAGAAGCGGCTGATCGACGGCGCGAAGATCGCCCCGCGCGCGGCTTCCGAATGGCCGTGCAGATCGAGCACCTTGTGCGGAAAGGAGCGATAGCGCGGATCCACGCGACGGAAGACGCGCTGGCCGTTCTCGAAGGACTCGACCTCGAGCTCGGAGTCGGGCGTGCCCCAAGCGCGCTCGACATCAGCGGAAAGCGCCTCGATCTCGGTCGCGTCGACGGCCCCGGGCAAGACGACGAAGCCGCGCTCGTTCCATTGCCGGAAGAGCGCCGCGTCCTCCGCCGTGAGAAGGCCGAGCTCCTCCTTCCCGCGGATGCGATCGAAGGCGTTCTCGAAGTCGACCCAGAACCCACCGAAGCTCGAACGACAGCGGGGCGAACGCGTCACGCGCTGCGAGAAGCGTGTCAGCGCGCCGTCGAAGGCTGCCGGAATCCGGGAGAGGCAGCCATACCAGGCCTGCTCGAAGGCTTTCCGCATCTCGGGTACGACCAATCCCTCGTGCACGAGCGAGAGGTCGGTCGCGCCGTCGCGGTCGGTCAGCTCGATCGTCACCACCGGCTCGTCCGCTCCGTCCTCGGCCACCTCGTCGCCCCAGAGCAGACGGCTCGTGAACGAGAGTCGCTCGGGTCGTGCGACCTCGCGGTAGGTGCCTTCGATACGGCCGATCGAACCGTCGGGAGACGCGAGCTCGACACAGAACGTGCCGCCGGTCCGCGCCTCCGCTCGTACGGAGCGGATCACGTAGTCCGACGACGGCGCGAACCACAGGGCGAGCTTGGCCGGATCCGTCCAGGCATCGAACACCTCGTCGCGCCCGGCCTGGAGGCGTTCGGTGTGACGAATCGCGGAGTCCGGCATGGCGACCATCGTAGCCCCGCGGCGCACGGCCCGAAAGGCGAGCACCGCGGCGCCCGACTCGATCCGGGGCTCCGACCCGCAACCCGCTCCCCGCCTGGGACCACGGACGGGAAGGAACTTCGCTATCGGACGAGAAACCCGGCTCCGAGCGCGTCTTCGGGATCGAGCCAGAATTCGCTCGTACCGGTCAGGAACGCCGAGCCCGTGACCTCGGGCACGACGCCGAAGCGTTGCCCGATGGCGACGCTCTCGAGGCACCGAACGGCGAAGACGGACCCGAGCACGCTGGCGACGCGCAGCGTGCGTCCGAGCGGCAGGCGTCCCTTGGCGTGTAGTGCGGCCACGCGTCCGCTGACGCCGGTCCCCGTCGGCGAGCGATCCAGCTCACCCTCCGCGAAGACGCAGACGTTGCGTTCGTCGACGGGCTCGGCTCCTGGCCATGCCGTCACCGGCGCGAGGAAGATCACCCCGTAGAGAAAGTTCAGGTCCGGCTCGCCGGTCGGGTGAACACAGGCGTGCTCCCTCGCTATCGCAGCCTGAATGGCACGCCCCTTGGCGATGATCGCTCCCGCGTTGTCCGGCGTCAGGTCGAGCCCGACCGACGTCGCCTCGACATAGGCGTAGAAGGCCCCGCCGAAGGCCAGGTCGAAGCGCACGTCGTCGCTTCCGACCGCCACGCCCGGAACGCGCACGCAGGCGTCGGCCGACACCAGAAAGGACGGCACATTGCGAAAGGAGACCGACCGCACGCGGCCGTCGACGATCCGCGCGGCCGCGACGACTCGTCCGGCCGGCGTATCGATACGGATGTCGGTCGGGTCGCGCGGCTCGAACAGGCCGCACTCCAACCCCACCTTGACCAGCGCGATGATCCCGTGCCCGCACATCGTCGACCAGCCCTCGTTGTGCAGGAAGAGCACGCCGATGTCGCCGTCGTCCGTCACCGCTGCGACGGGCAAGGCGCCGTACATGTCCGCGTGACCGCGCGGCTCCCACATCAGCGCCTTGCGCAGCGCGTCGTGGTTCTCGCGCGCGTCCCGGCGCTGCGCCAGGATCGTGTCCCCGCGCAGGACGGGAAAGCCGGACACGATCACGCGCAGGGGCTCCCCGCCCGTGTGCGCTTCGATCGTCCGGATGCGGGTCCAATCCGGCGGAGGCTCGTAGCGGGGCTCGTTCACAGCTCGACCTCTCGCCCCAGCCCCAGCTCACGCGCGCGCTGGAACGCCGCGCTCGCCGTGGCGATGTCCTGGAGGGCCAGGCCGACCGATTTGAAGAGCGTCACCTCGTCGTTCGTTCTCCGACCGAGCTCGGGAGCGAGCACGAGCCGCCCCAGCTCGATCCAGTCCGCGCGGCGCGTGACTCCCTCACGCTCGGCCGCGACCAGCTCGCCCGCCTCTGCCAGCGCCGCCGACAACGCATCGACGAACACGCGCGCGCGACCGACTGTCGTCGCGTCCAGCTCGCGCGTCGCGAGCGTGAAGCTGCCGACCGCGTTCACATGTGTGCCGGCGGCGAGCTGTTCGCCCCCGAAGACCGGAACCGGAGAACTCGTCGCGCAGGTCACGATTCCGGCTCCGTCCAACGCTTCCGCGGGCGAGCGTACGGCGACGAGCCGCGTCTGTACCTGCGGCTGAACGCGTTCGATGAAGTCGCGCGTCGCTTCGGCACGGGGCGCGAAGACACGGACCTCTCGCAAGCTTCGCACGGCCTCCAGCCCGAGGATCTGGGTCCGCGCCTGGACGCCCGCACCGAACACCGCGGCGACGTCCGCTTCCTTGCGCGCCAGGAACCGCGTCGCGAGAGCTGTCACCGCCGCGGTGCGCCAGGCCGTCAACCAGGCCCCGTCCACCAGCGCCGTAGGCACGCCCGTGCGCTCGTCCGCGAGCACGACCAGGCCGTGGATCGCGGCCAGACCGTGAGCACGGTTCTCCGGGAACACCGTCACGAGCTTCGTACCCAATCCGACCCCCGGTACCCAGGCCGGCATGACCAGGGCCGTACCGCCGGGGCCGTCCGTGGGCCGTATGTCGAGCGCACTACGCTCCGGCTGCTCGACCTCACCGCGCCCGAAGCGAGCGAAGGTAACGGCCAGGGCGTCGATCGCGACCGACATCGGCAGAGCACGTGCGAGCTCCCCGGCCCCGAGCAGGGTCAACTTCATGGTCGCCCATCTTGGAGTTCGTCGCACCTGGCTCCAAGTGACACGGCCCCTTATCCTGCGCCGATGCGCATCACCGCCATCACGCTGTACCGGGTCGAGCTGCCCTTGCACGAGGGCAGCTACAAGTGGTCGGGGGGCAAGGCGGTCGACGTCTTCGACAGCACGTTGGTGCGCGTCGATACGGACGCGGGCGTGGCCGGCTGGGGCGAGGTCTGCCCGCTCGGCCCCTTCTACTTGCCGTCCTATGCCGAGGGCGCCCGGACCGGGCTGAAGGAGCTCGCTCGACACGTTCTGGGCGCCGACCCGACGCGCATCAACGTCCTGCAAGCACGCATGGACGCAGCGCTGAAGGGGCACGCCTACGTGAAGTCCGCCCTGGACATGGCCGTCTGGGACATCTTCGGCAAGCTGACCGGCCAGCCGGTGGCCGAGCTCCTGGGTGGGCGCTTCGGAGACGACTTCGTGCTGTACCGCGCGATCTCACAGGACACGCCCGAACGCATGGCCGCCAACGTCGCCGGCTATCGCGCCGAAGGCTACCGACGCTTCCAGCTCAAGGTCGGGGCCGATCCGGAGACCGACATCGCGCGCATCCACGCCGTCCGCGAGGCTCTGGAAGACGGTGACGTCCTCGTGGCCGACGCCAACACCGGCTGGCTTCCACACGAAGCGTTGCGAGTCGTGCGCGGCGTACGCGACGTCGACGTCTACATCGAACAACCGTGCGAGAGCTACGAGGAGTGCCTCTCGATCCGTCGCAACACCGACCATCCGTTCGTGCTCGACGAATGCATCGACGGCTTGCCGTCCCTCATGCGCGCGCTGGCCGACCGCGCGATGGACGTCGTCAACATCAAGATCTCGAAGTTCGGTGGCTTGACCAAGGCGCGACGGGCGCGCGAGCTCTGCGTCGAAGCCGGGATCGCGATGACGATCGAGGACACGTGGGGTGGTGACGTCGTCACGGCGGCCATCGCCCACCTCGCCCACGGCACGCCGCCTTCGCACCTGTTCACGGCGACGGACTTCAACAGCTACGTCACCGTGTCCACCGCCGAGGGTGCGCCCCAGCGCGTGCGCGGTCGTCTGAGCGCCTCCGACCAGCCGGGACTCGGGATCGAGCCGCGCCTCGATGTCCTGGGCGAGCCCGTCTTCGCCGCGAGCCTCGCATGAGGCCCGAGACCTTCGGATCCCGCACGGGGATGATGCTCGCCATGCTCGGCATGGCGGTCGGGACGGGCAACATCTGGCGTTTCCCACGAATCGCCGGGCAGAACGGAGGCGGTGAGTTTCTCGTCGCCTGGTTCGTGTTCCTGTTCCTCTGGTCGATCCCGCTGATCCTGCTCGAGTTCGGCCTCGGTCGCAAATTCCGGCGTGGCCCTGTGCGAGCCTTCGTCGGTCTGGCCGGCCCGCGCTGCGCCTGGATGGGCGCCTTTCTCGTCGTCGTGACGACCGGGATCCTGTGCTACTACTCGGTCGTCGCCGGGTGGACCGTGCACTACGTGGGCCTCGCCGTGCGGGGAGTGCTGCCCGAGAGCGTGCCCGGGAGCGCATGGAGCACCTACACGGCCTCGCGCATGCCGCTCGTGACCCACGCCATCGTCATCGGTGGCGCGTGTCTCGTCGTCGCGCGGGGCGTGCGCTCGATCGAGCGCGTGGCCAAGATTCTGATGCCGGCCTTGCTGGTGCTCGTTCTCGTCCTGACCGTGCGCGCGCTCTTCCTGCCCGGAGCCGGCGACGGCCTGTCCTTCCTGTTCTCGGTCGACGTCAGCCGACTGGCTGAACCCCGCATCTGGATCGAGGCCTTGACGCAGAACGCCTGGGACACCGGTGCCGGCTGGGGACTCGTGCTCTGCTACGCCGCTTACCTCCCGGAACGCGAGGACACGGCCCAGAACGCGTTCATCCTGCCCGCGGCCAACAACGCGATCTCGCTCTGCGCGGGGGTCATGGTGCTCTGCACGCTGTTCTCCATCGTTCCCGGCCTCGCGGCCGAGCTGGGAGCGAACCCCGCCGCGCTGGCGAACTATCCGGGCCTCGAGCAGGCGATCGAAGCGGGCCGGCCGCTCTCGACCGACTTGGTCCGCGAAGAGGTCATCCGCCAGGACAACGTCGGGCTGACCTTCGTTTGGATGCCGCAGCTCTTCGGGCGCATGCCCTTCGGCCGGCCAGCGATGATCTTCTTCTTCCTGGCCTTGGCCTTCGCCGCCTTCACCAGCCTCGTCTCGATGATCGAGCTCGCGACGCGCAGCCTGACCGACCTCGGCTTGACGCGGCAACGCTCCGTCAGTTGCGTGGCCATCGGGGCCTTCTTGATCGGCATGCCGTCGGCGCTCTACATGCCCTTTCTCGAGAACCAGGACTTCGTGTGGGCCGTGGCCTTGATGCCTACGGGGCTCTTCCTCGCGGTCGGCGTCTGGCGCTACGGGTTGCGGCGCTTCCGCGAAGAGCAGCTGAACCACGCGAACTCGAAGATGCACATCGGTCGCTGGTGGGACGTCACGATCGGGTTCCTCGTTCCCCTGCAGGCGCTCGTCCTCTTCGGCTGGTGGCTGTACCAGTCCTGGGGCTACGACCAAGAATCCCCCTTCGACCCCTTCCGGCGCTACTCGATCGGGACGGTGGTCCTCCAGATCAGTGTCGCCTGCGGCCTCCTCCTCGGCGCCAACCGCTGGCTCGCCCGACGCAGCCAAGAGCGCTGACGGGAGCTTGCGCTCGGTCAGCGCTCGTCTTCCGTCGCTTTGCAGCGCTCGTCGAGCCAGACGTGCCAGAGTTCCTCGAGCTGCGCGACGTCGCGCGGCGGGTCGAGCGCGCCCAGCGTCGTGGCGACGTCCGTCCCTTCGTCCGCGTCCTCGATGACCGCGCGCAAGAGTTGCGGGCCACCGAATTCGAGCAGGAACTCCCCGAAGACCCGGCATTGCGCATACCAGAGCAAGTCACTTTCGATGGGCGTGAGTTCCTCCTCGTCGACAGCCGCGGTGGCCGCTTGCCGCGGACTTTCCTCGACCGCCTCGGGCGCAGCCTTCAGCCTCCGCGTGACGGACAGGTTGAGCCGTCCGCCGAACCAATCGTGAGGACCGGGCGGGACGGTCTCGCTCGGGTCCTGCGCGTCGGGATGCGAGGACGCGAAGAATTCGGGCAGCGACAGCGCGTGTCCGCGCAGATTGCCGAGGTCCGCGAGCCGCATCTCCCCCAGCTCTGGCGTCTCGAACAGGGTCGCGACCATCTCGTCGATCCAGTCGTCGAGACGTGTCGCGTAGGGGTTGCCGAAGAACACGCTCGGCTTGCGCTCGCCCTGTAGCAAGCAGTCCACGGCCAGGTGGCCGATCTCGTGGCGGACGAGCGCGCGCATCGAGCCCTCGAACAGGAGCGCGGGATAGTAGTGGGGGTTCGTGCCCTGTGAGTAAGCGAGCGTCGCTGCACGCTCCTCTTCACTCAGGCCCAGGCTGACGAGCGAAGCGTCGAAGCTCTTCCAGAACCAGTCGTCGATGAAGCGACTCGACGGCCACGCGATCACGTACCCGGAGCGACCGCGCGCGTGGTCGGCGAGGGCCGGAGACGTCTCCGTAGGCAACTCGTCGAAGCAGACGATCGTGAGAGGAAAGTGCTCGAGGGCGAGCAACTCGAGCGCGACGTCACACGCCTCGGACACCCACGCCCGCACGTCCGCTGCCGTCTCGGCGTCCGCGGCCCAGATGTCCAGTCCGTCGCCCTCGTCGAACACGAGTCCCGTCTGCTCGACGACCGTGACACCCTCCCCTCCCGGCTCGGAGGCCCAGACCGGAAAGAAGCTGAGCTCGAGCAAGTTCACGCTGACGTCGTAGGCCCAGTCGTCCGGATCGAACGAGCTCGCGGAATGGCACGCCACGAGGAGCGCCAGCGCGCAGCAGCAGACCGCCTGGACAGGCTTCACGTCATGGTTCCCGTAGAAAGGAGGGCCGCGATCTCGCGACGCTCGTTCGCGTCCAAACTCTCGACCGTGGGAAGATAGACGATGCGCGCGAGCAGATCATGGGCTTCGGGACACGAACCCACCTCGCCGAGCGCGACGAGACTCGAGCGCGACGAGGCGTCGATGCCCGCCGCACGCAGAGCCGCCACGGTCCCTCCTGGGGCGCGCGACAGGACCGGAAACACCCAATAGGTGTGGAGTACGACCGCTTCTCCGGGCACCTCGACACTTCCGTCGAGCTCGCGTGCCAAGGCCGCCGCGGCCGCCGCCCGACGCGCGAGCCGCGCCCCGTGATTCTGGCGGAGGCGCCGCTCGAGCAGCGCGAGGAGCGCGGCCGACGGGCACCGGCGAATCGCGCGCAGGAGGTCCTCTCCGGCGAATCCCCGAACACTGCCTCGCAAGCGTGTCTCGATGTCGACACCGAGCGTGTGACCGATCCGGTGCAACCATCCGTAAGGCACGGGCGCCGACAGCGCGTGCAAACCCGCTGCAACGAGAACACGGCGCAGCCGGCCCAGGCGCGACGCGCTCGGCTGCAGGTCGCGCAAGCGCAGCATCTCCGCGTGTAGCGAAGGCGAGCGGACGAAGGCGACCGAGCCTCCGAGCGCCGTCGCCGTCTTGATCGTGCCGAAGCTGTACAGGACGAGGTCACTGCGCGCGCACCCCGGCCGTCCCGGCTCGGTCTCGATCTGCCCGAAGGCTTGGGCCGCGTCCTCGATCAAGAAGAGGCCGTGCTCCTCGGCGAAGCTCGCCGCCGGCGCGAGGTCGATCGTGGCTCCGAACAGGTGCGCCACGAGCACGGCACGCGTTCGCTCGGTCCGCGCCGCTTCGAGCGCCGCACGCGTGGGTGCCAAGCTCCCCGGGGACACGTCGACGGGCACGCACACGAGGCCGTGCGCCGCGAGGATCCGCGCCGTATCGGGAATCGTGATGGCGCTCGTCACGACCTCGCTGCCCGCGGGCCACGCTTGCGCGGCGAGCGCGAGGTCGAGGGCGCTGCGGGCGGACAGCGTGCACAGCGCCCGGGTCGCGGGCCAACGCGCCTCGATCCGCTGCATGCGCCGAGCGGGGCCGTGGGCCAGCGCGACCGCCCCCAGGGCCCAGAGCAGATCCCCCCACCCGAGGTCGAGTCGTAGCCGCGCTTTCACGGCGAGCCGCTCAGAGCTCGAGCAGCCAGGCTGCCAGGACCCTGCGCTGCTCGCGATCCAGGTTGGCGTAGGAGCCCATGTTGCCCGAGAAGTGCTCGTCCAGCTTCTTCAGACGCGGCACGCGCTCGATCCAACCCCGCGGATCGGCGAGGTAGTCCGTCAGATCGTCGAGCTTCCAGATCTGCGCCAGGTTGCGCAGCGGAGGGCCGAGCGAGCTGCCCTCGCCCAGACGCCCGTGGCAGTTGTGGCAGTTCTGGTAGGCGTAGATCTCCTGACCATTGGCCCCGGGCGGAGGATCCCGTCGCAGGGAACAGGCCGCCAACACGAGCGCCAGGACGAGCGCGAGGCCTCCGGCGAAGCGCGAGAGAGCGAGTGCGTGTGGCCTCATCCGCCCGCCTTGCGCACGCCCTTCGCGAGCGCCGTCACGAGCCGCGCGACGTCCCTCTGTGGCGTGCTGCAGACCGCGATGCGCACGGCGCCGGAGAGCGGAACGACAAAGACGCCGTCCGCCTTCATCGAGTCCGCCGTGCACGCGGGATCGGGCGTGAAGACCGCGACGAAGAAGCCGCCCTCGTAGCGCGGATAGGACAGCCCTTCGCTGCCCGCCGCGTCGTTGAAGGCCTCGACGCGTCGGTGCAGGAGCCCGATCAACTCCGCGCGTTCCGCTTCCGAGCGCGCGCGCAGGGCGGGATCCACGAGCAGTTCGGCAACGGCCAACATGCCCAGGTGGTTGCAGTTCGACCACGTGCCGCGGCACGAGTAGCCGAGGGCGTTCTTGATGCGCGTACGCTCCTCGGGGTCGGGCTCGAGCGCGACGCACGCTCCGACGCGTGAGCCGTACTGGGCGAAGGCCTTCGAAGCCGTCCAGGCGAAGAGGATCGTGACGTGTCCGAAGAGCTGGCCGAGATGCTTGTGCCAGCGCAACGACTCGGGCCGCGCGAACTTCGCGTACGCGAAGTCGAACAGGATCGCCACCGGCCCCTTCTTCGCCACGGAGAGCAGAACCTCCGTCAGCCGACCCCAGTCCTCGTCATCGAGCGAGTAGCCCGTCGGGTTGTGGCAAGGCGAGTTGAGCACGAGCAGCACGCGCCCCTGCGACTTCATCAACGCGCTCATCTCGCGTTCGAGAGCCTCTGTCCCGAAGCTGCCGTCGGCGGCGAACATCGGAAACGTCGCCAGGCCGCGCCGCGTGTGCTCGGCGATGATCCGGTAGGGCCCCCAGAAGTAGTTCGACGTCAGGAGCTTCTGGCCGGGCTCGAGGAAGTTGACGATCGCATGATGGCAGGCGCCGGTACCACCGGGTGTCGCCGCTGCCACCGCGGCGCCGCGCCACTCCGCACTCTCGAAGAGATCCTCGACGACCGCATCGAGAAAGCGTTGCGGCCCGGAAATCGGTGCATAGGCCGCGGCGAGATCCGGCGGAACCTGGCGGATCGCTTCGTAAACGGACGGCAGGATCGCGAGCGTCCCGTCGTCGTTCATCAGCGCGCCGAGCGTCGAATTCAGGACGTCTTCGCCCTGCGCGCGCCGGGCCATGGCCTCCGCGTGAAGGGCGAAGATCGGATCGTCGCCACCGCGGGCGGCGCTCGCTTGGATCAGGCGGGTCGGTTCGGGCATTGAAAAAGAGGGATGGAGGCGAACGGACTCCCGTTCGCCTCGAGGCCGTCGTTCTGGCCCGGAATGGTACGGATTCCCTCCGAGGGACGGAAAGGGGCAGCTTCGATCCCGCGCGAGGTGTTCGGTTCCTGCAAGAGACCGGAGGGCCCCTCACGGCATGTCCTGACAAGCTCCGATGCTCGTCCTACGATTCCCCGTAGCCTCTCCACCACTCCACGAGAATTGCACCCCTCGAGGCCCCGCGACCGCAGCGGCGCTCCGATTCCCCTGCCCCACGTCGGACATGCTCCTCACCCTCATCTTCTCGTCCGCCCTCTGCACGTTCACGAGCCAAGCCGCTCCGACCAGCAGGTACGAAGACGATCTGACGCTCTGCTGCGACGACTCACCCGTCGCATGGTTCCAGGGCACCTGGGACGAGCTTCTGGCCGAGGCGAAGCGGAGCAAGAAGCCCGTCTTCATCGACTTCTGGGCAGAGTGGTGCGGCCCGTGCAAGCTCTTCAGCAAGGAGACCTTGCACGACTCCGCTGTCGCCAGTGCGCTCGAGAACTTCGTGTGCTACTCGGTCGACGTCGACGACGCCGCCGGCAAGAACATTGCGCAGCGCTTTCGCGTGCGCCAGATTCCGATGCTCGTCTTCCTCGAGCCCGACGGTGAAACGCGCGACGTGCTCAAGGGCTTTCACGGCACGAGCGACTTCCTCCGCGAGCTCGAGCGCATCGAGCGCAACGAAGGGACCTTGAGCGGTCTCGCGGCCCGGCTCGCGAAAGAGCCGAACGACTTCGACGCACGCTACGAGCTGGCGAAGCGACTCGAGAAGCTCGGCGAGACGGAACGCGCCCAGCAAGAGCTCGACGAGATCCTGCGACGTGATCCCGAGGGACACTCCTCCGCCGCACGACGCATCCGACTCGACCGCCTCATCCAGGACCTCTACCAGGACCTGAACCCGCGCGAGCTCTACACGTTCCTGGAGGCGGAGACGCGACCGGAGATCCTGTTCTCCGGCTGGTACGCCGCGTGGAAGATCGAAGGGCACTTGTCGAAGGTCGAGAAGAGCGCGAAGGGCGCCGCCGAACATCGGGCCAAGTGGGCGGCCGCCGCGCGCAAGCTCTGGGACGTGACCCCTCCGGATCGCGTCTCCCTGATTGGCAACAACATCGCCTGGCGGCTGTACGAAGAGCGCGCAACGGTCGGGCGCGAGGACCTCGAGTTCGCCCTCGAAGTCGCGCGCCGCACGGTCGCCGCCAACGAGAACGACGCGAACGTCGTCGACACGCTGGCCTGCTGCCTCTACGCCCTGGGACGCACGGGGGAAGCGGTCGCCTCCGTACGCCGCTGCATCGAGCTGCAACCGGCCAATCCCGAGTGGAAGAACCGGCTCGCCGAGTTCAGCGAGAGCGCCAAGAAGTGACGCTCAGCGCGCGCTCTGAATCACGTTCAGTGCGTCCTGCTCGCGCGGCGTGAGCTTGCGCTTGCCGTCGTAGCCGCGCTTCGAGTGCACCCGGATTCCACGGATCGCGAGAAAGCGGTCGAAGTGCGAGTAGAGCTCCGGCCGATCCGAAACGAAGCGCGCCAGGGCACCCGCCGCATAGGCGAGCTCCGCATGCAAGGGATCCGCCTGCAGGCCGGCGCGCGCACGCCCCAGCGCCTGCCGCCGCCGACTCGTGTCCTTGAAGGCGCGCACCTCGGCCGAGGCTTCCTCGGCCGCCTCCCCATCGGGATCCCAGACGGCCACCTCGCGCGCGAGCTGGGCCGCCAGCTCGTCCCGCCCGCTCCGCCAGCGTAGAAGCTCGGCCGCCTCGCGCTCGAGGGCCGGGCTCCAGAGCAACGCGAGCATCCGCGCGGCCTCGTCCGCGACCCGTGTCCGCTCGGCCGCCAGGCCCGTTTCGCGCGCGGCCCCGGACGCGCTGCCCGCGAGCGCCACCAGGGCATCCCGTCGCGCCGGCTCGACCTCGGAGCTTCCGTCGGGGGCCTGCTGGAGCGCCGCGAGATCCTTGCTGCGCGCCCGCACGAAGGCCGCCGCCAGGTCGACGCGTGCCGCGATCCCCTGGAGCTCGGTCTCCGAGAGCTCGACCCAGCCCCCGCTCGCGGCCTCCAGCACCGCGAGGCCGGCCTCGACCGTGGCGAGGTCCGCGGTGTGGCCGACCAACACGTCGCGGCGCACGCGAAAGCGGGTGTCGAGGAAAAGCTCGGCCGCGAGGATGCGCTCCTTGCCCTTCACGCGCCGGAGGAACTCGAGCGGTGCCGCTTCCAGCCGTACCTGGAGCGCGTGCAACAGGTCGAGCTCGCGGGGCGCGTTCTTGTCCAGGAGCTCGAACCAGTCCCGCGCCTGGTAGAGCCCCGCCGTCGTCTCGACCAGGACCCGCAGCCGGCTCGCCTCCTCGCGCAGGCTCGCGAGCCAAAGCTCGTCGGCCTCGGAGGGGCTTCGAAAGAGCCCGTAGAGCACGGCGCGCGGCGTGCGGACCCCCAGCCCCCGCTGGCCATCGGGCGCGAGCGCGGGTTCCTGGAGTCCGAGGCCGGAGTGCGCGCGAGGCGCCCCCCGGAATTCGTGCGGAGGGTCGTGGGGAGTCTCGTGCGCCATGGGCAGCGCGGAGAGCGCAAGGGCGCCGAGGGCGCGCAACGAAAAGGCCACGAAGCGCCGGCCCCCCCCGCCCAAACCCTCGCTGGGAGGACTGATCTCATTCCCTGGGGATCGCGCGGCTCGCGCCCCGTGCAAATTGCCGCGCAAAAGGTCGCAACCCCCGCTTGTGGGGACGGTCTTGACTCCCCGGGCCCTCGCCCGGTCCAGAGCTCCCCCAGGTTCGGTCATGACAAGGACTTCGGCCCCAGGCTGCATCAGCAAAGCGGATCAGTTCCCCGAAACGGAATAGGGCCGCTGTGGATGTCGGTGACAGCGACTCCCTCCTTAGTGGAGCGATTTCCTGTCCTGCGCAGCGCGAGCGCAGGCGGCGCCCTGCCCCGCGGCCTCAGTCGTTCGCGAAGGGGCCGGCCGGGGAGTCCGGTCCGACTTCCTCGCGCACATACGAGCTCCAGCGCCCGTCCTGGGATGTTCCGCTGGGGAAGACCGGGCGCTGCTCGGAGGGCGGCGCTTCGACCGCGCTCGCTGCCCGGCGTGCCAGGAATTGCAGGCGCGAGACACGCGTGAAGCCCAGGCCCAGACGCTGGGCGAGTTCCAGGGTGGAGGCCGCGGTGAGCTCTTCGCAGGTGCTCAATCCGGCGCGCCGCAGGGCGGCCAGGTGTTCGGGAGCCAGGTCGGGCAGGCGCTCGAGCGGCGTATGGGGGCTCCCGAGGCGGCCACCGAGCGGGCCGCGGGGCGAGCCGGACTTGGACGCGGGCTGCAGCAGGTCGGGGGCAGGGACGAGGCGCTGGGCGGGCGGCGGAGGTGCTTCGGCGTCGAGATCACGCCAGGCACCGAGCACACGCTCGACGCCCTGGCCGACCTTCCGGCCGTCCCGGCCGTCTCGACCGGGGCCGGCGGCGGGGGGAGCCAACTCTGCGGCCAGGAGCGGCTCGTCCGCCTCGTCCTCCAATTCCTCCTCCGCGTCCTCGAAGGCGTCCTCGTCGAAGGCGGCGCTCTCCAGGTCGTGGAGTTCCTCCTCCTCTTCGTCCTCTTCCAGGAGCCCTTCGTCGAGCCGCTCGGCCAGACACCAGGCCTCGCGCAGGAAGCGTTCGGCCACGCGCTCTTCCCAGCCGGTCTTCACGACGAGCTCTTCGGACTCGACCTCGAGCAAGGCGGGCAGGGAATCGAAGCCACAGCGCCGCAGCCGTTGCAGCGTCACCGGGCCGTCGGCGTGGAGATTGCAGAGGAGCGCCAGAGCATCCATGGTCGTCATCAGCTGGGAGAGACTTCGGGGACCGATCGCACGACGTCGGAAACCCGGGAGATGGCAGGGGTCGAGCGGTCGTGCTCGACAGAATCCACCGGACGCGATCGATCGGCGGAGCGTGAGTGAGTGCTCGCGAGCACTTCGGTGGCGAGGGCCGCGAAGTCCGTCGCGGCGCGACAGCTCGGATCGAGCATCGCCACGGGGACGCCGAAGGCCGCCGCTTCCCGCAGCCGTACGCTGCGACGCACGACCGTGTCGAACATCGTCCGACCGAAGCGCGCCTGCATCGCGATCAGCATCTCGCGGGCGAAGCGCGTGCGGCGATCGTAGAGCGTCGCGATCAGCCGGACGTCGATCTCGCGACCGAGCTCGCGGCCGAGCTCCTGGAAGATCGCACGGGCACGCAGGGCCCCTTGCAGGGCGAAAGCCCCCGTCTCCACCACGAGAAAGGCCGCATCGGCGGCCCGGACGGCGTTGGCGCAGATGACGCCGTCCGCCCGCGGAGGACAATCGATGAGGACCGCGTCGTAGCGGCCGTCGACATCGGCGAGGGCCCGATCGAGGATCCGCTCGGGGCCGATCATCCGCTGGGACGTCTCCTCGAATTCGCCCAGCTCGATGCTCGACGGGGCGAGGTGAAAGCCACCGGGAGCGGCGATGATGATCTCGGAGAGACGCGCTTCACCCCGGAAAACCCGGGCGATCGACGGCAGCATCTCGCTGGCTGAGCCGAGCCCGAGCGTCGCGTGCGCTTGCGGGTCGAAGTCGACGAGAAGAACGCGCTTGCCAAGCTTCGCCAACGCGGCGGCGAGGTTGATCGCCGTCGTGGTCTTCCCCGTCCCACCCTTTTGATTCGCCAGTGCCCAAACGTGCATCAGACTGCTCGCGTTTATCCTCTTTGCCCCCGACCGATGCAACGGCCGAGCCGGATTCGAACGAAAGTCGTCAACGCAGCGCGCTGCGCGCGCTTTCGAAGAAGGAGCGCGCACCGTGCGCGCGATCGATCGCCTCCCACTCGGAGACGGCCTGAATCGAGCGCGCCGCTTCGCTTTGCGGCTCCTTCAACGTGACCGGAATGCGGGCCTCGACGCTGCGCTGCACCGCCATGTCGGCCGGGATCCACCCGATCCATTCGGGCGTGTGACCGAGGAAGCGCTGAGCCGCGCTCTTGAAGCGATCCCAGGCCCCCTCCGCGGCTTCGGCCGACGGGGCGCGATTGATGACGAGGCCGACATGGATGTACGGATTGACGAGGTGCGCGCGCTTGTAGAGCGCGTAGCTGTCGGACAGCGCCGTCACTTCGGGATTCGTCACCAAGAGCAGCGTGTTCGTCGCCGCGAGCTGGGTCACGACCGGATATCCGAGACCCGCGCCGTGGTCGATCAAGAGCAGGTCGAACTCGCTCTCGAGCGGACGCAGGGCCCGGAACAGCCGGTCGAGCTCGCGGCGTGTCGGGTTGGCGAGGAAGTGACGTCCGACGCCGCCCGACAACAGGCGCAGTCCGCAGGGGCCCTCGACCAGGGCGTCCATGGCCGAGATCTCCCCCTTCATGACGTGCCCCAGGTCGAAGCGCGGAGCCAGGCCGAGCAAGAGGTGGGCGTTGGCCAGGCCTGCGTCGAAATCGACGAGCAACACGCGTTCGCCCCGCCGCGCCCGTAAGGTCGCGAGGTTGGAGGCCAGGATACTCTTGCCCGTGCCGCCCTTCCCGCTGGCGACACAGACCACCCGGGCGGATTCTCCTTCCTCTTCTTCCTCGCCTTCCCGCCGCGCGAGGCCAAGCAAGCGTCGGTAGGCACCGAATCGGCCCAGGCTGGAACGCGGTGTCTCGATCATGGGTGTGCGTGCTGGGATACCTCCGCGCACCCTCTCCGTCAACGCTCCGGACGATTCTGACGCGCCGCGGCGACGAATCTGCCCGGACCCGAGGCGACCTCGACGGGCGACCGTGGCCCGGCTCAGGCCAGCTTGACCGGCTCGCCGATCCGGTGCAGCTTCATGACATTGGTCGTTCGAGCCACCCCGGGCGGCACGCCGGCCACGAAGACGACCTCCTCGCCCTCTTCCACCCAGCCGCGTTCGAGCAAGAGCCGGCTGGCCGACTCCAGCATCTCCTCGAGCGTGTCGGAGCGCGGGAACCAGGCCGGGCGCACGTGGGCGAGCACGGTCATGTGAGACAACGTCCGCCGGTGCGGCGTGAGCGCGATGACCTCCGCCGCGGGTCGGTAGCGCGAGATCAGGCGCACGGTGTTGCCGGTCTCCGTGAAGCAGATGATCTTCGAAAGCCCGAGCGCCACCGCGGCTTCGGCCGCCGCGAGCGCGGTCGCGTTGGAGAAGGTGGGCTCGCTCACGCGGAACCCGATGCGTGGCAGGTCGTGATAGCGCTGGCTCGTTTCGACCGCCCGCGCGATGCGGTGCATCGTCTCGACCGCGAGCACGGGGTACTCCCCTACGGCGGTCTCGGCCGAGAGCATGACGGCATCCGTCCCGTCCAGGACGGCGTTGGCGACGTCCGCGACCTCGGCGCGCGTCGGGCGCGAGGAGTGGACCATCGACTCGAGCATCTCGGTCGCGGTGATGGTGAACTTGCCTGCCCGCAGGGCGTTCTGCA
Source organism: Planctomycetota bacterium (assembly GCA_029259595.1). Classification (GTDB taxonomy): domain Bacteria; phylum Planctomycetota; class UBA1135; order UBA1135; genus OFTM43. Next base: position 159,134 of record JAJDEW010000004.1, on the reverse strand, counting down.
GGAGGGTCTTTTGGACCATCGGGAGCTGCTCGAGCTCGAGCTCGACGCCCAGGTCGCCGCGCGCGACCATGATTCCGTCGGCCTCCTCGAAGATCCCGTCGAGGTTGCGGAGCGCGATCGCGCGCTCGATCTTGGCCACGATGAAGGCGTCCGGCACGTGCTCGCGGACGCGCGCGAGCTCGGTCGCGTTCGCCACGAAGCTCACCCCCACCATGTCGACTTCGAGTTCGCGCGCGAGCTCCAGGTCGACGAGGTCCTCCTCGGTCGGGACCGCCAACTCGAGCGGCGTGTCCGGAAGGTGCACGCCCTTGCGGTCGCCGATGGCCCCGCCGCGCTCGACGCGCGCGAAGAAGCCCCGAGCGGTCTTTTCCTCGACCCGCAGCTCGACCGCGCCGTCCGCCAGGAACACGCGGTGCCCGAGATCGAGCGTTTCGTGAAAGCCGGGGAAGTCGAACAGGATCTCGCCCTCGACGGCCTCGCCGTCGCCCTGCCCCAGGAAGTAGCGCTCGTCCTTGCGCAAGCGCACTCGCCCGCCCGGGAAGCGCCCGAGGCGCAGCTTGGGCCCCTTGATGTCGACCAGGACGCCGACGTGGACACCCTTCTCCTCGCAGACGCGACGCAGCTTGCCGATCCTGCGCCGGTGGTCGTCGTGGCTCTCGTGACTGAAGTTGATTCGGGCCACGGACATGCCCGCGTCGACCAGCTCGTCGAGCAGGTCTTCGCTGGCCGGTCCGATCGTCGCGACGACCTTCGTGTGTGCGTAGCGCTCGATGCCACCGCCGGTCGCGGGGCCGCGTAGCTCGCGGGGCAATTCGGGAGGGGTACTGGGCTCCATACGAAGCAGAGCCTAGCGTTCGGAGCGCGCCGACTCGACTGACAGCACGCTTGCCCCCGCGATTCCTCGCCGGAAACGGGTCAGCTCAGGCCGCGATCGAGCGCATCTCGCGGTCGATGTCCTCGACCCAGGCGACGGCGTCGAGGAAGGCGATCTTGATCTGACGACGGCGCAGGCCGAAGCACTCGACCTTGTCCCATTCGCCACGCTCGTAGGCGATCGTCGCGGCGAGCGCCTCGCCCAGGGGCCCCTCCCCGCGGGCCAGTGCCGCGGCGAGCTCCTTGCTCAGGGGCAGGCGCTCGACGATCGCCGGCATCGGCGACCCCATCAGGACGTCGAGGGTCGAGAAGAGGCCGGCGGTGAAGTGGGCGTTCAGGTTCTCGAGGCCGGCGGCAGCGGCCAGCAGCGCGCACATCTTCGCGCGCAGCATCGACGTGACGATCAGCTCGTGCGGGGTCTCGGGCACGTTCGAGAGCAGGAACAGGCAAGCCAGATTGCGAACCGTCGAGAGACCGAGGTAGACGACCGTCTCCCGAATGGACTCGAACTTGCGCGGCATCCCGTACAGGGCCGAGTTCATGTGACGCAGGAGCTTGTACGAGAGCGACACGTCCTGACAGACGATCTCGTTCACCCGGTCGAAGTCGGTGCCCGGATCCTGGATCTCCGCCAGGAGTCGCAGGAGGTTGATGCGCGAAGCCGGCAGGCTCGACCCGCGCAAGACGAACGGTCGCGCGAGGAAGTAGCCCTGGAAGTAGTCGAAGCCCAGTTCGAGGCACTCCTCGAACTGCTCGCGCGTCTCGATCTTCTCGGCCAGCAGCTTGAGTCCGTAGGGTCGCAGGGCCTGCACTTGCTCCCGCACGCCATCGCGCTCGAGCGCCAGGACGTCGACCTTGACGATGTCCGCCAGGGGCAGGAGCGACTCGTTCTCCCTCGTGATCACGAAGTCGTCGAGCGCGATCTTGAACCCCTCGCGCCGCAGCCGGCGCAGGCCGGCGAGAACTTCCGGATCGGGCTGGATGTCCTCGAGGACCTCGAGCACGACCTGCTCGCGCGGAACGGGCAGCGGATATTCGCCGGTGATGAAGCCCCGCGTGAGATTGACGAAGGCCAGGTGGCGGCCGACTACGCGATCGATCCCGAACTCCGTGAACGTATTCAGGAGCACCTGGGAGGTGGCGCGGTCCCCTTCGGTGAAGTCGGCGAAGTCCACGTCGCCCCCTCGATAGAGCAGTTCGTAGGCGAACAGCTCCAGATCGCGGCCGTAGATCGGCTGCCGTCCGACGAAAACGTCTTCCATCATTTCGGGGAGGGTCCCTTCCCAAGGGGACGGGAACGCACCTCTCGTCGAGCGCCGGCGCGGCGCGACTTGACCCGTCGCCGTGGAATCGAGTTGCCGCTCTCGGAATTGGAACAACATTCCGACCTCCCCCGCGAAGAGCGCCCGCGCCGTCATTGCCATCGGGAGGTCCCGGGGGCTAGCCTGCGCCCAAGGAGAGCCCCCCATGATCCGAATCGACCCCGCCGCCGCCCGCCGCCTCGCTTCCCCCTGCATCCTGTTCCTGGCCGCTTCGCTCGCCGCCGCCTGCGCGGCGACGAGCTCCGGTGGAGGCGCACCCCCCGCCCCGAAGACCTCTCCCTTCCTCCCGCTCGGGACGGAGCCGACCACGAACGAGGATGTCCTCGTCATCACCTGTGCCGGTCTCGACACCATCCTCGGCGACCCGCGCGATGCCGGGCTCCTGCGCGCCCTCGACCTGCTCGACGAGCGGATCGCCGAGCTGCCGCACGACTTCAAGAGCGATCCGCCGCCGCCAGGAGTGCTCGAGCTCCTGCAGCTCCTCGGGGCTCCGCACCATCTGCGCATCGCGGTCGATGCGACCGCCAAGACCGGCGGCGGACCTCCGCTGCGGGCCGAGCTGCGCTTCGCGACCGGGGATCCCGCCGGCGCGGCGGCCCACCAACAGACGATCGACGGGCTGCTCGCGAACGCCGGCCCACTGCAGGTGCAACCGTCCGCCGACCACCCCGGCCTCGAGGAGATCGCGCTGCCCTGGTTCGCGTCCGCCCTCTTCGGCAAGCCGGCCGACAGCGGCGACTTCGTCCTGGCCTACGGCGGCATCGACGAGGGCGGGCTCGGGCTCGGCTCGCTCGACCTGCCCGCGGGCGTCGAGCCGACGCTCGCCTTCAAGCTCGACCTCGCGCCCGTCCAGGGGCTGATCCAGGGCATCCTCGCCAGCGGCAACGCCGAAGCCCGGGAAGCGGCCGAGATGCTGGACGCGTTCGGCATTCTGGGCGAGCACCCGTTGTGGCTGTCCGCCGCCTGTGGTCGTCGCGGCGACCGTGGCTTCGCGAGCATGCGCTTCAAGAACTGGGCGAAGTCGGAGCTCGGTCGAGGCTCGGTGTCGGGGCCGCCCCTGACCGAAGGCGACTACCGTCGCGTCCCCGCCGACGCTTCCTTCGCGACGCTGTCACGGTTCGACCCCGACGGGATTCCCGACCTCATTCGCTCCATGTCCCAGGGCGGTCAGGATCCCTTCGTGCTCGTGCAATCGCTGATCGGCATCGACCTCGACGCGGAGTTGTTCGCGCATCTCGGCCATGCGAGCGGGCTCTACATGTCCGACACGACCGGCGGCGGCGGAATCCTCTCGGGCGTCGCCTTCTGGAGCCTGCGCAACCAGGAGGGCATGCGGACGACGGTCGAGAAGATCGCGACGATGCTGAACGGCATCGCCGCCGCTGAGGCCGAGGGTCGCGTGCGGATCACGGCGCGCGACTGGGAAGGCGCCAGCATGCACACGATGACCTTCCCCGGGGTGCCGGTGCCCTTCGAGCCGTGCCTCGCCCTCGCCGACGACACACTCTTTCTCAGCCTCACTCCCCAGGCGGCCATGGCCGCCGTGCGTCAGGCACGCGGTGCGGGACCGGCCTTGCTCGACGACCCCGCTGTCCGCAGCCTCCTGCCGCGGGCGCCGGAGACCTTGCAAGCCATGACCTTCGTCGATTCGGCGCGCGCCCTGCGCGACGGCTATTCCGCCGCCGCACTCGTCGCCTCCGCGATCTCGAACGCGGTGCGCTCCCCCGGCGCACCGGACCGTGATCCGGGCTGGATCCTGCCCCTCTTCAACGAGCTCGCCGCGAGCGCCCACGCGGGCCTCTCGGTCTCGTTCCTCGACGCCGACGACCTCGTCACGCTGTCCGTGAATGACGGCTCGGCCTTCGCCAACATCGCGAGCCTCTGCGGCGGCCCCCTCTCCCCCGCCATCGCCGTCGGGATCCTTTCGGGAATCGCGGTCCCCGCCATTGTCCAACGCCAGGAGGCTGCGCAACGGGCTCAACGCCAGGCGCTCCTGCAACACGAGCAAGCGCGCGCCGAGGCCGAAGCCCTGCGCCAGCAACTGGAGCACGGGCACGATGACGACGAGCATGACCACGACGGTCATGACGACGACGACGACGATCACGACGACGACGGGCATGACGAAGCCCGTTCGCGCGCGTGAACGCGGAGCAGCGTCAGGGGCCCGCGCAGAAACCCTGGTAATCGACGTAGCCCGGGAACGGGCGGCCGGGGGCGCAGTAGGCGCAGTCGGGGTCGGGGTCGAGGCGGAACTCGTCGAAACGCTGCGCGAGCGCGTCGTAGTGCAGGAGACGTCCGACCAGCGGATCGCCGATCCCCAGGAGGATCTTCACGACCTCGATCGCCTCGAGCAGCCCCACGATACCCGGCAGCACGCCGAGGACGCCGGCCTCGGCGCACGAGGGAGCCATCGCGGGCGGCGGCGGTTCGGGGTACAGGCAGCGGTAGCACGGTCCGCGCCGCCCGGGGTAGGTGGGCCAGAACACCGAGGCCTGCCCTTCGAAGCGAAAGACCGAGCCGTGCACGTTCGGTAGCTCGAGCTTCACGCAGGCATCGTTCACCAGATAGCGCGTCGGGAAGTTGTCCGAGCCGTCGAGCACGACGTCGTAGCCCGCGAAGACCTCCTCGACGTTCGACGAATCGAGGCGCTGCTGGATGCCGCGCACCTCGACGAGCGGGTTGATGCCGTGCAACGTGCGCGCGGCGGATTCGACCTTGGGCTGCGAGACCGAAGCGTCCGTGTGCAGGACTTGACGCTGGAGGTTCGAGCGGTCGACGACGTCGTCGTCGATGATGCCGATGTGACCGACGCCGGCGGCCGCGAGGTACAAGGCCGCCGGAGACCCGAGCCCGCCCGCGCCGATCAAGAGGACACGGCTCCGCCCCAGGGCGAGCTGGCCCGCTTCGCCCACCTCCGGCATCAAGATGTGTCGGGCGTAGCGCTCGCGCTCGGGCGCCGTGAGCATCTTCGGGACCTCGACCGGCAGGCCCTCGGCCTTCCAGCGCTGGAATCCGCCGGCGACCGAGCGCACGTCTCCGTAGCCCAGACGACGGACGTTCTCGGCCGCGAACAACGAGCGCACACCGCCCGCGCAGAGCAGCAGGAGCGGACGCTCCTTGTCGGTCACGCGGTCCTCGATCCGCAGCTCGAGAAAGCCGCGCACGATGCGCTCGGCACCGGCAGGACTGCCCTGGGCCACCTCGTCCGGTTCGCGCACGTCCACCAGGCTGGCCTGCCCGGCCGCGAGCAGCGCACGGGCTTCACCTGGCGTGATCTCGGGGATCGCGTCGCGCAACTCCGCCAGCCGCTTGTCCTTGCCCTTCATGCGATTGGCTCGCGGCTCGAGCGACCGAGGCGCACGCGCACGGACAGCGCGAAGAGCATCAAGAAGGCGGCGAGAAAGAGTTCCTTGCTCTCCCCGCCCTGGATGTCCAGGAGGTGAGGAACCTCGCCGCCCGAGAGCTTGGCGATCTTCTTCGGAAGGCTGGAGACCAGCGCCAGGACCGCGCTGGGCAGAACGACCCGGGTCGGCACGATCCAGGCCTTCGCGTCGCGCGCTTCGGACCACGTACGCCGCCGCGCATGCAGGAAGAGCGGCATGAGAACGCCACCCACGAGCGCAGCCGCCGTCAGGAGTCCGCGCGGTCCCTGGTCCAGGACCGCTTCCGTCCAGCCACCGATGTTGTGGAGGTTCGTCTCCCCTTGTTCGTTGCGCGCGGCGAGGGCCTCGGGCGTTGCCCAGCCGAACCAATGTTGGCCCCAACTCACCTCTTCGCCCAGGAAGTAGAAGGCGCCGAGCGCGTACAGGCCGATCGCGGGTCGCAGCCAGGCTGCCGGCAGGCTGCGCGCTCGCCGGAACACGCCCACGCTCGCCACGACGCAAACGGCGAGAAACAACGCCGTCGCGCTCTCGATCAGGCCCAGCTCGGTCCGGATGCGCGCCTCGTAGAAGGGCTCGCTCACCGCATGGGCGACATAGGGCACGAGCGCCAAGCCGAGCGGCATCCAGAGCCAAAGCCAGCTCGGGAGCTCGCTCGCGCCATCGGACCTGGACTCATCGCGCGCGGGAGGCGTCATCGGCAGACCACGCTCAGCCCACGAGCTGGGGAATCTCCTGGTAGGCGGGGAAGCGCTCGAGCGCGAGCTTCGAGAAGAGCTGCTTGCCGTCGAGGCTGATCTCGAAGGCTCCGCCCTTGGACTTCACCAACTCGAACTCGGCTTCGGGAAACACCGTGCGGAGCTCGGCGACCAGACCGGTCGCCTGGGGCTCGTAGTTTCATTGGACGCAGTATTCGACGCGGAACTTCATCGTGGTCTCTCCTGGTTCGAGGGGGGTTCGAGGGGGTCGCCGGCTTTCTCGAAAAGACCCCGGTCGAGCGTGTGGCCTCCCCGCGCGCCAGGGCCACGGAGCCCTCTCCGTTACCGCCCTCTTACGCCGAAAAGCCCGCGGAACGCGACCCGTGGCCCAGCCGCCCGGCAGCCTACAACCGGGCGCGCGGGATTCTATCCGCGCGGCCGGCGGCCCTCGGACCGGAATTCGGGGCGAATCAGGTCGTCGTTCCCGAAATGCGCGCGAGTCCGAACGAAGCGGGGGCTGCCCCTCGGATCCTGCGCGGCCGAGCCTATAATGCGGGGCTCGTGCGATCGTTCCGGGCTCCGCACGTTCCCCGCCCGCCACGACGCCCCTTCGCCCGAGGGCCTCGAAACCAGACCGGCCGCACCACGAGAGGCCGCATCCCCGCAGACAACGAGCAGCGCCCCGCGCCTCACGATCGCCATGAGAAGACAATCCATCCTCTGGACCACCCTGACCGTTCCCGCCCTCCTGGCCTTTTCCTCCCGCGGCCAGGAGCTCTCCTATCACCCCGCCGCGGGCTCTTCCGTCACGCGCACCTTCGAGACGACGCAGAACGCCGACCTCGAAGAGATGAGCACCATCGTCAACGGCAACGAGATGGACGCCAGCATGATGGAGATGGAGATGTCGAACGAGACCAGGACCCGCATCGTCGTCACCGACGAAGTCGGAGCGGTCGCAGACGGGCGTCCCACCAAGCTCTCCCGCACGTTCGACACGCTGGAGTCGAACACGTCGTCGTCCGTCTCCAACGCGATGATGGGCGAGATGAACAACGAGATCTCCGGCGCGAGCGAGCTCGAAGGCCTCAAGGTGGTCTTCACCTGGGACGCCGACGAAGGCGAGTACACGCTTGCCTTCGGTGACGACTCCGACGGTGACGAAGACCTGCTCGAAGGCCTGGCGGAGGACATGGACCTGCGCGGCATTCTGCCGAACAAGGAGGTCGCCGAGGGCGACACCTGGGAAGTGGATCCCCAGGTCTTCATCCACGTCTTTGCCCCCGGCGGCTCGATCAAGATCGAACCGGAAGACCTGGGCGAAGCGAGCGGCATGATGGGCGGCCAACAGAACAACCCCTCGCCGGACAAGTTCCTGGGCGACCTCGACGGCGAGGTCACGGCCGAATTCCGCGGCATCGAGGACGACAACGGCGTGAAGGTCGCGGTCATCGCACTGACGGTCGACGTGTCGTCTTCGAAGGACCTGTCCGAGCTGATGAAGGAGTCGATCGAAGGCATGGACAGCCCCATGGGCGAGATGAGCATGGAGATCGAGTCCTTCGACATGGAGTTCACCTTCGACGGCGAGGGTGAGCTGCGCTGGAACCTCGAAGCCGGCCTGCTGCACTCGTTGCTCTTGAGCGGAACCCACGAGGAGATCATGGATACGAGCATGAGCATGTCGGGCGGCGGTCAGGACATGGCGATCGAGAACTCGCTCACCATGGGTGGCGAGATGACGGTCGAGATCTCGACGACCCTGGACGGTTGATCCCGGTCCCGCGCTGAGAACCGCAACGGACCGTTCCTCGACCCGGCTCGGACGCCCGGCCCAGAAGGGCTCGGGCTGCCGTGAGGTCGGCCTGGCCACAGGGACGCGCGCCTGGCGCCGGCTGCCAGGCAGGAACGGTCCGTCGGCTTTGCCCGTGAAGCTCCTCCTCGTCTCACTCGCCTGCTGGGCGACCGCCGGCTCCGCGACCGGTGACGTCTCCAAGGAAGCGGGCGCCCTCGTCGCCAGGAAGCGACACGCCGAGGCCGCCGAACTGCTCGTCCACTGGCTGCAGCGCAACGAGGGCAGTCCCGAGGAGCACGAGCTGTACGCCGAAGCCCTGGCCGGGCTGGATCGTCTGGACGAGAGCGCCTTCCACGCCGAACGGGCGCGCACGCTCCTGCGGGAGGCCGACGACGACGGCTCGCGTTCCTACCGGGCGCTGACGAACGACCTCGCCAAGCGCGACCCGCTCGCGCGCCGTCGAGACGCCTTCTTCAAGGAGGTCACGAAGACCTGGCTGGACCTCGCGAAGCGGCTCGAGAAGGACGAGCAGGGCGAGCGTGCCGGCGGCTTGCTCGCGCGCGTGACGCCGCATGCGACGGGCAAGGAACGGCGCGAGCTCGAAAAGCTCGCCGCACGCCTCGCGAGTGCCACGCGTGAAGTCGACCTGGGCGGAACGCAGACGGCGGAGGGCACGCTGCCGCTCCTCGAACTCGAATCGAAGCGCTACGAGCTCGCGTGCCACCTCGAACGCGACGTGGCCGAGCGCCTCGCCGACACGATGGACGACATCTTCGAGAGCTACGTCCAGGTCTACTTCGAGGGCGACGGACGCCGCGCCTCGGGCCGCAAGGCGACGCTCCACATCCACCCGTCGCACGCCGCGATGATGAAACACTGGACCGATCCTTCGCGCAGCGTGGGCGGCTGGTGGTCCCCGGGCGAATGGGTCGTTCACGCCTACGACACGCGCTCCGACCAAGGGTCCCTCGAGCCGATGCTGGAGACGCTCTTCCACGAGGCCAGCCACCAGTTCATGACGATGCTGTCGAAGGGAGCTTCCCCCCCCTCCTGGCTGAACGAGGGCACGGCGAGCTTTTTCGAGGGTGCGCGCGCGATGGAAGACGGGCGCGTGCTCTGGCCGGATGCCGCACGCAATCGGCTCCTGTCGCTCACGGGGATGTTGACGCGCGGCAACGGTCCCGACGTCTTCGACGTGATCTCCTACGACGAGCCGGGATCGTACGCGGGCGAGTACTACCCGTTCGGTTGGGGGCTCGTGTACTACTTCCTGCAGTACGAGGATCCCGAGACGCTCGCCTACGTGTGGCGCCCGTACTACGACGCCTACACGCAGCGCATCACGACGCGCGGGGGCGAGCCCTACGAGGTCTTCGAGGAGATCTTCCTCGCCCCCGGCAATCCGGGCGGCTTCGAGGACTTCGACGCCTTTCGCGCCGCTTGGTCGGAGTGGATCCGCAGCGAGGTCTTTCCGCTCCATCAAGGGCGCGACATCGAACGTCTGCGCCGCGCGAAGCTCACGCGCTATCTCGAAGCGGCCAATCGCGTCCGCGACGGGGCCGACGCCGGAACGGTGACGGAGGCCGAGTTCCTCGAACGCGCGCTCCAACACGCCGACTCGCTGCGCAACGGCGCCGTCACGCCGGACGGAGAGATCCTTCTCCTGCAGGCCGAGCTGCTCCAGCGGCTCGCCCGCGACGGTACGGCCGCCTTCTTCATCGAGGCAGCGCTGGCCCTCGTCGAAGAGGGCTCGTTCGAGCTCGCTGAGGACCGTCGCGCGGCGCTGGAGGCACGTCTCTCCGAGCTCGACGGACAGAGCTCACCGCTGCGGACCTTGCGCCTGAAGGAGCGCCTCCTGCGCACCAAGGCGCGACGGCTCGCGGACGACTACGCGGCACTCGAGCGTCCCTACCTCTTGCGCGCCTTCACGTTCGCCCTCGAGGCGGGTCGGCTCTTCGACGATACCGAGGTGCTCCTGCCGCGCGCCGACGAGCTTCGCCGGGAAACGGTCGCGCACGGGCTCGTCCCCAGCCGAATCGTCCAGGTCGGGGCTGGCGCATGGCAGAACCTCTCCGAGGACGACGACGTGGCCGAGTTCGAAGCCGAACGCGGCGAAGTCATGCTCGCGATCTCGGCGCGCATGTCCGCGCGACTGGCGCTCGACGTCCCGATCGAAGGGGACGCGGAGGTCCGCGCGCTCGTGCAGGCGGAGGGCGACGTCTGGCGCTCGAGCTTCCTCGGCGTCGTCGTCTCGGGCACGCCCCAGGGCACCTGGTGGGCCGTCGGCCTCTCGCGGGACGAGCTCGCCCTCGTCGCCTGCGAGCGCGACGCGTCCGGTGCTCCGTCCTACCGCACGAAGCGCACCTGGCGTGTGAATCCCCCGCTCGGTGAGAACGAACCACCGCTCCTGGCCGTTCGACTCCAGCCGGACGGCACGCTCACCCTGCGCTTCGGCGAAGACCCCGAACGGGAGCCCGTCCGGACGGAGCTGCCCGAGCCCCTTCCAGCCATCCGGTTTGTGGGAATACTCGTCAAGGACGCCCGCTTGAAGCTCTCGGACTTCCTGGTCGAGATCTTCCCGTAGCCGACTCTCCCGGGGGTCAGCGGTCTCTGGCAGAGCGCCGGAAGATTTACGGATCGGGCTGTTAGGATCCTCCGAACTTCACAAGCTCCTCCCCACTGCCCATCGCGATGAAACGATTCCTACTGCCCGTCCCGGTCCTCCTCGCCGGCCCCGCCCTCCTCGCCCTGTCGACCCCCAGCGACGGACCGTCCTTCGGCCCGGAAGCGGGCAGCGAGGTGACGAAGACGTTCTCCTCCGAGATGGAGTTCGATCTCGACGACTTCAGTGTCGTCGTGAACGGACAGGACATCGGAGCGATGCTGGGCGACATCCAGGTCAACCTCTTCGCGCAAAACGCGATCACGGTGACCGACGTGTACGGCAAGTTCGCCGACGGTCGTCTGCAGCGGCTCGAGCGCACGTACGAGGACCTCGGCGGCAGCTTCAACATGAGCTTCGTCGGCGACATGGGCAGCGAGAGTCAGGACCAGACGTCTTCCAGCCTCTTGGAGGGCTCCACGGTCGTGTTCGAGTGGAATGCCGACGACGAAGCGTACGACGTGTCCTTCGAGGACGGCGACGGTGACGACGAACTGCTCGAAGGGCTCGAGCAGGACATGGACCTGCGCTTCCTGTTGCCCCCGGGCCCCGTCTCGGAAGGCGACACCTGGGAAGTCGAAGTCGAAGCACTGCAGGCGCTCATCGCACCCGGCGGCAACCTCTCGCTCCTGCCCGAGGACACGGACATGGAGCAGATGTCACAGTTCGAGGAGCTCTTCGGCGACCGGATCGAGCAGGACTTCGCTGACATGTTCGACGGCAGCTGCACGTGCACCTACAAGGGCTCGCACGAGGTCGACGGCGTGAAGGTCGGCGAGATCGGCATCGTCATCCAGGTCGGCGGAAGCGCCGACTTCTCCGATCTCATCATGGACTTCATGAGCCAGCTCGGTGACGAGTTCGGTGAGATGCCGGACCTCTCCTTCGACACGGCCGATCTCACGTTCGACTACGAAGGTGAAGGGACGCTGCTCTGGAACCTCGCAGCGGGGCGGGCGCAGGCCATGGACATCTCCGGCGACGTCGACTTCGCCATGGACCTCGCCGTCAGCGTCGAAGCCGAAGGTCAGTCGTTCTCGAGCGAGGTCACCGTCGAGATCTCGGGCTCCCACGATCAGGACTTCACCATCGAGTGAGGTACGCGCCCGAGCGCCGCTTCCCGCCCTATGCCTTCTTGCCCGGCCGGGATCCGCACCCCACGCGCGATCCCGCGGGCCACTCCCACGGCCACGACGAAGGTCCCGCCGCCTACTTGGCGGCCGAGCGCTGGCACGAGAACGAGGACTACCTCTTCGGCGTCGACCTCTACAACCACGGCTTTCTGTGGGAGTCGCACGAAGCCTGGGAAGGCCTCTGGCACGCCGCCAAACACGACCCGCAACAGGCCAACTTCCTCCAGGGCCTGATCCAATGCGCCGCGGCCTGGCTGAAGATCCCGATGGAACAGCCGCGCGGTGTCACCCGCCTCGCCGAGCTCGGGACCGGGAAGCTCGAGCGCGTGTCGCACACCGTCGGCGGCGACTACATGGGGCTCGACATCCCCGCCTTCGTGTCCGCGGCCCGGGCCTTCGCGGCCGAAGCACCCGACAACAACGACGGGCGCCCGCGCATCGTGCTCGACTGACGCGAGGTCAGCCCGCAGCCATCGCGAGCGCACGCGACCCTTCGGCCTGACCGGCCGACTTCGCCGGCCGCTCGCAGCCTACCTGCGTGCACCGGACAGCGCGCTGGACCGAACGGTCCGACGAGCTCGTGAGGGCTGCGGGTCAGGAGCGCGCGAGCCTCGGAGCGATGCGCGCGAGCCAGGCCCGCACGATTTCCGCCTGCCGCTGGGCCGCCACGCGCGCTGCGGGCGGAACGTGCAGGAACAGGCCGGGGCACCCCAACTCCGCCGCCCGCATCAGCGCGTGGTGGTAGATCCGCTCGCACACGTAGCCCCCGGCATCGCGCGAGATCCGCACGGGACGACCGCCGGCCTGTTCCAGCTCCTGCGCCAGCGCGAGGAGGTCGAGCCGCGTCCGCCGCGGGTTGCGCTCGAGCGCAGACCCCCGCCGCGCCACGACCCCGTCGACATCCCCACGCCAACGCTTGCGCAGGCGCGCGCGCGCCCCGGTCTCCAGCCGAAAGGTCGCCTTCGGCTGCACCCCGAGCGCGAGCAAGAGATCGGGCACCCGTGGCGCAGTCCGCTCGAGCAGCTCGTCCCAGCCTCCGGGTGCGCGACGGAAGCTCACCGGCAGGACGGCCGCGCGGACCTCCGTCCCCTCCGGCGGATCGGCCTCGAGCGCGAGTGCCACGTGGGCGCTCGGGTTGTCCGCCACTCCGGGAAAGGAACCGAAGCCCGACACGAGAATCAGGACCATCGCGGGATGCTAGCCTCCGGTTCTTCGGGCCGCCGGGAACGACCTCGATTCTTTGGCGTGCGCGCGACCGATCTCAGCCTGCTGCGCCCGAGGAGCGCATCCGTTCGGAATGTTCGACCGGCCTTGCGTAGCCGGCCGTGAGAAGGCCCTCCCGGGCCCGCCCCACGATCGACCGACCCGGATTCCCGCCATGACCCCCCGCCTCTTCCACGCGTGTCTGCCCCTTTCACTCCTCGCCGCCGGCTGCGTCGTCTCCCTCGGCGGACGCGATCACGTCCACCACCTGACGGTCGATGGGGTCGAGCTGACCGAAAAGCATCTCGAGCACCTCAACATCGCCGGTTGGCACGCGCAGGGCCTTTCGATCACCTGCGGCATGGGCGACATCCGCGTGGAGCCGACCGACGGCGCCAACCGGATCGAGGTGGTCGTCCACGAGTTCAGCGAGGGCGACGCCTGGGCGGTCTACGAGAAGGGAGTCCTCAGCTCACGCTCGCAAAGTGGCAAGCCGTCCGCCCTCGGCGACGTGGTCGTCTACACGAACGATCCCCTGCCCCGGCTCGCCCTGACGACCGGCATGGGCGACGTGACGGTGCTCGCGATCCGCGTCTCCGGCAAGGTCACGGTGACGAGCGGGATGGGCGATATCGAAGTCCACGACCTGCTCGAAGCGACGGAGCTCGCCCTGGAGACCGGCATGGGTGACGTCGATGTGCTCCGGGCCGCCTGCACCAAGCTCGCGGCGGAGAGCGGGATGGGCGACGTCGACGTGGTCGGGGTGAGGTGCAAGGAGGCCAATCTGGAGGCCGGCATGGGCGACGTCGATGTGCGGAGCTCGGGCTTCGGACACCTGCGCGCCCGCACCGGGATGGGAGACGTCTCCCTGCGCGAGTCGACGTGGACCTCCTCGGACCTCGATTCGGGCCTGGGCGAGATCGACGTCGACTGAACCGCAGGCCTCCGTTGCGCGCTCCCCCGCGCGGCCCGGGAGCCGGCGCGAGCCGGCGCCGCGCGACCGCCCTTGTCTGCCCGGAGTCTGCCCCGGAGTCCGCCCGGGGCCGAAGGGCCGTGAACAAATGCTCTCGACTTCGGATCCGCCTCACTAGACTGTGCGGCCCGCTCCGCGCCCCTTGCGACCGGTCGGGTGCGCCGGAAGGAGGTGTCCCCTCCCGCTTTTCCTCGCGCGGGGCGTCCCGGAGCGTCTCCCGGAGGCATCTGTTGACGAAAGACGTGATCCGCGTAGCGAACGGCCAAGGCTTCTGGGGCGACTCGATCCTCGGACCGATCCGCCTCGTGCGGGAGGGCCCGCTCGACTACCTGACCCTCGACTACCTGGCCGAGGTCACCCTCAGCATCATGCAGAAGCTGCGGGCGCGGAACCCCGAAGCGGGCTACGCGACCGACTTCGTCCGCCTCGTCGATCGGATCCTGCCCGAGCTGGTCGAGAAGGACGTGAAGGTCGTCGCCAACGCCGGCGGCGTGAACCCGCACGCGTGCAAGCAGGCGCTCTTCGAGGTCGCGGCGCGCCACGGACAACCGAACGTGCCGATCGCGATCGTCGAAGGCGACGACATCCTGGACGACCTCGACCGTCTCATGGCCGCGGGCGAGACCTTCGCGAACATGGACACGGGCGAGCCCTTGGCCACGGTGCGCGACCGCGTCTCCAGCGCCAACGTCTACCTCGGAGCCTTCCCGATCGCGGAGGCGCTCGACCAGGGAGCGAAGATCGTCCTCACCGGTCGCGGCACCGACCCGGGGCTCGTGCTCGGCCCGTTGATCCACGAGTTCGGCTGGCGCCGCGACGAGTTCACGAAGCTCGCGGCAGGCACGATCGCGGGCCACATCGTCGAATGCGGCGCCCAGTGCACCGGCGGCAACTACACCGACTGGCGCGCGGTCGACAATCTGGCCTTGATCGGCTATCCGGTCATCGAAGCGCAGGCCGACGGCACGTTCGTCGTCACGAAGCACGACGGCACCGGCGGCATGGTCACGCGCGAGACGGTCCGGCATCAGCTCGTCTACGAGATGGGCGATCCGAACCGCTACCTGACGCCCGACTGCATCGCCGACTTCACGAGCTTCCAGCTGGCTGAAGACGGTCGTGACCGCGTGCGGGTGTCCGGCGCCACGGGAACGCCACCGACCGACACGTACAAGGTCTCCATCAGCTACCACGACGGCTGGAAGGCCGTGGGTCAGTTGACCGTGTCGGGACCGGACGCACTCGAGAAGGCGCAGCTGTGCGCGGAGGTCGTCTGGAAGCGGCTCGCCTACGACGGGTTCGAGTACGGCCCCGACGAACGTCTCGAGGAGATCGTCGGCGCGAACGTCTGTCACGCCGGAATCGACGTGCCCGGAGCGGACGATCCGCCCGAGGTCGTGCTGCGCATGGGCGTCAAGGGCAAGGATCGCGCCAAGGTCGACCGCTTCGGGAGCGAACTCGTGCCCCTCGTGACCTCCGGTCCGCCCGGCGTCACCGGCTTCGCGGGCGGACGCCCCAAGGCGACGGAGATCGTCGGCTTCTGGCCGGCCCTCGTCACCAAGGACAAGATCGAGACGCGCGTCAGCGTCTTCACGAAGGGAACGCCATGACGAAGGTCCGACTCTCCCGCATCGCGAGCGCACGATCCGGCGACAAGGGCGAAGGCTCGAACGTCGGGGTGATGGCGCGCTCCCCGCTCGCCTACGCGTACCTGAAGGAGCACCTGACACCCGCCGTCGTGCGCGCGCACATGGCCACGATCAACCGGGGCGACGTCGTTCGCTTCGAGGCGGACAACATGGAGGTCTTGAACTTCCTCCTGCTCGATAGCCTGGGTGGCGGCGGCTCGGCTTCGATCAAGACCGATGCCCAGGGCAAGACCCACGGCCTGGCGCTCCTGCGGCTCGAGCTCGACGTGCCGGACGAGGTCCTGGCCGCCACGCCCGAAGCTTGATGGACATCGTTCTCGAGCTCACCGAGCGCGCGCGTCGTCTCGCGAAGCGCATCGTCTTCCCCGAGTCGCACGACGCACGCGTCACCGCGGCGGCCGCGCGGCTTGCGAGCGAAGGCCTCTGCACGCCCGTCGTCGTCGCGACGCGCGGCATGGCCCAGCTGCCGTCCGGCGTCGAAGTGGTGCAACCCGAGCGCGACGGACGTCTCGAGCACTTCGCCGAGAGCCTCTTCGAGCGCCGCAAGCATCGCGGGCTCACGATCGAAACGGCCCGTGAGCGTGTGCGCGATCCGCTCGTGTTCGCGGGCATGCTGGTCGGGTCGGGCGACTGCGACGGCGTCGTGGCCGGCAGCATCGCGACGACCGCCGACGTCCTGCGCGCCGGGTTGTGGACGATCGGAACCGCCAGCGGCATCCGGACCGTGTCGTCGTCCTTCCTGATGATCCTCGCCGAGCGCACGTTCACCTACGCAGACTGTGGCGTCGTGCCTGAGCCTGACGCCGCCCAGCTGGCCGACATCGCGATCGCCGCGGCCGAGAGCCACCGCCGGCTCACCGGCGACGCCCCGCGCGTCGCGCTCTTGTCCTTCTCGACCAAGGGCTCGGCCGAGCACCCGAGCGTCGACAAGATGCGCGCGGCCACGGAACTGGTCCGCGAGCGCGCGCCGTCTCTCGCCTGCGACGGTGAGCTGCAGGTGGACGCCGCCATCGTGCCGGACGTCGCCGAGCGCAAGGCACCCCGCTCGCCCCTGGCGGGACGGGCGAATGTCCTCGTGTTCCCCGACTTGAACGCCGGCAACATCGCCTACAAGCTGACGGAACGCCTGGCCGGAGCGACAGCTCTCGGCCCGTTGGTCCAAGGGCTCGCCAAGCCTTACATGGATCTCTCACGCGGCTGCAAGAGCGAAGATATCGTGAACGTGGCCTGCATTGCGTCCGTGCTGGCCTGACCTCGCCGAATTCGATCATGCGACCCCTTGTCTGCCTCGGTCTCGGGCTCCTGGCCTGCACGCTGTTCGCCTGTGCGAAGGCGCCCCTGCGCCATCGCAACCCGATCATCATCGACGGGCACGAGTACCGGATGAAGGACGCCTGCGAGCGCTGTGGCACACCGCTCGGCTTCGACGACGTCGCCTACGTCTGCGGCTACGAGTGCACCTTCTGCCCGTCCTGCACCCAGGACATGCGGCACATCTGCCCGAACTGCAGCGGGGACCTCGTCGAACGGCCCGGGCGGGGGCGCCTCAAGCCCCGCGACTGAGAGCGCGTTCCCCGGAGAGGTCCCGGGACGGCCCGTACGGGCACGATCGCGCCCCCGCTCGGCTTTCGGCCGCCCCGTCGATCCGCTCGGTTCCATCCGCTATGGTGGCGGCGCACCATGTTTTGCTCCGTGATTCCCCTCCCCCGCATGCGCGTCGGTCTGCTCCTGACGGCCCTCGTCCTCGGCGCCTGCGGCGAGGCCGAGCTCGAGGTTTCCGAAGCCGAGAGCGGCCTGCTCCCGACCGTCGCAGCCGCCGAGCCCGAAGTCGTCCCCGCGGCGAGCGTTCTGCCGCTCCTGGAACGCTTCGACAATGGCCTCGTCCGCGAGACGCTCGTCCGCGGCCAAGGTCCCGCAGCCCGCGTCGGCGACCGCGTCCGCGTCCACTGGACCGGCCACCTGCGCGCGAGCGGGGAGACGTTCGAAACGACCGCCACGAGCGGCATCCCGTTCTCGTTCGTCCTGGGCGCCGGCACGGTGATCCGGGGCTGGGAGCTCGGGCTCGATGGTGTCCTGAAGGGTTCTGAAATCCGTCTCGAGGTTCCCGCCACACTCGCCTGGGGTGACGTCGCACGCAGCGGCGTCCCGGCGAACTCCGACCTGGAATTCGAGCTCCACCTGGTCGACGTCCAACGATGACACGATCCGCTTGGCGCGCCCTCACCGGCGCCATCCTGTGTCTCTTCACCCCGTCCTGCTTCCTCTTTCGGGTCCACGCCCCCGTGTACGACCCCGTCGTGCTGGCCTCGGGCGTCGTGGTCCAGGACCTCGTCGTGCCCGAGAAGGGCCCCGTGGCACAGCCCGGGGACCGGCTCACGATCGACTACGAGATCCTGCTCGAGGACCTGACCTCGATCGACTCGAGCACGGAGCGCGGCCAACCCATCACCTTCACGATGGGCGCCAGCGTCCTTCCGAGCGGCCTCGAGCAGGGCCTGCTCGGTCTGCGCCATCTCGGCCGGCGCCGCGTTTGGGTGCCCGCCGAGCTGGGCTACGGCGAAGACGGACTCCCGCCGCGCGTGCCACCCAATGCGGCGCTGTGGTTCCACGTCGAGCTGATCGAGCTGCGGCGCGGGTCAGACACGGCGGACGACGAGAGCCGGTAGGAGCGTCGTCGTGGCGGTCGCGACGATCGCCGCACCGAGCGGCAGGTCGAAGCGGAACGACACGACGAGCCCCAGAAGCGTCGTTCCGACGCCGAAGGCGCACGACAGCACGTAGTAGGACTGCATCGAGCGCGCGAGTCGGCGCGCCGCGAGTGGCGGGATCACGAGCAGTCCGAACAGGACGATCGGACCCACGACGAGCACGCCGATCGAGACCGTGAGGCCCGTGAAGAGCAGGAGCATGCCCTCCAGCAGTCGAACGCGCTTGCCGAGCACGAAGGCCGTGTCGCGGTCATAGCTCACGAGGGCCAGGTCGCGGTGGAGCCACACGAGGCCCGCGAAGACCAATCCGAAGGCGACCGCGAGGGTCTCGAAGTCGTGCAGGTCGACGACCAGGATCTCGCCGGAGAGCAGGGTGTCGAGGCTCGCCTTGCCCGTCGGAGAAGCCTTGGCGAAGAGCACCGTCAGCGCACTCGCCACGGCGAAGCTCGCCGCGACGCGCCCCGTCTCGGTCGCCTCGTTCCTCCCGCAGGCGACCAGCAACAGGAGCGCGGCCAGCGTGAACAGAAAGGCCCACGCGACGAGGTAGTTCTTGGTCGCGTGCGGACTCGCGAGGGCCGTCGCCATGTCCATTCCCGCCAACCCGACGTGCTCGAGCCAGAAGGGCAAGAGGGCATAGCCGAAGGCGACGCCGGCCGCCGCGAACTGGGGCAAGGCCACGCCGTAGAACCCGGTCCGGCGCACCAGCAGGAAGGCGCCGACCAGCGGACACACGAGCCCGGCGACGAGCGCGGACAGGATCGCGAAGGGAAAGAGCTCCCACAGCTCGCTCCAGCTCAGGTCCATGTTCTCGCCTCGCCTGCGACCAGACCGAAGAGCTCGTCGAGGCGCTCGGAGGAGAGCAGCTCGTCGGCCGGACCTCGCCGAACGCCACCGTCCGCGACCCAGAGCGCCTCGTGAACCGCCGAGCGCGTGAGCCCGAACTGGTGGCTGACGAGCAGGACCGCGAGCTCGCGCTCCGCGTTGAGCTCGGCCAACAGCTCCAGGATCGCGACCTGGGTCGGCGCATCGACCCCGCTCGTCGGCTCGTCGAGCAGCAGCACGTCCGGTTCGGCCAGGAGCGCGCGCGCGATCAGCGCGCGCTGGCGCTGGCCACCGGAGAGGCTCGAGAAGAGCTCACGGCTCGCGTCGGCGAGTTCGACCCGAGCGAGCAGCGCGGCCGCGCGCGCGCGCGTGTCGCGCGGGACGCCTCGCCAACCGGAGAGCCGACCGTACGAGCCCATCCACACGACCTCCTCGACCGTCAGGGGATAGACGCGGTCGAGGGACTCGCGCTGAGGCACGTAGCCGAGGCGCGCGGTGCTACGCCGCAGGGAACCGGCTGACGGTCGCAAGAGCCCCAGGAGTCCCCGCAACAGCGTCGTCTTGCCGGCGCCGTTGGGCCCGAGGATCCCGAGCAAGTCGCCGCGCCGGATGGCGAGGTCGACGCCCGCGAGAACCGTGCGGGAACCGAAGGCGAAGCTCGCACCGCGGAGCTCGAGCAAGACCTCGTGATCAGGCTCGCCATCGGGCTCGCGCGCCGTCACCGCTGCTCTCCTGCGCGAACCTTCTCGTCGAAGGCCGCCGCCAGCTCTTCGTGCAGGGTGTCCATCATCGCGATCCACGAATCCGCGCCCGCGACACCGTTCACCAGGACAGGCAGCTCGAGCACGCGCGCGCCGGTCTGTTCGGCCACGAAGCGCACGTTGCGGTCGTTGGACCAGCGCGCGGTGAGGAGCACGTCGACGCCCGACTCGCGCACGAGTTTCACCGTCGCGGCCAGATCCCGTGGCCCGGGCGGCACACCCGGCTTGGCTTCGATGCGGCCGACGACGTCGAGGTCGTAGGCGGCGGCGAAGTAGTCGAAGTCGTCATGGTAGGAGACCAGCGCTCGGCCCCGGAACGCGGGCGCCAGCTGCGCCCAACGCTGCTCGGCCTCGGCCAGCCGCTCGAGGTAGGCCGCGTGGCGCTCGCGGTAGGCCTCCGCATGCTCCGCGTCCGTCGCGATCAACCCTTCCAAGATGCGGGCGGCCAGGTGCCGTCCGGCACGTGGATCCAGGTTGAAGTGCGGATTGCCCTCGGGGTGCACGTCCGCGGAGCGACCGCGGCTCACCTCCGCGGGCACGTCGAGCGGCTGCCAGCCGACGCTGCAGTTCACGAAGCCGGGTTGTCCGGGAGCGAGCGCGCGGTTGCGGGCACGCGCCAGCAGTCCGGGCACGAACGAGTGCTCGAGCGACAACCCCAGCTCCAAGAACAGGTCCGCGCGCTTCACCGCGACGAGGTGCGAGGGTTGGAGGGTGACCGCATGGATGTTCTCCGTCCCCTTGGCGAGTGTGACGACCTCGATCCGATCGCCGCCCAGCTGGCGGGCGATGTCGGCGAGATCGGGAACGGTCGCCACGACGCGCAGCGTGTCGGCGGCACTGAGCGAACCAGCCGAGAGAACGAGGGTGAAGAGAGTCGAGCGGAGGATCTTCATGACGATCACCAGTTCAAGCCGTGGGAGTGGTTGCCGAAGAAGGCCGTGAACTGGAGGTAGACGCGCTGAAAGTCCTCGCCCGCCTCCTCGCCCAGGGTCACTCCGACGCGCATGCGCCGGAACTCCGTCAGGTGTTGCGTGTAGTAGAGATCGAGCTCGTGCTCGGCCTCGCTCGGGTCCTCGAACGAGTCCGCGCGACTGAACTGGATGCCGGCGGAGTGCTGCCGCCCCCAGGCCCGATCGACGAAGGCGAAGAAACCCGTGGCGTCGTCGTCGACGACCGTGAGCGCGGTCGGCGTCACCGGATCGTCGACGGCGGCGGAGAGGCCACCATCGGCGAACAGGAGCTCGCCGCCGAGCAGCCAGCTCGCGTCCCCGGTCTCGTTGCGGGTCTGGAAGGTCGCGTCCAGGCCCACGACGGTCCGCGAGAGTCCGCCGGACTCGAGCTCGTCGAAGGCAAAGGCGAATTCGGGCACGACGATCGCCGAGGCGCCCAGCTGGAACATGCCCCGCTCCCCCACGTCGGTCATGCCGGTGACGCGCGCGGAAAACGAGAGCTCGTCGACGTCGCGCCGGTCTGGCACGAGAGCCTCGGGCTCGGACTCCTCGCCTTCGTCCGCGTGGCCCTCACCGATCAGAGCGCCGTACACGCCCAGCGAGACGCGCACGGGAGTCTCGTCGCCCGCCGCGAACCAGTCGTCCCAGACAACGCCCGTCCCGGCCAGCTCCTCGCCGAGGAATTCGCGCAGCACCAACGGTCGCTCGAGTGTGCGCAGCTCCTCGAGGTGGCTCAGCATCTGCTTGCCGAAGTCGACGAACATGCGCCCGAGCTTCACCGTCGAACTGCCTTCGAAGCCGATGTACTCGACCGCCGCCTCCTCGAGGACGGGAGTCTCCAGGTCCTCCGAGGTCAGGACGACCCAGGCCCAGGCGTTCGGGTCGACGTAGGCGGAGGCGTTG
Source organism: Planctomycetota bacterium (assembly GCA_029259595.1). Lineage (GTDB taxonomy): Bacteria > Planctomycetota > UBA1135 > UBA1135 > OFTM43. The sequence goes on along the minus strand of JAJDEW010000004.1, from coordinate 137,299 downwards.
AGCTCGAACAGGCGCAACGAGGCGTCGTAGCCGTCGTCCAGCGCGCTGTCCAGGAAGTCTGCGACACCGTCGACCACCACGCCGAAGGCGGGATTGAACTCGGTCGAGAAGCGCGTCGTCTGTCCGCCGGTCGAGATCGACGGGAGCCCGGGTGAATCGAAGGCGGGCCCCTGGGCCGCGAGGGGCACGCCGAACAGGACCGTGGTGAAAACGAAGGCACTGGCGCGGCCAGGTGCCCCCACGCGCGAACGAAGAGCGGATGCGAACATGGCAGGATCTCCCTGCGAACGGACCTCGGGATCGAACGGAGTCCAGGGGACTCACGGCTCGGACCGGCTCGCGTGACGGCGAACGCGATCGCGGACGGGACGACCGCACGCCATGGAAGGCGGGCGGGGTGCCGACGCCGCGCAGGGCGGGCGTCGGGGCGTCGAGTCAGGCGATCGCCGCGGGAGGTCCGCGGGGAGCGCGCACCGCATGGGCGCGTCGGGCGACGCATGCTTCGAGAGGGACGTCCGCGCGTCCTTCGAGCAGGAGCCAGGTCGACGGCAAGGGCGCCGCGAGCTCCACGTCGATCAAGGTCAAGAAGCAGAGGCCGCAATCCGCGCTAGCGCCCTCGTCGACGTGTAGCAGGCCGTGGACTCCCCCCGCGAGCGAGAGCAGCACGACGAGCACGACGAGCGCGATCCCGAGGATCGGGCGTCGGCGAGAGTCACGACCGAGCGGCATGGCGGCACGGTCGCACGGGGGCCTGCGAGGTGTCAAGGGCTCCCGCCGGCGCCCGCTCGAGACGGCTGCGGCCGGGTCCTGTGCAAGCACGAAAAAAGCGGGGCTCGGACCGTCAGGTCCGAGCCCCGCTTCGAACGTGTGGGCCAGCGTCAGTTGATGGTCTTGCCGGTGACCGGGCAGACCTTCGCCTCGCCCTCGCAGGCCTTGGCTTCGCCTTCGCAAGCCTTGGCTTCGTCGGAGCACTCGGTGGCGCCGGAGCACTCGGACTCGGCGACGCAGCAGGCCATTTCGCAGTCGGGGCCGCAGGCCTCGCTGGAATCGCTCACGTCGGCCGTCGCACGGCAAGAGGCGGCCAGGGCGGAGAGGGCGAAGCCCAGGAGGATCTTCTTCATGATCGTTGTTCGTTTCGGTGACGGTTTTCCGACCGGTACGTCGGTCGGTCGAGTCGCGTTCCGGACAGCTTGCCCGGCGCGTGGTGGGGTACCGGGGCCCGATCCGGGCCCCGCGACATCCTACCCCCCTCCTCGGCAGGGGCGGGGGCTGGACTTCCATGTGACTTGTACGGAGTCTGAAAAAGGGCACGGTGCCCTTCGATGAAGCCCGCAACGCCCTCGGTCGATCTGCATGGAGTTCCCCCCGAGCGCGCCCTGCGCCAGCTCGTCCAGGCCCTCCACACCGCCCGCGTCTCGGGCGCGCCCCGGCTGACCGTCATCACGGGTCGCGGCTGGGGCAACCTGGCCCAGAAGCCGATCCTGCGCACCCGCGTCGAAGCTTGGCTGAAGGGAGCGGAGGCGCGCGCCCTCGGCGTGCGCTCCTTCGAACGCGTCGCGAAAGGCGGCGCGCTCGAGCTGCGGCTCGAGCCACGACCGGGTACCGCACGGTAGGATCTCGGCCATGCGTCGACTCCCTGCGCTCGTCCTGTGCCTCTTGTTCGCCGCCGCGTGCCGCAGCGGCCCCCCTTCGCTCGAGTCGCTCTACCGCGAGAGCCTGCGCGACGAGGGCAGCACCGACGCGTCCTTCGGCGCGGTCCAGGAAGAGCGCGAGGAGAGGCTCGCCACGGTGCGCGAGATCCTCGCGACGCGCCCGCAGATTTCCGTCGAAGAAGCCCTCCAGGCGGCTTGGCTCTTGCTCGATTCGCGCCTGATCGAGGACCTGACGCTGGCGCGCGATCTCGCTCTCGATGCCGGCGAACGCGGCAACGATCGTGGCTTCCCGCTCGCGGCGGAGGCCATCGATCGCGAGCACATGCAGCTCGGTCTGCCGCAGAAGTACGGGACGCAGTACGTCTACTCGCCCGTCACCGCGAGTTGGGCGCTCTACCAGTGGGATCCGGCGACGACCGATGCCGAGCGGCAGTCGATGGGCGTCCCGCCGATCGCCGAGGCAATCGAGCGCCTGGCCGTGCTCAACGCGAAGTAGCCCGACGGCGGGTGTCCCGCGCAACGAGCCCCGTTCCCACGAGTACGGCCAGCCCTCCGACCGCAACGCGCCAGCCGAGCGATTCCTCGAGCAAGAGGGTGGCGAACAGCATGGTGAAGAGCGGCTCGGCATAGAGCGTCGTGGCCGTACGCTGGGCGCCCGCACGCTCCTGCGAGACCATCCACAACACGAAGGCCAGCGCGCTGCAGGCGAGCGCCAGGAAGGCGAGCGCCGCCGTCGCCCGGAGACCTGGCGGTGTCGTGGTGAAACCGCCGACACACGCGACGACGACGAGTACGCTCGCGGCACTGCCCATCGCGAGTGTCGTCACGCGCCAGCCTCCGCTCGAGCGCACCGGGCGAAGCGCGAGCAACGAGTACAGCGTCCAGGTGCCACAGGACAACAGCTGCAATCCGTCCCCGAAGCGTGCCTGTTCGAAGTCCGGCAGGGCGTCGAGACTCACGAAGAGCACGCCGAGGAACCCGAGCCCTGTCCCGAGCCAGCCGAGAGCTCCGAGCCGCTGACCGAAGGCCACATGCGCTCCGACCGCGATCGTCAGCGGGGTCAAGCCGATGATCCAACCCGTGTGGATGGCCGAGGTGTACACGAGCCCGTGAGTTTGCAGGAGCATGTGTCCCGACAGAATGGCGCCGAGCAACAGGCAACGCTTGCGGTCGGCCGGCTCCGGCAAGAGCGCGCGGCCCTTCCAGCGCGACACTGCGCCGAGAAAGACCGTCGCGAGCACGAGCCGCAGGCTGACGAGCCCGGCCGGCGAGTAGGCCTCGAGGGCGATCCGAATCGCGACGAACGAAGCGCCCCAGAAGAGCACGGCCAGGAGGCCGAGCCAGGGGAACGAGAAGCTCCCAGCAGGAGGAACGACGGCACCGCGCGCAGGCAAGCGCACGAGCTTAGCAATCCGCTGCACTCGGGGCGCACACGGTCGAGGATCGCCTGCGGGTCCGAAGTCCGGAAAGCTCCGCCAAGCTGCGAATTGGACCGAACGGTCCCACGCTCTCGGGATGGCTGCGGTCGCGTCCGAAGCACTTTGGCATCGGGCTGCTAGACTCCCGGGCCGCCTTCGTGCGCGGCGCTTCCCATGACCCTCCTCGCTTCGATTCTGCTTCGTTCGAGCCCGGCGCGCGCGCTCGGCGTCCTCGCGGGGACCCTCGCCCTCCTCACGGGATGTGGCGCAGGCGGCGAGCCCGTCCCGCGGCACGTGCTCCTGATCTCGATCGACACGCTGCGCGCCGACCACCTCGCCTGCTACGGCTACGAGCGTCCCACCTCCCCGCATCTCGACGCCCTGGCGGCGCGCGGGGTCGTGTTCGAGGACGTCACCGCCTCCTCGCCCTGGACGCTACCCTCGCACGCGAGCCTGCTCACCGGGCTCTACCCGTCGCGCGCCGGCATGCGCGCCCCCGAGCACCGGCTGGCGGAGCCGATTCCGACCCTGGCGGAACACCTGACGGCACGCGGTTTCACGACGCGCGCTGTCGTGAACTCCTACTTCCTGTCGAAGCGCTCGGGCCTGGACGCCGGCTTCGAGACCTACGACTACGTCGAGGAATTCCTCTCGAACGGCAACATCGTCAACCGTGCGCCGGCGATCACCGATCGGGCGCTTCAGCTCCTCGACGATCCCGACCTGGGCGACGCCGGGTCAGAGCGCATCTTCCTCTTCCTGCACTACTACGACGTGCACAGCGACTACGCGCCCGAAGAGCCCTGGCGCAGCCGGATGGTGCGGCCCTACGCGGGTCGACTCGACGGCACGACGCCGCAGCTCACCGGCCTGCGCTCCGCGCGTCAGAAGCTCGCGCCCGGTGACCTGCGCCACTTGATCGATCTGTACGACGCCGAAATCCTCCAGCTCGACGCCGAGCTCGGGCGCCTGTTCGCCGGGCTGGAAGCGCGCGGCCTGGCCGAGGACACGCTCATCGTCGTCACGTCCGACCACGGCGAGGAGTTCCAGGAGCACGGCTGGATCCTGCACGGACACGACTTCTGGCAGGAGCTCGTCGGTATCCCGCTGATCGTGGCGGGTCCCGGGCTCCCCGCCGGGCTCCGCAGCGACACTCCCGCGAGCCTGATCGACGTCGCGCCGACCGTGGCGCGCCTCGTCGAGCGCCCGCTCGCCGACGAACACGATGGGATCGACCTCTCCCCGGCCTGGCGCGGTGGCGTGCTCCCGCGCGAGCGCGTGCTCTTCTCCGAGGCCCTGCACGTGCCGGAGAATCCCGGCAAGAAGTGGATGGTGCGGCGCGGTCCGATGAAGCTGGTCCTGAATTACGTGAACCGACGCAAGCGGCTCTTCGACCTCGGCGCCGACCCGGCGGAGCTCACGAGCCTGGCGGCGGAGCGCAGCGAAACGACGAGCGAGCTGCTCGAGCTCCTGCGCGCCCAGATCCGCCTGCGCCCGATCGCCGAGGACTTCGCCGAAACACCGGGCACCACCGACGTGGAGAACCTGCGCAAGATCGGGTACTGACGAGCGCGGGGCAGCTCGTGCTGAATGCGGGTCAAGGCGCGTCGTCGATGATCCGTTCGAGCCTGCGCGCGGCGCCCTCCTGCACGAAATCCTCGCTCGTGCCCGACAGGCCCGTGGAGCCCCCTCCGCCGCGCACGCGCCAGCGGAAGGCGAGCTCCTGCGGAGCGTGGAAGGTGATGCGGTCGGTGCCGTGAAACGTAGCCGTGCCCTTGGCATGCTCGACCACGACGGAGTGGAATTCTTCGGTCTTCCCGCCGGCCCGCGTCCGCAGGTCCAGGGTGTAGGTCAAGGTCGCAACGTCGTCCCGTATCAGGACCCGGACGCGGTCCAGCGGCGGTCGGATCATCTCGGGCTCGACCTCGAACCCGAAGAGGCTCGAGCTCTCGAGCTCCAGGCGATAGTCCCCGACGGGAACGTCATGGAAGGCGAAGCGCGCGACGCCCGCGCTGAAGGTGAGGCCACCCGTCAGCTGGACGCGCCGGCTCCCGTCGGTCGCGACCAGGCTCGGCCAGGTCGGAAGCATGCCCCCCTCCGAGCGGGAAAAGCGCAACTCTCCCGAGACATCCCCTCCCACCGCGGCCCCGTCGAGATCGAAGGTCAGGGGAAGAAACGAGCCGCCGTCGACGACCACGTCCTGGAAGGCCGTCGCGTGCCGTTCGGTCTCGACCTGCACCCGATGGACGCCGGCGGGGAGGTAGTCGAACACTCCGCGTCCGTCGTCGTCGGTCTCGACGAGGCGTTCCACGCCGAAGGCATCCGTCCCTCGAATCCTCGCCTGGAGCGGCTCTCCCTCTCGATCGCGCACCAGGACCGACACCTTGGCATGCGGGCGCAGGACGATCTCGAGCACGCCGGGCCTGCGTCCGTTGCACTGCGTCACGTCCACGCGCCCCTCGTACCAACCCGGCTCGAGGCGCAGAACGAGTTCGTGCTCGCGCGCACAGGTCGGATCGTGGGCGCGCGCGGAGGGTGAGAAGCGCACCCAGGCGTCGCACGCCGAGGACTCGTCCCCCGGACAGCCCGGGCGCAGGCCGGCCTGGACCGGCCCGTCCGTGTTCGTGTGTAGCGTGGCGACGACGTCCGCCACAGCCGCGTCGGGCGGCAGCCCCACGATCCGCAGGGCATACGTCGGACCGACGGGAACGCTCACGGAGAGCGCGCGGGCCGTGCCCGTCACCGGTGGTGCATGCTCGAGCTCGAGCTCGACGGGCACGTAGGGCAGGGACGGCGTCCGATCCTCGAGGCGCAGGGCCAAAATCCCGGCCGCCACCGGCTGGGTCCGCACGAAGCCCGCAGCGTCGGTCAGCGCGCGCTGCCAGCCCCCATCGAGGTGCCACACCTCGTAGTCCGGCACGGGCTCTTCGGTCCGCTCGTCGGTGATGCGCAGCTGCAGCGGGACGCGCTCGGCGGGCTTCTGTTCGAAGGGCGAGCGGTCCCTCTCGCTCCGGGGAGCCTCCGTTCGCGCCGCCTGCGGCCCGGGCTCGACGAGCCCCCCGCTGGCATCCGGGCGCGCGAGTCGCTCGCGCGCCGCGGCAGCGCCTGCGAGCGGAGCTGACGTCGGCTCGAGCGGGTCCCCGTCGCGGCGGGTCGGAGCGAGGAGGAGCGTCGCGATCGAAAGGACCACCCCCAGCGCGAGCAGGAAGAGGTTTCGCCGGGACGCCCCGAATCGGCGGGCGCGCATCGCTGGACCCTAGTCAGGGATCCTGCAGGCCGCAAGCCGAGCACACACGCGACCGATTCAGGGTTGAGCCGCCACCGCAATCGTCTAATCTGGATCCCATGATTGGACTCAACGGGACCTCACGGCTGCTCAAGGCCCTGGCGGATGAGACCCGGATGCGAATCTTGCACCTGCTCTCCCAGGAAGAGTTGTCGGGCACGGACCTGATGGAGATCCTGAACATGGGGCAGAGCCGCGTCTCGACCCACCTCTCGCTCTTGAAGGAGGTCGGCGTCGTCGTGGACCGCCGGGCCGGCCGGCGCAGCTTCTACTCGATCTCCCCCGGCCGCGCCGCGAGCTTGTGGGCCGACGTGCAAAACGAGAACGACGGCTCGCCCGAATTCGCGACCGATCTCGCGGGACTCGAGGCCCTGCGCCAACGCAAGCGCTCGGAAACGCGGGCCTACTTCGATCGCGTCGCGGCCAGCTTCGGGGACGAGCTCCTGCCGGGACGGACCTGGGAGGGGCTCGCGCGGGCGCTGCTCTTGCTCGCCCCCCATGCGCGTTACCTCGACCTCGGCATCGGCGACGGGCTCTTGACGCTCATGTTGGCGGAGGTTGCCCAGAGCGTGACCGCGGTCGATCTCTCGCCGGAGATGCTGACCCAGCTCGCCGCGCGCGCGAAGGCCCGCGGCATCACGAACATCGAGACCGTCGAAGGCGACATCGAGGACTTGCCGCTGCCTGACGCCTCGCACGACGTGGTCGTGTGCAGCCAGGCGTTGCATCACGCCGGGGCGCCGCTCGCGTGCTTGCGCGAGGCGCACCGCATCCTCGTGCCCGGCGGTCGGCTGCTCGTGATCGACCTGCTCGCGCACACCGAGGAGTGGGTGCGCGAGAAGCTCCAGCACCGCCACCTGGGCTTCACCGAACAAGCGCTCTCCGAATTCATCCACGAGGCGGGCTTTCCCGAGCCGACCGTCTCGCGCGCCGCTCGCGACCCCCAGCCCCCCCATCTCATGACGCTCGTCGCCATGACCACCAAGACCCGATGACAAGCCCCCCCTCCATTCTCGACGCCCTCAAGGAGCGCGTTCTCGTCATCGACGGCGCGATGGGAACCGCGATCCACGAGGCCGAGCTCGAGCTCGAGGCCGACTACCTCGGGCTCGAGAACTGTTGCGAGGTCATCAACGTCACGCGGCCCGAGGTCATCCAGAAGATCCACGAGGGCTTTCTGGCGGTCGGCTGCGACGCGGTCGAGACGAACACGTTCGGCGCCATGCAACACGTGCTGGCCGAGTTCGGGCTCGAGCAGCGCTGCGCCGAGATCAACCGCACGGCCGCGCAGGTCGCCCGCCGCGCCTGCGAGGCCTTCTCGACTCCGGAGAAGCCGCGCTTCGTCCTGGGCTCGATGGGCCCTGGCACGAAGCTCGTTTCGCTCGGCCAGATCAGCTACGCCGAGCTCAAGCAGAGCTACCTCGAACAGGCTCGCGGCCTGGTCGAGGGCGGCGTCGACGCCTTCACGATCGAGACCGTCCAGGATCCCTTGCAGGCCAAGGCGGTCGTCAACGCGGCCCTCGAGGCGCAGCGCGAAGCCGGCCTCGAGATCCCGATTTTCGTCAGCGTCACGATGGAAGTGACGGGCACGATGCTGGTCGGCACGGAGATGGCCGCGGCGATCGCGCTGCTCGAACCCTATCCGATCGCGGTGCTCGCGTTGAACTGTGCGACCGGGCCGCGCGAGATGAGCGAACACGTCCGGCTGCTCGGACAGACGTGCAAGACGCACATCGGTTGCTATCCGAACGCGGGTCTCCCCCAGCTGGTCGACGGGCGGCCCAGTTATCCGCTGACGCCCCAGGAGCTGGCCGACTGGCTCCTGCGCTTCGTCGACGAGGACGGGCTCTCGCTCGTCGGCGGCTGCTGCGGTACGACGCCGGCCCACATGGAAGCCGTCGTGCGCGCCATCGGAACGCGCGCGCCCAAGCCGCGCAAACCCTCCTTCCAGCCCCAGGTCACGAGCCTCTACAGCGCCGTCGACCTGCGCCAGGACAACTCGATCCTCCTGGTCGGTGAGCGTTCGAACTCGAACGGCAGCAAGAAGTTCCGCGAGCAACTCCTCTCGAGCGACATCGAGGGCATGGTCCAGCTGGGGCGCGATCAGGTGCGCGAGGGCAGTCACGTGCTCGACGTGTGCACGGCCTACGTCGGTCGCGACGAGGTCGGCGACATGACCGACGTGATCCGGCGCTACCGCGGTGACGTCCCGGTCCCACTGACGATCGACTCGACCGAGCCCGAGGTGCTGCAGGCGGCGCTCGAGCTGGTCGGCGGACGTTCGATCATCAACTCGATCAACCTCGAAGACGGCCTCGAGAAGTGCTCACGCGTCCTCCCGCTCGCGCGCGAGCACGGCTCGGCCGTGATCGCCCTCACGATCGACGAGGAGGGCATGGCCAAGGAGGTCGACGACAAGGTCCGGATCGCGCGGCGCCTCTACGACATCTGCACCAAGGACTACGGCCTGCGTCCCGAGGACCTGCTCTTCGACGTGCTGACCTTCACGGTCTGTACGGGCAACGAGGACGACCGCAAGCACGGAGCCAACACGCTCGAAGGCATCCGCCGCATTCACGCCGAGCTGCCGGGGGTCTCGTCGATCCTCGGGCTCTCGAACATCTCCTTCGGGCTGCGCCCGGCGGCGCGGCACGCGCTCAACTCGGTCTACCTGCACCACGCGCAAGAGGCGGGGCTGACCGCCGCCATCCTCCACGCCGGCCGGATCGAACCGTTGCACAAGATCGAGCCCGAGGTCCGCAAGGCCTGCGAGGACCTGATCTTCGACCGCCGGTCCGAGGGCTACGACCCGCTGCACGAGCTGATGCGGCTCTTCGACGGCATCGACGTCAAGGCCAAGCGCGAGCGCGACGTGCCGAAGGACGTCTTCGAGCGCCTGAAGTGGCGCATCGTCGAAGGCGAGAAGCCGGGCCTGCCCGAGGACCTCGAACTCGCGCTGAAGTCGAAGCCGGCGCTCGAGATCGTCAACACGGACCTGTTGAGCGGCATGGCCGTCGTCGGCGACCTCTTCGGGCGCGGTGAGATGCAGCTGCCGTTCGTCTTGCAGTCGGCCGAGACGATGAAGATGGCCGTCGCCCACCTCGAGCCGCACATGGAGCGCATCGAAGGCGACACGCGCGGGAAGATCGTCCTCGCCACGGTGCGCGGCGACGTCCATGACATCGGCAAGAACCTCGTCGACATCATCCTCTCGAACAACGGCTACACGGTCTACAACCTGGGCATCAAGCAACCCATCGAGCGCATCCTCGAGGTCGCGAAGGAGCACAAGCCCGATGCCATCGGACTCAGTGGCCTGCTGGTGAAGAGCACGGTGATCATGCGCGAGAACCTCGAGGAGATGAACCGGCGTGGCATCGACCTGCCCGTGATCCTCGGAGGGGCCGCGCTCACGCGCTCGTACGTCGAGGACGACTGCCGCGCGATCTACAACGGGGCACTGTACTACGCCAAGGACGCCTTCGAAGGCCTGCACACGATGGCACGCGTCGTGGAAGGCGAGGTCAAGCCCGAACGCAAGCAGCGCGACAAGGAGCGCAAGGCCACCGCACACGAACGCGCCGCGGCCGCCGATGCGGAGGCGCGCCGCACGAAGTCGACCGTGGCCGTCGGGGCCAGCGCCCTCCCCGGGATCGACGGAAGGCCCGCGCCCGAAGTCCCCGAGCCCATGCTCTCGACCTCGGCCTTGCCGCGCGACATCGACTACCCCGACGCGCCCTTCCTCGGGGCGCGCACGATCGATGAGGTCAACCTCCAATCCATCGTCCCGTTCATCAACGAGACGACGCTGTTCCAATTCCAGTGGGACTACCGGCGCAAGAACAAGCCCGTCGCCGAGCACAAGCACTTCACCGACACGCACGTCAAGCCGCTCTACTTCGAGCTCTTGAAGCGCTGCGCGAAGGAGAAGATCCTCGTCCCCCAGGCGGCCTACGGTTTCTGGCGCTGCCTGCCCGAGGGCAACGACCTGGTCCTGCTCCACCCCGACGACGAAGGCCGCGAGGTCGCGCGCTTCACGTTCCCGCGTCAGCGGGGCAAGAAGAACCTCTGCATCACCGACTTCTTCCACCTGCGCGACGGGCGCCCCGACGTGGTGGCGCTCCAGGTCGTCACGATCGGCCAGAATGCCTCGAACGTCGCGCGCGAGTGGTTCGCGGCCGACCGCTACCAGGACTACCTGCACCTCCACGGCCTCTCGGTCGAAGCGGCGGAGGGACTCGCGGAATACGTTCACAAGCAGGTGCGCGCCGACCTCGCAATCGTGAACGAGGACGCCCGCGAGACGAAGAAGATCTTCAAGCAGGGCTACCGCGGCAGCCGCTTCTCGTTCGGCTATCCCGCCTGCCCGAACATGAAGGACCAGGAGATCCTGCTCGACCTGCTCGGAGCCGACCGGATCGGCGTCACGATGAGCGACGAGGATCAGCTCTGGCCCGAGCAGTCGACCTCCGCGCTGGTCTGCCACCACCCCAACGCGAAGTACTTCACGATCTGACGGCCGGTTGCAGAGTCACGGCCGCGGCCCGTGAACGCGCGCACGCTTCAGCGCCGCGGCGAGTCCTCGACCGGAACATACGGGCGAAAGGCGGAGTCGCCCGACGACTGTGTTCGTTCCGGCCCGCTCGAACCAAGCTCGGCGGGAAGGCTCGGAACCTTGGGGGCGGACGGCAGCTGGCGGTCGAGTGCGTCCTGCAGCGCGCTCGGATGTCCCCCCATGCGCGGCACCTCGGGCTCGTAGAAGGCCACGCCCAGAGCGGCATCGACCGGTCCGATCCCGAGGCCGATCCCGGCCAGCCCCAGCTCGAAGCGAAAGAGCTTCCAGAGCTCGAACTCGGCCAGCGCGCCGGGGCTCGTTCCGTCGAAGAGCGAGACGTGCAGGATGCGCGCATCGCTGCGGAAGCCGAAGGCGAGATGCCCGTCGATCAGGCCGTCGGATTCGAGCCGACTGGGCTCGTCCCCGGACTTGACGTTGACGAGGGTGCAGCTCGAGAGTGCGAGCGGGGCGAGGAGCAGGGGGGCGAAACGGCGAGCCATGGGGCCTCCAGGCGTCTTGGGACGGGGATCCGGCCAGTACGGGGCCCTCGGATTCTATTTCCGGCGTCCCATCCCGGCCACGAATCCGAACGGGGGACACATCCGACTTCGGCTCGGCCCCCTCGTTGGCCGATTTTGAAGCTGGCCCCGCCCCCGTACACCGTGTCACGCACCCATCGTTCCCTCTTCCTGTCCGACCTGCACCTCGGTTCCCGCCGGTGCCAGGCCGAGCGTCTCCTGAACTGGCTCGCTCCGGTCGAGGTCGAGCACCTCTACCTCGTCGGCGACGTCGTGGATCGCTGGGACCGCACGGGCTCCGACCGCTGGCCGGCGGCCCACCGCGACGTCTGGGAAGAGCTCGACCGGCGTGCGCGCGGCGGCTCGCGCCTGACCTTCGTCCTGGGCAATCATGACGGAAGCTTCCCGCGCGCCTGGCGGGATCGCAATCCGGAACTGAACTGCAAGCGCGAGATCACGCACGCTTGCCGGGACGGACGCCGCATCCTCGTCACACACGGCGACACCTTCGATGCCCACCTCTCGCGGCGTTGGTTGGGAGGCCTGGGGGACGCCGCCGGACGCCTCCTCGAGCGGACGTGTGGCCTCATCGAACGCGGGCCCCATCCGCGCGGCGTCGAGTCGCGGCTCAAGCTCCTCGCGAAGAGCGTCACGGGCTATCTCCAGCGCTTCGAGCGCAAGTCGTTGAACCACGCTCGCACGAGCGGACACGACGGCATCGTCTGCGGACACGTCCACCACCCCGCCCTCACGGAGCGCGATGGCCTCGCCTACATGAACGACGGCGACTGGGTGCAGAGCTGCACGGCCTTGACCGAGGACGAAGACGGCACGTTTCGACTGCACCACGCGGCCTGAGCACGCACGCGCGTCCGAGCGCCAGCGGCCCTCGCCACGGGCGCAAGGGGCGCGGCCGACAACGCGCTGACCTCGGAGGGACCGTCGATGCGTCTCTCCTCGGCACGATCACGGCCGGCGCCGCTCAAGCCAGGAGCTCGTGCACGACCTCGCCGTGGACGTCGGTCAGGCGCATGTCCCGACCGCTGAAACGGAACGAGAGGCGTTCGTGGTCCATTCCCAGCAGGTGCAACAGCGTCGCGTGCAGGTCGTGCATCGAGACCTTGTCCTCGACCGCGAAGTAGCCGTACTCGTCGGTGCTGCCGTGCACGTGCCCGCCCTTCACGCCGCCTCCCGCCAGCCACATCGTGAAGCCGTGCGGGTTGTGATCGCGACCGTTCGAGCCCTGGGCCATCGGCGTGCGTCCGAACTCGCCGCCCCAGAGCACGATCGTGTCCTCGAGCAGGCCGCGCCCTTCCAGATCCGCGAGCAGCCCCGCGATCGGACGGTCCACGGCGCGTGCGTTGTCGGCGTGCCCCTGTTCGAGGTTCGAATGCTGGTCCCAGCGGTCGTGCCCCGTATGCGGGCAAGTCAATTCGATGAAGCGCACGCCGCGCTCCAGGAGCCGACGGGCCAGGAGGCACTGACGCCCGAAGACGCGCGTAGGCTCGTAGTCTTCGTCCAGCCCGTAGAGGCGTCGCGTCAGGGCGGACTCGCTCGACAGCTCGCAGAGCGCCGGGACCGCCGCTTGCATCCGGAAGGCCAGCTCGTAGTTCTCGATCGCCGACTCGACCGCATCGCTCTCGCCCAGGCGCGAGAGGAACGAACGGTCGAGCTGCGCCAGGAGGTCGAGTCGCCGGCGCTGTTCCCCCACGCCCGTCTCGCGCGGCAGCACGTTCGCCACGGGCTCGGCGCCGTTCGTGAAGACCGAACCCTGGAAGGCAGCCGGGAGAAAGCCGCTGCCGAAGTTGTCGAGGCCACCGGGCGGAACGAGCCCGCCGTTCAACACGACGAAGCCCGGCAGGTCCTCGGCCTGCGAGCCGAGCCCGTACTGGATCCACGACCCCATGCTGGGTCGGCCCTGCAGGCCGAAACCCGTGTGCAGGAAGTAGTTCGCGGAGGTGTGTTCCGGAAACTCCGACGTCATCGAGCGCACGACACAGAGCTTGTCCGCGTGCGCTCCGACGTGCGGGAAGAGGTCGCTGACGGCCAGGCCGCTCTCGCCGTAGTTGCGAAAGGTCCAGGGCGAGCGCAGGACGTTGCCCACGTCGTCGAACTGTGTCTTCGGCACGCGCATCCCGATCGGCTGACCGTGCTCGCGGTCGAGACGCTCCTTGGGGTCGAACGTGTCGACCTGTGAGGGCCCGCCGTCCATGTAGAGAAAGACCACGCGCTTGGCTCGCGGTGCGAAGTGCGGGAGCCCCGGCAGCAGGCCGTCGACGGAACGCGGCGTGGCGCGCAGGGAGCGCCCGGTCAAGGCCAGGAAGGCCAGGGCGCCGAAACCGTTCGCACAACGTCCGAGCAGCTCGCGGCGCGAGCTCGGGCAGGGGGGTCCGGGAGCTCGTGTCATGGCAGGAAGACGAACTCCTTGGCGTTGAAGACGGCGTGGCAGACGCTCTGCCAGGCGCGCGCGCGATCGCCGTCGGAGCGCGCGACCTCGTCCTCGAAGAAGGCCTCGTAGGGCGCCAGCTCGCCCGCGCGCGGACGCCGCCCGAAAGCCGCGACCAGCATCGTCTCGAGCCGGGCGGAGAGCGGTGCAGCACGCTGCGCGAGCTGTGCCGCCCAGCGCTTGGCCTCGCCCTCGACGAAGGGATCGTTCAAGAGCGTCAAGGCCTGGGCCGGGACGTTGGAGACGCTACGCCTTCCGATCGCGGTCATCGGCGTCGGGGTATCGAAGACCTGGAAGAAGGGGCTCAGGAAGTTGCGGCGCACGGCCAGGTAGACGCTGCGACGACCGTCGCCGTCGAGCGGCCCGCTCTTCGAGGGTCGCCCGCGCCCCTCGAGGAACTCCGTCAGGTAGACGGGAACGGGCGGGCCGTAGAGCTCCGCGCGGAAGCCGCCGGAGACCGCCAGCATCGCATCGCGCAACGCTTCTCCGTCGAGCCGCCGAAGCGGCCAGGCCGAGAGCAGCACGTTCCCGGGGTCGCGCTCGCGCGCCAATTCCTCCAACTCCGGCGTGCGCGCGGCGGCCTGGCGGTACGTACGCGAGAGGACGATCTCGCGCATGAGCGCCTTCAGCGACCAGCCCTCGTCCAGGAAGCGTCGCGCCAAGTGGTCGAGCAACTCGGGATGGCTCGGGGCTTTCCCCATGTGACCGAAGTCGTCGACCGAAGCGACGAGCCCGCGTCCGAAGAGGTGGTGCCAGACGCGATTCACGAAGACGCGCACGACCAGCGGGTTGGGCGGATCGACGAGCGCCTTCGCCAGCGCCAGCCGACCGCTGCCCGGCCCGGCCTCGAAGGCTTCGTCGCCGGCAAAGACCGAAAGGAAGCGGCGTGGCGCGAGCTCGCCCGGCGAGGCGGGGCTGCCGCGCAGGAGCACGTGTTCGTCGATCCCGTTCGCGTCCCACCAGACCGGCGCGGTGTGCGAACGCCTCAGGATGCGCGCCGAGACCCCGGCCTCGGCCGTGCGCGCCGTCGCGAGCGCCGCCTTCGTCGTGGCCGGCAGCACGAACAACGCGGGCCGCCGCAACATCCAGTCCGCGAGCACGAGCCGTCCGTCCGTCTCCGCCGAACCGGCATCGTCGTCCACGGATCCGCTCGTCGCGAGCGCACGGGCCGCCGTCGAGAAGGCCGCCTCGAAGGCGTGCGCCCGCGCAGCTGGCGTCGGAGCCTCGCCCGTGTCGGGGTCGCGCTCGAGGACGCGCGCGAGCGCCGCGAGCTCGCGCCGAATCGGCGCGTCCGCGCCCGCTTCGGCCGGCGGTGCAAGCGGCGCATCGACGACGCGCGCCACCGCGAACTCGCTCGCGCGCCCGGACTCCGGCTCGAGCGGCGTGAACTCGACGTGCACGCGCTCCCCGACGTAGTCGGACAGATCGTGCTCGATCCAGCGGTAGCCCGCCGCCGCGTCCCCCGCATCCAGGTCCCGCACGGTGCCGACGTGCAGGGGTCCGTGCACCACGCGGTGCGAGTTGATCTCGACGAAGGCACGACCACGACCGCGCACGAGATAGAAGAGCTTTTGGTGCTCGAGTCGAAAGGAGCCCGTGCGCAGCGTCCGTCCGGCCTGGACATAGCTCGGCTGGACGTTCTCGCGCTCCGTTCCGGGCGCGAGCTCGAGCACGTCCCAGGCCGGATCCAGAGCGGCGGCCGTGCGCGTCTGCAGGCGGAGGCCGAGTCGCGAGTCCGCCGGACTTGCCGGGTCCACGGGGCCGACCAGCCAGAGCGAGCCGGCCGGTACCGGCGCGGTCCCGAAGCCCGGTCCGGCGGGAAACGCGACCGCGGCCGCGAAGTCTGCCCGGACGCGTGACGACTCCGACTCACCCGGGTCGGATGCGGGCGCGAGCGCGTTCGCGCCGGTGCGCCACAGCGCGAGCGGATCGCTCGGGTCGCCGGCCCGCGCGAGAGCACCCGACCACGCCACGAGGCGTGCGGGTTCGAGCCCGCGCTCGACGGCGATCCGACGCGCGGCCTCGGCCGCAAGTGCGGTGCGGACCTGGAAGGCGCCCGCCCGTCGCAAGGCCGCGGGCCAACCGGGAGCCAGCCGCTGCCCGCGGGCCCCGCGACTCCCGGCTGCTGCCGGCGCCGCGGTCCAGGGGCGCACGGCCTCCATCGCCACAAGGTAGGCGCCGGCCGCGCGCGTCGCGCTCGCCAGTCCGTCGGCCACCTCGCGGGCGAGCTCCAGGCGCCGCGCGCCGCGCAGCTCGTCCAGGCGCTCTCGCAGCGCGGTGTTCGCGGCGTGGGTCTCGAAGCGCAGTTGGCGGTAGCTGCCCCCCAGCGTGAAGCCCGCCAGCGCGTAGTAGTCGGCGGCCGAGATCGGATCGAACTTGTGGTCGTGGCAGCGCGCGCAGGCCACCGTCAAGCCCAGGAAGGTCTTCGAGAAGACATCGACCTGGTTCGCGATGCGCTCGACCTCGTCCTTGCGTGTGTCGACGGGTGAGTGCGTCGCTTCACCCAGGAACCAGAAGGCGGTCGCGAGCGGCGACTCGTCGTAACCCAGCTCGGGATTTGGCCGCGGGTCGTCGAGCAGATCGCCGGCGACGTGCTCGCGGACGAAGCGATCGTAGGGCACGTCGGCGTTGAAGGCGCGGATCAGGTAGTCGCGATACTGCCAGGCGTTCGGGATCCGAAAGTCGAACTCGTGGCCGCGCGTTTCCGCGTAGCGCGCGAGGTCCATCCAGTGACGCGCCTGACGCTCGCCGAAGTGCGGCGAAGAAAGCAAACGTTCGACGACTCGTGCGTGGGCGTCCGCATCGAGGTCGTCCTCGAAGGCGGCCAGCTCCTCGGGGCTCGGCGGCAAGCCGACCAGCGCGAAGGACACGCGCCGTAGCCAGGTCGCGCGTTCGACCTCCGGCGCGAAGGCCAGTCCCTCGGCCTCGAGACGCTCCAGCACGAAGGCGTCGAGCGGCCGGAACACGTCCTCCGCCGACCGCACACCAGGAACGGCGGGCTCGGCCAGCGGCTGGAAGGAGGGGTGACGCGCTCGCTCCTCGAAGAGCGCGTCGAAAGAGGCGGAGGCGCTCGACTGGGTCGCTGCTCCGTCGAGCGCGTCGTCGAGAGGTGCCGGCGCACCGCGTGCGACCCAGGCCTCCAAGACCCGGATCTCCTCGTCCGCGAGCTTGCGCTTGGGCGGCATCTGCAGGGACAGGTCGTCGTAGCGCACGGCGCGCACGAGCAGGCTCGCTTCGGGCTCCCCGGGCACCAAGGCGGGGCCGCGGTCGCCCCCGGCCAGCATTCGCCTGCGCCCGTCGAGCCGTAGCCCGGACTTCGTCGTCTCGCCGTCGTGGCAGGGCAAGCAGCGCTCGACGAGGAGCGGACGGATCTCGTTTTCGAAGAAGGCCAGGCCGGCGCGGTCCGGTTCCGGCGCCTCTTGCGCCCCCGCGACGAGCGCGAAGCCCCCCAGCACGGCCAGCACGAAGCACGGCCGAGCACGGGCGATCGGACCGTCCACAATGCCGTTCGTCGGGCATCGAGCGGGTGCGCGCAGGACCATCGCGCCCATCCTAACGTCCGAACGAGTCGAGCGCGGGAGTGGACTCGACCCGCTCCGAACGCACACTGTGCGCTCGATGACCGCGCCGAACCCGACCAAGCTCGCCCTCGTGATGACCGGCGGCGGGGCCCGTGCGGCCTATCAGGTGGGCTTCCTGCGCACGCTGCAGCGCATCCGGCCGGGACTGCACGTCCCGATCTTGACCGGCGTGTCCGCCGGCGCGATCAACGCCGCCTTCCTGGCCGCGCGCACCGAACCCTGGCCTGAGCGCGTCGAGCAGCTGGCCGAGCTGTGGAGCACGCTCGAGGCCGAGCAGGTCTTTCAGCTCGGATCATGGCAGCTCTTGCGCAGGGTCGTGGGTTGGGGCGCAGGCCTCGCGAGCGGTGGACGCTTGCCGATCAAGTTGCGCAGCATGGTCGACACGGAACCGCTCGGTGAGCTGCTCGCGTCGCGACTCGGGGCCAGCGGCGGCGACCTCGTCGGCGTACGGACGAACGTCGAACGGGGCGAGCTCGAGGCGCTCGCGATCACGACGTCGAGTTACTCGACCGGACAGTCGATCACCTGGGTCCAAGGTCGCGCAATCGAGACGTGGGAGCGGCCAAATCGGCGTTCGCACCTCTGCCGCATGACGGTCGACCACGTCATGGCCTCGTCCTCCCTGCCCCTGTTCTTTCCGGCCATCCGGATCGGCGATGCCTGGTACGGCGACGGTGGCATGCGCCTCACCGCGCCCCTCGCCCCGGCCGTCCACCTGGGTGCGACGAAGATCCTGGCGATCTCGACGCGGACCTCGAAGTCCTTCGACGAGGCGGCGCAACCAGTCATCACGGGCTATCCGCCGCCCGCGCAGGTCGCGGGTCAGCTCCTGAACTCGATCTTCCTCGATCAGCTCGACGGCGACGCGCTGCGCATGGACCGCATCAACCGCTTGCTCGCCCGCCTGCCCGAACAGGGGGACGAGACGCTGCGGCCCGTGGACCTGTTCGTCGCGCGCCCCTCCGAGGACCTCGGTGCACTGGCGAACCGCTACGAGCCGCGCCTGCCCGGCGGCTTCCGCTTCCTGACACGTGGCACGGGCACGAAGCGCACGCGTTCGAACGACCTCTTGAGCCTGGTCATGTTCCAACCGGACTACCTGCGCCACCTGCTCGAGCTCGGCGAACGCGACGCCGAGGCGCGCCACGGCGAACTCGAAGCCTTCCTGGAGGACTGACGGGCGCCGCTCAGTTGCTCGAAGCGTCGTCCAGCCCCAGCACGCGTCGCGCCTCCGTGAGCAAGCGACGTGGGCGATCCTCCGCGGCGGAGTTCGCGAGGCGCCCCAGCGCGACCTCCGCGTTCGCGAGGTGCGTGGTGGCATCGATCGGGTTCGCGCTCGCCTGGCAGGCCATCGCCAGGAAGAGCTCGAGCTCGCACTCGTGCTCGCGGCCGAAGCGCAGCGAACCCGCTTGCAGCCCCGCCGCTTCCGCACCCGTGTTCTTGCGCGCTGCCTGTAGCTTCTCGACGGCGCTCGCGATGTCCCCGGTGCGATAGTAGGCCGCTCCGAGCGTGGCCTGCAGCAGCGGGCTCTCGCGCTCGAGCGAAACCGCCGCGAGCGCGCGCCGTAGGGCGAGCGCACGGAGTTCGGGCGCCAGCCCCGGATCGGCGAGCTCCACGCGGGTCCGCTCGTCCAGCCGCTTCGGATCGTCGCCGCGGGCACGCGCCGCGCGGATGCAAGTCGCACGCAGCTCGTCGTCGAGTTCCGGTGTCGCGCGCAGGTTCAAGACCACGTCTTGGAGGAAGAAGTGGCGGGCGAAGAGCCGGTCGACGAGCGCCTCGGCGGTGTCCTTGCGGCTCAGGTAGGCGAGCCGCGCGGCGCGCCGGCGCTCCACGTCCCCCGCTTCGAAGATGCGCACGGCCCCGCTCTCGAGCGGACTGCGCATGCCACAGAGGATACGCCTGTCGTCCGGGCTGAAGGCGATCGACGTGACCTCCTCTTCGAAGCCCCGTAGCGTCAAGAGCGAGCCGCCGGACACCGCATCCCACAGGCGCAGCGTGCGGTCGACCGAACCCGTCGCGATGCGCGAGCCGTCCCCGTTGCAAGCGAGCCCGGTCACCGTCCCCTCGTGGCCGCGCAGAATCGTCTCACACTCTCCGGACCCGAGGTCCCAGATGCGGGCGGTGTGGTCGCTCGAGCCACCCGAGATCAGCCGCTCGCCGTCGGGCATGAACGCCAGCGCCCGAATCCCACGTCGCTCATGACCGTCGAGGACCAGCGCAGGCTCGGGATCCCACGGCCGCCAGATCGTGATCTCGCGCTCGGTGCCGCCCGTCGCGATGAAGCGTCCGTCCGGGCTGACGGCCATCGAGCTGACCCAACCGCGGTAGGCCTCGATCTCGCCCAGGAGCGCTCCCGTCTTCGTGTCGTAGCCCCGCAGCCAGCCCCCGCCGGAGCCGGTCGCAATCCAGCTCTGATCCGGAGCGAAGGCCACGACCGCGACGCGCTTCTCGTGCGGCCCGAAGCTCTGCAGCTCTTGACCCGTCGTGAGATCCCACAGCCGTGCGGTGCGGTCCCCCGAGCCCGAGAGCAGGTAGCGCCCGTCAGGGGAATAGGCCAGCGCACCGATGTAGCCTTCATGTCCGCGCAGGACGTGCAGCACCTCGAGCGTGTCCGCGTCACGAATCGCGATGTCGTCCTCGGCGAGCACGACGGCGATCGTCTTCCCGTCGGGTCCGAAGGCGCTCGGTCCGCGCGACTCGGCGGGCACTTCCGTCACGGCCGGATTGCCGCCGGAATCCCAGATCTTCACCTCGAAGTCGCTAGCGGAGCTGACGAAGGCAGTGTCGTCGGGGCTGAACGCCAGGTCGAGCACACCGCCGGTGTGGGCGAACAGCTCTTCGTGGCTACCGGCCGCAGGATTCCAGATCCGGATCGTGGTGTCCTCGCTGCCCGAGAGCAGGCGCTCACCGGTCGAATCGAAGTCGAGCGCCGTCACCGAACCGTCGTGTCCGACGAGGCTCTTCACGAGCACGCCGCTCTGCATGTCCCACAGGTGGATCGTGCGATCCTCGCCGCCCGAAGCCAGCCGCTCGCCCTCCGGCGACCAAGCGATGCTGAAGACCGGCCCCTGATGCCCGCGAAGATGGTGGCGCTCCTCGAAGGGACCCTCGCGCGAGACCGACCAGACGCGCACGGTCGTGTCCTCGGAGGCGGTCGCGAGGAAGCGGCCGTCCGGACTCCAGGCGAGCGCGCTGATCCGTCCGTTGTGCCCGATCAAGCACTGTGCGACCGAACGGTCGTCGGGGTTCCAGACCAGGATCGTCCCCTCGGCATCCGCGGTCGCGAGCGCCGTCCCGTCCGGAGAGTAGGCGACGCAGGACACGGTCGCGCGGTGACCTGCCGTCGGGCTCGAGTCCGCCTTCGAATCGTCTTTGCGGCTCGCGAGCTCCTGCACGACCTTGCCGCTGGCAAGGTCGTAGATCTTGACGGAATTCGACGATCCGGTCCCGGCGATCGCAGCGCTGAGCTCGCGCGGATGGATGTCCATCGAACGCTTGCGCGTGATCGGTGCGAAGGACGTGAACGAGAAGTCGACGATGTTACGAGGTGGCAGACTGTCCCCCGTCATGACGTCCAGGACCCGGAAACGCCCCGGGACCGACAGCGTGAAGATCCGCTGGCCGTCGTTGGAAAAGCGCACGACGTCGATCGAGCTCTTGTCCGGCGTGAACGTACGCAGTGCCGGGTGTGACTTGAGGTAGAGGTGGTCCCACTCCCACCCGCGCAGCGATTCGTTCGAATCGCGAAGCCGCATGCGCGCCTCCGCGACCTCGTTGAGCTGCAGGCTGTAGTCGGCGGCGATGATGTTGGCGAGATAGCCGGAGCGGGTCGCGAGCTGCTCGTTGCGCAGGGCGATCACGGCGTTCTCGGCCGCCTCGCTCTCGCGCTCGATGGCGAGTTGCAGGTTTTCTTGAGCCTCGAGCTCGCTCGCGCGGGCCTTGTCGAGGTTCTTGACCGCCTCCTCTTGCGCCGCCTTGGTCAGCTCCTGCTCGTCCTCGATCCGCTCGAGCTGGCTGGCCTGCTGGAAGGCGAAGCCCACGGCGCTCGCGATCGTCATGACGACCAGCCCGGCCAGGGCCAGCGCCATGCCGCGGTTGCGCGTCACCCACTTGCGAAACTCCGCGATCGAACCGCCCTCATAAGCGCGCACCACGCGCCCCTCGAGGTAGGCCTGAATGTCGTCCGCCACCTCGAGCATGCTCGCGTAGCGCCGATCCTGATCGCGTGCCATGGCCTTCTCGCAGACCGCGAGCAGCTCGGCCGGCACGTCACTGGCGAGCTTGGCGACGGGCGTCGGCGGCCCTTCGAGGGCGCGTGAGAGCACGGTGTGAGCGGAGATGCGCTCGCCCGGCTCGACGTAGGGCGCACGACCGGTGAAGAAGTAGTAGAAGATCGCGCCCAGGGAATAGACGTCCGAGCGTGGCCCGACCTCGTCCAGCATCCCGCGCGCCTGCTCGGGCGACATGAAGGAGGGCGTGCCGACGACGTCTCCATCCATCGTGACGAGCGGCGATTCGGGGTTGGAGAGCGACTCTTCCTTACGCACGGTCCGAACGAGGCTCATGGCCGACGGATCCTCGGCCGGCTTCAGGCGCAGATCGTGCGTGTCCCGGCGCCCGAGCACGCGTGCGAGGCCCCAGTCCATCACGTAGGTCTCGCCGAAGCGCCCCACCATGACGTTGGCGGGCTTCAGGTCGCGGTGGACGACGCCTTTGCTGTGCGCGAAGGCCATCGCTTCGCAGACCTTCAGGATGAGCGCCAGCGCGCGCGTGATCGTCCAGCCTTCCTTGCCCTCGCGCGCGAGGTCCAACACCTCCTTCAACTCGCGCCCACGGACGAGCCGCATCGTGAAGTAGCACCGACCGTCGTCGTCGATCCCGAGATCGTGCACCGGCACGATGCCGGGGTGGTCGAGCTGGCCGGTGATCTGGGCCTCCTCCAGGAAGCGCGAGAGCTGCTCGTCGTCGACCGAGGATCCGTCGCGCGAGCGGCGCGCGATCATGACCTTCATCGCCAGGTTGCGCCGCAAGTCGCCGTCCCAGACCCGCATGACGGCGCCCATGCCGCCGCGCGCGATCTCGTGGCGCACCTCGTAGCGCAGGGCGTTCGGCGTCTGACTCGAGAGCTTCTCGAGCAGGTCGCGCGAGCTCCCGCTGCCCGAACCGGACTCCGTGCCGCTCGGCTCGCCCTCGCCCGGCACGGCATCCACGGAGCGATCGTCGTCGCGCTGGAGGTGGATCTGCGGATCGACCACCTTGCCATAGCGCTCGTGGAGGCGGCGTACGAAGGAAACATGCCCTTCGTCCGGAGCCTCGCTCGCCCCGGCGGGGGGGACGGCGTCTTCTCTGTCCTCGGGGGAGCTTTTCGGGTCGGACGTCATGGGGACGTCAGCAGACGGGCATCGGGAAGGGGACGGCGGCGTAGGGGCGGCCTCCTACCGGACCACCGGCGGACCCTTCGCGCGGAAATCGCGAATGCGGGGCACGCTGGTCCGGGATCGACCGGGGACACAGGGAGGGGACCGCACGGAGTCTAGCTCGCATCCATCCCAAGATCCTGTGGCAGTTCGGCCCAACCCGCTGCCTGCTGGACCTCGGCCCCACCGGCGACCCGGGTCGGGCTGCGAGGACGTCGAGCTCGGCAAGGTGCCGCCAGGCGGCGAAAGGCCGACGAAGCCGGTCCTCCGGGCCGCCTGGTCCAGCGGACTCGTGATCGGGCGCGAGCTCGCGAGACGGTCGTTTCCTTCCCGATGTGCTCTGCGGCGACGCGACCAGCGCCGGAAAGGATTTTCGATTCGCGTCGCGCCCGCCCGTGCAACGCGCGGCGCACTTGCTCCGGCCAGAATCGGAGGGGTACCCTATGCCTCCAGGACCTGCGCGCAACGCCCCGACCACGTTCCGACAGCGCGGGTCGATCCGAAGCGAAGGCCGTGCCCCCGACTGACTCCCTCCGGTGGGTGGCGAGCGGGCGGTGGCGGCCCGACCATCGCCCCGCCCCCTCCGCAATGAGCCGTACCGAATCCTCGCACGCCTTCCGGACCTGTCTCTTGTTGTTCTTCGGGTCCGGGGTTTGCGCCCTGGCCTACGAGACCGTCTGGGTTCGCCAGCTGACCTTCACCTACGGGATCAGCGTCTACGCCATCAGCGCCGTTCTCTCCGCCTTCATGTTCGGCCTCTGCGCGGGTGCCCACCTGCTCGGGAAGTGGTCCGCGAAGCTCGAGAACCCGCTGCGGACGTACGCCTACTTCGAGATCGCGATCGCGCTCTATTCCCTGGGGCTCTACTTCGTCCTGGCCGACGGGCTGCCGGCCTTCTACCGCTTCGGCTACAACCTGCTGCCCGACGTTCCGATCGTCGTCCACCTCGCGCGCTTCGCCGTCACGTTCTTGCTCTTGATCGTGCCGACGACCCTGATGGGCGGAACGCTGCCCGTTCTGGCGCGCTACCTGCAGCCCAAGGGCGGGAGCATCGGCTCGTCGCTCGGACTCCTGTACGGCTTCAACACGCTCGGAGCCATGTGCGGCACGGCCCTCGCCGGCTTCTGGATGCTGAAGGACTTCGGGATCTTCCGCTCGACGCTCCTGACCTTCGCGGTCAACGTCGTCATCGCGATCCTGGCCCTGCGCGCCTCGAAGGGTGCCGCCTTCAGCGGTGCGGCCGCGGAGAAGGCGGAGTCCGCGCCCGAGCAGCTCGCGCCCGCCTCCGCAGCCCCCGCCGTGCGGGGTCCGCGCGACCCGCGCCTCGTGCTCCTTGTCCTGTTCCTGTCCGGCTTCACCGCGCTCTCGTACGAGGTGATCTGGAACCGCTCGCTGCTTCTGTACACGCACAGCTCGACCTACGCCTTCAGCACGATCCTGATCGTCTTCCTGCTGGGCATCTCGCTCGGCAGCATGCTGTACTCGCGCCTGCCGGCGCGACTGACGGGGATGCGGACGCTGGGCTTCCTGCAGCTCGCGATCGCAGCCTACGTGTGGCTGTCGTTCCACCTGCTGGGTGAGATTCCCGCCGTCATCGAGCTCGTGACCGCGCGCGTCGGAACGTCCAGCTTCGGCGCCGCCATGATCACGATCTTCACGGCGACGGCGATGATCGTCCTGGTCCCGACGATCCTGATGGGGATGACCTTCCCGCTGGGAACGGCCTTGGCGACCAGCGACGGCAAGGTCGCGTCGGCGGCGACGGGCAAGGCCTACGCCTTTCTGACCCTGGGCAACATCCTGGGCTCGCTCGTGACCGGCTTCTTCCTGATCGGGACGATCGGGCTGCGCAACTCGTTCGCCGTCAGCATCGCCCTGAACCTGCTCGGTGGCTTCCTCCTGTTCGCCTGGAAACCGGGCGCTGCCCGCATCGGACCGCGGCTCGCGACCAGCGTCGCCCTGGCGGCGGGCGTCATGGCGCTCTTCCTCGGTGACATCGAGCGCGATTTCTTCCGGCGCAGCTACGAGAGCTTCCTCGGCAAGTTGCTCTTCTACAAGGAGGAGATCACCGACAACGTGATGGTCCACGAGACGACGGGGCCGAACCCGCGTCGGTGGGTCTTCTACTCGGACGGGCGCGGAACCGCCGGCACGTACACGAACCGCGAGAACCGCCGCTCGGCCCACATCCCGATGCTGATGCATCCCGAGCCGAAGTCCGTCCTGTCGATCTGCTTCGGCGTCGGCAATACGCTGAGCGCCTTCGCCGAGCACGATCCGGAGCGCCTGGTCTGCGTCGAACTCTCGCCGGGCGCCTTCGAAGCCGCGGAGTACTTCTCGTTCTCGAACCGCGACGTGCTCGACACCGAGGACCTCGAGATCGTGGTCGAAGACGGGCGCAACTTCCTGCTGCGCACCCAGGAGAAGTTCGACATCATCCAGCTCGAACCGCCCGAGCTGCACCAGGCGACCGTCGTCAACCTCTACACGAAAGACTTCTACGAGGTCTGCAAGGACCGCCTGAACGAAGGCGGCATCATCGGACAGTGGTTCACGACCCTGATCCCCGAAGAAGACCAGAAGATGGTCATCAAGGCCTTCCAGGAGGTCTTCCCCGACGCGAGCCTGTGGCAGTCGAACTGGGCCTCACTGAACTTGCTGGGCAGCAAGAACGGCATTCGCATCCCCCCCGAGACCTATCTCGCGAACGCCAACGATCCCTTGGTCCTGGCCGACCTGGCCCGCGTAGGGATGACGCCGATGCGCCTCCTGGGCTTCCACATCCTGGGCCCGGAGCTGCTCGCGAACTACGTCGGCGACGCCGAGCCGGTGACCGATGACCGGACCTACGTCGACTTCTCGGCTCCGCGCTCGCAGGAGTCGGGCTTCGGCGTCTTCAAGCACAACACCAACCAACGCTTCAAGAAGCGGCCCTTCCTCCAGATCAACTTCCGCCTGCAGCTGAAGCTCGAGGAGATGGCGGAGTCGCCGGACTACATGTTCGACTTCTCGAACACGCCGCCGGACTTGAAGGAGACGTTCTTGCACGACCTGCACGAGGCCACCGAAGAGCACCGGCGGGTCCACACGTCCCGCCTCCGGGAGCGCATTCACTGACCGAGCAGGCGGCTACGAGCAGGGCTTTCTGGACGCGCGCAGCGAGTCGGGTGAGTCTCTCGACGGCCCGCTAGAGTCCGCCGATCAAGTCAGTCGGCGCCAGGACGTCGGCATACGATCGCACGGGCTCAACGGACTCCCAGCGCGTCGACCACGAGCCGGCCGATCGTCGTGGCCAGAACCTCGTTGCCGAGCGCGTTCACGTGGCAGCACGTGTCCATGTAGACCGTTTCGGTCGTCGTGCCGAAGACGTCGCGCAAGTCCAGGAACGTGACGCCGAGAGCGCTCAGCTCCTCGCCCTCGCGCGCGAGTTCGGGGTACCAACGGGCGACGCTGTCCGCGAGGAGTCGCGTGCGGCGGAAGCGCTCTTCCTCCTCGGCGCTGAACGGCTTCGAGCCCTCGACGTACTGATTGGGCTGCAGAGCGTGGACGTAGTCGAAGCCACGCTCGCGCGCGAGCTCGAACAGGAGCTCCGAGGAACTCCGCCAGATCGCGATCGAGGCCCGGTAGGAGTCCTCCTCGGTTCCCGTCGCGCGCGGCATCGGCAGCTCGGTCTCGGCGACGGCCGCAGCGAGCGCCGTTTCCTCGGCGCTCTGCCGCTCGGCGAGCGCCCGGTCCGCCAGGCGCCAGACGAGGTTCATCGTGACCGAAAAAGAGACGTGCTCGAAGCCGTCCGCAAGGACGCCGCGCAGGCGCCGCCAGGCGTACACGCCCTCGAGGTGGCTGCGCGCTTGCAACCCGTCGACCTCGGTCGCGAGGTGCTGCCAGATGCGCGGCAACGTGGGCTCGACGCCGCGACGCACGATCCCCGCCAGCTCGAGCCCGATCTCGTTGAAACCGTCGAGGTTGAGGACGAGGTCCGCCTCGCCACCGCGCGCGAGCCAGTAGGTCAGCGCCTGCAACTGCTGAGGTTGCTTGAAGCCGGGAGTCGCGAGCGAGATCAGCACGAGCTCCTTGCCCGCGAAGCGTGGCAGGCGCCCGAGCTCGCGCGCCAGGGTCGGCCACGCCTCTTCGAACAGAAAGGCGACCGACCCGCCGAGCAACACGACGCGCACCTCGTCGCCGGAGCGCCGGAAGGGATCGGCGCCGCCCGTCCGGACCCAGCCCTCGAAGCGCTCGGGAAAGCGCCGCGGATCGAAGCCGAAGCCGAAGTAGGGATGCAGGACCGGCCAATTGTCCGGCAGTCCGTGGCCCCCGAAGCGCGCTTCGGGCGAGCTCACCCCGTCTTCCTGGGCGCGCACGTCCGCCAGCCGGCTCACCTCGGCCCGGACCTCGGCCGCGCGCGTGAAGGAAAAGCGCTCCCCCACGAGCGGCCCATGGGCCACGAACGAAAACAGCTCGAGCAACAGGACGACGAGCGCCAGGGCGACGAGCCCCCGCACGAGCCTGGCCCCGACGGATCTGGCGCGGGCGGGTTGGGAGAGGGTCTCGTCCATGGACGGGGGGCGGCGAGGGGGAGCGTACGGGGGCTCGGAGGCGGAGACAAGCGAGCGTGCGGGGCGTCCATCCCGACCCCCCACCCACCACGGGGGTCGGGGGGTGGACCGCGGCGGTCGGGCCGGGGTTGCGGAAAACGTCGTGAAAACGGGCGCGGTCGACCCCGTTTCGCCGCCCGGGACGGATCTGCGCCTGGCGCCAGTCCCCACTCGGTGTCCGCGGGGAGGTGGACTCGCGCTCGAGATGGCCCGGGCTCGAGCTCCGGGCGACGTCGGGGCGGCGTTCGGGCGCCGCCCCGAAGGAGGAGCCCTCGTGAGCGTTCCGGGGCTCTCCTGCCCACGGGCCGCCGCGTTTGCTTAAGGTAAGGCCATGCTCCACCCCCTGCTTTGTCTCTGCTCGGTCCCCTCCGTCGCGACGCCCGCCACAGAGCCCTTCCGGGACGTCGTCGTCGACTCCGACAACACGATCGTGAAGTCCAACTCGGTGCTCGCCATTCGCGACGGCGTGATCGAGGACGCCGATGGCAATGGGGTGATCCACATCGTCGGCCACGGCATTACGGTCGAGTTCACGAGTGCACCGCTCGTGGGAGCCGCGCCGGGCACGGCGCCCGATCGGATGAAGGGCATCGGCATCGTCGTCACCGGCAAGAACGTCACGCTGCGCGGCGCGCGCATCTCGGGCTATCGCGTCGGCATCGAGGCCAAGGAAGCCACGCGCCTCTGGATCGAGGACTGCCACGTGCTGGACGGCTTCCGTCAACACCTGGGCTCGACGCCGAAGGCCGAGGATCCGTCCGACTGGCTCGCGCCGCACGACAACGACGCCAACGAGTGGGTCGAGAAATACGGGGCCGCGTTCTGCATCGAGGATTCGAGCCAGGTCACCGTCAGCGACTCGACCGCCCGCAAGGTTCAAAACGGCCTGATCCTCGATCGCGTCGACAAGTCGCTGGTCTACGACAACGACTTTTCCTTCCTGTCGGGTTGGGGGCTCGCGCTGTGGCGCTCGAGCCACAACATCGTCTCGCGCAACGCCTTCGACTTCTGCATCCGCGGCTACAGCCACGGCGTCTACAACCGCGGTCAGGACTCGGCCGGCATCCTGGTCTTCGAGCAGTGTTCGAAGAACGACTTCCTCGAGAACTCGGCCACGCATGGCGGGGACGGCTTCTTCGCCTTCGCGGGCAAGGAAGCCCTGGGCGAGGCGCAGCCCGCCGACGGACGCGAGCTGAATCTCGAACGCCTGGGCAACAACGACAACGTGCTCTTGGGCAACGACTTTTCGTTCGCCGCGGCCCACGGCATCGAGTGCACGTTCAGCTTCGGCAACAAGCTCGTGCGCAATCGTTTGACCTACAACGCGATTTGTGGCGTCTGGGGAGGCTACTCGTCCCACACCCTCATCGCCGACAACATCTTCGAGTACAACGGTGACGCAGGTTACGGCCTCGAACGCGGCGGCATCAACATCGAGCACGGCTCCGCCAACCGCATCCTCGACAACGGCTTCAAGCGCAACGTCTGCGGCGTGCACCTGTGGTGGGACGAGGACGCGCACCTGGCCAACACACCGTGGGCGCAGGCGAACGGAGTCGCATGCGCCGACAACGTCGTGGCCGGAAACTCGTTCTACGGCGACGAGCTCGCCGTGCACCTGCGCCAGGCCGAGAACACGCTGCTGGGTGACAATCGCATGCGCAGCGTCGAGCGGGAGCTGGATCGGGACGAGAGCTCGACGACGAGCCAGGCGCCGCAGGATCTCGTGACCTGGAAGATCCCCAAGGTCGAGGTCCACGGCGAAAACCGCCCCGTCGGCGCCCGCAGCCACCTGCGCGGCCGCGACAAGATCGTCCTCACGGAGTGGGGCCCCTACGACGGCGAGACGCCCTTCCTCCAGCGCATCGCCGACCGCGACGGCGCGCATGTCTACCGCCTGCTCGGCCCGGCCGAGCTGCTCGATGCCGAAGCAGGCGAACACCTGCGGGTCCGCCTCGTCGACAGCGTGCGCCCACCCGAGGTCCACGTCTCGGTCGAGGAGGCCGGCGGCATCCTGCCCTACCGCCTGCGCGTCTATACGTCCGAGGCCGACCTCGAGGCCGCGGCCGTACTCGCGAGCGCCGCCTGGAAGGTCAAGGTCTTCGCCTGGACCAAGGATCCGCGCGAGGACGAAGCCGGCTGGCGCACGGAGTCCTACGACTTCGTCAGCTTCGACGTTCCGGTCCTCGACCTCGCCTATGCCATGGGTGGGCCGAGCGAACTGGAGGTCGCGAGCGACGTCGTGCTCGATGCCGCGCTGCCCTCCGATCACTTCGGCACGATCGCCGAGACCACCCTCTCCGTTCCCGCCGGCACCTGGAAGGTCCGCACCGTCTCCGACGACGGCATCCGCCTCTGGATCGACGGCAAGCTCCTGATCGACGACTGGACGTGGCACGCCCCCACCGTCCACGAGGCCCACTTCTCCGTCTCGATCCAAAAGACCGTCACCGTCAGGGTCGAGCACTTCGAGCTCGACGGCCTGGCCGTCCTCGAGGTCGGTTTCGACCGCGCCGAGGGCTGAGAAGCGCGTCTCCGACTGTCGCGCGTTCCTCGACGGCTTCGTCCTCTCGTACGAGAAAGGGCACGCGGCCCCTGAACCCGGGTGCTGACCTGCGCATAATCCGCGGGTGACGAGCACGGCTGGAACCGAAGCCCGAGCGAACGCCGGTGGCGGTGAGCGTATGGGCCGGGCCCTCGGGCTCGCGACCTTCGTCGCCGTCTTCCTCGCGCTCGTCGCCCTGCGACCCGAGCGCTTGTACGGCGACGACGTCTTCTTCCTGCGGTGCATCGTCGACGACTTTCCGTTCGCACCGCACTTTCTGTTCATGCCGCTCGCGCGGGGCGTCGCGCGGATCGGCGCGGCCTGCGGATTGGACCCGCTGGGAAGCCTGCGGTTGCTCTCGGCCGCGGCCACGGCGGGGAGCGCAGTGCTGCTCTTCGGTGCGGGTCTGAGGCTCGGGCTCGGGCGCTACGCCGCGTGGCTCGCGGCGCTCGTCGTCGTCAGCGCTCCGTCGACCGTCTTCTTCGGGACCGCGGCCGAGGTGCATGCGCCGCACCTGCTGGCGGTGGCCTTCTTGTCGTGGAGCCTGGCGCGGCTCCGGCCGTCCGCGCGTCCGCGAGACGTCGCAGCGCTGCTCGTCGCCTTCATCCTGGTCGTCGGCACCCACAAGAGCGGCATCCTCTTCGCACCGGCCGTGCTCGTCGCCTACCTGCTGCGCACGCCCGGACGCCCGCGCCGCAACGATCTGTTGCTCGGCCTCGCAGGAGTGCTGGGCTTCGCCTTCGTCAAAGCCGGTTTCACGTGGCTCGAAACCGGTTCGGCGGGCGGACGCGAAGACTCGCCGCTCTTTTACTGGGAGGCGCTCTCGGCTCGCATCGCGAACGGCTATGGCCCGTCGGACTTCCTGGCGTACCTCGCGTCCGACCTCGTCGCGCCCGCGGCCGGGCTCGCGCTGGGCGCGGCGGCGGGACTGGGAGCGCTGGTACGACGCGCGCCGCGTCAGGCCGCCTTCGTCGCGCTCGCGGCCGGACCGCACGTCGTCTTCTTCGCGCTCTTCAACTATCCCGAGCACGGTGCCTACTTCGTGGCTCTCCTCCC
The DNA here is from genome assembly GCA_029259595.1 of Planctomycetota bacterium. Taxonomy (GTDB): domain Bacteria; phylum Planctomycetota; class UBA1135; order UBA1135; genus OFTM43. The sequence goes on along the minus strand of JAJDEW010000004.1, from coordinate 106,233 downwards.
GCTCGCGGCCTGTTGCGTGTTCGCCTGGCTCCTCGGAACGCGGGCGGACACCCCGCAACCTGCCACCCCGCGGCTCGTCTCGGCCCTCTTTCCCGGCTTCGCGCTCGTCCTCGTCCTGGTGGCCGCCGGCAGCTCGGAGACCTTCCTCGACACGCTGCCCGCACCCGCCCTCGTCGGCCTCCTGGCCGCGACCTTCGGGACGACGCTCTTCTTGCCTCTGCCCCCGCTGCCGCGACGCTCGGCTCCGATCGCGCTCGGCGTCTTCCTCGGTCTGCAGGCGGCGACCGCCGTCGGCCACATTCTGGACTTCGACCGGGAACGCCCCTTGCTCGCCTTCGCGCGCGGCGCCTGCCTCGAAGCGGACGGACGCGATGCGGTCGTCTTGACGGCCGACTTCGGCGAGCTGCAGATCCTGCACGCGCTCGACGCGCCCTGGCCGGCCCCCTACCGCGGCACCTGGAAGGTCCTGCGCGACCTGCCGTTGCCCGGGCCGACGGGCCACGCCTACGGCGATCCGGCCCTGACCGCGGACGAGGTCCTGAACGAGATCGCGCAGCGCGTCGCCACCGACCGGCCCGTTTACGTGGCCCGCTCGGTGCGCGACTTCCTCGCGCGCCGTCCGGAACACGGAGCGCTCTTGCGCCGGCTGGCCTCGCTCTATGAACTCGTGCCCCTCGAGCGCGAGGGCTTTCGAGCCGAGCGCCCGCTCCCCCACCCATGAATCATCACCTGCGCGTCGGATCGGGCCCCCGGACCCTCGAGGACGATCTCCTGCGCGCCCTGGAAGCGGACCGCGCAGGTTGGATCGGGCGGCCCACGGAACTGGCGCGACCGCTGCGCATCGTGGTCCCGTCGCGGTCGCTGCGGCTGCACCTCGGCCGCGTGATCACGACGCGTTTGGGCGCAGTGGCCGGGGTCACGATCCAGACCCTGTTCGGCCTGGCACGCGAGATCCTGGCCCGCTCGGACTGGAACGGACGTGCGGGCGACACTTTCTTCGAGCTCGCTGCACGCCGCGCGGTCCGCGCTCAGCGTGAGTTGGGCGAGCGCCTCGCGGTCTACGCCGACGGCTACCGCTCGGTCGTTTCCTCGATCCGCGACCTGCTCGACGCGGGACTCGAGGCCGGGCACGAGGAAGCGCTGCTCGAGCAGCTGGCCGACCCGCTGCTGCCGCGCGCCGAGGCCGAGCGCGCGCGCGCGGTCGTGCGCGCCGCCGTGCGCGTCCGACGCTTGGTCGACGCGGCCGGTGTGTTCGATCGCGGCAGCCTGGTGCGCGCGGCCAAGAACGCGCTCGAGAGCGACCCCGGGCTCGTGCCGGCGCGGGCGGTGTTCGTCTACGGCATCGCCGATGCGACGGGCATGACGCAGGACCTGCTCGACGCCCTGTGTCGCGTCGCGCCGCTCTCGCTCTGGCTCGATCACCCGCGCGATCCGGTGGCGCCCGAACACGAGGATGCCGGCGTGCGCTTCACCGCGCGCCTCCGCGAGCGCCAGGAAGGGCGCGCGACGCGGGTCGCCGTCGACGTGCCGGAGGCGCCGCTCGCGACGCGCACGATCTTCCGTGCCCCGGGCGCCGAAGCCGAAACGCGCGAGGTCGCGACCCGCATCCGCGCGCTGCTCGATACGGGCAGCAGCGCCGAGGACATTGCGATCGTCGCGCGCGACCTCGAGGCCTACCGCGCTCCGCTGCGCACTCACCTCACGCGGCTGGGCATTCCCTTTTCCGGCCTGCGTACGACCGGGCTCGCCGACGCGACCACGCGTCGCGTCGCGGCTCTCGTCGACGTGTTCCAGGAGCGCGAAGAGCTCTCGATCGACCGCTGGCTGGACGCCGTGCGCCGCTTTCCCGTGGACCGTCCCGCCACGGACGAGCGCCGCGCCAAGGGTGACAACCGTCGCGCCTTCATCCGCCCGACCTTCGATCTGCGCCTCGCCTTGCGCGCTGCCGGCGTCGCGCGGCTGCGCGACCTCCGCGACCTGGACGAGCAGGCCGCGCTCGACCGCCGCGGCAACGTCGTGCTACCGGTCCGGCACGGCCTGGAGCGCACCGAAGAGCGCGAGGACGCGCCCCGCGACGCCAGCCAGGCCGCGCCTCGGGACCGGGACCGCGCGCGAACGATGGCGCCGCGCCGCAAGCTGCTCGGAGCCCACTGGCTCGGCGCCGTCGCCGCGGGACGCTCGCTCCTGGCGCGGCTCGCGCGGCCGAACACGCCCTGGTCGCGCCTCGCGCCCCAGCTCGAGCGCGCGGTCCGCAGCGACCTCGGCTGGCGCCGCGGCGATCCGGCCTGGTCCACGGTCGCCGGCGTGCTCGAGGTCCTCGCGAACGAGATCCCCGCCGACGAACGACTCGAGCCGGACGAGCTGGCGGTCCTGTTCGAGCGCGCGATCGGGACCAAGGCGCGCCCGCCCTTCGGCGGTGCCGGCGGCGGAGTGTTGGTGCTCGAGGCGATGGAAGCGCGCGCGCGCACGTTCGAGCACCTCTTCCTCGTCGGCCTGCACCGCGACGCGTTTCCGCGCACGATCCGCGAGGACCCGTTCCTGCCGGATCGCGCGCGGCAGCGGCTGACCGCGCTCCTGCCCGACATTCCGATCAAGAGCCGCGGCCACGACGAGGAGCGCTACCTCTTCGCCCAGCTCGCTTCGGCCGCGTCGCACGTCACGCTGTCCTTCCAGGTCGGCGGCGACGATGGCGAGGCGCGCGCGCCATCGCCCTTCGTCGAGCGCTTTCTGCAACGCGCCGAGACCGACCCTGCCCGACGCATCCTCCCGCTCGTGCCGCACGCGAGCGACGACGCCTTCGTTGCACCGCGCACCGCGCTGGAGAGCGCGACGTTGTTCGGACTGTGGGCCGGGGACGAAGGCAAGCGCCAGACCCTCGCGCGCGCGCTCACGCCCGGCTTCGCCGGTGCGAACGGCAGCTCGCGCCGCGCCGGGACGGCCGTCGGACTGGCCCGCTTCCACGCGGCCGTGCGCGCCGAGTTCGACCGCCGCCCCGGCGAGGCGCTCGGTCCGTACTTCGGCTTCGTCGGCGGCTCGCCCGGCACACGGGGGCTGACCGATCCCGCGCACGACGCCATCTTCGTCACGACGCTCGAGCGCATGGCGAGCTGTCCGTGGCAGACGCTCTTGCTCAAGGTGCTGTGCCTCGAGCCCGCGCCCGATCCGCTCGAGGCCTTGCCGTCCGTCGACAATCGCGTGATCGGCTCGACGGTCCACGCCGTGCTCGAGCGCATCGCGAAGGAGCTCGGCGCGACCTCCGGCGAGCTGACCGACGTCGAGACGCGCACCCCGATCCCCTTCCAGTGGCCCGCCGCGGCGACGCTCGCGGATTGGACCGCAGAGGCCGCCGCCCGCGCCCTGGCCGAGGAACACACGCCCTGGCCCGGCCTCGTTCGGCTCTTGATCGCCCGCTCGGAGGAGATCCTGGTCGCCGCGCGCGAACGCCTGGAAGCGCACGGGCCGTTCGGACTGCTCGGCGCCGAGGTGCTGGGCACGGCGACCGTGCCGCGCGACGACGCACCGCCCTTCCACGTGCGTTTCCGGGCCGACCAGGTCGCGCGTCGCGGTTCGACGCTCCAGATCGTCGACTTCAAGACGGGACGCCCGGCCGGGCGCCTCGCGACCTTGAAGAAGGAGACGTCGCGCCTGGCCCACTTCTACGAGCTGATCGCGCGCGGCAAGGCGCTGCAGGCGTCCGCCTACGTGCGTGGCGCGCAGTCGGCCGACGCGCACGGCAGCTACCTGCATCTCTCCCCCGACCTCGCACCCGAGTTCCACAGCTTCGGCGTGGACAAGGGCGAGCTCGTCAACGAAACGAACTTCGACGCCGCGGTGCGTCGCACGCTCGAGGCCTGGAGCGCGGGCACGTTCTTCCCGCGCCTGGTCGACGACAAGGGCAAGGAACCCCAGGCCTGCGCATGGTGCGAAGTGTCCGAGGCTTGCCTACGCGGCGACAGCGGCGCGCGCCGACGCCTGCAGCTGTGGATGGGTGCGCAAGACGGAGGCGACGCCGATGAGGCCTCGGCGCGCGCGCGCGCGCTCTTCTCTTCGGGGGCGGACGACGAATGACCACCAGCGAACGCACCCTGCGCGCACGCGACACCGAGGCGCGGCGGCTCGCGAAGACCGAGTTCGAGCGCCCGCTCGTGCTCGAGGCGGGCGCGGGCACGGGCAAGACCGCGACCCTGGTCGCACGCATCGTGACGTGGGCCACGGGGCCGGGTTGGGAGCGGGCGCGTGGCGTGCTGCTCGAAGCGGAGCGCGAGGCGGACGACGACGCGGTGTCGCGGCGCGTGCTCGAGCGCGTGGCGGCGATCACCTTCACCGAAGCGGCCGCGGCCGAGATGGCCTCGCGCGTGGGCAGCGCCCTGGCCGAGATCGCGCATGGGACATGGCCGCCCGGGCTCGCCGCCGAAGACTTCCCGGTCGCAGGCGACGAACTCGCCGCGCGCGCCTTGGCCCTGCGCGAAAAGCTCGACCGACTCGAGGTGCGCACGATCCACGCCTTCTGCCGGCGCCTGATCGCGGACGCGCCGCTCGAGGCGGGTGTCGCGCCGGAATTCGAGATCGACGCGGACGGCTCGGCGCTCGAACGGATCACCCGCGAGGTGCTCGAGCGCGAGCTGCGCAAGGCCTGGATCGAGCCCGTCGAGCCGCACCTCTTCTGGCTCGCGACCAAGGGGGCCGGGCCGCGCGAGCTGGAGGAGGCCGTCCTCGAGCTGATCCAGAAGCGCGCCCGCGCCGAGGACTTCGACCCCGACCCGCTCGCGCCGGAACGGATCGCGGCCACCGTCGAATCCCTGGCGACGCGCTACGCCGAGCTGGTCGCGCTCGACCTCACCCCGCTGCGCAAGCTGCCGAAGAACCAGCGCATCCACGACGTCCTCGAGGCGCTGGGAGCCTCCGCCGAAGAGCTCGGCCGCACCGACGTCCGTGACCTCGACAGCTTCGAGGAGTTCGTCCGCGGTCTGCGCGCGATCTGGGACGGGGCCCCGCGCGAAGCCACGAAGCGCTGGAAGAAGAAGGACATCACCGCCTCCGAGCTGAAGAAGATGGGCGACAAGGCCGCGCGCTACGAAGCCTGCGCGAGCTCCTTCGCCGTCGAGCTCGCGGGCGTGCTCGAGCTCGAGCCCAAGCTGCTCGACAGCGCCCGTCGCGTGATCGCGCGCCTGCTAGGCGCGATCGAGCGCGAGTTCCACACGCGCGGCATCCTGTCCTTCGACGACCTGATCCGCGGAGCGCGTCTGCTGCTCGAGAACAACGAGGGGATCGCCCGCCGCGTTCGCAACGGTCTCGACCAGCTCTTGGTCGACGAGTTCCAGGACACCGACGCGGATCAGTGCGCACTCCTGCGCAAGCTCGCGCTCGAAGGCGACACGCGCCCCGGCCTCTTCCTCGTCGGCGATCCCAAGCAGTCGATCTACGCCTGGCGCAACGCCGACCTTGCCGCCTACCAGAGCTTCGTGGCCGACGTCCTGGCCCAGGGGGGCGCCGAGCGTCCGCTGGCCGTGAACTTCCGCTCGGTACCGGCCGTGCTCGAAGAGGTCGAACGCGTCATCTCGCCGCGGGCGGTGATGGAGGCCGTACCGGGGTTGCAGCCGGCCTTCGAGGCGCTCCTGCCCGCCGCCCACAAGCGCCGAGACAAGGGCTTCGTGGCGAACGGGCGCAAGCCGGTCGAGCACTGGCTTTCGTGGCCGCACGACGACCAGAAGAAGCGCCCCGCGGCCCCGGCCGATCGTCAGCGTATGGCCAGCTACGAGGCCGAGGCACGCGCGCTCGCGCGCGACGTCTCCGAGCTGCACGCCGCGGGTGCGCTGGCCTGGAAGGACGTCGCCGTGCTCTTCCGCGCCGCCACCGGGATCGACACCTACCTGTCCGCCTTCCGCGAGGCCGGCGTGCCCTACGAGGTGCAGGGCGATCGCCACTTCTACCGCCGACGCGAGATCGTCGACGCCATCGCGCTCGTGCGCTGTGTGCTGGATCCGAACGACCACGTCGCGCTCGTCACCTTCCTGCGCGCGCCCTGGACCGGCGTGCCCGACGCGGCCCTCGCGATGCTGTGGAACGAGAAGTTGCCGCGGCTCGTGTCGAAGCTGCGTGAGCCGGACGACGCGCACCTCGACGAGCTCGCCGCTGCCATCGCGCGCGCCGCGGAGAAGATCCCGGGCGACGTGCCCGGCTACGAGGCCGTGCGCGACTGGCCCACGGGCTTGAACCACGCCCTGCGTTGCCTGGCGCGCGCGCGCGCTTCGTTCGAGGAGGATCCGGTCGACGTCTTCGTGGAGACGCTCCGCAACGACTTCCTGCTCGAGGCGAACGAGGCTGGCCGTTACCTCGGCGCCTACCGGCTCGCGAACCTGCAGCGCTTCTTCCGCGACTTGATCCGCAACATCGAAAACCAAGGCGACACCCAGGCCTTGTTGCGCGCCCTGCGTACCAGCGTCGCCTGGGCGCGGGAAGCGGAGGAGGGCCGACCGTCGGACGTCGCGGAGGACGCGGTACAGATCCTGACCATCCACGGTTCGAAGGGGCTCGACTTCGGGCACGTCTACCTGCCGCAGCTGCACCGCCGGCAAGGTGCGCTCAGCGAACGCAAGACCGACTTCGAGCGCTTGTCCGTGGACGGGAGCGCCGACTATCGCCTGCTCGGAGCGCGCACGCCCGGCTACGACGCCGTGCGCACGCAGCGTGAGCGCATCGAAGCCGCCGAGCGCGCGCGCCTCCTGTACGTCGCGATGACACGCTCGAAAGAGCGGCTCGTGCTGCTGTCGGGCTGGACGCTCAAGAACAACGGCAAGGCCTGGGACGCCGCCAGCCAGTTCCACGAGCTGCTCGAGCACCGCGACGGCGCACGCGAGGCCGTGCTGTCGGTCGAGCACGCGGTTTCCCGCGGCGACCTCTCTCCCTGGACCGATCCCTTCGGGACGCTGTGGCGCACGACGTCCGAACCGCCGGTCGAGGCTTCGCTGCCGTTCGAACCACCGGAGCCGGACCTGCCTGCTCCGGCCGAGCTGGCGCGCGTCGCCGATCGACTCGATGCAGAGCGCGAACGCGCCCGCGCCCACATGCTGCGGCCGGTCCTCGCGCGCGCGAGCGACGCGTCGCACGCCGAGTTGGCCGAGCTCGAGACCTCGGACGACGAACGCGAACGCGCGACCGGCACCGCGCGTGCCGCGGCGGACGCGGACGCGCTGGCAGCCGGACACGGGGGTTCGCGCGAGGCGGCCTTGGCGGCCGGCACGGCCGTGCACTTCCTGCTCGAGGAGTTCGATCTCGGACACGACGCGCAGGACGAGCACGCCCGTCAGGCCCAGCGCCTGCCCGCCGTGATCGACGACTTGTGCCACGGCCCCGCCCGCGAACCGGCGCTCGCCCGGGCACGCGAAATCTGGGAACGCTTCGCGCGTTCGCCCCTGTTCGAACGCTTCACGGGACTCGGCGACGACCTCGTAGCGCGCGAGCTCGCGGTGCTCTTGCCGCCTACCGAGAACACGGCGGCACCGGACGACCCACTCGGCTTCGTCTCGGGCGCGATCGACCTGCTCTACCGGGATCCCGCGGACGGCGCGTTGGTCGTCGCGGACTACAAGACCGACGCCCTCGAGCCCGAGGACGTGCCGGCGCGGACCCTGGCCTACGCTTCCCAGGGCGCGACCTATGCGCGGGCCCTGGCGGAAGCACTCGGCCTCGAGCGCCCGCCACGCGTCGAGTTCTGGTTCCTTGACCCCGGGATCGTCGAAGTCGTGGACGAATCCGGTACCCGTCGTTAACAATCAGGCGCGGATCGGCCGCATGTCCTTCGGGATCGGAAGCGGAACCGCAGGGGGGTTCCGGCTTCGAGCGGCGAAGCCCCGACTCCCACGCCATCATGAAGTCCTTCCGGACCCTCGCGCTCTTCCCGTTTCTGCTCGCACTGTTCCTGCTCTCGACCAAGGCCCCCGAGTCCGACGGGCTGCGGCGCGCGATCCGTCTCGCGACGACCGCGCTCGACAATGGCCAGACGAACCAGGCCCGCAACCACATCCAGCGCGCGCTCGAGCGCGATCCGAAGTCGATCGAGGTCTGGCTCCTGCGGATGCGCTGGGCCGAGGCCGCCGACGACCGCGACGAGCTGGTGTATTCCCTGCACAAGGCGTTGCGCCTCAGTACGGCCCAAAAGGCTCCGAAGGAAAACGTCGCGGCGCTCGAAGCGCGACTGCTCGAGGTCGATCCGCTGGCGAGCGAGCTCCTGGGGCTGCGGCGCGGCTTCCGCGACAAGCTCCTGCCCCTGGCCCAGAAGTACGAGAAGGAAGGCCGCCCGCACTCGGCCATCCGCGTGCTCAAGGAGATCCTCGCGCTCGACTCCGACAACGTCGAGGTCCAGGCCTCGATCGAGCGCATCGCCTCCGCTCCCGACCCCAGCCTGGCCGTGGACGCGAAGCCGAAGGACTTGCTGGCCGACATCTCCGACGAGTGGGTCCGCGAGCACGACGTCGAGACGCGCAAGTGGGACAAGCGCGCCGCGTTGAAGCGCGAGAACTACGTCACGAACACGAACGCCGGCTACGAAGTGCTCGTCCGCTCCGCCGAGGCGATGGAGCAGATGAACGCCTTCTATCGCGTCTTCTTCGACTACGGCCTCGATGGCGGCGGCGTGTCCCGCATCGACCTGAACATCTTCCGGACGCGCGACGAGTACCTCGAGCTGGGAATCGGTCCGCCGGTCGAGTGGTCGGGCGGCCACTTCACGGGCGGCGCGGTCGAGACCTACATCGACTCGCAGGCCGGCTTCGAGGGCACCGTCGGCACGCTCTTCCACGAGGCGGCCCACCAGTTCGTCAGCCTCGCGACGAACGCCGCCGGCTGGTTGAACGAGGGACTCGCGTCCTTCTTCGAAGGCTGCCAGATCCTCCCGAACGGCACGGTGCGCATGAATCTGCCGGCCACGCACCGGCTCTTTCCGCTCGCGCGTCGGATGAAGACGGGCTGGATGGTCGACGAGAAGGACGAGATCAACACCGCCGACCCCAGCTCGAGCACGCCGACCCGGGCGCCCACCTTCCGCATCGTGCTCGAGAACCGCTACGAGTGGGGTCCGCCGTGGTACGCCCCCACCTGGGGCGTGGTCTACTTCCTGTACAACTACCAGGACCCGGTCGACGGCCGCTATATCTACCGCAAGGCCTTTCGCGAGTTCTTCAATGCCTCGGGCGGACGCAGCGGCGAGGGTGCGGTGACCAACTTCGAGGAGGTCGTGCTGGCCAACCCGGCCCCGCCGACGAAGGGCGTCTCGACGGGGAACGCGATCAAGCTGCCAAAGACCGTCGCCGCGCTCGATGAGGTCTGGAAGGACTGGATCCTCGCCCTGGAAGAGGCCCAGACGCCGCGCGGCGAGGAGCCCAAGCCCTGGCACGAGTGGGCGCTCTACGCGATCACGCGGGGCGACCTCAATGATGCGGCCGAGCACTACGAGAAGGGTCTCATTGCCACGCCGCAGGATCCCGACATCCACATCGACTTCGCCAAGCTCCTGATCGACGAGTTCGACAACGAGGACCGCGCCACCAAGCTCCTGCTGCGCGCGGCTCGATTGCTCGAAGGCCAAGCGACGGTCGACGAGAAGCGCCTGGCCGAGGTCGACAAGCTCATCCGCAAGATCGACAAGACGCAGAAGAGCCTCGACAAGATCCACGAGGAGCTGCTGGCCACGCTGACGAGCCTGGTCCAGGGTTACCTCGCCGAAGGTCTCGACATGATGGCGATGGACACCTCGTGGCGCATGGGCAGCGACTTCGAGATCCCGGAGATGTTCGAGTACTTCGAAGAGGGCCTTCGGCGCTCGCAGAAGACCCTGAACATCTGGAAGCTCGCCTACAACGAGCAGAACTTCGACGGTTGGTCGGCGTCTGCGGGCGAGATCTTCGGCGCGGAAGGCGACACCATCGTCTCGAGCTTCGAAACCTTCGATCCGAAGAACTTCGAGTACCGCTTCCTGACCCTCGAGGAGCTCACCTACGGGGACTTCTCGATGGAGGCCGAGATCCTGGCCGACAAGGGGCGGATCAACTTCTGTGGCATCGTCTTCGGACGCAAGTCACAGCAGAACTTCCACGGCCTCCTGTACTTCCCGCCGGGCAAGAGCGACGCGGGCATCGAACGCCGGGCCTACGTCGACCTCGCCACCTTCTACGGCGACACGACCTACGACACGTGGGTCCACACACCCGTGGACACGGAGCCGAAGGCCAACGAGAGCACGAGCGGCTGGCACAAGTTGCGGGTCGACGTCATCGGCACGTCGGTCGACATCTGGTTCGACGACGAGTTCGTCACGACCTACGAGTTCGCGAACCTCTCGCTCTTGCAAGGCCGCTTCGGCCTCGTGGTCGGCAAGGGCGACGTGCGCTTCCGCAACGTGCGCTACCTGGCGCGCACGCCGCTCGATCCGGGCGCCGAAGTCGAGCGCGCCCTCAAGCTCGAGGCCACGCGCGCGCCCGGCCAGAGTGCGAACGGCAGCTGGCTCGGCATGGAGCCGCCCTTCCCCCGCGTCCAGAGCTGGGTGCAGGGCGAGCGTAGCGTCTGGAACGAAGGCGGCCTCGGGCCGCAGCTCCTGGTCCTGTGGAGCATGGACCAGAACCGCGTCATGCCCCTGCACCAGTGGCTCACCCGCCTCGCAGCGGACTATGCGGATTACAACCTGCGGATCGTCTCCGTGGCTTCGTTCCAGGACGCCGGCCAGATCGATGCGTATCTGCGGGAGAATCCGTTTCCCGGCGTCGTCGGCGTCGACGAGCCGCCCGTCGAGCAAGGCATCGGCCTGACCTACGACCTGTACGCGATCGACCGCTTCTTCCTGCCGCGTTTGATCCTGCTGGACATCGACGGCACGGTCGCCTGGGAAGGCGACCCCGGCTTCTCGGCCAACTCGACCTACGACCCGAGCGTCGAGAGCTACCTGCGCTCGCCGCTCGACGACCTGATCGAACGCCGCAAGCTGAAGGCGCTCGTGTCCTGGTGCGACACGTGGACGGCGACGGCCGCCCCGGCCTTGGCCGCGGGCGACGTGGCGACGGCGATGCCGGCGATGGTGGCCTCGCGCGAGTTCGATTGGAAGACGAACAACACCGTGCTCGAAGCCCAGCGCCGCCTGAACGCGCTCGAGGTCGCCGTGCAGAATCCGCACGCGACCGCCGAGGCCTTCGCCGAGCAGGGTTGCGAGCCCGCCTTCGAGCTTTTCATCGAGTGGTCGAAGATCCTCGGCCAGGAGATCGAGGTGAAGCGCGACAAGGAGCTCAAGGCCTACCTGAAGCGCGACAACGTCAAGGCCTGGGGCCGTTTCGAGAAGATCCTGGCACCGCTCGTGAAGCGCGCCGAGGGCGGCAAGGACATTGCGCCCGAGGATCTGGCCTCGGCCCTGGAACGCCTCGCCACGCTCGAAGGCACCTTCCCCGCCCTCGTCGTCGAGCGCATCCGCAGCACCCAGGACGACCCAGAAGGCTTGCGCACCACACTACTCGGCGTGGAAGGCGTGTTGCTCGACTGGTTGACGAACGACTACTTCGGCTTCGACCGCTGAACCTGCCCCGGCCACCTGCCAAGAGACTCGTCCCTCCGGCCTGTGCCTGTCGTATCGTCGACCAGAACGGATCCGGCTGTCTTCGACGCCGGATCTTCGAGCGCTTGCAGGCCGTCCCGATCACGACTTGAAACGAAAGGACGCAGGACGACACGAAGCCCCGCTCGCCCACTGAAGCTGCCTGGTGCGCGAACCGAGGCCTGCCCCCTCGGTTCACCACGGGCGGGGTAGAATTACTCTTGGCCTTGTCCCGAGGAATTTTCCCATGCATCTCGCCCGTCTGAGCGCCCTGCTCGCTTGTCCCGTCTTCCTGCTCGCCGCGCCCCGCGCCTCCCAGGAGCCTGCCGCGGTCGTCACGCGACCCGGCGCCGCGGTCCGCTCCGTCTCGATCTGCGCCGACGCGCTACGGGATCAGGACGGTCCCGGCTGCCTCTTCGCCTCCTCCGTCCCGGCTCCCGGCCTCCTGTTTCCGCCGCCCCACGACGGCGGGCTCGGAAACGTGTCCGACGGAGTCCATTCCTATGTCGGCGGCGGTCGCGACAACACGGCCACGGGCAGCGAGACGACGGTCGGTGGCGGGCTCGGTAACTTCGCTTCGGGCGGCGGAGCGGTGGTCGGAGGCGGCGTCGACAACCGCTCCGTCAACACCACCACGGTCGTCGCCGGGGGCTCGTCCAACCACTCTACGGGCCGCTACAGCACCGTGAGCGGTGGCCTCAACAACCGTGCGTCGGGCCAATCCGCGACCGTCGGCGGCGGCGGCGGGACGGGCTTCCTTCCCTCGTTGGCTGGCAACCGCGCCTCGGGCGCCTACGCCACCGTCAGCGGCGGCGCGGGCAACGGGGCCACGGGTACGGGCTCCACCGTGGCGGGGGGCGGGGGCTACTTCCTGGGCAACGCCGCCCTCGGTGAGCAATCGAGCATCGGCGGCGGATCCCTCAATCGGGCGGAGAACGACTTCGCCACCGTTCCCGGCGGGGAAAACAACCACGCCCTCGGCGCCTACAGTTTCGCGGCCGGACGCCGCGCCAAGGCCCTGCACGCTGGCGCCTTCGTCTGGGGCGACTCGCAGTTCAGCGACAAGCCCTCCTCACGGCCCGACGAATTCAACGTCTACGCCAGTGGAGGCGTGCGTCTGTTCTCCGATGCGAACGCCTCGACCGGCGTGCTCCTCGCTCCGGGCAGCGGCACGTGGAGCGCCGTCAGCGATCGCGACGCGAAGGAGAACTTCGAGCACATCGAACCGCGCGAAGTACTCGAACGCCTGCTCGCCGTTCCGATCACGACCTGGAACTACAAGTCGCAGGACAACGCCGTGCGCCACATGGGTCCGATGGCCCAGGACTTCCACGCGGCCTTCGGCCTCGGCCTGGGTGCGCGTTCGATCGACACGATCGATCCGGACGGCGTGGCCCTCGCGGCCATCCAAGGTCTCCACGAGCTGGTCGCGCGCCGCGATGTCGAGCTCGCCGCGCTGCGGACCGAGCTCGATGCCATGAAGGCGACGCTCGCCACGCTGACGCCGGCGAAGTAGGCGGACCCGCGGACCCCCGGGAGTATCCTGGCGACCGATGCCGATGCTCTTTTTCGTCCAGGTGCAGGCCTCACGCCTCGCCGTCGGGCTGCTCTTCGCGCTCGCCGGCTGCTCGCGCGGCTCCCCCGAGCTCCTGCGGCTCGAGTGGACGCCGGGTACGAACCCACGCTGCCCGCTCGTCCTCGAGGGCAGCGTCACGACGAACCGGACGGCACGCGTGCGCGTCCACCTCGACGACGGGGAACGTCCGCGCACGATCGAGCGCTGGCAGCGCGCCGCGACGGAGCACGAGCTCTTGGTCCTCGGCTTGCGCCCGGCCACGCATTACGCCCTCGTCGTGGAGCTCGTCGACCCCGACGACCCGACGCTGCGCTCCTTCAGCGCGCCCTGGACCTGGACGACGCCGGGCCTGCCCGCGTGGTTCCCTCCCGTGCACGTCACCGTCAGCCGTCCCGCGCGCATGGAGCCCGGATTCACGCTCGTTCCGTGCGTGCGCTGGCCGGACCAGGGTGACGTCGACCGCCAGCGCGGTGCCTTGCTGGCCCTGGACGAGCACGGCGACATCGTCTGGTTCTACGACGCGCCGCACGCGATCAGCGAGGCCAAACGCCTGTCGAACGGCAACCTCGTCTACTACCACGGCACGCTCGGTGACGTCGTCGAGCTGGACCCGCGCGGCGACGTGCTGCGGCGCTGGTCGACGACGCGCATTCCCGGCAAGGTCCTTCCGGAAGGCGCCATCCCGATCGACGCCGGCACGTTGCATCACGAGCTGCGCGAGCTCCCCTCGGGCAACTTCCTGACCCTCAGCACCGAGCTGCGCTCTTTCGCCTCCTATCCCGCCAGCGAAACGGACCCGAACGTGCCACCGATGCCCGCGAGCGTCGTCGGCGACGTCATCCTCGAGTTTCGACCGGATGGAACCGTCGTCCGACGCTGGCCGGTGCTCGACCTGCTCGATCCGTATCGCATCGGCTACGAGTCGCTCGACTCGGGGTTCTGGCAGAACGTCCACGCGGGGACGCCGGAAGCGCCGCTGCGCGACTGGGCCCACGTGAACTCGGTCTTTCACGACGAACGCGACGACAGCTTCATCGTGTCGAGCTATCACCAGGACGCCGTCTTCAAGCTCGACCCGACGACCGGCGCACTGCGCTGGATCCTGGGCTTTCCCACCGGCTGGGGCGAGCGCTGGCAGCCGCTCCTGCTCGATCCGATCGGCGACGGGCTGTACCCCTTCCATCAACACGCGGCGACGGTGACGCCCCACGGCACGCTCTTGCTCTTCGACAACGGCAAGTACCGCGCCTTGCCTCCGGATCCCAAGGTCCCTGCCGAGCAGAGCTTCAGCCGGGCCGTCGAATTCGCCATCGACGAGGAGCGCGGCGAGTTCCGCGAGGTCTGGAGCTGGGGCGGTCGCCCCGACGAGCACTTCTTCACTCCCTTCCTCGGGGAGACCGACTGGCTCCCGCGCACCGGACACGTCCTCGTCACCGACGGCGGTCGGGTGCGGCTCCCCGACGGCAGGCCGGGCTTTCATCCCGCCCAGGGGCGCAAGTGGGCCCGCATCGTGGAGGTGACGCACGACCGGCCGGCGGAGGTCGTCTTCGAGATCGTGATCGACGATCCGCGCTGCGGCTGGACGGTCTACCGCAGCGAACGCCTGGCGAGTCTCTACGCCGACGCCCCATGACAGGCGTCGCGCGACACGTCCTTTGGATCGCGGCGCTCGGGGCCGGACTGCCAGTCTGTCGACACGCTGACGACACCACTGCGACGGACGCGGATCCCTGCAACGTCGTGCTCGTCGTGCTCGACTCCGTGCGGGCGGACCATGTCGGCGCCTACGGCTACGCTCTGCCCACGACGCCGCACCTCGATGCGATCGCCGCGAACGGCGTCGTCTTCGAGCGCGCCTGGGCCGCCTCCTCGTCGGGTCAGCCGTCGCTCGCCGCGCTCTGGACCGGACGCCTGCCCACCAACGGGGGCAGCACCGACCCGCACGCGGCCACACCCCATGCCGAGCTCGTGACGCTGCCGCGCGCCTTCCTGGGGGCGGGCTTTCGCACGGGGTTGGCCTCGAACCACACGGGCCTGCGCGACCGCGCCTTCACGCGCGGCTTCGAACAGCTCGAGCTGGATTCGAGCCCGGGTCGCTGGAGCGGGGAGCTGGTGACAAATAAAGCGCTCGACATCCTCGACGAGCTCCGTACGGATCCCTTCCTGCTGGTCGTCGAGCTCGCGGATGCACGCGAACCGCACCTGCCGCCGGGGCACCTGCGCGCGCGCTTTCGGGCCTCGATCCCGCCGCGACCGCTCACGCTCGACGACCTCCGCGCGCAGGCCGGCGCGCTGGACGAGGACGTCACGCGCTCGCCGGGCTTCCTCGACCTCGTGGCGCGCTACGACGCCGAGATCGCGCGGGTCGACGCCTGCTTGGGCCGTATCGTCGACGGCCTGCGCGAGCGTGGTCTCCTCGACCGGACGCTCCTGATCGTCACGTCGACCCACGGAGTCGAGTGGCTCGAGCACGGCGGCGTCGGCAGCGGTTGGACGTTGCACGAGGAGGTCTTGCGCGTCCCGCTCGTCCTGCACGCGCCAGGACGCTTGGCTCCCGCTCGCGTGTCCCGGCCCGTCTCGCTCGTCGACGTGCTCCCCAGCCTGCGGGAGGTCTGCGGGCTCGCACGGAGCGATCCGGCGTCGGACGGTCGTTCCCTGCTCACCCGGCGGGCGGGCGGCTGGACGGCCGCGGCGCCGACCGGCGTGGCCTTGGCCGAGCTGCTCCGCCCGGGCCTCTGCGAGCTGCGCGCGGTCATTCGCGAGGACGAGAAGCTGATCCGCGTGCAGCGTGACGTCGCGCCGCGAGCGCGCGCGAGCGCGCTGGCCCGCTCCGCGGACGAGGACTCCCCCGACGCCGAAGGCCGGCACGAGCTCTACGACCTCGCAAGCGATCCGGGCGAGCGGCTCGACCTGGGCAGCACCGCGTTCGACCGGATGGCCGAACTCGCTCGCCTGCTCGACGACTACGAGCGCCTCGTTCGGCTCCATGGCCTCGCGGCGCCACGCGCGGTCCCCGCGACCGAACGCGAGAACGCGCAACTCGACGAGCTGCGCTCCCTGGGCTACCTCTGAGGAGCTCTCAGGATCACCGCTCGAGCCGGACCTCGAAGTCCTTGCGCAAGACGAGGCACACACCGGTTGCCTCGTCGCAAGCGTGGAAGACGGCGTACCCCTGCACGCGACCCACGCTCGCGCCGGGTTCGAGCGCGGCATCGAAACTGAGACGTCGCGTCTCGTCCGAGTTGACCTCCAGCGTCGTGCCGGGTTCGACGGCATGCACGAGCGAGCGTTCGGCCAAACGGACGCCGTCCGCGGCGAGCCACACCCGCAGCGGCTCGGCTTCGTTGTTCCAGTGGTAGCCCGCCCCGGGTACGGGCCGCAGGGCGAGGTGCACGCTCGCGACCGGCTCCGCGCCGCGCGCGGCGAAGGCCACGGTCGACTCGACGGCGAAGCGTTCGCCGGCCCGCTCCAGCGCTCCCTTCGGATCCGGCTCGGTGGCCGTCGATGCCTCGCGGAAGGCGCTCTTCTCCGACAGCTCGGCCGGCGTGAGCTCGGCGACGAGCTCGATCGGGGTCTCACCGCGCGCGCGCACGTCGCTGCGGGCGCGCTCGACCCAGTCGTAGAACGGGTAGGGCTTGTCCATCCGCGGACCGTACTGCTGGATGCGGCGCATCCAGATGTACTGGTCGGGGCGCAGCTCGAGCGCGCGGCGCCAGTGATCGACGGCGGCCTGGAAGTCCTGCGGACGGGCCGCGGGGGAGTCGTAGCGCAGACGATGGGCGACCCCCGCGCGGAAGGCCAAGGCGGCGTCCGCGGGCCTTTCGGCGGCGTGGCGAGCGAGCACATCGAGCGGTCCGTCGAGGCTCTCGGACGTGCCCCACACGAGCGCGGACAAGGCCTCGTAGTGGTCGCGCTCCCAGCTTCCCGGGGCATGGCGCGCGACTTCGACGAGCGTGTTCGCGGGCTCGCTGCCGGCCTCCGAGCGCGCGACGGCCTGCAAGGGCTCGAGTCCGAGGAACTCGTCGTAGATCCACGCCGTCTCGGGTCCGATCGCTCGCACGCAGCCGGCTTCGTCGATCGCGAGCACGACCGGCACCGCCTTCGAGCCCGTGAGGTTGAACGGATCCCACAGGATCGGCCAGTCGAACTCCTGCCACTGCGCATAGAGGCGACACCGATCGGGATGCTGCTCCTGGGTGATCCCGACGACCACGAGCTCACCCGCCTCGCGCAGCTCACGCATGGCCTCGTGCCAGACCGGCACGTGCTTGCGGCAGCCCGCTCACCAGGACGCGAACTGGATCAGCAAGAGCTTCGTTCCGCGCAGCTCGGACAGCGCTATCGTCCGCGTACCATCGATCGTCGGCAGACGCAGGTCCGGAACGGAGCGACCGACCGACCAGCCGGCGTCCTGCGGGTCCGGTGAGGCCTCCAGCGAGGAGGCCGTCACGACGACGAAGGTCATGGAGAGCAAGGACAGGAGAAGTGGGTAACCCATGCCACGATCCTAGCAGCCCCCGCCCGAGGTTCGGCCGGATCGCATTGGAGGCTGCACGCGATGGAGGCTGCAATGGGCACCTGCGCCACCTACACTCTGCGGTCCCTTCCCTGCCCCCAACACTCTCGACCCGAACGCGAGCCGAACGATGACCGACGACCGCCCGATCCCCATGCGCATGCCCAACGTCGTCGAGGAGCAACCCGGCACGAAGTACTGGTGCCGCTGCGGCCGCTCGGCGGCGCAGCCCTTCTGCGACGGCTCGCACAAGGGTACCGACTACGAGCCGATCGAAGTCGAGCTCACCGAGACGAAGCGCGTCGCGTGGTGCACGTGCAAGCGCAGCGGCAACGCTCCGTTCTGCGACGGGACCCACGCTCGGCTCTAAGGGCCGTTGAAACAGCCACTCGGCGTCATGACACTCTTCACCGCTCTGCGAGCGCTGCTGCTCGTGGCCGTCGCCGTTCCGCTCACCGCTCAGGAGGCTCCGGCCCCCGCGCTCGGAACGTGGCGCGCCTGGCTCGAGGGTCCCGGCGGCGAGCTGCCCTTCGGCCTCGAGCTCGAGCGGACCGACGCGGGCCTCGGCGCCACGCTGGTCAACGGCTCCGAGCGCATCGCGATCCCCGCGGTGCGTCTCGCGGCGGGCCGGCTCGTGCTCGACATCGACCACTACGACGCGACGCTCGAGGCCGCGGTCGAAGAAGGCGGCGCGACGTTGCGCGGGACGTGGCGCAAGCGCCGCGGCCCGACCCGGACGGCCGAGCTGCCCTTCGTCGCCAGGCACGGCGCCGCGCCGCGCTTTCCGGGCGAACGGTCGGACCCGACGCCTGTCGTCGGTCGCTGGGCGATCGACTTCGGATCCGACGAGTTGCCTTCCGTCGGGATCTTCGAAGCCGGCCCCGATCGGACCGTGCGCGGCACGATCCTGACGGCGACCGGGGACTACCGCTACCTCGCCGGGGCCCTGTTCGGAAACGAGCTCGCGCTGTCGTGCTTCGATGGCGCTCACGCCTTCCTGTTCCGCGCGCGCATCACGGACGCTGGCTCGCTCGTGGGCGACTTCTGGTCGGCGGACACCTGGCACGAGACGTGGACGGCCGCGCGCGACCCCGACGCAGCGCTGCCGGATCCTTTCGCGCAGACCTCCTGGAGCGCACGCGCTTCGCTGGCGGACCTCGTCTTTCCGGACCTCGCGGGTCGCCCGCGCTCGCTGGCCGAGCCCGAGCTGCTCGGCGAGGTGACGCTCGTGCAGCTGTTCGGCTCGTGGTGCCCGAACTGTCACGACGAGACGGCCTACCTGGTCGAGCTCGATGAGCGCTACCGTGCGCGCGGTCTGCGGATCATCGGGGTCGCCTTCGAGGTGACGGGCGACTTCGAGCGCGACGTCCGTCAGCTCGAGACCTTCCGCGCGCGCTACGGCGTCGAATATCCCCTGCTGCTCGCCGGCCTGTCCGACAAGGCGGCCGCGACGCGCGCCTTCGGCGCGCTGGACCGCGTGCGCTCGTTTCCCACGACGCTGTTCTTCGATCGCGAGGCCAAGCTGCGCCGCGTGCACTCCGGCTTCGTCGGTCCCGCGGCCGGCGCCGCGCACGAAGAGCTCGCAGCCGAGTTCGAGCGCGAGATCGAGACCCTCTTGGCCGAACCCGTGCGGGAGGATCCGACCCTCTGGCAAACGCTCCTGTTCCGGCCCCACGTCCCCCAGTTCGGCGACGTGGCGAGTCCGTGGACCTTCCAGGACGGCGTCCAGGGGCGCGCGGCCGGCCGCATGCTGCGCGAGCCGGGCACGGCCCTGGTCACGATGCAGCTCGAGCCCGTGCAGCTCATCGGCGACATCGTCTGGGTCGGGAGCGGCGACGACGCGCGCGTCTACCGCCTGGACCTCGTCGCACGCGTGCTGTGTGCGCCGACCGACATCGGAGCACGGCTCGCGCCGCTGCCGCTCGCGCGCTCGCCGTTGCTCGAGCGCGCCGGTTTCGAAGGCGAGGCGGGCCAGGTCCGCGCCCTCGCGGCACCCGACGCGACGATCCGGCGCGAGGCCGTGCTCGCCCTCGCGCGGCGCCGGGCCCGGAGCGGCAAGGGCCTGCCCGAAGCGCTGAAGCTGCTCGCAGCTGAAGAGGTCGACGTGGTCGCGGCGGCGCTCTTCGCGCTCGGACACTGTGCCGAGCCCACGGCCGCCCAGGCCCTCGCGCCCTTCTTCGCGCACGCCAATCCCACCCTGCGGCGCGAGGCCGCGCGGGCGGCCGGGCGTCTCGTGCCAGCACACCCCGAGCTCACCGCGGCCCTGCGCTCCCTCGCCCACGACCCCCACCCGCTCGTCGCGCGCGCGGCGCGCGTGGCGCTGGACGACGTCCCCGGGGCGGCCGATCCGGCGCCCCCCGGCCCCGGTCGGTGACATCCCGTTGACAGCCGCGCCGGCTCCACGCGTACCTTCGGGGGCCATGCCCGCGCGCAACCAACGCCGTCGCCTCGTGCTCGAGGGCGGCCTGCTCGGCGTCGGCTCGGTCGTCACGGCCCTGCTCGTCGTCGTCGGTCTCTCGCTCGACGACGGCTCGAACCTCGGCGCGGCGGCCCTCGCGCGCCAGAGCGGCGCGATCGCGGACGCGCTGGTGGCCGAGTGGGAGCGCTGCGTGCACGCGCCCAACGCCCTGGACGAGCTCTCGCAGGCGGACGCGTTGGTCTGGATCGCGCCCGCGCCGCTCGCTGCCGGTACGGGCACCGGCCCCGCGCCCGGCGCGACCGAACGGGACGAGCCGGACGAGCCGCCCAGGACGGATTTCGCGGCCTTCGACACCCTCTTCGCCGAAGCCCGCCGACTCGGCGCGCGACCCGACCCGACGCAGGGCTCGGAACACGCGCGCTCCGCTCTCGAGCTCCTGACCGAGGCTCTGGAGAAGCGCCACGATGCCCTGCGGGGCGCGGACGCCCTGCTCGAACGCGCACGGCTCGGAGCGCGGCCCGTCACCGCACCGGCCGCCAGCGCCGCAGACCGCGCGCAAGGTCCTTCGAAGCCGACAGCACCGGCCGGAACCGACGCGAGCGCCGCGCACGAGCGGGTCGTCGACGCCGATGTCGCGCGGGCCGCCTGGCGCTCGCTCTTGACGGAGGGCGATCCGCGGCTCGCCCACGGCGACACGTCCCACCTCGTGCTCGCCACCCTGGCGGTCACCGAGCTGTTGGACGCTGATGAACGGCGCTGGGCCGCGCGACGGCTGGCGGCGCTGGTGCGCGAGCGCTCGCTGGTGCTACCGATCCGAAGGCCCGAATCCACCGGCCGCGCGGCCCTCGACCCGCTCACGTTCACCGAGCAACCGCTGCGTACGGAGATGTTGCGGCGGCTGACCGCGCTCGCACCCGACGACGCGGAGGTGCGCGCGACCTTCGAGAACGACAGGCTGCGGCTCACGGGCGAGCTGTTGCGTGCGGCCTTCGGCGAGCTGCCGCGCACGCCGCCCTTCGGACGCCTCGGCCCGCACGCGCTGGTGCTCGCGCTCTCGCCGGAGAGCGCGGATGGTGCGGGTGCCATCGTCCGCGCGCGGCCGCTCGAGGCGGACTCTTTGCGCCTGCGGCTCGCGCGCCTGGCCACCGAGCTCGAGCTGCTGCCGGCCGGCTTCGCGCTCGACACGGGCGCGGACCCGAACGACTCCGCCGGCGAGCTCGTGCGGCCGCGCACCACGCTCACGGCGCCGCCCGGTGTCGAGCTCGGCTTCGCCCTGCGCCACGAGGACCCGAGCCGCATCATCGACGCCGAGCGCGGGCGCATGCGTCTCTTCCGGGGCGCGCTGTTCACGCTGGCCGTCTTCGTCGTGGTCGCGACCGTGGCGGGCGTTCGCGCCCTGCGGCGTGAGCGCAAGCTCGCCAGCCTGAAGTCGTCCTTCATCGCCAACGTCAGCCACGAACTGCGGACGCCGCTCTCGTCGATCCTGCTCCTGGCCGAGAACCTCGAGAGCGGTCGCGTGTCCGAGCCCGCGGCGGTGCGGCGCTACCACGCGACGATCAAGACCCAGGCCGAGCGCTTGCGGAGGTTGGTCGACGACGTGCTCGACTTCTCGCGCCTCGAGCGTGGCCAGCACACGCGGCCCGAGCGCGTCGACATCGATCTCGTCGCTTTCAGCGACGAGCTCGTGCGCGAGTTCGAGCCCCGTGTCCGCGCTGCCGGCGGCCGCTTGCAGCTCGAGCGCGACGACGCTCCGGCCAACGCGCGCTTCGACGCCGACGCCATCCGCAGGGCCGTGTCCAACCTCGTCGACAACGCGCTCCTGCACTCGGGTTCGACCGAGATCGAGCTCGCGTTTCGCGGACGGAACGGACGCGGCCTCGCGATCGAGGTGCGCGACCACGGTCGCGGTATCGCGCCCGAACGGCGCGCGCAGGTCTTCCAGCCCTTCTCGAGGCTCACGGATGGAACGACGTCGGGTGCACCGCCGCCGGGGGCGGGCCTCGGGCTCGCGATCGTGCGCGAGATCGCGCGCGCCCACGGCGGTGACGTCGCGCTGGACGCGCCGGACGAGGGCTCGGGCTGCGTCTTTCGGCTCGAGCTGCCGGAAGTCGAGGCCGACACGACAACGCGCGGCACCGGCGACCCGCTCCCCACCTCGGACGAGGAACACGCATGAGCCCGAACGCCCGCATCCTGATCGTCGAGGACGAAGAGCCCCTGCGTATGGCGCTCGGCGATGCCCTACGCGCGGAGGGCTTCGAGGTGCTCGAAGCCGCCGACGGCGAGGCCGGATTGGAGCTGGCCCTGACGGAAGGGCCGGACGTCGTCTTGCTCGACCTGATGCTGCCTCGCCGCGACGGCTTCTCGGTCCTGCGCGCGATCCGCGAGGACCGCCTCAGCGCCGCCGTCGTGATCCTCTCCGCGCGTGGCGAGGAATGGGACCGCGTCCAGGGCTTCGAGTACGGCGCGGACGATTACGTCGTGAAGCCCTTCTCGACGCGCGAACTCCTGCTGCGCATCCAAGCGGTCCTGGCGCGGACGAGCGGCACGACCCCGGGCATGCGCGAGGAAGGTGGCAAGGTACGCATCGGCGAAGCGCTCGTCGATTTCGCGGCCTACACGGTCCTGCGCGACGGCACGCACTGCGGCCTCTCACGACGCGAGCTGGACCTCCTGCGCTACTTCCTGGCACACGAGGGCGAGGCGCTCGAGCGCGGACGCTTGCTGGACGAGGTGTGGGGCCGCGACGAGTTCCCCACGGTCCGCACGATCGATACCCACGTGCTCAAGCTGCGCAAGAAGCTCGAGCCCGACCCCGAACGCCCGTGTCACTTCCTCACGGTCCACGGCGTCGGCTACCGCTTCCAACGCCACGCCGCCGAGCGTTGACAACCCGTTGACATCCGCGCGACGCGACGGTCACAGGCGCGCTCCGGCCCGGGCGTACAAGGGGCCGATGAGACTCCGCGCGGGAGTCCCACGAAACGGCAGACGACAGGAGACCACGATGCAGACGAGCCTGAACGACACGAACCGGACCGAGACGATGCGAACAGAACCGAGGCCGGCAGACCACGGACCTGCCTCGAACGGACCCAGGCCGGAGTCCAGGCTCGGTCGTGGTCTCCTTGTCTTCGCCGCGCTCGGGCTGGCGGGGCTCACGCCCCGGGCCGCGGCGCAAGCAGGCTCGAGCGAGGCCTGGGGCTGGAACGGGAAGGACCCGGCGGCGCTCGTTCGCCTGCGGGAGTCCTTCGAACGCGAGGGCGGATTCGCCGAGGCCCTCGCGAACGAGCTCGAAGCCCTGCGCGTCGACATCCGCATCGGCAAGGCGTCGACCCTGCGCGCGCGGCTGGGCCTGGCCTGGACGCTCGCGACGGCGGTGGACGGCTTCGAGGGACAAGCGGACGTGCTCGCGCGCTGCGCCTTGGCACGGCACGAGCTCGAACTCGCGCTGGGCGACGCCGAGGCCGCCAACGCAGCGCTCCAAGGGGTCTTCTTCCCCTCCGCCACCGCGCCTCCCGGGGTGAATCCGGCGCCGGTCTTGGTCGAAGTGAGCCCCGCGCTCCTGCGCGAGGTCCAAAGCTCGCCGGCGCTCCAGCGCCTGGCCCAGGCGCGCCAAGCCAGCGCCGATCTCCCGCAAGAGAGTCCGGAACCGTCGATGCGGGACGCGGTGCGTCAGGCGCTCGCGGTCGGCGATTTCGCGCTCCTGGTCGAGATCGGACCGCGCGTGTGGCCCGATCTCGCCGAGGAGATCCAGAAGAAGCTCGTCGAGTCCCCCAACGACTTCCCGCGTTCGGTCACCTCCGACCCGTTGACGTACCTGGTGCGCGTGAGCGAGGGCCGCGCGGCGCGCTTTTTGGTCGAGAACCTGAACAAGGGCGGCTTCCTGTGGAAGAAGCGTCTCCTGCGCGCGATGCGAGAGAACCGCGTGCTCTCCAACGAGGGCACGTGGAGCCGCAGTGCTGCCTTCGACGCGCCGGTCTGCCTCGAGCCCGAGTGGCTGGAGGTGCTCGAGATTCTCGCGAACGCGCCCGACACGGCGCGCGAGAGCCTGTCCTTGGTCCGCGAGGCCTTCCTGCGCGACAACCTGACGCCGGGGCTGCAGCGGGCCCTGATCGCGGGTGTCAAGAGCGACGACATCGACCTCGTCAACGACATCCTGGCGCTCCTGGACGTGCCCGGGGTCGGCCAAACCGAGCGTTCCGTCCTGGAGGCGATGGTCGAACACCCGCTGGAGCACGTGCGCCTCTTCGCCAGCGAGCGCTTGACGAGCTATCCGGAGTCGGCCGCCTGCGCGACCCTCGCGCGCTCTGCGGATGCACGCCTGCGCCGCGCCGCCGCCCTCCTGCTCGGCCGGCATTCCACCCGAGAGCGCCCGAGCGGGAACTTCGAACGAGAAGGCGCAGGCGCCTCGCAATCGAACACGAGCCCGCGACGCAGCGAGATCAATCCTGTCCTCGGGGCCGCGCAGCGCCCCTTGCTCGCCGAGCTGATTCGAGATCCGGATGCCGAGACGCGCCGGCTCGCCGTGAAAGCGCTCGCCGGCCTGGAGGTCCCGTTCGAGGACGAGGTCGTCCTCGGCCTGACCGCGGACCCCGACGCCGAGGTGCGCGTCATGCTGCTCGCCTGGAGCGACTTCCGCGGTTTCGGCCCCGAGCTCGCGGGACGGATCCTGGCCCGTCTCGTCGCGGACCCCGACGCCCGCGTGCGCGAAGCCGCGCGCAGTCACGTCTGGAGCGGCAGCTTGCCGATCACCCTGCGGATTCCCGCTCTGCGGGCCGTGCTCGAGGACAAGCGGCGCGACGTCGACTGGAACTCGCTCGAGATGTTCATCCAGACGGCCCTGACCGACTCGCGGACCTTCCCTCCCCTGATCGAACTCGCACTCGACCTGAAGGACGACAACCTCCTGGAGAAGGTCGTACGGCGGGCCAGCGACGAGAACATCGGGACCATCTCGGACGAGACCTTGGCGTTGCTCTACGCGCGGGTCTTCGCCAACGGAAAGTCCGTCAGTCTGCGCACGATCGAACGCGTGGTGGAGAACGCCAACACGCCTCGACGCTCCGCTCTGCGACTGCTGGTGGAGGACCACGACCGCAGTCCCGTCCTGCGTCTACGCTGCGCCTATCGCGCGGCGCCCGACGGCGGCGAGGCCTTCCGTGAGCATGCGCTCGCGCTCCTGGCCGACCCCTACTGGACGGCGAACCGACCGTCGGAGGATCACATCGACTGGGCCGACGACTTGGCGGAGGAGCTGCCCGCCGGCGAGCGCAACGCCTTCATCCTGGACGTCGTGAAGAACGCCGCAATCGGGTCCGACTTCGCCGGCATCATCGCCGCGAACTTCGATCGTCGGGGACCGGGAGCCGTCGAGATCGCCGACGCCATCCTCGAGCGTTGGCTCGGCACGAACCGCGCCTCGCGCGCCGTCGATGGCGCGCTGCTCCTCCAGGGTACGCGCGGCAAGGAGGCTCGCACGGACGATCTCCTCGCGGCACTGCTCGACTCCGACCACACCAGCGCGGCCCTCGTCGCGGTGGCCGCCCTGCGCGACCCGGTCTACCTCGAGGCTCTGGAACGCTGTCTGCAGGCGGAGTGGATCCAGTCTTCGAACACCCGCCTGGAGGTGCGGTTGAAGGCCGCGGAGGTGATCACGGGTTATCTCAGCGACGAAGCCGCCGCCGTGCTGCTGCGCGGCATGGGCACGTCCGGCAAGGAGGTGCGCTACGCCTGTCGCCTCGGCTTGACGACGATCGAGGAGTACCGCGACGCCGTGCGCGCCTGGGAGGGACGCCTCGAGGACCGACCGACGAAGGAGAGCGCGCTGGCCGAGCTCGTGGAGATGCTCGAGAGCGACAGCGAACTGATCCGTTCCCAGGCCGTGTACGGGCTCGGCACCCTGGGAGCGATCGAATTCATGCCGCGCTTGATCCGGATGCTCGAGGATCCCTCGCCCGAGGTCGCCCGGGCCGCCAACGCCGCGCTGGATCTGCTGAACAAGCGGGCCGCGACGTCCGACAAGTGACTCAGTGCGCCTCCGGGCGGACTTCGCGCGCGGCGGGCCCTGGCTCGTCGCGCGTCGCCTGCGACTCGCCGCGGTCCTCCAGCACCCTGGCCAGCTCGCGCAGCGTGAAGTTGTGTAGCGACTTGTCGCGCTCGTCCTCGAGCGCGGCCAGCAGGCGGTCGACGCGTTCGTCCAGGCGATTGCGCACGGGCGGCGCGTTCTCGACGCCGTCGTGACGCAGCGCGCGCAACAACTCGGCGATCGTGATCGTGTCGACGTCACGCGCCGGCAGGTAACCGTCTTCCTCCCCGTCGCTGCTACGCGCCAGGAGGCCGTAGGCCACGAGGTCTTCCAGCACGACGGACAGGACGCGCATGGCCACGCAGAGGTCGTTCGCGAGCTCGGGACCGGTGGGCGCGCGCTCGCCACGCAGGAAGGCGGCGGCGATCCGTCCGGCCAGGCGCGGCGCGAGCGCTTCGCGGTAGGCCTGGTCGACCTCGCCGGTCTGCGCGATCGAGGTGTAGACGCGCTCGTTCTGGTGCGCGAAGGCCAGCTCGGCACCGGCCAAGAGGGCCACCCACGAGAAGTAGATCCACAACAAGAACATCGGGAAGGCGGCGAAGCCCGAGTAGAGCTTGTTGAAGCGCGCCAGGCCGAGCTGCCCCTCGACGTGCAGGAGCTGGATCCCCTGCCAGAGGAAGGCCGCGATGATGCCGCCGAAGATCGCGGACGCGAGCCGGATGCGCGTGTTCGGGATCGTGACCAGCAGAAAGATCATCGCCGCGCTGACGACGAGGACGGGCACGAGCTTCAAGAGCGCGGGTGAGTCGGCACCCTGTTCGCGTAGGAAGGCCGAGAGGCCCGCACCGGTCACGAGCAGGATCGGGGAGACGGCCGCGATCGTCACGTAGTCGGAGACCTTGCGCACGAGCGTGCGCGCGCGGCGGATCCCCCAGATCTCGTTCAGGGCGCGCTCGATGGCCCCGAGCATCTTGATGATCGAATACAGGAGGAAGAACCCGCCGAACACGCCGAGAGTCGAGACGTCCGTCCGGTCGACGAAGTCGAAGACCTTGTCGATCGCGCTGCGCACCACGGCGCCGGCCTCCTCTTCGCTCGCGCCGCCGAGCTCGCCCGTCGCCAGCGCCACGCTCGGGTCGAGGACTTCGGCCGTCGGGTCGAGAGCGCTCGCGGCGGCGACGTCCTCGGCCGAAACCCCAGGTACTCCCGGAGCCGCGTCCGTCGTCAGCGGCTCCGACGAAGGCTCCGACAAAGCCTCGGAGTCCTTCCCGCTGGCGAGCGGCGCGCCGGCTTCCTCCGGGGCGTCGACGTGCGCCTGCTCGCCGTTGCTCCCGAAGGTCGCGTCGAGGAACGGGATCACGACGTCGTTGCGCAGGCGCTGGTCGGCGCCGAAGCCCTTCGCGATCGAGAAGGTGACCGCCAGGAACGGGACCATCGAGAAGATGGCGATGTATGTGAGCACGGCCGCCTGCTGGAAGCAGCTGTCGCGGTAGAAGCCGCGGCCGGCGAGCAGCATGACGCGCGAGAGCCGCGTCAGCGTACGGCGGAAGCGCGAGAGATCCCCGACCTCGATCAGCCAGATGTCGCGGCTGAGGAAGCGCCACAGGCCGCCGTACTTGCCGCTGGCGAGGGCCTCCAGCCAGGTCTCCTTCTTGTTCGAACTCAAGCTTGCACCGCCGAGTGTGTTTCGACCGTGCGGCTGGCATCCTGGAGGCCGATCGCCGGTGCCCCGCCGTGGATGCGCGCGGCGAAGGGCAGTTCCGCGGCCACGCGCGCCTCGTGCGCGCACCAGAAGGCCAGCTCGCGTGCCACGTCCGCGGCGGGCGCGACGCGTTCCGCCAGCTCGACGAAGAGGCGTGCGTGACCTCGCTCGGACGGACCGAGCCGTCCGTAGAGCTCGACGAGTCGCGGCTCGGTCGCGGCTTCGCTCAGAAGCTCGAAGCGCTCGAGACTGCGCCGTTCGATCAGCGCGCCGATCAACAGCCGGTCGAGCAGCCGCGGCACGCTGCGGCCGCGCAGGGCGCGAAAGAGACCGTCGACATAGGGGTTCGGACGCGACGGCCCGAGCGTCCCGCCCAGCTCGAGCAAGAGCCGGTGGACCTCGCCGAAGTGGCGCAGCTCCTCGACCGCGAGGGCGGAGAGGCGCTCGACGAGCAAGCTCCGTTCGGGCGCGCGCGCGATCAAGCCCTGGGCGGTCGCGGCCGCGCCCATCTCGCAGTAGGCGTGATCGGACAAGAGTTCGAGCGGCACGCGCAAGACCGCCTCGGCCCAGGCCGGCGGCGTCGACCAACCGAGCTCGAGGTCGCGCCCCGGGTTCTTCGCGCTCGCGGACCTCACGCGTCCTCGCCGGCCGGCTGGGACTCGCCCGGCTTCCAGAGGATGTCGGCCTTTCCGCCATCGTTCGCGACGCGCGCCAGGACGAAGAAGAGATCCGAGAGTCGGTTCAGGTAGCGCACGACTTCGGGGTTCACGCGCTCGGCCTCGTCGTCGCGGCCGGCCAGCTCGGTCACGAGCCGCTCGGCGCGCCGGCACACGGTGCGCGCGAGGTGCAGCCAGGCAGCGACCGGAGTACCGCCCGGCAGGATGAACGAGTTCAGCGGCGCGAGCGGCGCGTTGCCCTCGTCGATCCAACCTTCGAGCCGCGTGACATAGCCCGACCGGATGCGCAAGCCCTCGGCCGCCGCGTCTCCCGGCACGCACAGGTCGGCGCCGAGGTCGAAGAGGTCGTTTTGGATCGAGCGCAGCCGCGCGGCCGTCGGCGCGTCCGGATCGTAGGCGACCGCGAGCCCGATCACGCTCGAAAGCTCGTCGACGGTTCCGTAGGCGGCGATGCGTACGTGGTGCTTCGGCAGGCGCGAGCCATCGCCGAGACCGGTCGTGCCGTCGTCGCCGGTCTTCGTGTAGATCTTGTTCAGGCGGACCATGGACCGAGCATCATGGACGAGCGGGCGCCCTGACGCCACCGCGACGCCGGCACGCGCCCGCAGACGCTCCTGCGGCGCGTCGAGCGGGAGTCCGCGGGCGACGCCCGGCGAACGGCGGCGGGCGCCCACGGGTCACGCTGGCATTTCGGCGCGACCGCCTCCAGAGTAGGCCGCTCCCCCATGCTCCCCCCCGCTCCCTCGCCTTCCTCCGACCCGACGCGCGCGCGCTCCAGCCTCCGTCGCGCGCTCGCCCTCGCGACTGCGCTCACGCTGGTCTGCGCCTGCACGCGCTCGAACCGCGGCGGGATCCCCGGCGCCGGCGACGGCGCGCACGCCGACCCGGTGCTCGTCATCGCGGTCGACGGCCTCGAGTGGAGCGTGCTGGCACCGCTGTTGCGCGCGGGCGAGCTGCCGACGCTGGCGGCGCTGATGGACCGCGGCACGTGGGGCAGCCTGCGGACATTCGAGCCGACGCTCTCCCCGATCATCTGGACCACGATCGCGACCGGCAAGCCGCCGGGCGTCCACGGGATCCAGGGCTTCGTCAAGCCCGGCCGCGCCGGCCGCAAGGTCGAGCTGATGACGAACCTCGACCGACGCACGAAGGCCTTGTGGAACATCGCGAGCGACTACGAGCGCCGCGTCGGTGTCGTCGGCTGGTGGATGACGTTTCCCGTCGAGGAGGTGAACGGCGTGATGGTGGCCCAGACCAACACGCGCGGTCAGCTCGACGTCAGCTACGGCAAACGCATCCTGAAGGGTCGCATCGTGCCCGACCTCCCCGGTCAGGTGCATCCGCCGGAGCGCGCGCCCGAGATCTTCGAGCTGCTGGCCGACGTCGATGCTTCGATCGGCGAGCTGGTCGCGGAGCGCTTCGGCGTCGACCCCGCGACGCTGACGCCGCTGGGCCGGACGCTGTGGGACAACTGCCTGTGGTCCCTGCGCGCCGACGAGACGTACCTGCGCATCGCGACGCGGCTGCTGGCCGAGGACGACTACGATCTGTTCCTGGTCTACTTCGGCGGACCGGACGTCGTCGGGCACCGCTTCTGGCGCTACCACGCGCCGGAGGTCTACACGCATCCGCCCAGTGCGGAGGAGATCGAGCGGCTGGGCGACGTCCTGCGCGACGAGATTCGCTACCTCGACCGCTCGATCGCGCTCTTGCTCGAGCAAGTGGACGCGGACACGAACATCCTCGTCGTCTCCGACCACGGCATGGTGCCCATCGCGACCGGTGCACGCTTCGATCCGGCCGCGCCGCCGCGCAGCGTCAACTCGGCCAATCACATGGACGCGCCGCCCGGCGTCATCATCGCGGCCGGCCCCGCCTTCGAGCATCCGCGCGACCTGCCGGCCGCCAACGCCATCGATCCGGAGACGTTGATCGAGCAGGCCTCCGTGCGCGACCTCTGCGTGCTGGTCCTCGAGCTGCTACACATCCCGCGCGGGGACGACATGCACGGGCGCACGAACTTCCCCTGGCTGCGCTTCCAGGGCTACGACCCGAAGAGCGTTCCGTCCCACGACACGCTGCGCTGGATGCTCCGGCACGCGTCGCAGGCCGGCGAGCATCCGGACGAAGGCGAGCGGCTGCGCCAGCTCCACGCGCTCGGCTACGTCGACGACGAATGAAGCGTGTAAGGTCCCCGGAGCCGTCCCGGGGCCGTGGTATCGTCCGCGGCGACCGAGCGCGCCCGCGCTCCCTGGACGAGAACACGAAACATGTCGATCCCGATCTTCGCTCTGCTCCTCGCGGCCCTTCCGACCGCAGTCCCCGTCCCGCACGGCGACGAGCTGCCTTCCTGGCCGCAGTGGCGCGGCCCTGACCAGAACGACGTCTCGCGCGAGTCCGCTTGGGTCTCGGAGGGCAAGAGCGAGAGCCTCTGGGAGTCCAACGTCGGCCTGGGCTATTCCTCGGTGACGGTCGCGGACGGGCGCCTCTTCACGATGGGCTACGACGCCGAGGGCGGCGTCGACGTCATCTGGTGCCTCGATCCGGAGACGGGCGAGGAGCTCTGGGCCCATCCCTATGAAGCGGCGATCTGGAACCAGGCCCACACCGGCGGGACCCTGAACACGCCGACGATCGACGGCGAGCATGTCTACACGCTGAACCGCGAGGGCAACATGTTCGCCTTCGACGCCGGCTCGGGCGACATCCTCTGGCACCACCACCTGAAGAACGAGCACGACCTCACCTACCCGACCTGGGGCTTCAGCGCGGCGCCGCTCGTACTCGGGGACGAACTGATCGTGAACGTCGGCAAGGTGATGCGCCTCGACAAGAAGACCGGCGAGCCCGTCTGGGCCTCGAAGGACTACGGCCACGCCTACGGAACGCCCACCGCCTTCCAGCTCGACGGCAAGCCGGCGCTGGCCGTGCTCAACGGCGACGGACTGGCGGTGCTCGACCGCACGAACGGCAAGGAGCTCTACTTCTACGCGTGGAGCGGTACGCGCGGCGTCAACGCCGCCTCTCCGATCGTCGTCGACAACGAGGCCATCTTCATCTCGTCCACGCGCAAGGGTGCCGGCGCGCTGCTCGCGTTCGGTCCCGAAGGCCTCGAACCCGTCTGGGAGAGTCGCACGCTGACGACGCAGCTCTCCGGCTGCGTCCTGATGGACGGCCACTTCTACGGCTTCGACGGCGGCGTGCTGAAGTGCGTGAACGTGTACGGTGACGAGCGCTGGAGTGTGCGCGGGATCGGCAACGGCGCCGTGTCCGCGGCGCCGGGTCGCCTGCTCGCCATGAGCTCGAAGGGCGAGTTGATCGTCGCCGAGGCCTCGCCCGAGGAGTACCGCGAGCTCTCGAAGACGAAGCTGATCGAAACCGGCAGCTTCTGGACGAAGCCCGTGCTCGCCGGCGGCCTGATCTACTGCCGGGGCAGCCTGGGCGAGCTGATCTGCCGCGACCACCGGGCCACGGACGCGAAAGCGACCGAGGCCGCGCCGACCGCGAAGTAGGCGCGTCGCCTCACTGCGTCCCGACGACCAGATCGAGGGCGTTGTTCAGCGTGATCCGGAAGGGATTCAGCGTGAACGTGGCCCCCTGCGCGACGAAGCCGCGACCGATCAGGTCGCAGTTCGGTCGGATCGAAAGCTCGTGCTCCTCGCCGAACTCGACCGTCGGGGTGCGGAAGGGCGGTAGGAGCAAGAGCTCGCCCACGAACGGATTGCCCAGCGGGAAGCCCTCGAGCACGCCGCCCAATCCGATGACGACGAGCGTGCCGACTGCGCCGAGGGGGCGCTCGACGCGGGTGCGCCAGGTCTCGCCCACGATCGGCGGCGAGAGGCTCGTGAAGCCCGGCGGGTTGACGCCCGAGCCGAAGCGCGGGAGCACGCCTCCCGTCGTGCAGCCGAAGCGCACGTCGTCGAGCTCGAGCATGAGCAACGAGGCTCCCGGCGTTCCGACCGGATCCGTCCATTCGAAGCTGATGCGGACGTCTTCGCCGGCAAAGGCCGCGAGGTCGATCGCTTCGACCACATGCCCCGTGTCTGCCACGACCGCCCCGCTCGGGATCGAGAGCAGCTCGCGCCGCAACAAGGGCGTCCCACCTCCGGCCGGCTCGACGTCCAACCGGAAGCCGTAGGTGATCGGGAAGGCGTTTCCGTAGCGCGCGCGCCAGACGAACGAGAGCTCCGTCTCGCAGGGACCGAGCGTGACATCCTGGAAGAGGCGCTTCGTCGCCGGCACGGGCGAGGCGAATCCGGTCAACACCGACGCGTTGCCGTGCGCCGGCTCGGTCACGATGCCGCCCATCGACGAACCCGCAGGCACGATCGCGAGCGGCGTGGTTCCGCCCCCGTCGACCGCCGTCCAGGCTCCGAACTCGCCGGCCTCGAAGCTGCCGTTTGCGACCCGCGTCGTGAAGCGCACGTCGTCGAGCTCGAAGTAGCCCGGGCCCGTCGCAAACTGCGGGATGTTCCACTCGAAGCTGAGTCGCACCGCCTGCCCGGCGAAGGCCGACAGATCGACGAAGCTCGTTTGACCCACGGCACAGGCGTCCGTGTCCGGCGCCGCGATCAAGAGGACGTGGCGCGCGAGCGGATCGCCCCCACCCAGCGGCTCGACGTCCAGGTAGAAGGCGCGCGCCTCGGTCGCCCCGCAGCTGCAGGACGCCATCTCCCAACCCGCGCGCCAGTCAAAGGCGAGCCGCGTGTCGCAAGCGCCAAGCACGACGTCTTGCGCCAGCCGCATCGTGGCCGGCCCCGCTCCGTCGAACCCGTGATGCGCCGCGAAGAGTCCGTCGGTCGGCTCGATCTCGCGCGGGCTACAACCGAAGAAGAGCCCTGACGGCTGCGAGCCCGCGAGCAACACCTCGAAGGGCGAGTACGGCCCGGGCACGTCGTTCACCACCCAGCCCGTGAAGCTGCCGGCCTCGAAGGAACCGTTGCGGATCTGACCGTGCGCGAACGGGGTCAGAGCGAGCAGGACGAGGAGGCGAAGACAACGGGACATGACAAGGGTCGAGCGTAAGCGACTTCCTAAAACTCGGGAAGAGCCCACGAGCA
This sequence comes from Planctomycetota bacterium, assembly GCA_029259595.1. Lineage (GTDB taxonomy): Bacteria > Planctomycetota > UBA1135 > UBA1135 > OFTM43. The sequence goes on along the minus strand of JAJDEW010000004.1, from coordinate 72,683 downwards.
CTTCTCGATGCACCCCGCGCCCTTTCTGCGCGCTCCTCGCAGAGCGCTCGAGCTCCTCCTCGCCGACGGAGAGCGCCCCCCGACAAGCGGGAAAATCCTTCCTCACCGCAGCGCCCCGCCTGCAGACCCGCCCGAGGGCGTCTCAAGCGAAGCCCTCGAGCAGCGGGGTCACGCGCTCGGCGAGGGACGGAGGCAGGCGTTCGTTCAGGATGCCGCGGACGTCGCGCGCACGGTAGCGGGCGGAGAAGTGCGTCAGGAGGATCGCTTCGTTCTGGAAGAGATCGGCGCGGGCGAGGACCTCGTCGAGGTGCACGTGGCCCTTCGAGCGGCATTCGTCGACGCTGACACGGTCGTCGAGAAAGGTCGTCTCGAGGATCAGGAGGCGTGCGGTGCGCAGCTCGGGAACCGTGTCGAGGACATCGATGCGGGTGTCACCGGTGAAGGCCACTTCGACGGTCTCCTGGTCGCGGGTGATCCGTCGCCCCTCGCGCCGCAGGCTCGCGATCGCGCCCGGCGGCAAGTCCGCGAATTCGGGGTCGAGCTTGCGCCGTCGCAACGACACGAGGTAGCCCTGGCAGGGTGCCCGATGCGGCGAACGGAAGGGTCGCGCGATGAGGTCCTTGCGCAGGACGTGCTCGTCGCCCGGTCGCAGCGCGACACGCGTGTGCGGCAGGTCCGAGCCGTCGAGCTGTCGCCAGGCGGCGAAGAGCGCCTCGAAGCCGGCGACCTCCGTGTGCGGCAGGACGTAGGTCGGAGCCGGCATGCGCCGCAGGGCGCGCGTCGCCGCGTGGTAGGCGACGCCTCCCATGTGGTCCATGTGCGCGTGTGTGAAGAGGATGTGCTTGTAGCGCACGGCTTCCGGCGGACAACGACCGATGTCGAAGGCCAGCTTGAACTGCGGGAGCCCGAGAAAGGTCTCGATCCCACCGATCGAGAGGCCTTCGACGCGGATGCCGGCGAGCTCGAGCGGCTTCATCGCGCGACCGCTCCGGCGTTCTCCAGGCGCGCGCCTCCCGCGACGCGGCGTCCGCCGACGTGCGTTTCCACCAGCACCTCGTCGCCACAGCCGAAGGCCAGCGCGGCCGCCAGGTCGTCGACGTCGACGCCCGCCAGCGCCGGCGCGGTCAGGTCGACGCTGACGAAGTCGGCCAAGCTCCCGGGCGCGAGTATTCCGGCCGCAACGCCGAGCGCGCGCGCGCCGCCCGCGGTCGCGATCGCGAGCAAGCGGCCGGCGACGTCGCCCGCTTCGCTCTCCGCCGCACGCAGCACGCCGCGCCGCTCGCGCGCCAGCCGCTGCACGTACTCGAGCCAGCGCAGCTCCTCGAGCATCGAAATGCGCGCATTGGAGTCCGTCCCCAGGGCCAGTCGCGCCGCACCCCCCGCAACGTCGTCGAACTCGTGCAGAGCGGCGATGCCGTCGCCCAGGTTGGCCTCGGTCGTCGGACAGATGCAGACCGTGGCGCCGGCGGAGAAGAGCCGTTCGGCAGCGGCGCGCGACGTGTGCGTCGCGTGCACCGACGTGAAGCGCTCGTCCACCGCTCCGCGCTCCAACGCGAGCTCGGTCGGCCCACGGCCGTAGGCCGCGCGACAGTCCTCGAGCTCGAGCCGCTGCTCTTCGAGGTGCATGTGCAGCACGAGGCCGCGGCGGCGGGCTTCCGACGCGACCGCCGCGAGCTCGTCGGGTGTCGCGGCGCGCACGCTGTGCACGACACAGCCGAGCGTTTGCGTGGCCGGATCGAGGCGCTCGGCCAAGCGGTCGAACTGGCGCCAGTAGACCTCGGGCGAAGCGGTGCGAAAGCGGCGCTGAGCCGCGGACAACGGCTTCCCGATCCCGCCCTGGGCGTAGTAGGCCTGGAGCAGGACCAGCCGGATGCCCGCGTCCTTGGCCGCCCGCAGGACGACGTCGTCGAGCGCGAAGTCCCCTTCCCCGGCGGCGTCCGCATCCGCTGGCGGACCATGGTGGAGGTAGTGGAACTCCCCCACCGTCGTGATGCCGGCCGCGAGCATCTCGCGGTAGGCCGCGAGCACGAGCTCGTACATGCGCTCTGCATCGAGCTCGGCGACCAGCGCGTACATCGCCTCGCGCCAGGTCCAGAAGCTACCGGCGCCGGCCGGAAAGTGCTCGCCCTTGCCGCGCAGACCGCGCTGGAAGGCGTGGCTGTGGGCGTTCACGAAGCCGGGCAAGAGCGCGCGCCCGTCCAGGCGAACCTCGTCCGCGACGGCCTCGCGCCCGACCGCCGCGATGCGGCCGTCGTCGCCCAGCGTGATGCGCACGCCGCGCTCGAAGCGCGCGCCGGTCCAGGTCGCCTCCGCCGCCAGCACGCGCGTCATGGGCACTTCTTCATCTGGCGGTAGGTCTTGGTCGGCGGATCGAGGCCGTAGTCCTGCGGGCGCTTCCGGCTTCCGAGCGCGCGCGCGAGCAGGTGCCAGGCGCGTCCGTCGCGCGTCTCCAGCGGCGCGCGGCTGAACACGCGCTCGATCGTCGCGACCAGGTCGCGGCGCGCCGAGTCACTGGTCGTGCGCTCGCCGAGGGCGTCCTGCAAGTGCGCGATCAAGAAGCGGCGATCGCGCCCCGTGAGCGGCGTCGTCGACTCGAGCCGTGCGCTGCGCGCGCCGGCGAAGAACAGGGTCGACAGGACGACACCGACCGAGAGCGCCAGGTTCAAGGACGTGTGCTCGTCGCTGGTCGGCATACGGACGAGCTCGTGCAGGAGATCCGTCTCGGTGCCCGCCAGGCCGGTCTCCTCGTTCCCGAACACGAAGGCGACGTGCTCACCCGGATCCGCCGTGCGCTCGAGGATCGGCGCGACGCGCTCGCGCCAGTCGTGCAGCGTGCGGTGCTCGCGCGCGCGCGCCGTGAAGCCGTAGGCGCAGGTCACGTCGGCCAGGGCTGTCTCGAGATCGTCGACCACGGTGAGCCGCCGCGTTACGTCCTCGACGCCATGGGACATCTGCTCGAAGTCCGGATGGATGAGCAGGGACGGCTTCTCGGGCCGCACGAGAACGAGCTCGGCCGGTCCGAAGTTCGCGATGGCGCGCACGATCGAGCCGACGTTGCGCGGCCCCTTGGGGCGGACGAGGACGATGCGATTCACTCGGTGTTTCCCAGGCGGTTCAAGAAGTCGAGGTCGTCCGCGGTGAGCCTCAGGGGAGGCTCGAGCACGGGCGCGGATCCCGTTCGGGTGAGGCGTATCGTAGTGTCCGCCGGCACGAGCGGCGCCCGCGATCGCTCTCCCGCGAGCTCCGGGACGAACCAGTCGCCACGTTCCGGCAGGAAGGCGGGCAGGAGAAAGCGCGCCTCGTCGCCCCACAGGTGGCGGCCCAGGTAGCGAAAGGAGGTCGGCGGGAGCGCCTCGCCGGCAACGTCCACCGCGAGGGCCAGGCGCCGCGCCGAGGGCACCTCCAGCGTGAGCTCGAAGGGCAGCGAGCCCTCGAAGACGCCGGCGTCCGGCAACCCGGTCGCGCTCAGGCGCCGGACCCCGTCCGCCGCGACGGCTACGAGCGCGGTCGGTTCGGCGGCCGGCGGGTGCAGGTGCACGAAGACGCGGGCCAACGCTCCCTGCTCTTCGGGTGCACGAGGCGTGACGCGGATCACGAGCCGGCGGCCCGGGGCGCGCATGACGTCCACGCGCGGTTCGCCGTCGTTCACGGCCTCGCCCGCGGGAGCGATCCAGGCCGGGCTCGCGGGCCCGCGCGCGAGCGCCAGCGCCCGAACCGCGTGGCCGTCGGCGTCGACGAACGCGACGTCCTTCGAGGACAGTCCGAGGACGAGCGCGGGCGGGCCGAGCTGCGACTCGATTTCCTGGGGGACGCCCGCCGCGAGAGTCAGGACGCCCGTGGACTGCAGTCCGCCCGCGGTGGCAGGCAGGGTCATGATCGGAAGGATCAGAGCTTCCGCGAGGCTCTCGAACTTCAAGGCGACGTCGCCCGGGGCAGCCACGAGCTCGAAGGCGAGCGCAGCGGGAGCGTTCATGCTGAACCCGTAGCTCTCGGGAAAGATCGGCGCGGTCCGCGCATCGTCGCGGGCGAAGACGTCGGGTACACGCCCGAGGCCGTCCGTCACGAGCAACTTCCAGTCCGGCGCGAAGCGCGCGACCTCGCCGATGCGGGGTGCATCGACGGGGGCGTCCTCGTAGCCGATGTCCCCGCGAACGAGAGACTCGAGCACTCCGCGCGTCACCGCTTCGAGCACGTCGTCGTCCCCCGGCACGCGCAGGTCCGCGCGCAGCGTCGCCGCTACGTCGCGCAGGCTGACCGTGTCGCGGTCCCAGCGCCCCGGCTCGAGGTGGTCGGGTACGCGCGCGACGAGCACGGTGCGCACGAGCGCTTCGGAGAGACCCTCCAGCACGCCGTGCGGACGCGGTTCGCTGACGTAGGCGCCGCGCGTGCCGGCCACGACGATCGTGGCGCCTTCGAAGCGCGCGTGCGCGCGCAGGACGTCGAACAGCGCTCCGAGCGAACGGTCCAGCGTCCGCAGACCGGCGTCGTACAGGGCCTCGGCGTAGGCATCCCAGGCCGGCGTCCCCCGCCGGCGCGCGAGGCGTGCGCGGATCGCCGCGACCTTGTCGGCGTCGCTGTCGACGAGCCCCGCGAAGGCAGCGTCCAGCTCCGGATCCGCCGACCGAAACGGCGCCAGGCGTTCGGTGAGGCACGCCAGGAGCTCGGCCGGCGCGGCGGCCTCGTGGCGCAGGTCGCCGAAATGCACGAACAGGAAGACGGGCTCGGCGGACTCCAGCTCGCCTTCGAAGCGCTCGGCCACGCGTTGCACCACGTCCTGCGCCGCGAGGGCGCGCCCGGTCGTGGGCAGGTCGTCGTCGAGATAGCGCCCGAAGCCCTGCCCGAACCCGGACAGCGACGCCGCGAGCTGGCGCGACGAGACCGCCGCCAGGGTCGTGTAGCCGTGCGCGGAGTAGTCCTCGGCCAGGGTCTCCACCGCGGCGGGCAAGCGATGGGCTCCGATGCGGTGCAGGCTGCGGACACCGTGCAGGGCCGGCTCGAGCCCGGACAAGAGCGAAGCCACGGCCGGATTCACCGCCGTGCTGTTCGTCACGCAGTCCGTGTAGACCGCCGCCCTCTGTGCCAGCGCGCCCAGGACCGGCGTCGTCGCGAGCTTCGGATCGTGCACGCTGGTGCGGTCCGCGCGCAGGTCGTCGATCGCGACGAGCAGCACGGTGCGGCCGTCGCTCGACGCCACCCCCCGCCGCCCGAGCCAGGTCGCGACGACGAGGACCAGGACCAGTCCAAGGAGGGCGAGACCCGTGCTCGCGAACGGGCCGATCCGTCGCTCGCTCATTCCCCCGACTCGGCGCGCGCGCGCTGGGCTTCGAGTTGGGCCGGATCGGCGTTGCCTCCCGACACGACACACACGACGCGCAGCGGATCGCCTTCGTCGCGTCCCTCGAGCAGCTCGTCGGGGAGCGCCCCGCACAGAACGGCGCCGGTCGCCGCGGAACCGGCGGGTTCGGCCACGATGTCGTGGCGGAGCAAGTAGCGTTGCGCGGCGAAGATCTCTTCGTCGTCGAGCAGCACCGTCCCTTCGACGAAGCGCTCGGCCAGAGCCAGGTTCAGCCAACCCACGTCCATCGGACACAGGCCCTGGACGGCGGTCGTGATCGGTTCGATGACGACCGGCCGGCGCGCGTCGAGCGCGCGCGTGAGGTTGGGCGAGCCTTCGGGCTCGACGCCGATGACGCAGACCTCGTCGCCCAGCTCGCGCGCGATGGCGAGGGACGAGCCGCCGATCAGGCCGCCGCCGCCGACGGGAAAGAGCACGACCTCGACGTCCGCTGCGGCGCGTGCGATCTCGAGCCCGACCGTTCCCGCGCCCTCGGCGGTGCGGACGGCGTCATAGGGATGAACCAGCACGGCCCCGCGCGCGACCGCCTCCGCGCAGCGCTCCTCGACCTCGGCACGCGTCGCGGCCAACACGACTTCGGCGCCCTCGTCGCGACAGGCCGCGAGCTTGTTCGGGTAGACGTTCTCGGGCATGAAGATCGTCGCGCGGACACCGGCCCGGCGCGCGGCCCAGGCCACGGCCCGCCCGTGATTGCCCGAACTCGAGGCCACGACGCCGCGAGCACGCTCGTCATCGTCCAGCTGCGAGAGCTGGTTCCAGGCGCCGCGCGCCTTGAACGAACCCGTCTCCTGCAGGCATTCGAGCTTCAAGTGCACGCTCACCCGCGGGTCCGGAACCGGAAGGGCCACGAGCGGGGTTTCCCGCACCGTTCCGACCAACCGCCGTGCCGCCCGTTCGACGTCGATGCTTGCTACCTGGTCCTGCACGTTCATAATGAGCCCGTTGCGTCCCGCACGCCCGGTTGCACGAAGGACGGACACTCCGCCTTCGGGGGCGTTCATGCGGCACATCATCGTAGTCGAAGACGAACGGGATCTCGCCGACCTCGTGGCGCTCCATCTGGAACGCGAGGGCTACGGGGTCACGATCCACGAGAACGGCAGCGAAGGCTGGGAGGCGATCCAGAGCCAACGCCCCGACCTGGTGGTGCTCGACCTCATGCTGCCCGGCATGGACGGCTTCGAGATCTGCCGGCGCATGCGGCGGGCGGACGAGACCGCGGACACGCCGATCCTGATGATGACCGCCCGTGGCGAGGACATCGACATCGTCACCGGGCTCGAGCTGGGCGCTGACGACTACTGCGTGAAGCCCGTCAGCCCACGCATCCTGGTCGCGCGCATCCGGGCCCTGTTGCGACGCGAGGCCGGTGCCGCCGAGGCGGCCGCCGGGGAACGCAAGCGCGTCGGCCCGATCGAGCTCGACACGAGCCGCTTCGAGGTGCGCGTCGACAAGCGCCCGATCGACCTCACCTACACCGAGTTCAAGGTCCTCGAGATCCTGGCGCGACGCCCGGGACACGTGCGCACGCGCGCCGACATCCTCGACGCGATCGGCGACGGCAACGTTCTCGAGCGCACCGTCGACGTGCACATGGCCTCGCTGCGCAAGAAGCTGGGCGACGCGGGGACTTACCTCGAGACCGTGCGCGGGATCGGCTACCGGATGAAGGAGTAGCGTGGGGATCGCCTCCGACCCCGTCTTCCGGACCGGGCTCGTGCGCACGCTCTTCGTGGCGGGCTCCGCACTGGTCGTCGCCGCCCTGCCCGGGGCCGGAAGCTGGCCGTGGCTCGCCGCCGCCGTCACGGCTTTCGTCGCCGCGGTCCTCGTCGCGCGCCGCTCGGTCGACGACTTCGCCGACCTGCGCCGACGCGTCGACGAGCTTGACGGCTCGGATGACGACCGTGCCCTGGAGGGACCGGCGGGCCTCGCGAGCCGCGTGGCGAAGGCGCACGCACGCGTCGAGGACGAGCGCTCGGCGGCCGAGCTCGAGCACGCCGAGCTGCTCGGTATCCTGCAGGCGACGGGGGAAGGCATCCTGGTTCTGTCCCAGGGCGCGCGTCTCGTGCTCGTGAACGACGCCGCGCACCGCTTCCTCGAGCCGCCCTTCGAGGCGGTCGGACGCGGTCTGGCCGAGGTCACGCGCAACGCGGCCATCCTCGAGTTCGCCGAGGACGTGCTGGCCGGCAAGGCTCCCGAGGATCGCGAGGTCCAGCTGGAGGGCGCGCGCGCGACGCTCTGGCTCGAGCTCTACGGACGTCGCTTCCACACGCCGATGGGCGAGACGCGCGCCGTGTTGGTCTTGCACGACCTCACGAAACGCAAGCGCTTGCAAGTCGTTCGGACCGACTTCGTCGCCAACGCGAGCCACGAGATGCGCTCGCCGCTGGCGTCCATCCTGGGCTATGCCGAAACGCTCGGCGCCGGCACGCTCGACGAGGCCCAGGCGCGGCGCGCGGTCGAACGCATCCTCCACAACAGCCTGCGACTCGATGAGCTGATCCGCGACCTGATCGAGCTGTCGCGACTCGAGCACACGGCCACGCACGAGCACGGCCCGCTCGACGTCGAGGAACGCATCCGGGACGTGCTGGCGTCCTACGAAGAGAAGTTGGAGGCCAAGCGGATTCGGCTCGAGCTCGAGCTGGAGTCCTTGCCGCACACGCTGCAGCTCGACGGCGAGCTCTTCCGCACGGCCCTGTCCAACCTCTGCGACAACGCGATCAAGTACACGCCCGAAGGGGGTCGGATCACGATCACGAGCCGCCTGTCCGAGGGCGGACGCGAGCTCGAGGTCGCGGTGGCGGACACGGGGCCTGGCATCCCGCTCGAGCACCAGGCGCGCGTGTTCGAGCGCTTCTATCGTGTCGACACCGCCCGCTCGCGGGCGCTGGGCGGAACCGGACTCGGGCTCGCGATCGTCAAGCACGCCATGATCGTGCTTGGCGGCCAGGTCCTCCTCGAGAGCCAGCCCGAACGCGGCTCGACCTTCCGGCTGCTCTTGCCCGTGCGCGCCGTCACGCCCGCTCCGGGACGGTCGACGGGAGGCACGGCATGACGCTGCCCTTCACCTCCCCCGCCCTGCTCGCGCCGATGGAGGGCGTCACCGAACCCGCCTTCCGCGCCTTCGTGCTCGCGGCCAATCCGGCCGACGCCCTGGGCGGCACCTTCACCGAGTTCGCGCGCGTCTCGCGCGTGCCGCTCTCGCGCGCGCGGCTCGCCCGCCACCTCGGCGCGGGCAGCCGCGTGCCGCTCGATGCCGCCGCGCGGCCCGTCGGACTGCAGCTCATGGGCAACGATCCCGAGCTCCTGGCCGAGACCGCGCGTCGCGCGGTCGAAGTCGGCGCACCGCTCGTCGACCTGAACTTCGGTTGCCCGGCCAAGCGCGCTCTCAAGGGCTGCGCCGGTTCGGCCCTGCTCGACGACCCCGCGCGGATCGAAACGCTCGTGCGGGCCGTGGCCGAGGCCATTCCCCACACACCGACCACGGCCAAGATCCGAGCCGGCGGCGAGGACGACGCGCGGCTCGAGGAGATCGCGCGCGCGGTCGAGGCCGGTGGCGCGCGGCTGCTCACCGTGCATTGCCGGACCCGGCGCGAGGGCTACCGCGACACCGCCGACTGGGACCGCTTGGCGCGGGCCGTGGCGGCCGTCACGATCCCGGTCTGCGGCAACGGTGGCGTCGAACAGCACGCGGACCTCGAGCGGCTGCGGCGCGCGACGGGCTGTGCCTATGTCATGGTCGGCCGCGCCGCCCTGGGGGATCCCTGGATCTTCGGAGGCCGCAGCGTCGGGCGCGAGACGGCCCTGGCCTTCCTCGAGGGCTACCGCGACGCCTTGCTCGCGAACGGGATGCGCCAGGAAGGGTCCGCCGGTCGGATCAAGCAGCTCTTGGTGCGCTGGCGCGCCGGGGGCCTCGTTCCCGACGAAGCGACGCGGACCACCCTCCTGCGGGAACGGCGGGCGGATGACCTGTGGCAACGGCTCGGGGCACGTCCGCATCAGATCGGAGACAGCTCGCCGAGTCCCGGGGGTTCGAACGGGGAGCCCAAAGGGGAGGCCCCTCCGGTCCCCCTACGGTCCGGAGAGGCCTCGAGCACAGCTCTCTCGCGCTGAGCGCGCCGGGTAACGCCAGGGTTGGCAAGGACCGCAGATGCGGATCCGATCGGCGCCAACGGGCGCGCTGGCCCCTTGACGCGGAGACCTCACCGAGATGTTCCCGGTATTCGCCCCCTTTTCGTTCGGGGCCCCTCTGACCTCCGCAATGGCGGGTTCGGGGGGGCGGACCTATACTCCCCCGCGATTTCAGGGCCTCGGCCCCGGACAGCCTCGGGAACGGCCCGCGGGCCTTACCACCGACGGGGAAACCTTCCCAATCATGACGAGCTGGTCGATCGAAGAGAGCGAAGCGCTCTACAACGTCCGCAACTGGGGCGGCGGTTTTTTCGGGGTCGGGCCGCAGGGCAGCGTCACGGTGCATCCCGCCGGAGACGTCGGAACTCCCGGTACGGGCGAAGGCGTGGACATCCACCGGCTCCTGGCCGAGATCCGCGCCCGCGGGATCGAACCCCCCATCCTGCTGCGCTTCAACGGCATCCTGCAGGCACGCGTGCGCGAGATGAACGCGGCTTTCGATCGGGCGCGCGCGGAGTACGGCTACGAGGCTCCCTACCGCTGCGTCTTCCCCATCAAGGTCAACCAGCAGCGCCACCTCGTCGACGTGTTAATGGACGAGGGCACCCGGCACGGGATGGGGATCGAGGTCGGCAGCAAGCCCGAGCTCCTGGCGGTGATGGCGCTCTACGCGGACCCCGGGCGCCTTCTCATCTGCAACGGGTACAAGGACCACGAGTACGTCGAAACCGCGCTCTTGACCAAGAAGCTCGGTGCCGAGGTCGTGATCGTGATCGAGAAGTTCAGCGAGCTCGCGACCGTCATGCGAGCCTCGGAGGGACTCGGGGTGCGGCCGACGATCGGCGTCCGGACGAAGCTCGGTGCGCCGGGGTCGGGGCGCTGGAAGGACTCGGGCGGTGACCGCTCGAAGTTCGGCCTGACGACGCGCCAGATCGTCCGGCTGGTCGACGAACTGCGCGCGGCGGACATGCTCGATTGTCTGCAGCTCCTGCACTTCCACCTCGGCAGTCAGGTCACGCAGATCCGCTCGATCAAGACCGCGCTGGACGAGGCCTGCCGGACCTTCGTCGGCCTGTCGGAGATGGGCGCGACTTTGCGCTGGTTCGACGTCGGCGGCGGGCTTGGCATCGACTACGACGGCTCGAAGACCAACTTCGAATCGTCGATGAACTACTCGGTGCAAGAGTACGCGAACGACGTCGTCTCCTACATCCAGACGGCCTGCGCCGAGGCCGACATTTCCCAGCCGACGATCGTCTCCGAGTCGGGCCGCGCGCTGACCGCCCACCACGCGGTGCTCGTAACCGAGGTCATCGGCGTCTCGGACTTCACCAGCGTCACCGTTTCCCATGCGGTCGAGGAAGACGAGCACGAGCTGGTCCGCGAGTTCGCGGAGATCTCGTCGACGATCACCGAGAAGAACTTCCAGGAGCGCTACCACGACGCCACATCGTTGCGGGACGAGGCCCTGCGACTCTTCAACGTGGGGCAGCTGAGCCTGCCCGAGCGAGCGCGAATCGAGGAGTTCTTCTGGCGCAGCTGCGAGGTCATCCTCGGCATCACACGGCGCTTGTCCTATGTCCCCGAGGAGCTCGGGCACCTCGAGCGCAGCTTCGCGGACACGTACTTCTTGAACTTCTCCGTGTTCCAGTCGATGCCCGACTCCTGGGCGATCCAGCAGCTCTTCCCCGTCATGCCGCTGCACCGCCTCGACAAGGAACCGACGCGGCGCGCGGTCCTGGCGGACATCACCTGCGACTCCGACGGCAAGATCGACCGCTTCATCGACCTACGGGACGTGAAGCGCGTACTCGAACTGCACCCCGTGCAGGACGGCGAGCGCTACTACCTCGGCTTCTTCCTGGTCGGCGCCTACCAGGAGATCCTCGGCGACATGCACAACCTGTTCGGCGACACCCACGTCGTGAACGTCGACACGAACGGAGACGGCAAGCCGCGGATCACCCACGTCGTGCCCGGCGACAAGGTCCAGGAGGTGTTGTCGTACGTCGAGTACTTCCCCTCCGACCTCACCGAGCGTCTGCGGCGCACGATCGAACGTGCCATCGACGAGGACAAACTCTCGCACGAGGAGTCCGCCTCCATCTGGCGACGCTTCGAGCAGGGCCTCGCGAGCTACACCTACCTCATCACTCCCGACGCGTTGAACCGCACGACATGAAAGTCACGCAAGGCACTTGGGTCACGATCCGCTACGACCTCCTCGACCAGAAGAAGGAGATCGTCGAATCGACCGACGACGAACCCGTCCGCTTCCGTCAGGGCGACGACGACATCCTGCCCGGTCTCGAGGCCGCGATGGAAGGCCGCGAGGACGGCGACGAGTTCGAGGTCACGCTCGCCCCCGCCGAGGCCTACGGCGACGTTCAGCCCGAAGGCATCGTCTCGATGCCGCGCGACCAGCTGCCGCCGGACGTCGACCTCGAGAAGGGCGACTGGATCGCCCTCGAGCTCGATCCCGAGGAGCGCGAGGCAAATGGCATCGACGAAGACGAAGCCGAGATGGAGATGCGCGTCATCGAAGTGCACGAGGACGAAGTCCTGCTCGACGCCAACCACCCGCTCGCCGGCCAAGAGGTCACCTTCCGCGTGAAGATCCTGGCCGTCGAAGCCGACTGATCTCCGACTTTCGCGCACGCCGAAAGCCCTTCCTCGCTGGGCTTTTGGCACTTCCGAGGCGTCGTACCGCACCCGTTCCGAGGTCGCGCCGAACGCGAGGCCTCGGATTTGCTCGCCCCGCGCGGTGCGACCTTTGCGTGCCGCACGCCTGTCGAATCGCTCGACACCGCCCCTGGGGTCGCGAATCCGAGAACCCTCGATTTCGTTCCACACACCCGTAGCGCGACGCGCCACAAGGCGCTACACCAAGAGAGACGGGTGACTGAGAACCTCGATCGACGCCTCCCACGGGAGCACGCATTGGCACCGAGTCGGTACCCGTCCCGGCACCGCCCGACAGGGACCGTGCCTGTCATTTGGGAGGGTCGCCCGACAGGGACCGTGCCTGTCCTTTGGGAGGTTCGCCCGACAGGGACCGTGCCTGTCCTTGGGGGGACACGCTGGTGCCCGGGAGCGGTGAACGGACGTCCTGGCTCGTGAGCGCGCAAGCACGGGCGCATTCGTCATCGCGTTTTGCGGTGCACGGACCACGCCAGGCGCTCGCGAGCGCATGGCGTGAACCGGGGAGGAAGTCGCCCGAAAACGCCTCCGGTGCTTGCGACCCGCCGCTATCCTGACCGCTTCGCCCGGCCCTCTCGGCCCGGGCTCCCCGCTGGATCCCCGCGCCCCCCATGTTCGCCCTCGAAGAACTCCGCCGCCTGTCCGACGCACGCTTCTTGTCCATCTACGAGGCCTTGGCCGAACAGGGCTTCGGCCCGCTCGACGGCGAGGTCGCGAAGCTCTTGCGCTTTCGGCCGCAGTCCATCAGGAAGCTCCCGTTCGAAACGCGCGCGAAGAAGGGCCGGCAGTGGCTCGAGTCGCAGAAGAGCCCGGAGCTCGCCTACGAGTTGCTCGGCTCCTATCTCGTGCGCACGAAGAAGGAGATCGTCACGGAGTTCCTCGACGCGACCGGCGTGCCGCACGAAGAGGGCATGATCGAGGACGTCGAGGTTTCGCGTCCCGATGGGGCCAAGATCGCGGAGGCGTTGTCGGCGCTCGACGCGAAGCACGATCCCGAGGACGTCACGACCTACCTCGCGATCTGTCTCGAGATGTGGCCGGACGGCCAGGAGCTCGAAACGGCCTGGCGCGCGCGCTCGGGCGTCGCACCCGTGAACTGAGACCGGACGGCGGGCGCCTCAGCCCTTCACACGCTCGACGAAGTGACCGTCGCGCGTGTCGATCCGGATCTTCTCCCCGGCCGTGATGTAGCTCGGGACCTGGATCTCGACGCCGGTTTCGACCACGGCGCGCTTCAACTGGGCCTGGGCCGTGGCGCCCTTGATGTGCGGGTCCGCCTCGGTCACGGCGAGGTCGACCGTGTTCGGCAGGATGACGTCGACGATCTTGCCCTCGATGGTGAGCGAGCGGATGCCTTCCAGACCATCGGTCAAGTACCCGATACGCTCGCCCAGGACGTCCTTGTCGAGCGGGAACTGCTCGAAGGTCTCCGCATCCATGAAGTGCCAGTGCGTCCCGTCGCTGTACAGGTAGCTGACCTTGCGCTGCTCGTAATCCACCTCACCGAACTTCTCGCCGCTTCGAATCGAATCGGAGAGCAGCTGTCCGGTGAGCAGGTTGCGCATCTTCGTCTTCGCGATCGAGGCGCCCCCGCGTGCCGTCGGCGTGCTGAAGGTGACGTCGACGATCATCATGGGCGCGCCCTTGTAGGACAGGCAGAGCCCCTTCTTGAAATCGGAAACCTCGATCATCGCGGCAGGATAGCGCCCGCTTCCGGGCCCGCAAGATGCCGCGTCCCCTTCCCGCGCGAGCTTGGCCGCCGTTGGCAACGCGGGCAGTGGTGGGTACCGCGCTGGGCGACCGTGGATTTCCGGATGCTCGTGCCGCAGACCGGGCAAGCCCGCCCGGTCCGACCGTAGACCCGGAACTGGTGCTGGTAGCTGCCGGGTTGGCCCTCCGGCGTGCGGTAGAACGCGTCGAAGCTCGACCCCTCGCGCTCGATCGCCGCGCGCAGGGTCGTCTGGATGGCGTCGAACAGGGCACGGGCCTTGGGCGCCGACACGCGGTCGGCCGACTGTTCGGGATGCAGCTTGACCCGGTGCAGGGACTCGTCGACGTAGATGTTGCCCAGCCCCGCGATGAAGCTCTGGTCCAGGAGCAAGGGCTTCAGCATCCGCCGGCGCGACCGCAGCTCGTGCGCGAACTCCTCGGCGTCCAGATCTCCGTCCAGGGGCTCGGGCCCGAGCCTTCGGAAGAGCTCTTCGGGGTCGGCCCGGTGCAGGAAGCGTCCGAACTTGCGCACGTCGACGAAGGTGAGGACGCGGTCCCCATCGAGGTCGACCAGCACGCGCGCATACGGCCCCGGATCGGCCGAGCGTGGCTCGACGTGGAGGCGGCCGGTCATCCGCAGGTGAACCACGAGCGCGCCGGCGTCCGCCCCTTCGCGCTCGAGCTCGATCACGATGAACTTGGCCCGCCGGCGCAGCGCACGGACGCGCGTCCCGACGACCCTGTGCCCGAAGGCGCGCAGCGAGTCTCCGCCCAGCGACCGCAGCCACGGTGCCCGCACGCGCTCGAGCGTGCGCCCCACGAGCGGCTTGCGCAGGAGGCGTACGACGGTCTCGACTTCGGGCAACTCGGGCATCGCTCGTTCCGCGCCTTTTCGGCCGCGGCCTCAGCGCAGCTGCGTCCAGTCTTCGCGGTTGCCGACGTCCGTGGCGTATTCGACTCCAACCCACAGGGCCATCGACAGGGGCAGAAAGAGCACGCTGAAAAGCGCGACGAGCGGCACGCCGACCACGAGCGAGCGGACGACGCTCCAGTCGAAGAAGATCCAGATGCAGCCGATCACGAGCGCCGCGAAGACCTGGTTCACCGCCGCCGTGAGGTACATCGAACCCGTCTGCGCACCCTGCTCGCGGCGGTAGACCAGCCCGCACTCCGAACAGCTCGGATGGAGCCGCGCATAGGAGCGGAAGAGCGGCCCTCGCTCACACTGGGGGCAGCGGCGCCGCAAGACGCGGCGGAAGACGGCGGGGAGGGCGCTGGCCCCGGGAGAGACGTGTTCGACCACGCGACGAGTCTAACAGCCCGCTGGAGAAATCATCCGGCGCGTTGCGCGCGTCCGGAGAACCCGGCCACTTGCACCGCAGCCGAAGCACGCCCTCATCGGACGGCTCGTCCGCCGAGCCGAGAGTGTCCGCGACCCGTTCCGCGCGTTCACGCTCCGGGTCGAGCAACGCCGCGCACCGCGTCGCGGGCGTTCAGGAGTCGCGCCGTTCGAGCGCCAGGAGCGAGCGTCGGAGTGGGCCGGGCAACCGCGCCGTCAGGACCTCCGCGGCGTGGGCCGAGTCGGAGACGAGGTCGCGCATCTCCCGTTGGAGGGGTCCGGCCAGGTTCGCCCCCTCGCGGCCCTCGTCCGCGAGCGACGCGGACACGAAGGCCGCCGGTCCCGAGCGCCGCAGGTCCGACAGGACACCGAACACGGTCGCGTCGAGGAGCGAACGCTCCGGACCCGTCGGGATCGACGCGCGCGCCAGGCGCACCGACTCGAGCGGATCCGTCGCGCCCGTACGCAGGCGCGCGAAGAGCGTCAAAGCCAACACGAACGCGAGGGCCGCGAGCCAGCCGAGCTCCCACCGCCCCCTGGGCCGGGTCGCGGCGTCGGCAGGGCGACCGCCCGGACGCTCGACGGCCAGGCGCGCGAGGACGCGCTCGCGCGCGCCGGACGGAGATGCGAGGTCCAGGCGTCGTGCGTCGTGCCGCAGGCGCTCACCCAGCCGGAGTTCGTTGCGTTTCGAAGTCATCGGGAGTCCCCCCAGGACGTCGCGGGGAGCGGATCGGTCCGCGCTTCGCGCGGCCCCGTGCGTGTCGGAGTCGACGGCAGCGCACCCTCGGGCCCTGCATCTTCCACCGCGGCGAGCCGGAGCGCCAGCAGACGCCGCGCGCGAAACAGGTGACAGCGAACCGTCACCGGCAGGCGCCCGAGCACACGCGCGACCTCGTTGACCGACAATCCGTCGACGTAGCGCAGCCAGAGGGCCTCGCGCTGGTCGACGGTCAGGATGGTCGCGGCGATGGACCAGAGGTTGTGCTTCTCCTCCGCCGCGGTGCAGAGCCGTGCCGGATCGCCGGCCGGGTCGCTCGCGAGCGCCCCCCCCAGCTCGAGGTCCCGGGCCGCGCGCAGCGGGTCCGCCTTGCGCGCACCGGAGATCGCGAGGCGCGCGGCGAGCGTGTAGAGCCAGGTCGTGAAGCGGTGCGTCGGTCGGTAGTGCACGAGCTTCTGCCAGGCGCGCAGGAAGGCCTCCTGCGACAGGTCCTCGGCTTCTACGGCGGAACCGGTCCGCAGAACGAGATAGCGGAAGAGCCCCGCGTGATGGCGCGTGACCAGGGCCTCGAACGAAGGGCGGCTGCCCGCCTGGGCAGCCACCGCGAGCGCCTCGGACGTCGCGCCCGCGAGCTCTTCCCCCGTCGCCGGGAGCGCGGCTTCGTCGTGAGGCGTCTGCGCCATCGACTCAGCGCGCCTCCAGCGCCTCGAGCTCTTCGAAGAGCCGGCGCACGTCGTAGGCGAACTCGATCACGACCTCCTGGCCGCGAGCGTTGAACTGCAACGCATTCGCCATCTGGCGTACCGCCGGCGGAATGTCGTCGTCGCCCAGCAGGGAGAGCGAGAGCAGCGCCTTCAAGCCCTGCAGGATCTGCGCCACGTTCATCGCATCCTCGACGTTCTCGGCCACGAGCGTCGCGCGCGCCTGGAGCAGGCCTTGACTCTCCGCCAGGTCGAAGACGAGCTCCTTCGCGAGCCCCGCGATGGCGGAGGCGGGTTCGAAGTCCTCGAAGCGTGACAGCTCCGGTCCGGCCGCGAAGAAGACCATGCTGCCGGGCATCGGTCGCGCCACGAGCGGAGAGGCGGTAGTCGGCGTCCCAGTCGCGAGCGAGGGGCTCTGTCCGAGGAGCACGCGAACGCCGAAGGCGGCCCGCACGGCGTCGTCCGAGAACACGACGACGCGCTCGGCTCCGGAAGCGTGCACGTAGGCGTAGACCCGATCGCCGTCGTCGTCCCAGGTGTGCAGCTCGAGGCCGTCGTGCGAGACGGCGCGGTAACCTTCCTCGGACTTCAAGCGCTCCAGCGCCCCATCGATGCGATCGGTCACGCTCAGGAGCGCGACGCCCGTGTCCGAACCCTCCTCGGCACCGTACGCGGTGATCGACTTCAGATCGTGCAGCGGGTGGATGCCGAACTTGGCTTCGACCTCGTCCAGGTCGGCCAGGCCGTCGGTGACGTTGATGTGCTCGCTCGCCGAGACGAGACCCCACAGCGAACTCGCGCGCACGGCGTCGACGTCCAGGTGGGCGAGCCAGGTCGCATCGGCCGAGACGCGTTCGGGGCGCAGGACGTCGGCCCCGCTCCAGCCGGTGCAGAGGGTCAGGGTCAAGGTCGTGAGGGCGAGGTGCTTCATGGGAATCTCCTTCGGGGCCGAAGCCGGGTTCGCGCGCTCCTACGCCGGCTCGCTCCCATGCGTTGCGGGCCCTTGTGAGATTTTCGAGAGGGCCCGCGAGAACGGCGCGCCGAGCGACCCGCGGAGCGGAATCCGTCCAGGGCCCCCGGGCGGGGCCCTCCTACCACACCGAAGGGGACGGGCACCTCGCCTTTGGCATCCTCTGGCTCCACCGACGCGAGCAGGAGCACGCGAAGTCGCTTCGAAAAGAGTCGGACGCACCCGCAACCACGACGCGCAGGAACGGTCTTCAGCACGACCATGGACAAGAAACCCCTTCGCATGGACTGCTGGCAGGCCCTGCGCGCGGCCGGTGTCGCCCGCTTTCCCGGAGCGGTCGGCCGCATCCCGAACTTCACGGGCGCGGAAGCCGCAGCGCTAAGACTGGCCGACACGCCCGAGTGGAAGCGCGCGCGCACCCTGAAGTGCAATCCTGATCTGCCCCAGCGTCCGGTTCGGCACCGCGCGCTGCGGGAGGGCAAGCGCGTGCTCCTCGCCGTGCCGCGTCTCGCGAGCGAGCGCCCCTTCCTCTGGCTCGACCCCGACGAGATCCCCGAACACGAGCTGTGGAACGCGTCTTCGATCCGCGGCGCCGAGGCCTGGGGTGAACCGCTGGGGTTGGCGGACGTCGGCAAGATCGACCTCGTGGTCTCGGGCTGCGTCGGAGTCGGACGCGACGGGGCCCGCCTCGGCAAGGGTGGCGGGTACGCGGACCTCGAATTCGCGCTCCTGCGCGAGACGGGAGCGCTCGGCGCGCGCACCCCGATCGCGACCACCGTCCACCCGCTGCAGCTCCTGCGCGCGCGGGCCTTCCAGATGGAAGCGCACGACACCTCGGTCGATCTCGTCGCGCTTCCCGAACGCCTTCTCCACTGTCCCCGGACCTACCGCCGTCCGTCGAAAGTCCTGTGGGACCTGCTCGACGACGAGCGACGGGCGGCGATGCCGGTCCTGCACGGGCTCGAGCGACCCGCCCCGGGAGGTCGGACACGGCGCAAGAAGCCGTGAATCCCGGTCTGTCGCGCGCGCGGACGGGCCGCCCCACGATTCGGCTCGAGCAGCCGCTTCAAGCGGGTTCGACGTCGAGCCACACCTCGGCATCGACACCGATCTCGTCGACGCGGAACGTGCGCACCGGTGGACAGACGACGTCTTGGGCCGCTCCGCTCACGGGATCGAACTTGTAGAGGTGCAAGGGGCAGAAGAGGAACTTGCCCTCCTGGAGCGGTCCCTCGGAGATCCGCCCACCCTCGTGCGGGCAAAGGCTGTCGGTGGCGTACAACCGCCCGCCGAGCCGACAGAGCACCAGCTCTTCCATCCCGTCCCCGTCGGGGTCGGGATAGCGCACCTTGCGGGCATAGCCTTCCTCGAGCCGGCCGGCCCCCGGGATCCGCAGCGGCGCTTTCATGGCGCGGCATCGTAGCGCGGGGTTCGCGGGGGCTCTCGGGTTCGTTCCGATCCGCGGGCAGCGGACGCGCTCGCCTTCGGCTCGCCATCGCTGCGCACGGTGAACGGGTTTCGAGGGGTGGAACGGGCACGGCCGCGAGGGCGCAACCCGAGGGCCGGGGTGTCCGATGGCTGCGGGCCGGCACCTCCTTTTTGGACGCGGCGCGCACTCCGTCGCGCGCCTGTGCCTGATTTCGCGCCTCTATCGCGAAACGGCGCAACAGATGACGCGGCGCGCACACCGTCGCGCGCCTGTGCCTGATTTAGCGCCTCTCGCCGCGAAACGGCACAAGCACGGAGCCTTCGGCTCCGAGGCTGCGCTACGGCCCGCCTCCGGCGGGCCTGCGCTCCGCGGACACGGTCATCGACCTCGAGTCGAGGGCCAGATTCGTAGCCTTTGGATGAGACTCCCGGGCGAGGGATCATGACGACGGTCGGTGGCGAAGTTCGCGAAGGTCCGCCGTAGGCGGGCCGTAGCCTCGGAGCCGCAGGCTCCGTGCTCGTGCCGTTTCGCGGCGAGAGGCGCGAAATCAGGCACAGGCGCACGACGGAGTGTGCGCCGCGTCCTACGTCGGTGCCGGCCCGCGGATGTCAGATGGCCCGGCCTTCGGGTTGCGCCCCTCGCGGCCGTGCCCGCTCAACCCCTCGAAACCGTTCACCGCGCACACCGAAGGCGAGCGAGTCCGTTGTTCCAGCTTCTCCCGCGCTCGGTCTGGACTAGGATGCCAGCGATGAAACCCGTGCTCGTCATCGATGCGGTCGGTCTCGGGGGGCGGGACGTCACGGCGGACACGCCGCACCTCGCGGGCTTGGCCGCTCGGGGAGTCGCGCGTCCACTGGGCGCGGTCTTTCCGGCCGTGACCTGCACGGCCCAGGCGACGTTCTTGACCGGTAGCACGCCGGCCGAACATGGCGTCGTGGGCAACGGCTGGTACCACCGCGGGCCCGGCGAGGTCCGCTTCTGGCTCCAGTCGAACCGGCTGGTCCAGGGCGAGAAACTCTACGAGCGGGCCCGCAAGCTCGACCCGGCCTTCACCTGCGCCAAGTTGTTCTGGTGGTGGAACATGGGAGCCGCGGTCGACTTCTCGATCACGCCCCGGCCGTTCTATCCCGCCGACGGCCGCAAGCTCTTGGCGGTCTATGGCAAGCCCGATCGCTTCGCGAACGAGATGGAGGCCACGCTCGGGCCCTTTCCGTTCTTCGATTTCTGGGGGCCCAGGGCGGGGCTCGCCTCGAGCCGCTGGATCACCGACGTCGCTCTGCGGACGCTCGCGGAAGTGCGACCGACCCTGACGCTGGTCTACCTCCCCCACCTCGACTACGACCATCAGCGCTACGGCCCCAACGACCCGCGCTCGCGAGCCGCGGTGCGCGCGCTCGACGGTCTCGTGGGCGAGCTCGTCGCGGCCGCCGACGACATCGGGGCCGAAACCGTCGTCCTGTCCGAGTACGCGATCGAGGACGTCGAGCAAGCGGTGTATCCCAATCGCGCGCTGCGTGAAGCCGGTTTGCTCGAGGTGCGCGCCACCCCCGTCGGCGAAACGCTCGACCCCATCGCGAGCCGCGCCTTCGCGGTCGTCGATCATCAAGCGGCCCACGTCTACACCGCCGACGATGCGGCCCAGGCCCGCGCGCGCGCGGTTCTCGAAGAGCTGCCGGGCGTCGAACGCGTCCTGGAAGGAGCCGAACGCGACGAGCTCGCGATCGGGCACTCGCGTGCCGGCGAGCTCGTCCTCGTCGCGGCCCCGGGCTCGTGGTTCGCGTACCCCTACTGGCTCGACGACGCCGAGGCGCCCGACTTCGCACGCACGGTCGACATCCACCGCAAGCCCGGCTACGACCCCTGCGAACTGTTCGTGGACCCCGAGCTGCGCCTCCCCTTCCTGCGCGTCGCCCGCCGGCTCCTGCAGAAGAAGCTCGGGATGCGCTATCTCATGGACGTGATCCCCCTCGATACCGGGCTCGTGCGAGGCAGTCACGGCCGCTTGCCGGAGCGCGCGGAAGACGGCCCCGTCTTCCTCGCCTCCCGCGACTTCGAACACTGCGGCGGTGACCCCGGCTCGCATGCCGTGGATCCGTTGTCGGTCTCCGATCGCATCCTGGCGCTGTTGCAGCGACCGTAGGCCGCGGGCCGTGTCCTACGGTGTGGCGGAGCGCAGGCGCGCCGTAGGCGGGCCGTTTCCGACGGTGCAGCGGAGCGCAGGCTCGCCGTAGGCGGGCCGTGTCCTACGGTATGCGGAGCGCAGGCTCGCCGTAGGCGTGCCGCAGCGCAGCCTCGGAGCCTCAGGCTCCGTGCTTGTGCCGTTGCGCGGCGCGAGCCGCGCAATCAGGCACAGGCGCACGACGCAGTGTGCGCCGCGTCCTACGGGGTTCGGGCAAGCGACTCCCCGAGCGCTCGGCCCTCGGGTTGCGTCCTGCGCGGGCGTGACCGGTTCGGTCTCGCGCACCCCCGTCCAGAGCGCGAGCCGATGGCGAGCGAGGCGTCCAGGCGAACCCCAGGGTCGCTTCCACGGACCGAGGACCACGGACCGAGGACCACGGACCGAGGACCACGGACTCGCGCGCTTCGCGCGCAGCGCTTCGCGCCAAGAACAGAACTTCCCCAGAGCGAAACACACCTCCCGCGAGGGGCGCAACCCGAGGGCCGAGCGCTCGGGGAGTCGCTTGCCCCAACCCCGTAGGACGCGGCGCACACTGCGTCGTGCGCCTGTGCCTGATTGCGCGGCTCGCGCCGCGCAACGGCACAAGCACGGAGCCTGCGGCTCCGAGGCTGCGCTACGGCACGCCTACGGCGAGCCTGCGCTCCGCATACCGTAGGACACGGCCCGCCTACGGCGAGCCTGCGCTCCGCTCCGCCGTAGGACCTACGCCTCCCCCACACCGCAGGCCACGGCCCCCTACCGCGGGCCACGGTCTCCCGCGAGGTCCTCGAGCGCGGTGGCGGGGACGCGCTGGAGGCGGTAGATGCGCCGGCGTCGGCCGTCGCGGAGTTCGGGATTCTCGAAGGTCCAGAGCGTGTTGCCGGCGGGGTCGAGCTCGAAGGCGCGGCCGCGTTCGGATTCGGTGACGAGGGTGTGGCCATCGGCCAGGCGTTGGGCGTAGCCGCGGGTCTTCGTGAAGAAGGTCGTGCGGGGTCGGCCCTCGTAGCGCCAGACGACCGCCGTGGTCGTGAGGTCGAATTCCAGCAATCGGGAGTAGCCGCGGTGCCAGCCATTGTCGAAGACGAGCAGGGTGTCGGAATCCGTCAGACCCGGCGCGTGGGGGAAGTCGAGCTCGTGCCCCTCGAGCTGCCAGCGCAGCGTGCGGGTCCGGGGGTCGACGGCGAAGACGAGGCTCGCGTTGCGCGCGCAGAGCAGGAGGTCGCCACGGCGCAGGGGACCGACGTCGCGCGGGATCTCGCTGACCGCGTTCAGGTGGTAGTAGTCGTAGACCTTCGTCGAGTCCTCGACCTGCTGGGGTGCGAGGTCGAGCGGCAGGGGCGGATGCAGCTCTGCGAGCCGCGGCCGGAGCTCGAAGGTGTCGAGGCGTTCGACGAGCGTCCCGTCGGCGGCGAGATGCACGACGAGGTCGAAGCGCACGCGCCGGCCGTTCCACGTGCGCTCGCGCCAGACGAGCCCCCAGAAACCGCCATCGGCGGCGGGCGCGACGTCGTGGTGGGCCTGGCAGGCGACCGACCACACCACTTCGCCGCTTCGTCCGACGCGCGCGAAGCCCTGGTCGACGCTGACGACGACCACGTCACCGTTCGCCTGCAGGATGGCATGCTCGACCTGATCGAAGCCCGGGATCGTCCAGGTGTGACGGCGCGTTCCGGTCTCGTCGATGAGCAGGACGCGCGAGCGGTCGTCGGTGTAGAGCGAAGGGCCGCCGGCGCGCGGCGCGGCCTCTCCTGAATCTCCAGGGGCGCGCGGGTCCGCCAGGCTCCCGGCCGGTCCCTCGTCGACGTGGACGTAGCCCAGGGCTTCCAGATCCGCGAGGTCGGGACGCGTGTCCTCCGCGCGCACGCCGACCTCGCTCGGAGCCGCCGGGACCGGCTCCGGGGCGCAGCTCGCGGCGAGGGCGAGCAGGCTGTTCACACATGCGTTCCGCATTCGGACGGGGTCTCCGTCACAAGAGCCTGGCACACGGAGTACGGGACGCGAAGTGCTCCGTGTGCGGCTCGGCGAGCACGCAACTGGAACAGCCGCTATCATCCCCGTGCTTCCCCGACTCCCTGACCCGCCCGCCGGGCTCCGTCACGACCTTCCCCATCACGGACCATGAATGATCGCGCTCCTGACGAACTCATCTGGAAGAAGGCCCTCGAGCTCGGTGAGCTCGAAGAGGGGCGTGTCCGCTCCGTCACGTGCGGCCGGCTGACGGTTTGCATGACGCATCATGCAGGCAAGATCTCCGCCGTTCAGAACGCCTGTCCGCACCAGGGTGGCCCGCTCGGGGAGGGTTCGATCGAGAACGGGCTCCTGCGCTGCCCTTGGCACGGCTGGGACTTCAACCCCCACGGCGGCGGCTCCGACGGTTTCGAGGACGGGCTCGCGACGTATCCGATCGAGGAGCGTGCCGACGGCATTTGGGTGGGGCTGCCGGCCGCGAGCGTCCACGTGCGCACGACCAGCGACGTCGTGGCGGAGACGCTCACCAACTGGGGCGTGCGTCAGGTCTTCGGCATGGTCGGGCACTCGAACCTGGGGCTCGCCGACGCGCTCCGGCGGCGGGCGGAGGCGGGCGAGCTCAGCTTCTACGGCATCCGTCACGAGGGTGCGGCAGCCTTCGCCGTCTCGGCCTACGGCAAGCTCACCGGTCGTCCGGCCGCCTGCCTCAGCATCGCGGGGCCGGGCGCGACGAATCTGCTCACGGGTTTGTGGGATGCCAACGTCGACCGTTCCCCGGCACTGGCCTTGACCGGACAGGTGGACACGCAGGTGCTCGGTCCCGGAGCCTTCCAGGAGGTCGATCTCGGCGCCGCCTTCGGGAAGGTCGCGCAGTGGTCGCAGGCCGTCCTGTCCACGAGCCGGCCGGCCGAGCTCGCCAACCTGGCCTGCAAGAGCGCGCTCTTGAACCGCGGCGTCTCGCACTTGATCTTCCCGGACGAGGTCCAGACCCTGCCGGCCGAGGCGGCGGCCGGTTCCCCCGAGGGGCGGCTCGCCGTTCGCACGATCGGCCCGCCGCGCGAGGCGCTCGACGAGGCCTGCGCGTTGCTCGCACGGGCCAAGCGGCCGGTCTTGATCGTCGGACACGGCGCGCGCTTCTCGATGGACGCCGTGCTCGCTCTGGCGGAGGCCTGGAACGCGCCGGTGATCACGACCTTCAAGGGCAAGGGCGTCGTCTCGGACCACCACCCGCTGGGTTGCGGCGTGCTCGGCCGTAGCGGAACGCCGATCGCCTCGTACTTCATGAACGAAGCGGACGTCTTGCTCGTCCTGGGCGCGAGTTTCAGCAATCACACCGGGATCACGCCGAAGATTCCGACGGTGCAGGTCGACTTCGAGCCCATGATGCTGGGCAAGACGCACGCCGTGGACGTCGCGGTGTGGGGCGAGATCGGCGTGACCGTCGAGCTCCTTGCGCGCGAGCTCGCCGACCGGATACGACCCGTCGACCAGCGCCCGGAGATCGCCGCACGCTGGAAGATCTGGCGCACGGAGAAGGCCCGGCGCGTCGAAGACACGAACGGGCAAGGCCTCGCGTCGGCCGCCGTCTTCGAGGCGTTGAACTCGACCGTCCCGGCCGATGCGATCCTGGCGGTCGACGTCGGCAACAACACCTACTCGTTCGGCCGCTACTTCGAGTGCACGCAACAGAGCGTCTTGATGTCCGGCTATCTGGGGTCGATCGGCTTCTCGCTGCCGGCGGCGCTCGGCGCCTGGGCCGCGACGCAAGAAGAGAACGGTCCCTTCCACGGCCGCAAGGTCGTTTCCATCTCGGGCGACGGTGGCTTCGGGCAGTACATGGGCGAATTGCTCACCGCGGTGAAGTACGGCATGAACGTGACGCACGTGCTGCTCGACAACGGCCAGCTCGGCAAGATCACGAAGGAGCAACGAGCAGGTCGGCACGAGGTCTGGCAGACGTCGCTCCACAACCCGGACTTCGCCGCCTATGCCGAGCTGTGCGGTGCGCTCGGCCTGCGCGTCACGTCGCGCGACGAGCTCGTCCCGGCCTTCGAGCGAGCGCTCGCCCATCCCGGGCCGAGTCTGGTGGCGGTGTCGACCGACCCCGAGCTGATCTGAGCCCTGGCCTTGCGACCCCGCCCCGCGACCCCTCTGCCCCACGGGCAACGGAGCTCGCGGGGTGGCGTCCTGCGAGCAGGGACGTGGCGGAGGCGAGTGCGGCGATCCCGTAGGCTGCGACGGACAGAGAACCGCGGAGCGAAGGCCGCCGTGTCTTGCGGCAGGCACCCCGCAGTGCTACGAACGACGCCCAGCACTCGACACTCGAACGCGCAGGAGCATCCATCCATGGCGGTAACCGGCATCGGCGGCTTGTTTTTTCGAGCCAACAATCCTGACAAGCTCATGGCCTGGTACCTCGAACACCTCGGTGTCGGGGCCAACATGGCCGCCGGCGAGTTCGTCTGGCAACAATCCGCCGGGCCGACTGTCTTCGCGCCCTTCAAGCCGGACACCGACTACTTCGCGCAAGACAAGCAGTGGATGCTCAACCTGCGGGTCGCGGGGCTGGATGAATTGCTCGCGAAGTTGCGCGCGGCAGGTATCGACATCACGACCCGAGCGGAGTGGAACTCTCCCGAAACGGGTCGCTTCGCACGCATTCACGATCCGGAAGGGAATCCGATCGAGTTGTGGGAGCCGCCGGCGTAGCTCGAACCTCCCCCTCGAGAGCCCGACAACGCGCAAGCGCGCTCCTTCCTCGTCGCCGCCTCGGCAACGGCTCCGCTGGCTCTTCGACGGGCCAGGAGTCCGTTGAAGACGTGCTTCGGAGGCCAGGGCGCCGGCATCCGCTCGGGTGTCGCAACCGCAAACGCAGGCGAATCCGTGGATTCGGCGAGGCTTGCGGGTGCGGCACCCGAGTGGAGGACCGCGTCCTGGCGCCGAATGACGTCTTCGACGGGCCAGGAGTCCGTTGAAGACGTGCTTCGGAGGCCAGGGCGCCGGCATCCGCTCGGGTGTTGCAACCGCAAACGCAGGCGAATCCGTGGATTCGGCGAGGCTTGCGGGTGCGGCACCCGGGTGGAGGACGGCGTCCTGGCGCCGAATGACGTCTTCGACGGGCTCCTAAGAGCCGATGACCAGCTCGAGTCCTTGGCTCATCGCGAAGTTGGCCGGCGCGGCCGCGTCGAAGACGAACCACTGGCCGAAGAGTTCGGCTCCCGCCAGGCTGCCGTCGGCCGGGATCGAGAGCGGCTGCAGGCCGGCTCCGCCACCGTCCAGGACGACTGCGAAGCGCAGGGAGTTCTTCGGGTGGATGTTCAGCGTGCCGCCGAAGAAGGGGAAGTTCAGCGCCGAGAAGCCGATCCCGAGCAGCGCCCCGGCGTTCGGTGCCGCCGAGCTCGTGGTCAGATCGAGGTTCCCTCCGACCACCGCAACAGCGGACGCGCCGATCGTCGGGATCCCCGCCACACCGGCGGTGCCGACACCGTAGGGAGTCACCGAACCGGTGACCGAGAGCGACGCGAGCGCAGCCTCGGCGTTGATGCGGCCCGAGCCCGAGTCGTTGTCGACACCGGGCGCGTCGATGTCGTCGGCGGTGACGCGGATGATGTTGCGCAGCTGGGCGTTCGTCAGCGAAGGATCACGCGACAGGAGCAAGGAAGCGAGGGCGGCCACGTGCGGAGCGGCGAAGGACGTGCCGCTCGCGAGACCGTAAGTCGCTCCCGACTGGGTCATCAGGATGTCTTCCCCGGGCGCGGCCACTTCGACCTCGGGTCCCGGGTTCGAGAAGAAGCTCACGTCGTCGTCGTCGTTCGTCGAGGCGACGGCCATGATGTCGATGAGCACGGCCGGATAGGACACGGAGGAGCCGTTGTTCCCGGAGGCGCAGTCGATGAAGACGCCCTGGTTGTTGACCGCGTCGTCGACGGCCGCGTCGACCGCCGCCGACGTACCGATCGAAAGGCTGAGCGTGATGATGTGCGCCCCGTTGTCCGCCGCGTAGAGGATCGCGTCGTCCAGAATCGAGCCGTCCGGTGAGAAGTCCCCCACGTTGCAGGGCATGACCGTCACGCCGGTGCCGTCGTTGCCGCCACCGGCGAGCCCGACGATCCCGATCCCGTTCTGGCCCGTCGCGTTGATCACGCCCGCGACCCACGTACCGTGAGTGAACGAACCGCTCGGGTCGTTCGAGTTCGAGCTGAAGTTCCAGCCGCGCACGTCGTCGACGAATCCGTTGCCGTCGGAGTCCGCGCCGTTCAACGTCTCGCCCGGGTTGCTCCAGATGCCGGCCGAGAGATCGGGATGCGTCCACTCGGTGCCGCTGTCGAGCACGGCGACGACGATCGAGGGGTCACCGTCCTCGATGTCCCAGGCCGCGAGCGCCGAGACGTCTGCACCGGACGTGCCGCCCGTCTGCCCCGTGTTCTCGAGGTGCCACAGCGACGAGAAGCTCGGGTCGTTGGGCGTGCCGACATAGCGACCGATCGTATTCTCTTCGACCGAGGCGAAGAGTCCGCTGGCCCGCAGCTCCCCGACGTAGTCCAGAACGTCCATGCCCGGCGGAATGACGACGTCGTGGAAGCCGAGTCGGTTGGAACGGAGCACCTTCGCGCCCGCCATCGCCGTCGGCGCCGCATCGAGCAGCGACTGGACGTCGCGGTCCGCGTTCGAGCGCACCGTGACCACGTCCGGGTGAACGTAGTACGCGTCCGCGCCATCGTTGCGGATCCAGACCTTTCCGTCGCGGCGGTAGACGGAGTCCTGAGCGAAGAGGCCGGAGCCGACTGCGAAAGCGGCGGTCACCGCTGCCACGGAGAGGAGGGAGGATCGTTGCATGGAGGGTCTCGAACGGTCTTCTTCGGATGGGGTTCGCGAACCCGTGAAGTCTACTCGGACTCCCCCGATCCGTCCTGGATCGGATCGTCGTTCCATCGGCCTCAAATGCTCTCGTGCCGAACGACCTGACAGTCGAGTCCACCGCTGACCCAGGTGTCGCGATTTGTTCCGGCCAATCCGAGTTTTTTGGCCAGGAGCGCGCGTCCCGTCAGGAGGGTCAGGTGGAAACCGTTGCAATGCGCGCGCAGCAACGCACCGAAGTCCGTGTAGAGCCGCTCGACCTCCGCTTCCTCGCCGAGGCGCAGCCCGTAGGGCGGGTTCGTGACGATCCAGGCGTTCCAACCCGCGCGCGGGCGCCAGTCGAGTGCGTCACCCTGTCGAACCTCGACGAGGCCCTCGAGCCCGGCCGCGGAAGCGTGCTCGCCGGCCTCGCGCACGCGCTCCGCATCCACGTCGAAGCCCTGCAGCACGAGCTTGCCCGCCGGTGAGCTCTCGTTCGCGACCGCGCGCTTCAGCCGGTCCCACCCACGGCGATCGTGTCCAGGCCAGCGCTCGAAGGCGAACTCGCGACGGAGTCCGGGCGCGATCCCCGCCGCGATCCAACCGGCCTCGACGAGGATCGTCCCGGTCCCGCAGAAGGGGTCCACGAGCGGCGCGCGGCGGTTCCAGCCGCTCGCCAGCACGAGCGCGGCGGCCGTCGTCTCCGCCAGCGGCGCGCGGCCCTGGTGGATCCGCCAGCCACGCCGATGCAGGGACGACCCCGAGGTGTCGACCGAGACCGTCGCGCGGTCGCGGAAGAGGTGCACGTGCACGCGCAGGTCGGGGGCCTCCTTGTCGACCGACGGTCGCTCGCCCGTTCGCGCGCGAAAGCGATCGACGACGGCGTCCTTCGCGCGTTGCTCGACGAAGCGCGAGTGATCGAGCGCCGAGTCGCGCGTTTGTGCGTCGACACGCAACGTGCCACCCGGGGGCAGGAAGCGCTCCCAGGCGAGTTCGCCCACGCCTGCATGGAGCGCATCCGCGTCCGGCGCAGCGAAGCGCGCGAGCCTTCGCAGGACCCGGATCGCCGTCCGCAGGCGCAGGTTGGCCTGCCAGGCGTCCTGCTCCGAGCCCTCGAAGTAGACGCCCCCCACCTGCCGTTCGACACGCGCCACCCGCAGGGCTTTCACCTCCGCGTGGAGAAGCGGCTCGATGCCCGGCGCGCAGGTCGCGAAGTAGGGTTCCCTCGCCATGGTTTCAGGGCCTCCGTCGGAGCAGCCAGTGGCCCGCGGGCAGGAGCCGCGGCTCGACCGGCTCGAAGCGCTCGGTGAACCAGGCCCAGACGAGTGGGTTCGTGTTGCGGAAGAGGAGCTCTCCCGTCGGGTCGGTATCGACGATGAGCGCGTGGTCGACGCCGTCGAGCCGACGGATGATCGCACGTTGCTCGTCTTCGCTCAACTTCCACAGGAAGTAGATCTGCCAGGTCGGCGCCCTGCGTTCGAACAAGGGGTAGAAGATCGAGAAGACAGGCGCAAAGAAGATCGGCGCCTCGGCTGGGACCGCCGCCTCGATCGCGCCGCGCACCAGCTCGAGATAGCGCGCATCGCCGGGGTCGACTTGCAGCACGTCGTCACCGACCTCGAGCGGAACACGTTCGACGCGCTCGGTGGATACGGTCCGCCAGGGCTTCACGACCGGGTTCGTGGCCCCAACGGCGACGACCGCGAGCGCGACGAGCAGCGTGCACGCAACGGCCGTCACAGGAAGGCGCGCGCGTCCGCGCACCAGGGCGCAGGCGCCGAGGCACGCGAGCAGCGCCGGATGGATGCTCTGGGCGAGGTGCTGAGGATCGGAACGCACCGAGGCCTGGTGGGCGTAGAAGCTCCCGACCACGACGGCACCCAACAAGACGCTGCGACGTCCGAGCTCCTCGGCCGGCGTCCGCCACAGCGCGACGAGGCCGACGACGTAGACCACCGGCGGCAACAGGAAGGCGGCCGCGAGCGCGAAACGCTCGTGACCCGCCAGGTGCTCGAAGCCGAGGCGCCAGGGCCAGGGATACGCGAGCGGCGTGTTCGAGCCGTGCTGAACGAAGAACAGGAGCGAATCGAAGAAGGCCGCCGCGAAGCCGGGCACGAACGCGAGCATGCCGAGCAGCGGCAAGGCACCGACGAACGCTCCGCCCACGAAGGCTGCGAGCTTGCGGCCCAGGCCGCGATCGCGGCCTTTCCCAACCGGACCGCCATCGCGGCCCTTCCAGGCCAAGAGCAAGATCGACAGCCCGAACGCCGCGCCGCAGTAGAGCCCGTGGTTGCGGCCCAGGAAGGTCGCCAGCCCGACCGCGACACCGGCGAGCGCGTGCCGACGCACCGAGGGCTCTTCGAAGAGCCGCACCGCCACCCAGACGGCCATCATCGCGGCCGCCGACTCGAAGGCCTTGTGACGCGGGAACATCCAATAGGCCAGGGCGAAGGCCACCGGGACCACGAGCCAGCGCGCGGGCAGGACGCGCAGAACGACCAGGCAACCGAAGAAGAGACCGAGCCCCTGGAACACCGCGATCGACGTACGCAGCGCGACGATCCCGTCGCCCGCGAACGTCCCGATCAGCGCACACCAGAGGTAGCGACCGGGCTCGTAGGACTGAAAGTCGCGCAGCGGCACGTCACCGGCCAGCGTGCGCTGCACGCCATACCACAAGAAGCCTTCGTCGGCCGGGTTCACGTGCTGGCGCGCGAAGACGACGTGCAGCGCGCACGTCACGGCGAAGGCCGTGACGGCAGCGAGGGCTGTCCGGCCCCAGGCTCGTTCCGTGGCACTCTCCATCGACCGTCAGCTTCGCGCGCGGCGCCCTAGCAGCCTGATGAAAAAGTCATCCGGCGCGCTGCATGCGTCCGGAAAGCCCGGCCGGCACGCGAGAGCCTCGCCGAATCGACCGATTCGCCTGCGATCTCGCGCACCTGCCGAGCCTCCCGGTCACATGCATCGCATCCGAAGCACTTTTCCATCAGGCTGCTAGCAGGGTAACTGGAAACGCAGGTGAATCCGTGGCTTCGGCGAGGCGGGCGGGTGCCGCGCTGCTGTGGAGGACGTCGTCATGGCGCCGAAGGACTTTCACAGGGCCGAGCCGCTGACGCGGGCGGGCGCGAAGGCGTCAGGGGGCGAAGGCGCACACGGCCTCGATCACGTCGCTCTGCTCACTCTCGGTGAGGCTGTGGTAGAGCGGCAGGCGCAAGAGCCGGTCGCTGCGATCCTCGGTCACGGGGCAGTCGCCCGGCTGTCCGCCGAAGCGCCGCCCCATGTCGGAGAGGTGCAGGGGCAGGTAGTGGAAGACCGCCAGGATCCCGCGGTCGCGCAGGTGGGCGATCAAGGCCTGGCGCACGTCCAACGAGGGCAGCACCAGGTAGAACATGTGGTAGGGATGCTCGCGGTCCGCAGGACAGGTGCCCTGCTCGACCCCGTTCGCGGCGCACCAGTCCGCGAGGGCTGTGGCGTAGCGCTGCCAGATCCGGGCGCGCCCGGCCTGGATCTCCGTGCGGGCCTCGAGCTGCGAGTAGAGGAAGGCGGCCAGGATCTCGGACGGCAGGTAGCTCGACCCCACGTCGACCCAGGTGTACTTGTCGATCTGACCGCGGAAGAAGCGCGCACGGTTCGTGCCCTTCTCACGGATGATCTCGGCCCGCTCGAAGAGCGCGGGGTCGTTGAGCAAGAGCGCCCCGCCCTCGCCGCAGGTGAAGTTCTTCGTCTCGTGGAAGCTTTGCGTCGCAAGGGCACCGAACGTGCCGAGTTGCTTGCCCTTGTACGTCCCGAACAGGCCGTGGGCGTTGTCCTCGACGATCGGAACGGCGGCTTCCTGCGCGATGGCGCACAGCTCGTCCATGTCGCAGCCGACGCCGGCGTAGTGCAGGGCCACGATCGCCTTCGTCTTGTCGGTGATCTTCTCGCGCACGAGCGCGGGATCCATGTTCATCGTCTCGGGCTGCACGTCGACGAAGATCGGCTTGGCCCCGTGCAGGACGAAGGCGTTCACCGTCGTCACGAAGGCGAACGACGGCACGATCACCTCGTCGCCCGGACCGATGTCGAGCAGGATCGCGCTCATCTCGAGCGCGTGGGTGCACGAGGTGGTCAACAGGGCCTTCTTGACCCCCAGGGTCGACTCGAAGAGGGCATTGCAGCGCTTCGTGAACGAGCCGTCCCCGGAGATGTGGCCTTCTTCGACGGCCTGGCGGATGTAGTCGAGCTCGCCTCCGGTGAGGGTCGCCTTGTTGAAGGGGATGCGGATCGAGCTCAACGGAGGGGTTCCTGGGATCGGTCGTCGGAAGGCCAGAGGTGATACCAAAGCTCCACGGAACGGGCGAGAAAGCCGGACCGTTCGTACATGCGGAGGGCGCCGACGTTGCGCCCCTGCGTGACGACTACGGCCCGTTCCAGGTTCCGTTGGGCAAACCAGGCGAGCGAACCGTCGACGAGCCGTCGCCCCGCTCCGCGACCCCGCGCCGCGTCGGACACGGCGATCAGTCCGATCGAGCCCTCGGCGCCGTCGAGGTGGCAGCTGATGTAGCCCTGCGCGCCCGCGCCGTCGTCCGCGACCAGGACCCCGGCGGCGAAGCCCTGGCAGCTGTTCTCGATCCAGGTCGCGTAGAGCTCGTCACAGCGCTCGTCGGGAAAGCCCGGATCGTAGTGGAAGCGGGCGTCGCGGTGGCTGACGCGCGCGATCTCGCGCAGGAGAGCCACGTCCTCCGCGCTCGCGTTGCGAAGCCCCGGCGCGAGCCCGGGCGAAACACCGGCGAGCGAACGCTCGAGCGTGACGCGAATGTCGACCAGGCGCAGTCCGCCGCGCTCAGCCACGCGGATGCTCTCGCCATCGTCGGCCTGCAAGAGACAGTAGACGCAGCGAACGCCGGTCTTTCGGGCCCAGACCCGCACCTCGTCGAGCGCGGCCTCGTCGAGCGTCGGAGCCCGCAGCCGGGCGATCTCGATGCCGAAGAAGTCGGAGTCCCAGGCCAGCTGCGTGCAGGGCGCGGTCATCGCGTCATGGCATCCGATTCCGTCGCGACCGGCGCCATATCGCGGATCGCGTAGGTCGGCCGCTCCATCATGCGAAAGTGCATGCGCGCCAGGTATTCGCCGATGATCCCGAGCGCGAAGAGCTGCGCCCCGGAGAAGATCGCGATCACCGAGGCCAGGAAGGGGAAGCCGGGAACCGCGCTGCCCTGGAGCAGGTACCGCACGATGACGTAGA
Organism: Planctomycetota bacterium; assembly: GCA_029259595.1. Lineage (GTDB taxonomy): Bacteria > Planctomycetota > UBA1135 > UBA1135 > OFTM43. The sequence goes on along the minus strand of JAJDEW010000004.1, from coordinate 39,440 downwards.
CCAGGACGCCCAGGCCGAACAGCGTGAAGACGAAGCCGATCACGCTCGCGAGCTTCAGTGGAAACGTACTGAAGCCCGTCAGCATGTTCAGAGCGTGCGTCACGAGCTTGCGGAACGTGTAGTTCGACTCGCCGATCGTTCGCGGGTCGTGGCGCACCGAGATGGCGGCAAAGCGCGTGCTCGACCAGGTCAGGAGGACGTCGATCGAGACGTACTGGCTCTGGTAGTTCTCGAAGGCCCGCCGGACGTGCGTCCGGAAGACTCGAAACGCGCTGACCTTGCGCGCGGTGCTGGCCCCCATCGCGCTCTGCAGGGCCATCTTCGTCACGCGCGAGGCCATGTCGCGGAAGAAGCCGTGCTGCTCGTGTTCGGGCGTGCCGTAGACGACGTCGAAGCCTTCGTCCAGCTTCGCGAGGAGCAGTGGGATCTCCTCCGGCGGATGCTGGAGGTCGTCGTCCATGGTCAAGATGAAGTCGAAGCGCGCGCGACGGATGCCACACAACAGCGCATTGTGCTGCCCGTAGTTGCGCATCATGTGGATGCCGCGCAGCCAGCTGTGCGAGCGCTGGAGCTCCTCGATCACGCTCCAGCTGTCGTCCTTGCTGTCGTCGTCGATCAGCAGAAGCTCGAAGTCGGCGGCCACGGACGCGAGCACGGGCTCCAGACGCTCGATCAGGGCGGGCAGGATCCGCGCGCTGTTGAAGACGGGGACGATGACCGTCAGCGAGCGAGAAGGCGATTCCGAGGGGTCCATGGGGCCAGAGTTCTGCCCGTCCAGCGCGATGGCGGGGCGGTAGGCTATCCGATCCTCCTGGCCGGAAAAAGGCGAGGAAGCCTCGCGGCCGACTCCAACTCCCCGCCTTCCTCTCCGTAGGGAACCGGCCCACCCGGAGGCGCGTCGTCTTGCCGTGGCTTCCCGAGCCCTCCACAATCCGCGTGGCCCGAGCCGAGGAAGGACCTCCGGACGGCCTCCTCGAGTCAGCCCTGCTTCACCCCACCATGACCGCCCTCGACTCCAACAAGCCCATCGTGCGCACCGCGCTCGCCCTTCTCGTTTGCTTCGCGCCCGCTTGCTCGGACACGAGCACGCCGGCCGAAACCGGCCAAGAACCCGCCCAGGGCAAGGGGCAGGACGGGGACAAAACCGCCCGTCCCACGGTCACGGCCCTCGCCCCCGCCGACCCCCTCGCGGCCGAGCCGAGTTCGCATGCCTCCGGCGTGACGGACGCCTCCGACCCCCAGGAGCTCGTCTCCGACATGGACGTCGCCGGGGAGACCGAGGCGACGGTGCCGCTGCCTGCGGGCGGCCTGGAAGAGCTCGAGCAGCAGGGCAAGGCCACCCAGTCGCCGCCCGAAGGGATCCACGCGCACGCGCAGAAGGGTCTGACCGAGCTCGTGGCCAAGGAGCTGGACAACGGGGAGGACGTCGACGCCACCTTCATGGAGGGCTACACGGCCCTCCATCTCTCCGCTCAGAACGGCCACGCGGAGACGGTCCGCCTCCTGCTCGATCGCGGGGCTGACGTGAACGCGCAGGCCGGCGGTGGTTGGACAGCGCTGCACTTCGCCGTCCAGGGCGACCACGACCAGGTCTTCCGCATGCTGCTCGAGGACCCCGACGTCGACATCGAAGCCACTCCCAAGGACGGTCGTACGCCGCTCTATCTGGCCGCCTCCGGCGGGCGCCTCGAGATGACCGCGGCGCTGTTGGACCACGGCGCCAACCCCAACTACAAGAACCTCGCTCGGGGCCGGACGCCGCTGCACGGAGCTTCGATTCGAGACGACGCCGAGATCATCGAGATCCTGATCGAGCACGGGGCCGACGTTCACACGTTCGACAAGAAGGGTGGCTCGCCGCTGCACGACGCCGCCAACTACGGCAACGTGGCCGTGATCGAGTCGCTGATCGCACACGGCGTCGACGTGAACATCCGCGACAGGAAGAAGTGGACGCCCCTCCACTACGCCGCCTACATGGGCGAGATCGAAGCGGCCATGCTCCTCGTGAAGTTGGGAGCCGACATCGAGGCCAAGGAAAAGCGCGACGGAACCCCGGTCCACATGGGTGCGCAACAAGGGATGGGTCACATCGTGCGCTTCCTCGCGCAGAAGGGTGCCGACATCGAAGCGCGCACGAAGTCCGGGCAGACGCCGCTGCACCTCGCCGCCAGTCGCGGCCGCCCGCCGATGATCCGCGAGCTCTATTCGCTGGGCGCCGATCTCGAGGCGACCCAGTCCGAGGGCCTGCGCGCCATGCACTTCGCCTGTGATCGCACCGAACTCAGCGGACGGACCGTCGAGACCCTGGCACGCTGCGGGGCCCAGCTCGATCCGGTCTCGAACGACAACTGGACACCGCTCCACATCGCGGCCTTCCGCGGCAACGTGGACGCCGCGCAACAGCTCCTCGACTGGGGCGCTCGCATCGACGTCAAGGACACCAAGGATCGCCTGGCCCAGGACGTCGCCTTCGAACGCCAGCAAGGGCAAGTCGCAGGAATCATCATCCAGGCCGGAAACGCGCGCAACGCCGGCAAGTTCACCCCGCGCGTTCCCGATCTCGTCCAGTCCGACGCCCCGAAGTCCGGGGAGTAGCGCGACGCGGGGGTGCCGAGGCTGCTAGAGCGCGAGGCTCACGACGAGCGCGAGAGCCCCGATTCCGAACGCCAGCCAGAGCCAGGAGCGCGACGCGCCGTGCCGCACGGGCCGCGCGGTGCGCGACCGCCTCGGTCGCACCGAGCTCGCGTGAAAGGCGGCCTCCGTCGCTGCCCCACCGATGGTGGCGAGCAGCGCAGCGCCCCGACGGCCGGTTTCCGGCCACGAGGCCCCCGCACGCAGCGTCCAGAGGTGACCGCAGTATTCGCACTTCGCCGCATGTTCGTCCCCTTGCGACACCTCGACCGGGCGCACCGCTCCATGACAGCGGGGGCAGATCGCCTCCGGCAGGAAGCGACGCGGGGTCGAGGTCATGGTGAACAGGGTCGACGCCCCGAGAAGTGTGGATGCTGCGGTCACTTGCACGCGCCTGGTACGAGGGTGACCAGGGACTCTTCCGAACTCCTTCCGGCTTTTTGACGCCTTTACCGAGGACTGTCGAAGACCTGAAGTTCGTTCCGTGAACGTCACGGCACGGATCACGGCTGCGTAAGGCAAACGACCCCGGTCCCCCTGCCCCCGACGATCCCATGTCCCGTTCCGTTCGCTTCGTTCCTGCGCTCGTCCTCTTCTGCAGCGCCGGTTGCGCCGGTCTCGCGCCGACGCGCACCGGCTTCCTGGACGGCTACGAGGACCTCGTCCCGGCCCCGGAGCACGAGGTGGGCTGGGTGCCCGATGAAGTGCTGCTCGCTCGTCCGCGGGCGCAGGGAGCACCCCGCCCGCGTCCTCGGCTCTGGATCGAGCCCACGCTCTGGCGACCGGCGGACGGGGCCCCCGAGCTCGAAGCCGAAACCGCAGCGCGACTCACCGCCCACTTCGAAAGCTGCCTGCGCGAGTCCTTGGGCCGCGACTTCGAGCTCGCGGACGGGCCGGGACCGGACACCCTGAACGTGCGGACCGCGCTCACGGACGTCGACCCCTCCAGCGTCTTCGTCAACGTCGTCACCGTGATCCTGCTGGTCCCCCTCGACATGGGCGGAGCCGTGGCGGAGATCGAAGTCACCGACGGGGGCAGCGGGGAACGGGTCCTGGCCCTCGCCTGCGCGCGCGAAGGCACCCCGTTCCTGCTCATCGAGTGCTTCTCGCGCTACGGGCACGCCCGGCATGCCTTCGCCAAGTGGAGCGAGCTCCTGGCCGAGCTCCTGGCCGAAAGCTACCCCCCGACCGTGCCCTGAGGGGCCTGGGGGCGGCCTGCATCCCACCTACGAAGACTTTCGTCTTTTCTACGAAACGCTTCGTAACCACGTCCGTAGCCGGTCCCCATGGGACGCACGAAACGACCGACCGAAGCGGAATACGCTATCCTGCGGGTGCTCTGGGAACGGGGCCCGTCCACCGTCCGCCAGGTGCACGAGGAGCTCGCCCGCACCGAAACCACGGGCTACACGACCGCCCTCAAGCTCCTGCAGATCATGACGGAGAAGGGCCTCGTCACGCGCGACGAATCGGCCCGGGCCCACGTCTATCGACCGCTGATCGGTGAGGGGGAGATCCAGCAGACGCTCGTCCGGGATCTGCTCGACAAGGCCTTCGGGGGCTCGCCGGCCCGGCTCGTCCAGCGGGCGCTGGCGTCGCGGCGCTCGACGCCGGAGGAGCTCGAGGCCATCCGTCGCATGCTCGACGAAGCCCAGGAGGACGAGGCATGAGCACCGCCTTCGACTCGACGGGCACGCTCGCGAATCTCGTGCAGGCCCACACGGCTTTCCTGTGGCAGGCGACCGCGATCGCGCTCGCGGCGCGCTTGGTGCTCGCCTTCGTCCCCTCCCGGCGGGCGAACGTGCGCTACCTCGTGCTCTGTGCCGCGCTCGCCGGGACCGCGCTCGCGCCGGTCGTGACGCTCGTGCTGGCGTCGACTCGTGCGCCGGCTTCGTTCGAGAGCGAAGCGGCGCTTGCGAGCGCGGCGACCACCGTGGACCCGTCGCGCCCGGTTCGCTCGACTCCAGCGCCCGCACTTTCGAGCACACCCCGCGGGACGGTGGACGTGACGCGACGCAGGACGCTCGAGCTCGTCCTCGTAGCGCTCTGGCTGGTGGGTGTCGCCTCTCTTTCCGCCCACAACCTGCGCTGCGCGTCGCGCGCACGTCGGCTCGGTCGTGAGGGGGTCGTCGCGCTCCCGGATGACGTGCGCGAGCTGGCTCGGGCGCTCGCGACGCGGCTCGGGATCCGGCGCGCGGTTCGTGTCGCCGGCTCGAACCGGATCGACGTGCCCATCGCCTGGGGTTTCCTGCGCCCGCTCGTCTTGCTCCCGCCGAGTGCCCTGCTCGGCCTCTCGCGCCGCGAACTCGAGACCGTGCTGGCCCACGAGCTCGCCCACGTTCGACGGCACGACGCACTCGTCAACCTGGCACAGATCGCGGTCGAGACGCTCTTCTTCCATCACCCCGCCGTCTGGTGGCTTTCGCACGCGATCCGCGTCGAACGGGAGCACTGCTGTGACGACCTGGCCGTTGCGCTCTGCGGAGATCGGCGCACCTATGCCCGGGCCCTCGCGACGCTCGAGGAGAGCCGCCTGCCCGTGCCGCGCGTCGCGCTCTCCGCCACGGGCGGCAGTCTCGTCGTACGCATCGCCCGCATCCTCGGACGCAGCGCGCGCCCCGAACTCACCACATCCCCGAACCTGCGAGGAATCGCAACCATGATCGCTGTCACCATCCTCACGGCCTGCGCCTTCACCGGCGCACTCCCTGCTTCTTCCCTTCAGGACGACGCCGCCTCGAAGCGTCGAGCCCTCGAACCGACGGCGCTCGCGAGCGATTTGCTCACCGAACGCGGCCTCTGGTTCGGCCGCGGGCGTGGAAACGAACTCGAACTCGACTTGCGCCTGTCCTCGGACCGCGACTCGTGGACAGTCGGCCTTTCCACGACGACGGACGAATTGGAAGGCTTCCGGCCGGGCGACGAGATCGAATTCCGGCTCGTGCGTGAAGCGGGCACGTTCACCTTCCGCGGCGACTTCCTGACGGGCGTACCCGAGTCGGACGGCACGGGGCGCTTCGAGTTCGAGCCGAGCGCGAGCTTCGCGAACGACCTGCGCGAAGCCGGCTACGAGCCGAAGACGAAGGACTTCCTGATCCTCGCCGCCGTGAACGTCGGCAGCGGGTTCCTGCGCGAGTTGAACGAGCTGGGCTATCAGGTGACGCTCGACGAGCTGATCTCGATGGCGATCCACGGCGTGACGCCCGCCTTCATCCGCAGCCTCTCCGCCGTCGGCTACGAGAACGTGCCTCAGGACGAGCTCGTCGCAGCCCGGATCCATGGCGTCGACGCCGATCTCGCGCGGACCTGGGCGGAGCGTCTCGGCGGCGTCGTGCCGCTCGACGAGCTCCAGGGGCTCTCGATCCACGGGGTCACGCCCGAGTTTGCCGACGCCCTGCACGCTCTCGGCTACACGGAGGTCGACGCGGACGAGCTGCGGAGCCTGCAGATCCACGGGGTCGACCCGAACTTCCTCCGCGGTCTCGCCGCGCGCTTCTCGAAGCTGCCTGAGCTCGACGAAGCGATCTCCTTCGCGATCCATGGCGTCACCGAAGAGTTCATGGACACGATGACGCAGCGGTTCCCGTCGGTCACGCCCGACGACTTCGTCTCCCTCTCGATCCACGGCGTCACGATCGGGTTCGCCGACGCCTTGCTCGAGCTGGGCTACGACGATCTCGACCTCGACCAGCTCGTGTCCCTGCGCATCCACGACGTCGGACCGCAACGCCTCCTGGCGTTGACCGAGCGCCTGGGTGAACGCCCGACGCTCGACGACGCCATCTCCCTCTCGATCCACGGCGCGACACCGGCCTTCATCGACGCGCTGACGGAGCTCGGTGTGGTCGCGACCGGCGCTGACGATTTCGTCAGCATGCGGATCCACGGCGTGACCGCGGATTGGGTGCGCGACCTGCGCGCGCGCGGCGTGCGCGATCTCGAAGCACAGGCTCTGGTCGGTCGCAGGATCCGCGGCGAACGCCGCTAGCCCGTTGGAACGAGGCTTCGGATGCCAGGGCGTCAACATCCGAAGCCTTCGTTCAACGGACTCCTGGATGACTCGAGAGACGGCCGCCGATCTTTACGGGCGGGCGAAACCGGCCCCCCGCGGGTAGCATGGGGCCACCTCGCCCGCCCCTCCTCGGCCTGTGCATGCGTTCGTGAGTCGCAGCCGCCGGGGACCGGGGTCACAACCAAGGAAGATCCCATGAATCGGCACGTCCGTCATCCGGCGCTGCGTTCCCTTCCACGGCTGGCCGCGCTCGCCGTGCTGTGCTTGTCCACGACGGCCCAAGGCGCCGCGCGCCAGAACCGGCCGCCCGTGGCCTTTCCGACCGTGGTCTCCGACGGGATCACGCACGTCGCCGACCCCAAGCTCGCCGGAGGTCGCGTCGACATCGGCTTTCACCTCGAACCGATCGGAGCGTCCAGCGACGTCGCCGTCGACATCCTGCGCGACGACGTGCTGGTCACGAACCTGTGGACGGGCAACCTCGTCGGCGGTGCCGCTGCGGTGCGGCTCACCTGGGACGGCAAGGACGACCTCGGGGATTGGCTCGACACCGGCGCCTACACGATTCGCATCGCGCCGTTGAGCGGTGCGAACCCGGTCACCCCGCTGGTCACGGACCTTGCCATCGTCCGCCTGGGCATCGTCGAGATCGAGGCGCAGGACAGCGCCGGAGATGACGAGCATCAGATGGTCTACTTCCGCAAGGGTGCGTCCTACGCGTTCTACGCGACGCCGGCCTTCCACGAGTACCGCAACGTCGCGAAGAACGACGAGGTCTCCGACCTCGACCTGGACGACGGCAGCCCGCGCCCGTCGGTGGCGGTTCACACCGCGACCGACTCCCCGGTTCTGGACGGGCCCAACTACGAGGCTGAGCGCTTCAACTACCCGCTCGCCTACGTGCGCGGGTCGACGCCGCGCTTCGAGGTCGTCCTCGGCGCTTCGGCCACGTCAGCCTCCGGTGGCCTCCTGGACGCGGGCTATCCCGTCGCGGGCTACGACCTGCGCATCCTGGGCAAGCTCCAGGACGTTCCGTTCGCGACCAGCGCTCCCGTCAGCCCGGGAATCGGCGTCGTGCTCGACCTGCCGCCGCTCCCCACCGACGTCACGCGCGTCGAGCTCCCGATGGAGTGGAGCTGGCAGGTCGCCCGTACGGGCACGAACGACTGGCGCGACATCCCCGGATCGGTGCGGATCACACAGCGCGTCTACACGCTCTGGGACGAGCCCGAATTCCGTGCGGGCGCGTCCGGAACGCAGTACGCCGGCCCCTGGGTCGAGGTGGCCGAATACTGGTACCAGTGGAGCGGCTTCACGGGCGCCGACATGAGCACGGACACGGGCTTGGTCGAGAACCACGTGCGCGGCTTCTTCGGGCAGAACAGCGGGATCCCAGCGGCGATCGAGGGCGTGCTCTACGACGCCTATCCGCTGGGCGGAGACGGCGGCCAGACGCACTACTACAACTTCCAGACCGGGCGCATGTCGCTCTCGGACCTGCTCAACGCTCACGCCCTGAGCGTCTACATCAACTGCTCGGACAACATGGGCGCGACGACCACGATGCTCGCGATGATGGGCATCGACGGGATGCGGCCCGTGCGCCTCGGCCCCATGACCCTGAACGCGATCTGGGGCATCGGTGCACCGGACTACACGACCAACCTGTGGGGCGGAGCCTTCGGTCACGGCTTCAGCTATCACCACATCGTGACGCGCGACAACGGTCTGCACGTGTCGGACACGTGCATGCAGCTCGACGCGGACGGCACGCCCGGCTCCACGCCCGGAACACCCGGCTGGAACGTCGATCGGCTCTGGGCCGGGACCGGCGGCTACGATCAGCTCTCTTCCACGAACACGGTCACGAAGACGCTCGAGAACCTCCCGGGCCTCGACTGATCCGGAGGAAACGACATGCACACGACCACCTATCGTCCCCTCCTCCTCGCGGCGCTTCTCGGCCTCGCCTCCTTCGCGACGGCCCAGGACGAGAGCCCGCTCTTGGCCGAGCACATCCGCGCGGTGCGCGAGCAGTACCGGGTCGAGACCTGGCCGCAGGGTCGCCTGCGCGACGGCCTGACGCTCGGGACGCTCGCGCTTCCCGGCTGGGAGGGTGAGGCCCTGCGCGCGCGTTCGGGCTGGCTCACGCGCGGTTTCCGCGCCCCCTCGGAGTCCGCAGCCACCTTCGTCGTCGAGGCGCGCGTCGGCGCGTCCGCCCAGGAAGCCCACGAGGTGCTGGTCACGTGGCTTGCCGGAATGAGCTCGACGAGGCCCGCTCCGGACACGCGCGGACACGGCCGCCCGGTCGGCGATGCCGGCTACATCGGCTTCTCGGGAGCCGCGCGCGGTGCCGTGTCGTGGGTCGCCTTCGTGCGCGGCAACGTCGCGGTTCGCGTGACGTCCCGCGACCCGCGCCGCACGCCCGAGCTCGACGTCATCGGCCTCGCGCAGCGCTTGGACCAGACCGTCCTCGCCCGCACCGCGCTCGCGCCCGGTGCGAGCCTGCCGCGTCCCGCGATCGTCGAATTCTCGGCGCCGGAGAGCGCAGCGGGCCCGGCTCCGATCCCGCTCGACGTCCGAGTCGTCGGCTCCGATGCGCAAGACGTGCACCGCCACTGGATCGTCGCGGGTACGGGCCAGGGCTACGTCGAGCAGGCTGAGACCGGAGCCTGGCGCTTTCATCCGACCGGCCCCGGCCGTGTAGACCTGACGCAGGAGGCGACCGGCGCGACCGGCACGTTCACGTCCGGAACGATCCGGATCGAAGTCGCCGACGACTGACGCACGGGCTGCGCCTTCGTGACACGGACTCGAGCCGTGGGACCCGGGGCGCGCTCGCATCCTCCCCCGCCCGTACGGAGCCTCGGAATGTCCCGACCCTTCGCCCTCTTCGCCCTCCTCGCAGCGCTCGTCCCGGCTCCGGCCTTCGCCTCGCAGGAAGCGGGCTACCTCCGGCCGCCCCAGGAGGTCGTCGATCTGGTCACGGCGCCGCCGAGCCCCTCGGTGGACTTCAGTCCCGACGGGCGCTGGATGTTCTTGATCGAGAACGCTGCGCTGCCGTCGATCGCGGACGTCTCGCGACGCATGCTGCGGCTCGCAGGCCTGCGCATCGATCCCGCCGCGAACGCTCCCTTCCGCACATCCTGGGCGCAGGGCCTCGTGCTGCGAGGCGTGGACGGTGGCGAGACGGTACGGATCGACCTGCCGGCCGGCGCGCGCCTCGGATCCGTCGACTGGTCGCACGACTCGACGCACTTCACCTACACGGTCGTCACGGCGACGGGCACCGAACTGTGGGCCGGCCGCGCGAACGAACCGGCGAAGACGAAGCGGCTTTCCGAACGCCTGAACACGGTCCTGGGCAGGACGAGCTGGATGCCGGACGGGCACTCGCTCGTCCTTCGTGAGGTTCCCGCCGATCGCGGCCCCGAGCCCGCCGCCCCGACGATTCCGAGCGGACCGAACATCCAGGAGACCGCGGGCGACACGTCGCCGCTGCGAACCTATCAGGACCTCCTGAGCTCGCCCTTCGAGGAAGCGCTCTTCCGACACTACGCGACCAGCACGATCGTCGTGGCCGACGTGGCGAGCGGCGCCCGACGGGTCGTCGCCGAGCCCGCCATCTGGGCGGACGTCGAGCCGTCGCCGACCGAGCCGTTGTTGCTCGTCACCCGGATCGAAGCGCCGTTCTCCTACGTCATGCCCTTCTACCGCTTTCCCCAGACGATCGCGGTGCGCAGCTTGGAGGGCGACGAGGTGCGGGTCGTGGCCAGGGTCCCGGCCGGCGAGAACATCCCGATCGGAGGCGTGCGTACCGGTCCCCGCAACGTGCAGTGGACGCCGCACGGAGAACTCCTGTGGACCGAGGCCCTCGACGGCGGCGACCCGAACACGGAGGCCGACCACCGCGATCGTTGGCTGACAGCGCAGCCGCGCACCAAGGCCGCGCCGCGCGAGCTGGTCCGCGTCGCCCAACGCGCGAGCGGCCTGCAGTTCTTCGCCGACGGCGAACGCTTCGTGACGCGCGAGTACGATCGCGACCGACGCTGGATCCTGAGCCTCCTCCACGCTCCGGGAACCGACGCTCCCGTCGTGCTCGAGGACCGCAGCATCCGCGATCGCTACGGCGACCCCGGCACGCTCGCCTCGACCCGCGCTGCGAACGGACACCGCGTGGTTCTCGAACACGACGGGCACGTGTTCCGCAGCGGCTCGGGTGCCTCGCCGGAGGGGCTGCTGCCCTTCCTCGACCGCCAGGACCTCGCGACGCTCGACACCGTCCGGTTGTGGCGCTGCGAGACGGGAACGTACGAATCCGTCGCGCTCGTGCTTCCGTCCGCCGAGTCCTTGACCTTCATCACGCGCTTCGAATCTCCGGTTCTGCCCCCCAACTACCGCCTGCGGCGTGGCGACGAGATCCGCGTGCTCACGAAGTTTCCCGATCCGACGCCGCAGCTGCGCGGGATCCGAAAGGAGCTCGTCACCTACGAACGCCCCGACGGCGTCGCGCTCTCGGCGACGCTGGTCCTTCCGGCCGACTACGAGCCCGGGACGCGCCTGCCGCTCTTCGTCTGGGCCTATCCGCTCGAGTACAACGACCCTTCGACGGCCGGGCAGATCTCGTCGAGCCCGTGGCGCTTCACGCGCGTCGCTGGCTCCTCGCACCTCGCGCTCCTCACCCAGGGCTACGCGATCCTCGACGGCGCCACGATGCCGGTCATCGGCGATCCGGAGACGATGAACGACACGTTCATCGAGCAGATCGTGCAGGCCGCTGAGGCCGCGATCGCGAAGGCCGTCGAGCTGGGGGTGGCCGATCCGGAGCGCGTCGCCGTCGGGGGCCACAGCTACGGTGCCTTCATGACCGCGAACCTCCTGGCCCACTGCGATCTCTTCCGCGCCGGCATCGCCCGCAGCGGCGCCTACAACCGCACGCTGACGCCGTTCGGCTTCCAATCCGAGCGGCGCACGATCTGGGAGGCGCCAGAGGCCTACTTCGCCATCTCGCCCTTCTTCCACGCCGACTCGATCCTGGAGCCGCTGCTCTTGATCCACGGCGAGGTCGACAACAACTCGGGCACGTATCCGATCCAGAGCGAGCGTCTCTTCGCCGCGATCAAGGGCAACGGCGGCACGGCGCGCCTCGTCATGCTCCCGCACGAGAGCCACGGCTATCGCGCGGAGGAATCGATCCTGCACGTGCAGGCCGAGACGATCGCCTGGTTCGATCGCTACGTGAAGAACGCGACGCCTGGCGCGGAGGCCACGCCCGGCGAGGCGGGCTACCTGGAGGACGACGAGTGATGCGCATTCTCGCGACCCTGCTCCTTGCCTTGGCACCGGCGGGCCTCCCGTCGGATCCGGCCCAGGACGCGGCTGCTGCTGAAGCGGCCTACGCACCCGAACGCCCGCCGACCCTGGTGCGGTACTGGTCCTTCAAGGGTGAAGTCGACCCCGACGAGCTGCGGGCCGAGCTCGACGAGCTGGACTGCGAGCTCCTCGACGGGCCGCGCTCCGCCAAGTCGCGCCCCGACCGCTTCTTCGTGACGATCGCGATGCCCACCACGCTCGACGAGCGCGCGGCCCGCAAGACGATCAAGCAAGCCGGCCTGAAGGCCGAGCCGCTCGAATGGTTCGCCTTCGAAGGGCGCGACGATCGCGGCACGACGCTGCCGAGCTTCGGGGACGGCCTGGAGCAGGACGACCACATTCTCGGCATGTCGGGCGACATCCGCTGGTTCGATTCACGCGGCGGCTTGACCCAGTTCTACTGCGTTCCCAAGAAGATGGAGGCGAGCGACCTGCAGGAGCGTTGGGAGAAGCTCTTCGGCGGCTTTGGCGGCGGTACGCTGGGAACGCCGGTCCGCGAGGGCTTGGCCTGGCGCCTCGCACCGGCCGCCGACGACAAGCTCGCGAAGAAGCTCACGAAGGCCATCGCCAAGCTCGACGGCGTCGACCGCGTGCTCTTCGACGAAACGGGCTCGGTGCTCACGGTCTCCTTCGTGCTCGTCAACCTGAGCGCGAGCGGACCGCCACGGCCGTTCCCCGGGGAAGCCCTCGGCCGCGGACCGCTCCGCGGTTCTGCACCGACCGTCGAGCTCCAGGAGCTGCTCGCCGAAGCCGGGCTCACACCGAGCGCTCCCTGACGCCGAGCGTCGGTCGCGCCAAGCGTTCGATCCAGGACGGCGCTGCCGCGAGCACTCGCCCGGCGCCGCGCCGCACGAGCGGCGAGCGCGCGACCAAGAGCAGAAAAGCCGTCAGGCGCTCGAACGGGCGTGTCGCAGCGTGCAAGTCCCGCGTGTAGGCACGTTCCTCCGCTCCAGGCGCGGCGCCGCCCGCGATGCGTGCGAGCGCCCGCGCGCAGCGTTCGCCACCGACTACCGCCAGCGTCATGCCGGCCCCCGAGATCGGGTCGAGCACGAGTGCCGCGTCTCCGACGAAGAAGAGCCCGTCTGCCGCGACGCGGCGCGTGCGCGCACCACGATGCAACCACAGCGCGGGCTCGCCCTGGAGCGTCCCGCCCGGATCGAGCCCCAGTTCCGACAGGAGCGCAGGCCACGCGCCGCGCCGCGCCGCCGCCAGGCGTTCGCCGTCACCGAGCAACGCGACGGAAGTGCGGCCCCCGCCGAGCGGCGTCACGTACGCCTCGACGCCAGTGCCGAAGTGCACGGCCACCTCGTGCGCCGGCCGTCGAACGTCCGCGAAGCGCAGGCGTAGACCGTGGCGGCCACGCGGGCGTCCGCGCGCGCGTCCCGACGCACCACGCAGCGACGAGGCGACCCCGTCGGCGGCGACGACCTGTGCAGCCTCGAGACCGCCCTCCGTCGTTTCGAGCCGCCAGCCGTCCGCCGTCCGCTCGAGCGACCGCAACGCCACACCGGGACGCCAGTCGATGCGGTCCTCGCGCGCGAGCGCCGCGCGCATGGCGCGGTCCAGGGCCAGACGCTCGACTCCGACGCCGTGCAGTGCGTCCGGAAACGACCACGCCAGCGTTCGTCCACCGCCCAGGTGGAAGCGCAAGCCCTCGAACGGTGCGCCGAGCTCGTCCAGCTCGGGCAAGAGCCCGGACAGGAGCGCGCGACCCGCGGGCTGCAGGCCTTCGCCGCAGACCTTGTCGAGCGCCTCGCTCCGGCGCTCCAGCACCACCGAAGCCACGCCCGCGCGCGCCAGCGCGAGCGCCGTCGTCGCACCGCCTACCGAGCCGCCGACGATGACGACGGTCACGCCCCGGACCTGCGCCGTCTGAGCGGCAGGAAGCGCGGCTTGGGCCCCATCGAAGCCCGCCACTCGGGATCGGCGCTCAGCACGCGCTCTTCGTCCCGGATGCGCCGCGCGAGCACGGGCACGTGCAAGGCCTGTACGACGCACCACGTCATCCACGCGGAGTGAACGAGCGGCAACGTCGCCGCTTCGATCAGGACGACGAGATAGTTGGGATGGCGGATCCAGCGATACGGCCCGCCGGTCACGATGCCGCGCGGAGCGCTAGCGAGGATGCGGACGTTCCAGTGCTCGCCCAGCGTGCGTACGATCCAGACGCGTCCCGCTTGCGCGAGGAGAAACACCACGAGCGCGGGATAGCCCACGGCCGGGAGAAACGGGCGCTCACAGAGCCAGGGCTCGAGCGCGCTGCCCGCGATCAGGAGCACGTGGACCAGGACCATGGCCGGGTACGCCGGATCGTGACCTGCCCCGACACCGAGGTCGCGCAGCCTGCGCCGATTGCGGCGCGAAAGCAGCAGCTCGAAGCCCCGTTGCAAGGCCACGAAGGCGCAGAGCAAGCTGTTCGCGACCAGCATCGGCGTCACGCCTGCGCGGGGCCCCACTCGACGAGCAACAGCTCGGCGTTGAAGCCGGGACCGAAGGCCAGGATCAGACCACGCTCGCCGGTCCGGGCGCCTCCCTCGTCCGCGAAGGTCCGCAGCAAGGCCAGGATCGAGGCCGACGACAGGTTGCCGTGCTCGCGCAGCACGCGCCGCGACGTCGCGAGCACCTGAGGGCCGCGCGCCAGGCAAGCTTCGACGGTGTCGAGGATCCTGCGTCCGCCGGGATGAACGAGCCAGTGTTCGACGTCCCCGACTTCGAGCCCGTTTTCCGCGAGGAAGCGCTCGACCTCCGGCCAGATCGTCTCGGCCAGGAAGGCGGGGATGCGCGCGTCGAGGATCATGTGGAAGCCGGTGGTCCGCACGTCGAACCCCATTGCCTCCAGCGAGGCGTGGAAGAAGCACGTGGCCGTCGAGCGGATCCGGGGCACGACGTCGGTCCGACCGCGCAGCAAGGGGGAAGCCTCGCCGACGAGGATGCAGGCCCCGGCTCCGTCGCCGAAGAGCGCGCTCGAGACGAGGTGCGCCATCGAGTGGTCCGTCGACTGGAAGGACAGGCTCGCGAGCTCCACGGCGACGACGAGCCCGCAGGCCGCGGGGTGCGCGCCGAGGTGGTCGTGCGCGTGGGACAGCCCCATCGCTCCGCCCGCGCAACCGAGCAGCGTCAGGGGCATGCGACGGATGCGGGAGTTCAGCGGCAAGCGATTCGCGAGGTGCGCGTCGAGCGAAGGGATCATGAAGCCCGTGCAGGAGACCGACGTCACGAGGTCGATGCACTCCGACGAGAGGTCGAGGCGCTCCAGCACGCGTCGCGTGGCCTGCTCGGCGAGCCGCGGGGCATGCTGCGTGTAGAGCGCATTGCGCTCGCCCAGATCGCGGGGACGAAAGAGCTCGTCCGGCGACAGGACAGCATGGCGCTCGGCGACACCCGCATTCGCGAGAATCGCTCGGATGCGCCGCGCATCGCGCCCGGCGTCTTCCAGCCAGCGCCCGATGTGGTCGGTGACCTCTTCCTGGCTGACGCGGTGCTCGGGAAAGGCGACCTCGGTCGCGAGCAGGACACTCACGAAGACCGCCTCGGGCGACGCGGCTCACGGGTCCGGCCCGACGATCGGTGGTGCGAAGCGGTCATCATCCTGTCTCGCGCGCGGCGTCCAATCGGCCAACATACCCCCATTCCCCGAAAAGACGTCGGCGGAAGTCGTCTCCACGGGGGTGCTCTGACGTCGTACGCCGGGCGCCTGCGCGCAACGAGTACGACGGCCGACGGAGCGCGGGACGGCGGAAACGACTGAACTTTCACGAACCGAACCGGTCAGGCCCTGGGTGCGCGCCTGTCGCAGCTGGACAACCTTCGAGCACGTCGCTCGTGGAGTGACGCAATCCTTCGCTCCCTGTGCTTGGTGGCCTTGCGTTCGTGGCAAGGCGCAGCGACGACGCGTCTTCGTCGAGACTCGGAGGCTGCAACGCAGCCACGGGCGCAAGGACGCCAAGACAGCAGGGGCATGATCGGGTCAGCCCAAGCGAACGCTGGAACGGCGCGCGGCGCGGTCGCATTCGTCTCACGGGGATCGCCCTGCGATCGGGTCGTGGTACCCGAACAGGTCAGGCCCGCGCCGCCGAAGGGCACGTGCGGAGGCGGCGCGGGGCCACGGCGTGCGCTGGCATGCGGCTTGCACCCTTCGTTCTCCCGGCAGCGCTTCCGCTCCGAAGGCGGAACCCACGCACGCCTCACCGACCGAGTGACCCCCTGACTGCGCCCACTTCCCATGAACACACTCTCTCCCAGGAAACGATCGGAGGCCCCGATGAACCGTGCCACCTACTTGAACTCTGCCCGCGGACAGCTCGACCTGCTCGACGCTCGAGTGAGAGAAGCGGAAGAGAACCTCGCCGCCCTCGAGGAGGAGGCGCGCGCCGCGCTTCGACGAACGGTGCACGAGGCGCACCAGAAGGCGCGGCTCGCACGCGAACGCCTCGAGCGCGCCGCGCGTTCGTCGAGCGAAGGCTGGGCGGACGTCCAGAGGGATGTCGACGAGGCCCTCGTGGACTTCCGACAGACTGCCAGCGACCTCTACGAGAAGCTCGTTCACTGACCCCCTTCTCCCCCTCTCCCCAGCTGCCGGGGGAGGGCTCTGCGGTCGTCCCGACGTAGGAGCTCGCGCTCGTGGCTTCGATCGTGAAGGCCGCTGAGACCTCCCCGCTGCGGCTCCCTCCCCCCTCGCCTGCGGCACGACGTCCTTCCGATGTTGCGCCGCTTTCTCCGCTCGGGCTTCAGCTCCCTCACCGCGTTTGTCATCCTGCGCCAGCGAGCGTGCTGCCCCAGCGGAACGTGTTCGCCACGGTCCCACCGACAGGATGACGACGAGCGAACCGGTCCGCCCAGGAAGACGCCTGGCCCTCGGCCTGTGGCTCGCCTGGCTCGCGGCCTGCGGTGCGACGACCACCTTGGCCCTGGGCTGGCGGATCGACAACCGTCTTTCGAACTGGGTCGCGCAGGCGGGGGGTGACGCGGGCTATGCCCTGCTCCAGGAGCGCTTTGGAGGCGACGAGCTCGTGCTGGTGCGCTGCGCGGGCCTCGACGGTGCAGAGCCCGCGGACGTCGCCTGGCTGCGCTCCGGAGTGCGGCGCTTGCGTGCGGAGCCCGCCGTGCACGACGTCCTCGACCCCTCGGAGACGTTCGAGGTCGCGCGCGACGTCAGCGCGAACTCGCGAGCCCCCGAGCGAGGTGCGGACGCCTTCGAGCTCGCGCAACTCGCGCGGCGGCCCGTGGTCCGCGCCCTCGATCTGGTCGACGCCGCGCGCGGACGATTGGACCTCGTCCTCTCGATCGCGCCCGACGCCCAGCCCGAACAACGCGCCGCTTTGGCAGCGAGCCTGCGCACCCTCCGCGACGAAGCCACCGCACACGGCCTCGAACTGCGCGCGGCCGGCCATCCGCTGCTCTCCACCGCGCTCGACGCCGAGGCCGCGCGGATCGAGCGCGTCTTCGCCCCCCTGCTCGTGCTCTGCGCCTTCCTCGCGACGGCCCTCTGCCTACGGTCGTTCCGGCTCGCGCTCATCGCCTGTCTGCCGGCGATCCTGGCTTCGTCGGGCGCGCGCGCCGGGCTCGCCTTGTGTGGCGTGGCGGGCGACCTGATCCTCGTCAGCGTGGGACCGGTCAGCTTCGTCGTCGTGCTCGCCTCGACGCTGCACCTCGTCGTGGCCTTCCGGCGCCGTACCCGGCTCGGCGAGCCCCCGCAGGCCGCCGCGCGCGCGGCGCTGCGCGAGAAGCTGGGCGCCGGACTGCTCGCCTCGGTCACGACGGCGACGGGCTTCGGGATCTTCGTCCTCGCGCAACTGCGTTCGGTCGAACTGTTCGGGGCGACGGTGGCGCTCGCCGTCTTGATCGTGGTCCCCCTGGCCTTCTTCGGGTGTACGCCGCTGCTCGCGGCCTGTCCGCCGAGCTCCGGCTCACGTGCGCGTACCAGGACCGGTTCCCGACGCTGGCGCCGGCTCGCCCTGGGCGCCACCCGCCGACGCCGGCTCGTCGGCGCGGCGCTCGTTCCGCTGCTCGTGGCCGGTGCCCTGGCCGGCGCGAACCTGCCGCACGAAACCAACGCGCTGCACTACTTTCCCGCGGGCCACGCCGTCCGCGACGACTTCGTCGCGCTCGAAGCCGAGGGCGCGGCCCTGTCCACGGTCGAGCTCGTCCTGCGCGCGGCGGACGACGGCCCGGCCTGGTCGCCGCTCGCTCCGGCCTGGTCCGAGGTGCGAGCCGCACTCACGAGCACCAGCGGCGTGCGGGGCGTCTTCGGCCCCGGCGACGTGGCCGCCGAAGTTCGCGAGCGCGCGGGCTTCGCGGCGGCCCTGGTCGCACCGGCGGCCCAGCGGCGCGCCGCGCGGCTGTCCGAGGACGGGCGTCTGGCGCGCTGGACCCTGCGCTTTCCGACCGGCGGCGAGGACCAGTGCCGCGCGCTCTTCGCCGCGCTCGAGTCCGTCGCACACGACCTCGTCGGACGTCCCTTGGGCGCCGTCGTCGTGTCCGAAGCCTTCGTCGCCGGCTCGCTCCCCGCCACGCTCGCGATGCAACGCACGCTGGTCGAAACGCTGACGAGCTCGCTGGCCTGGACGCTCCTGGCGACGACGCTCTTCTTCCTCGTCGTCGTCCGCAGCCTGCGCGACCTCGCGAGCGCCGTCGTCGTCAACCTGGTCCCCGTCGCCGCCGTCCTCACGACGGCCTACGCCCTGTCGTTCCCCCTCGACGGCGCCACGGTCATGGTCGCCGCCGTCGTCCTCGGCCTGGCCGTCGACAACACGTTCCACATCCTGCACGCCGCCCGCGGCCGCTCGCCCCGCCTGCGGGTGCGCGCCTTCGCCCGCGTCGCACCCGCCGCCGCCATCTCCTCCAGCGCGCTCGCCCTCGGCTTCGCGACCCTCGTCTGCTCCGGCTTCGCCCCCACGGCGCGCTTCGGTCTGCTAACCGCCATCGGCGCCTGCGCCGCCCTGGTCGCCGACCTCGTCGTCCTGCCCGCGCTCTGGCGCTGGTGGCCGCGCTCGAGGTCGAACTGAGGCGCCCTCCCTCCTGCCCACGGCTTCGCGGTCAAGCCCGGAAGGCGGGCGAGCTCCGGAGGGAGGTTGGCTAGCAGCCTGATGGAAAAGTGCTTCGGATGCGATGCATGCGACCGGGAGGCCCGGCGGGTGCGCGAGAACGCAGGCGAATCGGTCGATTCGGCGAGGCTTTCGGGTGCCGGCCGGGCTTTCCGGACGCGTGCAGCGCGCCGGATGACTTTTTCATCAGGCTGCTAGGCTTGTACGATGCAGATCACGATTCTCGGTTGCGGATCGCTCGGCGAGGCCTTGCTCGGCGGGCTGCTGGACTCGGGCGTCGCACCCGGTGCGCTGCGGGTCACGGCCCGGCGCCGCGAGCGCATCGCGGCGCTCGCGGCGCGCCACGGAGTCGACGCGTCGAACGACAACCGGGCGGCGGTCAGCACGGCGGACATCGTGCTCCTCGCCGTGAAGCCGGCGACGGCCGCGACGTTGTGTCCCGAGCTCGCTGACGCGCTCACGGACAAGCTCGTCGTCAGCGCCTGCGCCGGCGTGCGGTTGGAGCGGCTCGCCGAGTGGTTGCCGCGCTCGCGACTGATCCGCGCGATGCCGAACACGCCGGCGCGCGTTCGTGCGGGGATGACCGTGATCGCGCCGGGGCCCGGCGCGACCGCGACGGACCTCGCAGCCGCCCAACAGGTGTTCACGGCCGTCGGGCGTTGCCTCGAGCTCGAGGAGAAGCACATGGACGCCGTCACCGGCCTCTCGGGCAGTGGCCCGGCCTTCGCATTCGTGGTGCTCGAAGCGCTCGCGGACGGTGGCGTCATGATGGGGTTACCGCGCGACGCGGCCCTCGAACTGGCGGCGCAGACGCTCCTGGGCTCGGCGCAACTCCTGCTCGCCGAGGGGCGTCATCCCGCTGCCTTGAAGGACGACGTCACGACGCCCGCGGGCTGCACGATCGCGGGACTCCTGACGCTCGAGGACGGCGGTATCCGCTCGGTCCTGGCGCGTGCGATCCAGGAAGCGACCAAGGTCGCGCGCGGTCTCGGCGACTGAGAGCGCGCTCAGGCGCGCGCGACGAGTCGGGCCACGAAGCGCTCGAGCGCGGGCGGCGACTGCAAGAGAAACAGCGAGGGCTCGAGCAGCTCGAGCTCGGACAGGACGCGCCGGCCCCCGTGCTCGACCGTGTCCACGCGAGCGTAGAAGAGCTCGTCGCGGTCGAAGCCTCCGTCGGCGCAGGCCGCCGCGAGCGCCGCTTCCCCCAGGGCCAACTCGTCCGCGAGCGGCGCCTCTGCACCGGAGACCGACTCGTCGTCGTCATCGAAACGCGGCGCCTTGACGACGGTATGCGTGAAGGCGCCGTCGATCCACACGAGCGAGCGCTCGCCGCTCGTCTCGACCGAGGGCACGTACTCCTGCACGAGCATGTCGCGCTCGACCAGCGCGCGGTCGAGAAATCCCTGACCGGCCGCGACATCGTCGGAGCGGAAGCGCCGCGTGCAGAACGAGCCGGCGGAGATCGTCGGCTTGACGACGACGTCGCCCCAGCCACGCGCCTGCACGAGCGCCGCCAGCTCGGTGAGCTCGCCGCGTCGCAACCAAACCGTCGGCACGATCGGCACGGCGCGGCGCGCGAGCGCCTCCAGGTAGCCCTTGTCGACGTTCCAGCCCACGACACCGGCCCCGTTCAAGAGCCGCGTCTCCTCGTCCGCGCGCCGCACCCAGGACCGAAAGCCAGCCGGCTCCTCGAAGTAGTTCCAACACGAGCGCAAGACGGCCAGGTCGAAACCCTGCACCGAACCACCGGTCGGGGCGTCCCAGGCCACCGTCGTGACCTCGCAACCGGCCGCGCGGAGCGCCGCGAGCGCCAGCGCCTCGTCGGCGTCGGGCTCGGGCAGGACGTGGCAGGTGATCCAGGCGATGCGTTTCATCACGAACGGGGCGCCGAAGATACGCCGCGGCGCACCCCGCGTCAGCGAAGCGTCCGCGACTTTCTGCCCCTCATCCGACGGCGCCGCTCAGCGTCCCGAGCCGGTGCGGCCGAGCAAGAGGCCGCTGAGCCGTCGCATGTCCTCGACCCGCGGCCAGGTCCCGATCACGAGTCCGGGGTCGAGCTCCGTCCGGTCGGACTCGAGCTTGCGCCCTCCGTCGGCCTGCAGGCCGCCCGGGACCTCTCGCATGCCCGTGGCCTTCAGCGTCCACGTCGATGGAGCGTCGAGCGGCGTGTGCAGGAGCATGTGATCGACGAAGCTCGGATCGTCCGGCAGGCGCGTGTAGTCGACGCCGGTAAGAATCGTGAAGTGCAAGAGCTCACCGTCGTCGTTCGTCCAGGTCGAGAAGGCGACGTTGACGCCGTCGCTCGCGTGCCCGCCGACGACGTAGGGCGCGCGCGGCGCGGCGAAGCGCACCTCGAGCGTCCGCACGGTCTCGAAGCGCACGTTCTTCTTGTGGACGAAGAGCTCGGCCTCGACTCCGTCCGGCAGGTCCTCGAGCGGGATTCCGAGGCGCCCCGCAAAGTCCAGTTCGGTACTCGGTGTGCCGACCTCGTGCGCGGCGAAGAGCAGCGCACCATCGAGCAGGGCGCCCGGCTCGAAGGGACCGACGAGCGAGGCCTCGATCGCCGACAGCATGCGCTCGACCGCCGTGCGCTCGCGTGCCAGCGCGGTCGCGTCGCCTTCGACCGCTGGCTCGACCTCGACCGCCCCCGCTGGCGCGCGCGGGACCGCGGCTGCAGAGGGTTGCTCGAGCGCCGTCGCGTTCGAAGGTGCGGCGGACGAGCGCGGCTCGAGCGCCCCTGATGCATCCGCGTGGTCGCCCGCAGGCAGTGCGCGGTCGTCCAGCGGTCGGGCGAGTGTGCGCTCACTCAGGGTCCACAAGCCGACGACGGAAGCGGAAACGACGAGCAGCAGGACGGCTTTCTTCATGAGGACGGCCCCTCCGAGGGCTCCGGCGAACGGGACGGAAGCGGCCTGTCGTGCGACGGGCCAAAGCAGGGCGACCCACTGCTCGCGCGGTCCGCAGGTCCGGTCGATGCGTTCACGCAGCAACGCGTGCGCGCGCGTCAACCGGCTCTGCACCGTCTTCACGGGAAGCGCCAGCTCGGTCGCGATACGCGCCGTCGTCCAAGCGCGGTAGTAGCGCAGGTGGACCACGGAGCGATAGGGTTCGGAGAGTTCTTGCACGGCCTCGAGCAGGCGCCCTTGCAGCTCGAGTTGCTCGGACGTTTCGGCGTCGATGCGAACGGCCTCGTCGCGCGCGACGCGCCGCTCGCGGTCGAGCGCGCGACGCTTCCCACGGGCGATATTCAGGGCCGCATTGCGCGTGACGCGCGCCAACCAGGCCCCGAGCCCGTGCCCGGGCGGCCGCCGCAGGGCCTGGATGAAGGCCTCCTGAACGGCATCCTCGGCCAGCGCGTCATCCGACAGGATGCCCCGCGCCAGGCTGCGCAGGTAGGCGGCGTGCGACACGAGGTCGGCCGGATCGGTTCGCGGATCGGAGCTTTGCATCGGAACTCACCGTAGCAACACCGCCGCCGCCGTGGGCTCTGCGGGAAATCCGGAGAAAGCGGGCGCGGCTGCCAGGGCCCCAGGAGCAACGCGCCACGAAAATCCGTCCGCCCCCGAGGACCGAAGACCCCGGTTGCCTACCCTCGACCGGCCGTGATCCGCTTCGAAGGAGTGTCCAAGAGCTTTCCCGCGCACGAGCGCGCCGGGGAAGTCCACGCTGTCCGCGGGTTGGACCTCACGATCCAGGCCGGCGAGACCGTCGCCCTGATCGGGCCCAGCGGCTGCGGCAAGACGACGACCTTGCGCCTCGTCAACCGCATGGTCGAGCCGAGCGCGGGCCGCGTGTTCGTCGCGGACCGGGACATCGCCGACGAGGATCCGGTGCGGCTCCGGCGGCGCATCGGCACGGTCGTGCAGGAAGGCGGGCTGTTCCCCCATCTCGACGTCGCGGCCAACATCGGCCTGCTCTGCCGGCTCGAAGGCCAGACACCCGAGCTCGTGCGCGCGCGGGTGCACGAGCTGCTCGAGCTCGTGCGGCTCGCGCCCGACCGCTACGCGGGCCGCTTTCCCGCCGAACTCTCGGGCGGCGAGCGCCAGCGCGTCGGCGTCGCGCGGGCGCTCGCGCTGGACCCGGACGTCCTGTTGATGGACGAGCCCTTCGGCGCGCTCGACCCGCTCACGCGCGACCAGCTGCAACGCGAGTTTCTCGAGGTCGAACGGGCGGTGGCGAAGACGACGCTCTTCGTCACGCACGACCTCGACGAGGCCTTCCTCTTGGGAGATCGCGTCGCGCTCCTCACGCAGGGTCGCCTCGTCCAAGTCGGAACGCTGGCGGAACTGCGCGACACGCCCGCTTCCGACGAGGTCAGCCATTTCCTGGAGAGGCACCTGCATGCGCGCTGAAGCCGTCCTGGCACTCCTGGCCCTCGCGCTCGGTCCGGGCCACGTCGCGGGGCCTGCCGAGCCGCGCGCCGAGCGCATCGTCGTCGCCTCCAAGAACTTCGCCGAGTCGCGCATCCTCGGCGAGGTGATGACGCTGTTGCTCGCGGAGCGCACCGGTCTCGAGGTCGAGCACAAGAGCGGTCTCAGCGGAACGTTGATCTGCCACACGGCGCTCGTGAACGGAGACGTCGACCTCTACGCCGAATACACCGGGACGGCCTGGGCGATCGTCCTCGAGGAGACGGACAAGGTCACCGATCCGCTGCAGGTCTACCTGCGCGTTCAAGAACAGTACCGAGCGCGTTACGACCTCGAGTGGCTCGCGCCGTTCGGCTTCGCGAACACGTACGCGCTGGCGATGCGCGAGCCGCGCGCCGAAGAGCTCGGGATCCGCACGCTGTCGGACCTCGCCGTGAAGGGCGGCGGTCTCTCGGCCGGCTTCAGCCCCGAGTTCATCGACCGCGAGGACGGCTGGGCAGGACTCGCGCCGTTCTATGGCCTGAAGCTGGCCGGGGTGCGCGGCATGGAGCACGGACTGCTCTACGCCGCCGTCGCCTCCGGCGAGCTCGATCTGCTCGACGCCTACTCGACCGACGGCAAGCTCCTACGCCACAACCTCCGCACGCTGATCGACGACCGCGCCTTCTTCCCGCCGTACGACGCCGCTCCGATCGTGCGCCGCGAACTCCTGCGCGCGCGGCCCGAGGTCGGCGCGGCCTTGGCCGAGCTGGCCTTCCTCCTCGACGAAGACCGGATGATCCGGCTGAACTGGGCCGTCGAGGTCGAAGGTCGCGACTTCCGCGAGGTGGCGCGCACGTTCCTCGCCGAGGAAGGTCTCGCGGGCGAGCACGCGCGGCCGGTCGCCGTCGGTCGGCGGGGCGACGGCCGGGGGTTCTGGACGTTCTTCCTGGGGCGCTGGCGGAAGACCCTGGACCTCGTCGGCGAGCACTTGCTCCTGACCTTCGTGTCGGTCTTCTTCGCGGCCGCGATCGCCGTTCCGCTCGGCATCGTGATCGCGCGCCGCCCCTGGGCCGCGCGGATCGGGCTGGGGCTGGCCGGCGTGCTGCAGACGATTCCGAGCCTGGCCTTGCTCGCCATCCTCATCGCCGTACCCGGGCTGGGCCTGTCCTTTCACTCGGCGATCGTCGCGCTCACGATCTACGCCGTGTTGCCGATCCTGCGCAACACCTTCACCGGCCTCCGCGACGTCGATCCCTTGCTGATCGACACGGCGACGGCGCTCGGGCTGTCCGAGCGCGACCTGCTCCTGCGGATCCAGTTGCCGCTCGCCACGCGCACGATCATGGCGGGGATCCGTACCGCTGCGGTCGTCACCGTCGGTTTCGCGACGCTGGCGGCCTTCATCGGCGCCGGCGGGCTCGGCGAACCGATCATCGCGGGGCTCTCGCTGAACGACACGCATCTGATCCTGACGGGCGCGCTGCCGGCCGCCGCGCTCGCGCTGTTGACGGACTTTTTGCTGGGGCGGCTCGAGCTGGTGCTGACGCCCCGTGGGCTGCGCGACTGATCAGCGCTCCCAAGCGGCGTTCTGCAGCACGACGCGGTATCCGTCGGGATCCTCGAAGCTGCGACCGCTGACGTCCCAGTAGGGATTGCACGACGCAACGGGCCGGAAGCCGGCCGAGAGCATCCGCTCGCAGGCGCGCTTCCAGGCCTCGCGCTCGGGTTCGTAGAAGACCAGGAGGTGTTCGTCCGAAGGAGCTCCGCCGGCGGCGTATCCGCGCCGGGTCGTGAACTCGAGGTGATAGGCGGCGCCCCGTTGCCCCAGGAGAATCCCGTCGAAGCCTTCGTGGTCGACGAAGCGACCGAGCTCTTCGAATCCGAGCGCGCGGGCATAGAGCGCCGCGAGCTCTTCGAGTCGGTCCGTCGGACGCGCGATGCGCAGGACGGGAACCGTCACACCGGGTCGGACCCGTGGTTCGCAGCGTCGCGGCGGGACAGGGTCAACGCACCCGCGGCGAGGAGTGCTACGGCGAACAGGACGAGCGCGACCTCCGGCAGGGCCGGTACGGCGGCTCCGCCCTCGATCGTCACGAAGAGCGTCGGTCTCGAACCCGGGTTGGCCGACTCGCGGCTGTCCAAACGCTTGCTGGTTCCGAGGGTGTTCTCCCGGCCGACGATCATCCAGCCGAAGTTCGCGGCCGGATCGGCGCGCATGTCCTCGACGTCGGCCACGAGCTGGGCCGAGCTGAAAGCGTAGGGATTGGGCAGGTTCATCCCCACGCTGGCGCTGACCGCCGGATCGTAGTCCCCGCCCGGGGTCGTCCAGAAGGTGCTCGGATGGAAGGTGTGGATCCAGGTCGCGTCTCCCGTGGTGGAGACCGTGCCCTGACCGCCAGGATTGCCGGCGTCGGACGTCCCCTCGCCCCAATCCGAGAGGACGCGATGCAGGCGCATGGTCTGGGGTCCGCCCTGGGATCGGGAGCAGAAGACCTCGAGGCTCACATCGAGAATGTTCGCGTCGAACGGAACCGCGCCCGCGACGTCGAAGAACATCACCGCGCGCTTGCGGTTGCCTCCGTCGCTCGAATTGCTCCGTCCAGCGAACAGGTTGCTGCCGGTGCCGTTGCTGGTCTCTCCCAGCTCGAAGGCCGTTTGGTAGAGCGTGTTGTCGCGCGCCGCCTCGATCGCCAGCGTCACCGTGTCCTCCCCGCCGCGGGCAAACAGCAGTCCACAGATGAGGAGGAGCGAGCCCGAAACCGCAAGGCCGCGTCGATAGGGGCGTTTCATGGAGTGCATCAGGGAGTGGCGGAGCGAGGGGGGCCGGGCGCAAGCACGCCCTGGCGAAGGCTACCCTCGTCTCGGGGAGGCGGCAAGCGAGCCGACCCCGTGGAACAGTTCCCGCCGACCCAGCGATCGCGCTCGTCCATCCCCCTCGTCCATTCAGGCGGAGGGCCGGGCGAATCGAGCTACCGCCCCAGGAGCCCCTTCATCGAGTCCCCTGGGCCACGACGACATCCGCAACCGGGGTGCGGCACCCGCAAGTCTCGCCGAGTCTGGGGATTCGCCGAGCACATCCGTTCACTTGAGGAGCCGGGCGATGCCTTCGATGTTGATCCCCTGCTGCCTGTACAAGCGCACGATCTGCCCCAGCCGATCCAGCATCGCAGCCTCGATGGCCAAGGCACCTTCCACAGCTTCGCCCGGGCCGAGCAAGCCGACCGCGTAGACCTCCTCGAGCCAGGTGACTTCGACGCGGTAGCAAGCGGCCGCCGCTTCGAGCGAGACCCAGACCGTTCCGCGGATCAGGATCGCGTCGTGCTTCACGGGACCGCCTCCCGGGCGTCTCCTTGTACCGGGCGCGGTGAGGCTGCGGCGAGCTCCTTCAGGAGCTCGCGCTGGCGTTCGCTGAGGGGCTCGGGCAGGACGAGCCGGACGACGACGAGGAAGTCGCCGCGGTTGCCCTTGCCGTCGTCGAAGCCCTGGGAGCGCAGACGCAGTTTGGTGCCAGCGCGGGTTCCGGCGGGCAGGGTCACAGTCGTCGGGCCGACGGGGGTACGCACCTCGACTCGAGTGCCGA
Source organism: Planctomycetota bacterium (assembly GCA_029259595.1). Classification (GTDB taxonomy): domain Bacteria; phylum Planctomycetota; class UBA1135; order UBA1135; genus OFTM43. Next base: position 12,446 of record JAJDEW010000004.1, on the reverse strand, counting down.
AGACGGCTTCCCACGGGGCGACGGGGACGTCGGCCTCGATGCGGGTTCCGTCGAGTCGATAGTGCGCGTCCGAGCGCAGGTGGATCGTGAGGTGCAGGTCGCCGGGCTCGCCGCCCTTCCCGTTCGGGTCGGCGGGTTCGCCGAGTCCCCGTAGGCGCAGAACGAGGCCGTCACGCACTTGGGAAGGGATCTCCAGCTCGACCGTGCGCAGCGAGCGCACGCTGCCGACGCCGGTGCAGGTCGGGCAGACGTGATCTCCGATGAGGCCGACTCCACCGCAGCGCGTACAGGCCGAAGTGGTGGGCACTTGGAAGGTGCTCTTCTGTCGTCGGATGGCCTGTCCGACGTCCAGCTCGAGTACGGCGTGGACGTCTGCGCCGCGGAAGCGATAGCGACCGTGGCGTTGCGAACCCTGCTCGAAGTCCCGCTGGAACTCAGCGCCGAACATCTCGCGGAAAAAGTCGGAGAAGCCGGAGCCGCCGCCGAAGGCGCGCTCGTATTCCTCACTCGACATCGTCCGCTCACCGGGGGGCGGCTGGAAGTCCTGACCGTGTTCCCAGTTCTGGCCGAAGCGATCGTAGCGCTTGCGCTTCTCCGGATCGCTCAGCACTTCGTACGCTTCGCTCACGGTCTTGAAGCGCCGTTCGGCGTCTTCGCGCTCGGCTTCGGGGTGGCGATCGGGGTGCCATTCGAGCGCGAGGCGGCGATACGCCTTCTTGATCTCGTCTGGGCTCGCCTCACGGCGTACGCCTAGCACTTCGTAGTAGTCCTGAAACTTCACGTCGGTGGCGCCTGGCCGAGAACAACATAGCGTCGTTTCTGTCCCGAGACCGCACGAATCCGAGTCACCCGCCCATCGACCCTCGAGCGCTCACACCGCACGGTGCGCTTGCGATGGTTCGACGACCTGAAGCACCGGAACGACCATGCTCGGGCTCGGCACGACGGTGCGCGGGCGGAAGGATCGCCAGATGCTGGCCAGCATCGTGGCCGAACTGCAGTCACCGGGCTGCGGTCGAACGGACGCTCGACCCCGTCAGCGGAGGCGAACCGTCAGGCGCTCGCTCGTGTCGCCGGCACGGAGGCGGACCTCGACCGGGTTGGAGCGGGCGCTGCCGCGCTGGGCTTCGAGCGTGTAGTCGCCCGGTAGGTAGCGGCCCAGGTCGAGCAGGCCGTCGGCGCCGGAGACGCCGCTGCCTTGGAAGATCCCCTCGAACAGGGCTGCCATGTCCCCTGGGTCGGCTTCGCCGTCGCGGGTCACGAGACGGGCCGAGGCTCCGGAGACCGGGAGGCCGTCCGGCGCGAGCACGAGCACGCTGACGGCGACTCCGGCGACGAGCTCGATTTTGAGGGGTTCGTGCTTCGAACGGGAAAGCACGACTTCGGGCACGCGAACGGTGGCCCATGCGGTGTGGGCGGCGCTCACGACGTAGGTGCCCGGGGCCAGGCCGTCGACGTGGAAGCGCCCCCGGGCGTCGGTCTCCCGCGCGCGTTCGAGCGTTTCGATCCGACCCTCGATCCACACGGAGACGCGCACGCCGGGAACGGGCTCCTGATCGGGATCGACCACGACGCCCTGGAGCTTCAGAGCCGGCTCCAGTTGCAGGACGATGTCGGTGCGCTCCTGGTTCGATCCCAGCTCGACGGTCACGGGATCGGTCGGCGCGTAGACCTGATTTTCCTTGCCGCGCGCGTTGAGCACCGCCAGTTCGTAGTCCGCCGCTTCGAGACGGGTGAAGGAGAAGCGACCGTCGTCGTCCGCCCAGTCGCGCTGGCGCCCGGCTTCGCCGGCGAACAAGCCGCCGAGCAGGCCCTGGGGCTTCAAGGCGGAGCTCGAGCGAATCGTGACCTGGGCGCGCGCGATCGCCTCACCGTTCGACGCGTCCAGCACGCGACCGCTGATCCGACCGCTCGGAAGCGGGAGATCCAGGCGGTACTCGGTGACGTCGGGAATCTCGACCGTCATCCGGACGTCGCGATCCAGCCCCTGTCCCTTGATCTCGAAGCGGTAGTCGCCGGGAGCCAGCTCCTCGAACTCGTACGAGCCCCCGGCCTGGATCCGCGCGACCTTGACGTCGACGCCGAGCAGGCTGTCCCCACCGAAGCCCAGCGCCGTGATCTGCCCGCCCGTGACCTCCACGTCGCCCGCGTCGATGCGTCCGAAGACGCGCGTTCCACCGGCGGCGTTGTCGGTGATGTCGTAGCGCACCGCCTCGCCCTCGGGCACGGTGACCATGTCGAAGTTCAGGGTCCCGAGAAAGCTCATCGGGTGCAGCGCTTCGTCGCCTCGGGCCAGGAGCAGGAAGTACGTCCCGGCGGCGACGTGCTCGATCCGATACGCGCCTTCGTCGTCGCTGACGCCCTGGAACAGCGCGTCACCGCGATTGTCTTCGTTCTCGAAGTTGTTCGGTGCGACCGCCACGACGATCGCATCCGGCACGGGGTCTCCGAAGCGGTCGCTGACCTCACCGAAGACCGCCCCGCCGCGCTCCAGCACGATGACGACGTCCAGCACTTCGCCCTGGTTCAGGAGTTCGAACGGCGGACTCCACGACGAGGCATAGTCGCGGTGCACAGCGACGACGCGGTGCACGCCCGGCTCCATTCCGGTCAGCTCGAAGGCTCCGTCCGCGTCCGTCAGCGTCGAGGAGGAGCTCCCGAGGCCGAGTTGCCCCAGGTAGGACGCGAGCCCGGGCGGACTGTCCGCGTCCCGGGCGCGCGGATCGCCCCGCCGCTTCGTCCAGTCCGAGGGCGCAGGGTTCTCGCCCGCTTCTTCATAGCGCGGGAACACAACCGCGCCGGCCACGCTCTCGCCGTCTTCGTCGAAGACGCGACCGCGCACCGTTCCGCCCGGAAACAGCTCGAGGATCACGCCGCGCGCGGTCTCGCCGCCCACGACCTGGATGTCCTCGGATCGCGTGCGGAGATAGCCGGGCGCGTCGACCTCGAGACGCACCGAGCCCGGTTCGAAGGGTCCGACCCGAAAGCGTCCCTCCTCGGCCTCGACGAAGACGCCCCCGAACGGTCCTTCGTCGACCGCATCCATGCCCGAGCCCAGGAGCTCGTCGCTCTTCACGGTGAAGGCCTCCACCGGTTCGAAAGCCGTGCCGTCCATGACGATGCCTTCGATCCAACCGCCGTTGGACAGCACGATCTCGAGCGTGTCCTCCTCGTCCGGCTTCCAGGCGTGACGGACGTGGGCGTAGCCCTCCTTCTCGAAGTCGATCCAGTACGGGGGCTCGCCCGGAAAGGCGCCGGCTTCGAAGCGCCCGTCGGCTCCGGTCCGCGGCAGCTCGAGCGCGCGCGCGCCACGCACGACCAGCGGAGCGAGCATGCTGCCCAGGCCCGTCTCGGACAGGTCGATCGGGGTCCAGGACACGCGCACGCCGGCGAGCGGAGTCCCCGCCCCGTCGACCACGCGCCCGCTCACCGTCGGTCCGGCCACCAGCTCGAAGTCCTCGACCGCCACACTACCGGCCTCCGGAACCAGCGTGGACGGCCCCAGCGCGGCGACGTGGCCCGGCGCGAACCCGACCACGTCGACTTCGCCGGGCGGCACGTCACGCAGGACGTAGGAGCCGTTGGCGTCCGTCGTCGTCCGTGTGGCGAGCAGGACGCTCGGCGCGAACGGAAGATAGCGCAGCCCCTGCGGCACCGCGGCGACGTGAGCACCGGCGACAGGTTCACCGGCGGTCTCGGTGTCGCCCGTCGAAACGACGCGACCGGCGATACGACCGCCTGCACGCGTAGGCACCGTGACCTCGGTGTCCTCGCCGGCGCGCACGGGTTGATCCAGGACGAACGACAGGGCAAAGCCGCCGCCTTCGGCATAGACGTCATAGCCCGGCCCGGGCGGCACGCCGGGGATCGCGAAGCGTCCCTGGCCGTCGGTCGTCGTCCTTCGGAAGCACAGTTCGCCGCGTCGCAGACTTTCGAGCAGGTAGGGAAAGCTCGTGATCAAGGTCACGTCGGCGGAAACGGCCGGACGACCGTCGGGCCGTTCGACGACGCCCAGCACGCGACCACCCGCGCGCACGAAGAGATCGAGCGGCCCGCCCTCGCCCGTCGACGCGACGAGCGCGCGCACCACCCCATCGGGCACGTGATGACTGCCGCGCGCCTGAACGAACCACGTGCCGGGCCGCACGCCTTCGAAGCCGAAAGCCCCGGATGCATCGCTCTCCGTCGTCGCGAGCGGCTCGCTGGCCGTGGCGAAACCGTGCACTTCCGGCACGAGCCGTGCGATCGCTCCGAGGACGGGGCCGCCGGCCGGCGGCAGTTCCCACAACCCGACCTCGAGCCCGGCGAGCGCCGCGCCGCTCTCCCGTTCGAGCACGCGACCGGCGAGACGGCCGCCTCCCGCGAGGCGCACGCCGGTCGCGACGGTCACGGCGCCGGGTACGGAACGCGCGCCTGACGTGTCGGCTTCGACCGCGTCGCCCGCCAACCGCGACGCACGCGCGGCGGTCGGTCGCACGGGCTCGGTCGTGCTCCGGTCGGGCAGGGCGCGCGTCCCGCCGGCGCGTTCCCCGCTCAGGACGAAGAGACCGAGGGCCAGACCGACGGCGAGGAGGCTGAGGACGAGAAGCTTCTTGGACATCGTGACGAGGCGGGTCGGACGGGCTCTCGGCCCCGACACTCCGGAGCCGAGCGTTCCCCGCAACGCATGGCCGGCGGTCGTGTTGCGCCGAATCGAGATTTCCGCACCGGCGCACGCACACCGGCACGTGAAGGGCGCCCCGACCATAGCTCGCTTTCCGCGCCGGCTCCCGCGCCTTTCCGGCAATCGAGCGCTTGCAGGCCCTCGCGGTGCCCGCCTGCCCGTAGCGCTCGACCGAGCCGTCTCGACGACCCGGCACGCAACGAGGAGCACAGCGGTCCGCGGAAGGACCCGCGAGCCTCCGGCGCCAGGGCGGCAACCTCCCCTGCGGTGCGGCATCCGAGATGCGTCGACGCATCCACGCGTCCACGACTTCGGACGCCTCACTCCAGCGGACGTCGACGCCCTGGCACCCGAAAGCACGCTGTCAACGAACGCGTCGGCGCGCGCGCGACCCGCATGTGATGCGTGCGAGATGTCATGCGTGCGAGGGATGGTCGCGCCGTCCCGCTCCGCTGGAAGCGCGGTTTGCTCCGTCCCGTCGAGCGCTCGCGTAGGCAGGCGGGCCCGCGACCGCCGCAGGTCCCTCCGGGTGGGTGATCGGCGGGACGGGCGCGTCGGGTACGCTGGCGGCCGCATGTTGGAGCTCGTTCCATCCCGCCCTCGCGACCTCATGGGCCTTCCGATCGGTCGCGTGCTCCCGCTGCGCAGGCGGGCCACGGTCGGGCCCGTGATCTTCCTCGACCACATGGGGCCGGTCGAGCTCGGGCCCGGGCACAACGTCGACGTGCCCCCCCATCCGCACATCGGCCTGGCCACGCTGACGTGGCTCTTCGACGGCGCGCTGATCCACCGCGACAGCCTCGGTTCCGAGCAGCGTATCGAGCCGGGTGACGTGAACTGGATGACCGCGGGGCGTGGGGTCGTGCACTCCGAGCGCTCGCCCAAGGACGAGCGCGGGACGACGCGCGCGTTTCACGGCTTGCAGTCCTGGATCGCGCTGCCGAGCTCGCACGAGGACGTGGCGCCGAGCTTCGCCCATCATCCGCGGGCCACGCTGCCGCGTCTGCGCGCGGGCGCGGCCGAAGTCACGCTCGTGGCGGGCTCCGCCTTCGGGGCCACGTCGCCGGTCGAGGTCGCCTCCCCGCTCGTCTGGGCGCTCGCCGAGCTGCCCGCGGGCGGGGAGCTGCCGTTGCCGCCCGAGGGCGACGAGTGCGGCGTCTACGCGCTCGACGCACCGCTCACGATCGCCGACGAAGCGGTCGCGGCGCGGACGTTGGCCGTCTTCGGAGCGGCGCGGCCCGCGACCGTCCGCGCGACGGCGGATACGCGCGTGCTGCTCGTGGGCGGCGATCGCCTGGAGGGACCGCGGCACATAGACTGGAACTTCGTCTCGAGCTCGCCGGAGCGGATCCGAGCGGCGCGCGAGCGTTGGCGCGCACGCCGCTTCGATCCCGTCCCCGGCGAAACGGAATTCGTGCCCTTGCCCGACTGACCCGCGTCACCCCCGGTGTCAGGGCACGAGCTGCAACGGGAGCGGGTTCGAGACCAGCTCCAGCACGCCCGGCGAGAGCACGGCGAAGGCGTGGCTCAGCTCGAGGCCCGCGAGGCTCGCGTCCGTACCGGGCGGCAACGCGAACGACGCGTTCCCGCGACCCGCCGCGTCCAGCACTCCGGTCGCGCCCGAGAGCGGCGAGCCGGGCGGATTGCGCAGCGTCAGGCGAAAGTAGGAGTCGGCCGGATTCAGGGGCACGTGGACACCCGCGAAGCTGAAGCCCGGCGTGCTTCCCGAGGCCGAGCCCAGGACCCAGTAGAAGTCGCCCGCGTGTTCCGGACCGGCCAGGAGCTCGAGACCGACCGTGCCGCCGAGGGCCACCGATACCGAATCCCCCACCGACCACAGGTTGTGCTCGTAGCGACGGGCCTTGAACAGCGTGCCGGCCGGACTCTGGTGACTCCAGACCGTGGTGCCGGCGGTATCGACCTCGAACAGCGAGCCGGTGGCCCCTTCCGAGATCAGGGTGTTGCCGTTGCGCAGGCGAATCGCACCGCCGACGAAGGACGAGAAGAAGTCCGTCGGCGGGTTGGCCGTGTACTCCCACACGGTCGTCGTCGGTCCGAAGGCGGCGCCGGGCGCGATGAAGTAGTTCCCGTTCACGTCGACCGGCGGCGTGAGCTCGAGCACCGTCGTGAAGTTGCCCCCCGCCAGGTTGTTGAAGACCATGATGTTGCCGTGGCCCGGGAAGCCGGCGGGGATCCAGTTGGGATCGTGCTGGCCCAACAGGACCGTGTCCGCAGGCGTGCCGCGGTCGTAGGCCTGGGGATTGCCCCAGCGGTAGAGCAGATCGCCGCCCTTGCCGCTGTTGCCTCCGGTGTGACCGGCGGCCTCGGCGGTCGTCGTGCTGTGGTCGATGATCCAGAACTCGTTGAAGGTGCGCGAGCTGAGGATGACCTGGTCGAACTCTTCGATGTAGTCGATGCCGTTCGAGTGCGTCCAGTCGCCCTGCGTCGCACCACCCGGCGGAAAGTTGATGTCGATCAGCTCGGGGTGATCGCCGACGACGCCGAAGTTCGACTGCCCGGCGTCGAAGTCCTGGATGCAGTGGTCCTGGATGCGCCACTTCCAGACGATGCTGCCGGTCGTCGGTCCCGTCTTCTCGACCTCGACGATCTGATCCGGTGTGAGGTCGCTGCCGATCGTCGCGGGGTTGCGTCCGGCCGCGATCGCCTCCGCCGGCGTCATCCGATCCCAGGCGATGAAGAGCACGTTGCCGTTCGGCAGCAGGGCCAGGTCGTGGTGCTGCACCATGCCCGGCACGTCGAAGTCGAAGTCCCAGACGACGGTCCCGTCCCAGGTGATCTCCTGGATCCCGCCACCGACGCCGCCGGCGCCCGAGGCGATCCGCTTGGTCCGCAGGAGGTTGCCGTTCGGCCGCATGTAGACGGAAATCCCCGGCAGGAACGAAGCGCTCCAGGTGTGCTGCGTTACGCCGGCCGAATCGACGAGGTGCGTCTGGCTCGAGCCCATCGGGGCGTAGAGCGTGTAGCCCGGGGAGGGGTCCTGGGCCGCGGCGGAAGGCGTCGTGAACGCGAGAGCCAGCGGAAACGAAGCGAGGACGAGGAGAGATCGCATGGGCCTGGGAAGAGAGGGTTGCGGGACGAGGGAGAGCGGGACGGTGCGAACACCACGCCGTCCCCGTTCTACCCCGCGCGCCCGATTCTCGCTCCTCTAGCGCCGATTCTGTGTCGCCGCAGCGCTCGCGAGCCGCGAGCACGCGGGCTCCGCTTCCCGTACGGCCTGGTCTCACACACGACCTGCGAACGCAACCATGAGCGCCCCGACGGTGACGAGGCCGACACCGAGGGCCCTTCGCCGCGAGAGCCGTTCGCGCAGGACGAGGACACCCACGAGGGCCCCCAACGGGATCCCGACCTGACGGAAGCCCGCGACGTAGCTCACGTCACGCACATGCGCCATCGCGAGCAGGACGAGGCCATACGACAGGTAGATCGTGAGGCCCGCTCCGAAGAGGATCGCCAGCGGAGGCAAGCGGCGCGGACGTTCCGCGCGGCGCAGGCTCGTCCAGAGCGCGAGCCAGGCGACCGTGGCACCCCACTCGAGTCCGAGGTAGAGCACCGTCGCCTCGTTGGCCGTCAGCGGCTGGACCTCGAGCTCGCGCAGGGAGCGCTGGCCGAAGTCGTCGAGCAACGTGTAGCCGGTCGTCCCGAGCGTCGCGACGCCGATCCAGGCCAGCGTCGCGCGACTCGGCGTCGAGGACGTGCGTGCCTCTCGATAGCCCGCGAGGAGCAGGCCCCCGACACCGATCAGGACGACGCCTGCCGCGCACGCCGGCGTCAGCTCGGCCGCGCGCCCCAGCGCCACGGAACCGACGAGGACGAGGGCCGGCGGCAAGGCGCGCACGAGCGGATAGGCGAACGAGAGCTCGCCCGAGCGATACGCCCCGGCCAGCGCACGGAAGTACGCGGCCTGGCACGCCCCGGTGCCGACGAGCACGACCCAGGTGCGCAAGGGCACGTCGGGCACGCGCTGGCCTTGCCACAACAAGGCCGGCAGGACGAGCACCGCCGCCGTCAGGTTGGCCGCGAGAAAGAACTCCGGCGTCGGCGAATGGCGCTTGCCGAGCAGGTTCCACACGACGTGGAGCCCGGCGGAGGCCAGCACGAGCACGATCGCGGTCAGCGTCATGGCGGTCCGCCGTTCGGCGTGCTGAAGCGGGGCGCGTCCCGACTAGCCGGATGTCGGGCCCGAGGCGCCCGTGGCGCCGTCCCCTTCGTCGAACGGGCGCCCGTTGAGGTAGGTGAGCGGCGCGCCCGCCAGCTCGTAGCGCGCGCCGAACGCTTCGGCGAAGGCGCTCGTCAAGAGCCGGCACTCGTCCTCGCTCTTTCCGAAGCCCCGGATGTGGGCGAGCTCCTCGAGCTCGGCCTCCCCCAGCAGGCGGATCACCGGTTCGACCAGCGCACAGACCGAGATGCAGTAGCCGGTGTCCGGCCCGTGCGTGTGGTAGTTGAGCACGAGCGGGTGTTGCGCGGCGACGGCACGCTCCACGGCCGGGCCGTAGGTCGGGTGCTCGGCGATCTTTTGAACCAGGCCTTCGAACATCATCGGGGGGCCAGGTTAGCGGCCAGGACCGGCCGCGTCCCGGCTCCGGCGCGGAATCTGGGGCGGCCGCGCGTCCGTGCAGGCGGGACGCGGTACGATCCCCGGCCGCCCCTGGCCATGCCCCACGTCGTCGCCGAACCCTGCATCAACTGCAAGTACACCGACTGCGTCGCCGTGTGCCCGGTCGAGTGCTTTTATCAAGGTGAGAATTTCCTCGTCATCCACCCCGACGAGTGCATCGACTGCGGCGCGTGCGTGCCCGAGTGTCCGACCGAGGCGATCTACACGCTCGAAAACCTGCCGCGCAAGTGGCGCAAGTTCGCGGCGCTGAACAAGCGCCTGAGCCGCATCTGGCCGCGGCTCTCCGAGAAGCTCGCGGCGCTGCCGCAAGCGGAGACCTGGAAGACGGTGGCGAAGAAGGCCCGGCTGCTTTCCGAACGACCGGGGAGCTGATCGCGTCGCTGCACACGATCGGGCTGCGTTGCCCGATCCGCTCGGGTGCGCTCTGCCGAGCCCCGCCCCAGCGGCTCCTCGCGCGAGGCGCGGACATCGGCTCCAAGCTCCTTCGAGTCAAGGGCTTGGAGCGTCGCTCACGATCCTGGCATGGCGCTTGCAAACGGTGGTGGTGTCGCACCGCAGCCCGGGGCGACGCCCAGCGCGACCCCCCGACAAAGAGCCCATGACCCTCACGAACGAAAGCGCCTTTTTGACCGACGTGAAGACCCTGCGTCAGCGTGCGCGACGCCACATCGAGAAGGGCGCGGTCACCGAGAGCTACAAGGCCGACCGCCAGAACGTCCACCTGCTCTTGAACACGGCGCTCGCGACCGAGCTCGTCTGCGTCCTGCGCTACCGTCGCCACCACTTCATGGCCTCGGGCCTGCACGCCGAGGTCGCCTCGCAGGAGTTCTTGGAACACGCCAACGAAGAGCAGGAGCACGCCGACCGCATCGCCGAACGCATCGTGCAGCTCGGCGGACAGCCGGACTTCTCGCCGCACGGACTGAGCGATCGCAGCCACTCGGAGTACGTCGAGGGCGACACGCTGCAGGACATGCTGCGGCAGGACCTGATCGCCGAACGACTCGCGATCGAGACCTACACCGAGATGATCCGCTACATCGGCGACGACGACCCGACCACGCGCCGCCTGCTCGAAGACATCCTCGCGATCGAGGAAGAGCACGCCGACGACCTCGCTGGTCTGTTCGAGAGCGCGAGCTGAACGCGCTGCGCTCTCCACCGCCACCACCTCAACGTACACCGACTGCGCACCATGCAACGCCACCCCGACAATCCTCCGCTTCGACTCGGCGACCGCCCCACGCCCGAGGTCCAGCCCCCCTCTCCCCCGCGACCGGAGCCGGACCCGACCGGCATTCCCTCCCCCAAGGCCCCTCCCCCGGCGCCCGACGTTGCTCCCGAGGCACCACCGCCTGACCGTCCCCCTCCGGCCCGGCCGGACCTCACGACGAATTCGGCGCCGGGGTTCTCCCCCCTCCGCGCGTGAACGAGGTCCCGGCGACTCGGTCCCCTCGCCGAGCCGCCGGGCCGAGGTCGGCGAAGCGCCGGGCCCGTTGCCGAACACTTCCGGAGCTGCCCGTCGCAGGATCGTTGCGTTTCAGGGAGCTCGAGCACCGACCTTCCGTCGGGAACGCTTCCGCGCAGCGGCATCGAAGTCCAGATCCTCGACCTCGGGTACGAAGAGAACTGGGAGACCTCGCACGACGCGCCTTCGGATTGGTTCACGAGCCACGGCGACGTCTTTCCGGTCGGCGCTTCGACGATGTCTTCCCGCCGCGAATCGCTTCCGCGCGCGCCGCCGGCTCGACCTGCGTCGTCGGTCGACCCGAGAGCTCACGCAGCTTTCCCACGCGACGCCTCACGCGCCCGGCGGGCAGCTGGAACCACGACTACATCCGCGCGGTGAGGTGCGCCTGTGGTCACAACGGCGAAGCGGTCAATGGCGGTCGCTCGTGCGTTCCGGCCAGCGGTTACCTCGCGCTCGAGGCCGAGGGTGCCCCCATCGAGTTCCGCAACCTGCGCGTGCGCGAGCTGCCCTGAGGAGGGAACCGCGCGCGCTCAGCGATCGAGGGCTTCCGCGTCGGGCGCGGGCTGCGGCCCGGGCTCCACGACGGGGAAGAGGACTTCGGCCAGGACTTCGAAGAGCTCGCTGAGCCCGGCTTCGGGGACCTCCTTCTCGAGGTCCCAGGCGGTGTGCCATTCGATCGTGTCGCGCACCAGTCCGAACTCTTCGAGCAGGCGGCGTTCGAAGTCCGGGAGGTGGGCGGCGCCGTAGAACAGCGCGAGGCGCTGCTTGCCGTTCGCGATCTCGCGGGTGAGGACGCGCGCGGCGGCCTGGTTGCGGTCGGTGATCAGGAGCGTTTCGAGGGTGGGACCGAGCTGGCCGGGGCCGGCCTGGCGGGCGAGCTCGCCGGCCAGAGCGCGCTTGATGCCGGTCATGCCGTCGGGTTGCAGGACGAGCTCGAAGAGGTTCGGTGCCCGCGCCTCGGCCGGGGCCGTGGACTCGGCCTCGAGGTTGGCCTGGCGCATGAGGTCGGTGAACACGCCGAGCGCGAGGGTCAGTCCGTTCTCTCCGCGCTTCTCCCAGGCCGCCTTCATCTCCGCGGGGGACAGGTCGGCGTGCACGAAGTGCTCCGGCGTGTAGTCGATGTGTTCCAGCTGGGTCGAGAGTCCGAAGAAGGTCGCGCCGGCTCGACTCAAGAAGGTGTTCAGCGGGCCCTTGTCGTCCTCGGGCCGTGGCACCTCGTCCCCGCGCGCGGCGACCAGCTCGTAGAGCAACGCGTCGTAGCTTGCGAAGCGCTCGTTCAGCGCGCCGTAGTAAGCGGCATCACCGACGTGCACCGCGCCGATGAGGTCGACCGTGAGCTCGCCTTGCGGCGCGCGGTAGCGCACGACCGCGGTCTGCAGGGCAACAGGCCTGGCGTCCTCGTCGCGCAGGAGCCGAACGAAGTGCGTGGGTTCGGTGGTGGCGACCGGCGGCTCGGCCTCCTGAACCGGGGACGGGGCGAGCACGAGTGCGGCGAAGAGGAACACGTTCATAGGGAAGACTCCGGGAGTACCGCCTTCATCATCGGGATCGGCCGCACGCGATTCCACCGACTCGCCCCCGCACGCCTCCTGCTACGCGCTTGCCTCGATCTCGAGCCCCCCCTGACAGCGTCGCGAGGCGCACTTCGTCCCCCGAACCCACCGTTCCCGCAC
>JAJDEW010000030.1 GCA_029259595.1 Planctomycetota bacterium | reverse complement strand
AAGCGTTCGAGGTCGAGCGGTGTGGTGATGTGGTGCGCGAGGCCGAGGCGTTCGAGGCCGGCGCAGGCCAGGATCATCGCTTCGGCGGCGCCGGCGGCGAGCTTCGCGAGGCGTGTGTCGATGTTGCCGCGGATGTTGACGACCTCGAGGTCGGGGCGCAGGGCGCGCAGCATGGCGGCGCGGCGCAGGCTGCCGGTCGCGACGCGGGCGCCGGGGGCGAGAGCGTCGAGCTCGGTCCCGCTCGGCGCGATCCAGGCGTCGCGCGCGGGGCCGCGCTGCAGGACGGAGGCCAGCTCGAGGCCGTCGAGCAGCGTCGTCGTCATGTCCTTCAGGCTGTGCACCGCGGCGTGCGCGCGGCCGTCGAGCACGGCGCGATCGACCTCGACGGTGAAGATGCCGATGCGGCCGAAGCGTGCGAGCTCTTCGGTCTGGTTTTTGTCGCCCGAGGATTCGATGCCGAGGAGCTCGACCTCGTCGGCCGGATTGGCCGCCGCGAGCAGGGTGCGCGCGGTCTCGGCCTGCCACAGGGCGAGCGGGCTCTTGCGGGTCGCGAGGACGAGCTTCACGGTTCGCGGTCCAGGAAGCGCTGGTAGGCCTCGTCGATGGTCTCGGGCAGGATCGAGCCGCGCGCGTTGTCTTTGAGCTCGCGCAGCGCGATGTCGAGCAGGTGACTCGTGAGCCGATGCGCCAGCTTGACGACCTCGGGCGAACTCGCGTCGCCGGCGCAGATGTCGAGCTCCGCCTCGCGCGCCGTGTCGAAGCTGTCCTTCAGCTTCTCGACCGCGGGCGAGAAGGCGGCGTAGGTGCGCAGGCTGAGGAACTTGTGCACCTCCGCCAAGAGGATCGGCGCAGCCTCCTCGCCGGCGCGGGCGCGCTCGGTGCGGTGCTTGTCGACGATGCCGACGAGGTGGTCGAGGTCGTAGGAGATCAGGTTGCGGATCTCGCCGACGGCCGGCTGCACCGCGCGCGGAACGGAGAGGTCGACGACGACCAGCGGCCGATCGCGCTTCTTGACCGCGCGCGCGTCGAAGTGCTCCGGCCCGATCCAGTCCGGTGCGCCATCGACGCACGTCATCAACAGGTCCGAACGCAACAGCAGCGCCGGCAGCTCCTCGATGGGTTTCCACTCGACGCCCAACTCCTGGGCGGCCGCCTGCGCGCGCTCGGGTGTGCGGTTGACGAGGGCGAGCCGCCCGAGCCCCTGGTCGAGCAGGTGACGCGCGGCCAGCTGGCCCGTCTCGCCCGCGCCCAGCACGACGGCGAAGACGTCCTCGAACGAACCGAAGACCTGGCGCGCGATCATGACGCCGGCGCGCGCGACCGACAGCGTCCCCGCGCCGACGCTGGTCTCGGCGCGGATGCGCTTGCCCGTGGCCAGGGCCTGCTGCAGGAGCGGCTCGAGCAGACGACCGGTGCCACCGACCTCGCGCGCCGCGGCGTAACCGCCCTTGACCTGCGCCAGGATCTGGCTCTCGCCGAGGATCAGGCTGTCGAGTCCGGCGGCGACGCGGAAGAGGTGCATCACGGCTTCGACGCCCTTGTAGCCGTACAGCACCCCGGCGGGCACGGAACGGAAGACGACCTCGCGCAGGGCGCCCTCGAAGGCCGGCTCGAAGGCCAACGGACGCGTGTCGGCGGCGACCAGGATCTCGGTACGGTTGCAGGTCGACACCAGGAAGGCCTCGCGCACGCCTTCGAGCGCGAGCACGACCCCGAGCCGCGCGCGCAGCTCGTCCGGCGCGAGCGCGCAGGTCTCGCGCAGCTCGAGCGGTGCCGTCCGATGCGACAGCCCGAGCAGGAGGAGTTCCGGTTGCGTGGCCACGGTGAGTTCTAGGAGTCCGTCGAGGACGCGCTTCGGATGCCAGGGCGACGGCATCCGCATGCGTGGGGCAGCAGAGACCGCCGGCGGATCCGCAGCGCTGAGGAGGACGTCGTCATGGCGGCGGCTAGCTGCCCCAGTGAAAAGAGACGTGGGGGATCAGCGTCGCGAGGCTCGCGAGCACGAAGACGGACAGGCCCGCGGTCGCGGCGTAGGACGCGCGCACCGCCGACAGGCCGGGGATGCGGCCCGAAAATGCGACCAGGCCGAAGTGCAGCCACAGGACCAGCATCGCGAGCACCCACGGGTCGGTGTAGCCGAAGCCCGCGACGCCCTGCGAGTGCGCCCAGCCGATGCCGAAGTTGATGCCGATCGACAGCAAGAGGAAGCCGCCGAGCGCCGCGCGACGCGTCAGGATCGCGAGCGTGTTGAGGCTGGGCAGACCGCGCACGAGCGGCCCGAACGAGGCCTTCTTCATGCGCCGGTACACGACCAGGAACAGCACGCCGTTCACGCCGGACAGGACCAGCGCGCTGGCGGCGGCCATGCTGGTGAAGGCGTGGAAGACGTTGAAGGTCAGCGGGTGGCCGGAGGCGGACGGCAGCTCGAGCGGCATGAAGGCCGACGCGAGCATCTGCAGCAGGCCGACCGTGCCGTAGACGATCGCGCCCTCGCCGATCGCGCCGCGACCCAGCGCCGTGGCGCCGTACAACAGCGCGATGCCGAGCGCGACCGACGACAGCGTCGACCAGGCGTCGAAGGCCGGGAACGAGCCGACGGCGGTCCACAGGGTCGCGAAGAGCGTGACGTGCAGCACGACGGCCAGGACCAGCGTGATGCGCCGGACGCTGTGGACGCGCGGCGCCAGCTCGCCGCCGAAGTGCATCGCGTGGAAGAAGGCCGCCACGAAGTAGGCGACGGGCAGAACGACCTTCAGGGCCTGGATCCAGAGGCTCACGCGCCGCCCCCGTCCCGTTCGAGGCGCGCCACGATGCGCGCCGCCGCCGCGCGCCCCGAGCGCACGACGTCATCGACGGCGATGCCGTCGAGGTAGGCGCCGATCAGCTCGACGTTCGGCACTGCGGCCGCCAGGGCCGCGCGCGCGCGTTGCATGCGCAGCGCATGTCCGATGGTGTATTGCGGGATCACGTCGTTCCACTCGACCGTGTGCGTCGTGCGCGGTGCCGGCAGGCGCGCGAGACCCAACGCCTGGGCCAGGTCGTCCAGGGCCTGCTGGAGTCGATCGGACGAGGGTAGATCTTCGCTCCGGTAAATGCTCGAAAAGGAGAGCGCGTCGGCCGGTGCGCGGCCCGGAAAGAGGTTCGACGGGAAGAGGGTTCCGAGCACGGCCGGCGCCGGCGCCTCGTCCGGCGGCACGAGGAAGCCGAAGCCGTCCAGCGGACGGGCGAAGGCCGCGCGCTCGAAGCCCAGGTGCTGGATCGTGACGTTCACGTGCCGGATCGACGTCAGGTTCGCCGCCACCTCGGCCGGCGCCGCGTCGCCGAGCAACCGGGCCGCCACCGCGGCCGACGTCGCGAGGACCAGCGTCTCGCCCTCGGCCTCGCGGCCGTCCGCCGTCGTCGCGTGCCAGCGTGCGCCACGGCGCTCGAGCGCTTCGACGCGGGCGCCGGTCACGAGCCGCGCGCCCAGGGCTCGTTCGAAGGCCGGCGCGAGCTCGCCCAGGCCCTCGGGCAGGGACAGGAGCCGCCCGGGCGAGACGAGCGGACCGGGCGGAGGCGGCAGCGCGCGCGCGGTGCGGCGCCGGGCGAAGAGACCGCGCACGACGCCGCCGTGCTCCTGCACGGCGCTCCAGAGGCGAGGGAAGGCGCTCCAGGCCCCGAGCTGCTCGATCTCGCCCGCGTAGACGCCGCGCACGAAGGCGCCGGCCAGCGTGCGCGTCGGCTCGCGCCCCAGTCGTTCCGTGAGCAGAGCCTCGAGGCTCGGCTCCGGCTCGTCACCACGCTCGACCCCGGGCTCGGGCCGGCGTCGGCGCAGGGGTTCGGACAGAAGCCGCAGCTTGGCGCGCGGCGAGAGCAGGGGCGTGCGCGCGAGTGCCCCCGGTCCGAGCGGCGCCGCCACCAGGCGACCGCGGAAGAAGAGCCAGCGCCGCTTGGCCTGAGGCAACGACGGGATCAGCCGGTCGGCCAGCCCGAGCGTGGCCGCGAGCTCGCGGAAGGCGCGCGCGCCGGCAGCGATCGTGTTCGGGCCGCTCTCGAAGCGAAAGCCGTCGACCAGGTGCGTGCCGACGACCCCGCCCGGGCGCGCGCCGGCCTCGAGGACGCGCACGTTCTCGACGCCCCGTTCGAGGAGGGCGAGGGCCGCGGTGCAGCCGGCCAGGCCACCGCCGATGAGGAGCACGGACGTCATGCAGGGACCACCGCCCGGGCGCGGTGCGCGGGGATCATGGCAGATCGTCCGGTGCCGAGCACGCGGCCCCCCTCTCCCCTCGCCCGCTCCGGGCTCACGACCTGCGCACAGGCACGTTGGGGGGCTCGAGGCGTCGATTCGCGTGACTCCGGCGACTCGGCGCGGTAGCCAAAGCGCATTGCGACTACACTGGTGCGCCCACCTGTCCCATCCCTGGAGGCACTCATGAAAACACTCGTCCTTGCTACGGCTCTCGCGGGCCTGTCGAGTCTCGGGGCCGTCGGCCTCGCGACCGGTTCGCGCATGGAGACCGTTCAGGTCGGAGATCCCGCCCCCGAAGTCGGTGGCGAATGGTTGCAGTCGGAGGCTTCGTCGCTGGCCGAGCTGCGCGGCCGCGTCGTCCTGATCGAGTTCTGGCGCACCTGGTGAGGCCCCTGCACCGCACAAGTCCCGCACCTCAATGAGCTCCAGGAAGAGCTCGGCGAAGAGGGGCTTGTCATCGTCGGCGTGTCCGACGAAGGCATGAGTCTGATCGAGAAGCACATCGAAAAGGTGGGGATGCGCTACCCCATCGCCAACGTCAAGGCCGAGGTCGATCGCATGTACGGGGTCAAGGGCTTCCCGCACTCCGCGCTGGTCGATGCCTCGGGGCGCGTGATCTGGAAGGGTCACCCCGCCGCGTTGCCGAAGGACCAGATCAAGAGCGCGCTCGAGGCGGCGACCTTCGTGCCGCAGCCCGAAGGGTCGCAGTACAAGTCGCTCAACAAGGCGATCGCCAAGCGTCAGTTCGGCAAGGCCTGGGAAACGGCGGTGAAGGCGCTCGAGAAGGGCGACGACGACGGCTTCCAGAGCGTGAAGGATGCGCTCGAGTCGCTGCAACAGCGCATGAGCGAGCGCGCTGCGGCGGCGGAAGCGGCCGGCGACTACGCGGCCGCGTGGTCCGTCTATTCCGAGCTCGATGACCTCTTCCAGTGGCTCGACTCGGCCAAAGTCGCCAAGGAGCGCGTCAAGGCGCTCGAGTCGCTGGACGCGGCCAAGGACGAGATCGCGGGCTGGGAGAGACTCTTGAAGGCGGAAGAGCAGGCCGCCGAGGGCGACTTCGAGAAGGCGGCCAAGACCTATGCCGCGATCGCCAAGAAGTGGCCCGGCACGAAGGCGGCCCGCGAGTCCCAGGAGTTTCTGCTGCGCCACCCGCTCTGATCGCGGACGCAAGAGCTTCGACCGGGGCCCGCCTTCCTCACGGAAAGCGGGCCCCGGTTCGTTGCGCGCGCGCCTGCGACCGCGTCAGCTGTCGATCCGGCTCTCGGACTGCGACGCGAGCGCCCAGCCGAGCTGCTCTTCTTCCGAGCGCACGAGCCGCAGGTAGCTCTCGTAGTTCGCGATGTGAGAGATGGCTCCGGTGAAGAGCACCCCGACGCAGCACGCGAGCAGGCCCAGCAGCGTGAACACGGCCAGCACGACGACATACAGGAGGAGCTGCAACCGGTTGCCCGCGACGAGGCTCCACGAGCGGCGCAGCGCATCGCGCGGCCCCAGGCCTTCGATCGCGGTCGCCTCGGGCATCAGCGACAGGCCGAGTAGCACGTAGATCCAGACGGGCGCCGCGATCAGCACGATCGCGCCGATCCCCACGAGGAGTCCGATGCTGAAGGCATCCGAGTTGCCGGCGCCTCGCAGGAACAAGGGCACGAGCATGACGGCGAGCAACGGCAGCGTTACGAGGAACGAGAGCAGCGCGCGCAGGAGCGTGACCAGGACCATCTTGAGCCACAGCCCGCGCGGCTCGAAGACCTGACCCAGCCGCGCCTCGCCGGTTGCGAGCACGCTCTCCATGGCACCCGCGAAGCCCACCCGAACGAGGCAGCCGAACAGCCAGAAGGCGAGGGCGATGCCCAGCGCCAGGACGACGAGGGCCACGATCAAGAGGGCGTGGCCGGTGTCGAGCGACCCTCCCCAGCCGCTCCCGTCTTCGGACAGGCCTCCGCCACCGCTGCCCCCACCGCTGGTGAGCGTCAGGAGAACCCCTCCGACGATCATGGCGAGCGGCGCCGCCTGGATCGCGCGCCACGCGGCGCCGAGGGCACGGAAGGGGTGGAAGGCCTGGGAAAATTGCATGGTGGCTCTGGGGTGGAAGGGCCGAAGCGAGCGGGCGGCAACGCTCGGAATTGCACGCTATTCACTCCGCCAGGCCAAGTTCTTGGCCCCTGGAGCGAGGAGCGGGGGCTCCTCCGGGCGCCACGTCGAGCGTCCGAGGCCGGAGCCAGCCGGGGCGCCAGCCGCCCGCCTCCGCAGCGGTCGGCGAGCGTCGGCTACGACGCGCGCAGCTCGTCGAAGACCGTCTGCATGCTCTCGACCGGCGTCTTCGGGAGGATGCCGCTGCCGAGGTTGAAGACGTAGCCCTCTTGCGCGGCGAAGGCGTCGAGCACGCGCCGCGTCTCGCGCCGAACGACGTCGGGCGGCGCGAAGAGCGTGCACGGATCGAGGTTGCCTTGCAGCGCGACGCGCGAGCCGACGCGTGCGATCGCCTCGGCCGGATCAATGCGCCAGTCGATCGAGAGCACGTCGGCGCCCGTCTCGGCCAGGACCTCGAGCAAGTGGTGCGCGCCGTTGAGGTAGCAGATGACCGGCGCGCCCGTGGCCTTGGCGCCCGCGACGAGCCGCTGCATCTCGGGCAGCAAGAGCTCGCGATACGTCGCCGCGTCGACCGTGCCTCCCCAGCTGTCGAAGATCTGGAGCACGTCCGCGCCCGCTTCGACCTGCATGCCGAGGTAGGGGATCTGGTTGTCGACGAGCCGCGCGAGCAACTTCCGGAAGAGCGCCGGATCGCCCGCCATCATCGCCTTCGCGTTCTCGAAGTTGCGGCTCGAAGCCCCTTCGATCATGTAGCTCGCGACGGTGAAGGGCGCGCCGCAGAATCCCAGGATGGCCTTGCCCGCACCCAGCTCCGCGCGCACGAGTCGAATCGCTTCCGCCAGAAAGCCCGTGGCCTCGAGCGGGTCGAAGTCGCGCAGGCGTTCGACGTCGCGCGCGTTGCGCACGGGCGGGCGCACGACGGGACCCTGGCCGGAGACGAACTCGACCTCGAGCCCCATCGCTGCCGGCGGCACCAGGATGTCGCAGAAGATGACCGCGGCGTCCATGTCGAAGCGCCGCAGGGGCTGGCAAGTGAGCTCGGCCACGAGCTCGGGAGCGTGCACCATGTCGAGGAAAGATTTTCCCTCACGCATGGCCCGGTATTCGGGCAGGTAGCGTCCGGCCTGCCGCATGACCCACCCCGGGGGGCGTCCGGGCAGGGGTTGGCGCCGGCAGGCGGCGAGAAAGCGCTCGCGGTCGGTGGAGGGGCTCGTCATGACGGCTCGCAGGACCCCGTGGGGCCGTCGCGGACGGCGCAGCTTAGCGGCTGGCCTCCCCCGCCAACCACCGAATCGCGCCGAAGAGCCGTGTCCCACCTCCGGGCGAGGGGGTAGGGCGGAACGAGGAAGAGGCGCCAAGGGGCTTGCCTCGTGACGCGAGACTTCGTACTTGCAAGGTAGCGGGATGCCGACTCGAACAGAACAAGACCAAGCGAGCGTGAGCGAAGCTGCCTATCAGGCCGCGCGCCTGGCCGCCGTTTGGGCGGGGGCACGCGACGGGCTCTTCGACTGGGACCTCTCCCTGGGCAAGATCCGTTTCTCGCCGCGCTGGAAGGAACTCGTCGGCTGTGCCGACGACGAGGTCGGCACGGGCCCCGAGGAATGGTTCCGGCGCGTCCATCCGTCCGACCTCCAGGTGCTCAAGAAGACCCTGGACGAGCACATGGAGGGTCGCAAGTCGTTCGAGCAGGAGTTCCGCATGCTCCACTCCGACGGCACCTGGCGCCGCGTCGCGTGCCGCGGGGAGCTCGACCGGATGAGCGGGCTCTTCGGCGGTTCGATGTGCGACGTCACGAAGGACAAGTCCTCCGAGGACCGCTTGCTGCATGAGGTCTTCCACGACCCGCTGACCGGTCTCGCGAACCGTGCGCTGTTCTTGGACCGGCTCGCGATGTCGCTCTCGCGCGCGCGGCGTGGCGGACAGGCCGTCGCGGTGCTCTACCTCGACCTCGACCGCTTCCGGACCGTGAACGACAGCCTGGGGCCCGAGGCCGGTGACCGACTGCTGGTCGAGGTCACGCGGCGCGTCGGCAAGCTCCTGCGGCCCGGCGACACGCTCGCGCGGCTCGGCGGGGACAAGTTCGGCTTCTTGCTCGAAAACGTGCACGTGCCGCGCGATGCGATCCGCTTCGCCGAGCTGCTCGGTTCCGAGCTGGCGCCGCCCGTGCTTCTCCAGGGGCACGAGATCTTCGTCTCGGGCAGCACGGGCATCGCGCTGTCGGCCGACGGCGCGCAAAAGGCCGAGAGCCTGCTTCAGAACGCGATCAGCGCCATGCACCGGGCCAAGGAAGACGGCGCGACGCGGCACGAGCTGTTCGACCCGGACATGAGCCGGCGCGCGAAGGAGCGCATGAAGCTCGAGGGCGACCTGCGCAACGCCCTCGATCGCGGCGAGTTCACGCTGCACTACCAACCGATCATCTCGTTCGGGACGGGCTCGCTGTCGTCCTTCGAGGCACTCCTGCGCTGGAACCATCCCGAGCGCGGCTTCGTGCGCCCCGACATCTTCATCCCGATCGCGGAGGAGAACGGCTTGATCCTCCCGCTCGGCAGCTGGGTGCTCGAGCAGGCCTGCGCCCAGATGGCGTCGTGGCAGGACCGCTTCCCCGAGGCGGCGGGCATCTCGATGGCCGTGAACATCTCCGGGCGTCAGTTCGAAGAGTCCGGCCTGGTCAAGGACGTGACCAACACGCTGAACCGGACCGGGCTCGACTCTTCGGCCTTGAAGCTGGAGATGACCGAGAGCGTCATCATGGCGCGGACCGCGGAGAACAAGGCGCGCCTGCAGCAGCTGCGCAAGCTCGGCGTCAAGCTGATGATCGACGACTTCGGAACCGGCTACTCGTCGCTGGCGAACCTGCACACCTTCCCGCTCGACACGCTGAAGATCGACCGCTCGTTCGTCAGCCGGATGGAATACGAGGACGAGAAAGCCGAGATCGTGCGCACGATCTTGACCCTGGCGAAGAAGCTCGGCATGGACGCCGTCGCCGAGGGCGTCGAGACGGTCGAGCAACTGCGGATGCTGCGCGACCTGGCCTGCAACTACGGTCAGGGCTTCTACTTCTCGAACGCGGTCGACGGCGATTCCGCCGCTGCCTGGCTCGCGAAGTCGCCCCGCTGGTAGGTCGCGCCGATTCCGGCCCCGGCGGCCTGGAACGGTCGGTCGGGGGGCCTATGCTCGGAGGACTGCCGAGAGTTTCTCCATGACGACCGCCCTCACCGTATTCGCCCTCGTTTCGTTCGCCGCGGCCCTCTTGCTCCTGCGCGAGCGCTTCCGCCTCACGGGCGAGCGCGACCTGGCGCGGGCGCGCCTGAAGGACCACGAAGAGGGCGGCACGCACTTCGAATCGGTCGCCAACCGCGTGCTGAAGAGCTCGAACGAGGAGTTCCTGCGGCTCGCGAAGGAGGTGCTGGCCACGCGCGAGACGAAGGCCATCTCGGAGATCGACAAGCGCCGGCTCGCGATCGACGAGCTGGTGCAGCCGATCCGCGACGCGCTCAGCAAGACCAGCGACGAGATCAAGAAGGTCGAGCGCGGACACCTGGGCCTGAGCCAGCAGGTGACGCAGATGCAGGCGGCCAACACGGCGCTGCGCGAAGAGACCGGCAAGCTGTCCCAGGCCCTGCGCAAGCCGAACGTGCGCGGTCGTTACGGCGAGATCCAGCTCGAACGCGTCGTCGAACTGGCCGGCATGCGCGCCTACTGCGACTTCACGCTTCAGGAGAACCTGCGCGACGAACACGGCAAGCTCTCGAAGCCGGACCTGGTCGTACGCCTGCCCAACGAACGCATCATCGCCGTCGATGCGAAGACCAGCATCGACTCCTACCTCGATGCGCTGGACGCGAAGACCGACGAAGAGCAGCGCACGCTCTTGGCGCGCTACGCCGAGAACGTCGTCCAGCAGGCCCAGAAGCTGAACCGTCGCGAGTACTGGAAGCACTTCGACTCCTCGCCCGAGTTCGTCGTCATGTTCATTCCCGGCGACCAGCTGATCGACGCGGCGCTCGAGCAACGGCCCGACCTCCTGGATCTGGCCGCGCAGTGGAACATCGTGATCGCGAGTCCTTCGACCTTGATCGGACTCCTGCGCGCGGTGCACGTCGGTTGGCGCGAGAAGAACCTGTCCGACAGCGCCCAAGAGCTCTTCCAGCTCGGCCGCGAGCTGCACGAGCGTGCCGCGATCGCCCTGGGCCACGCCGCGAAGGTCGGCGACTCGCTCAACCAGGCGCGCGCGTCGTACAACAAGTTCGTCTCCTCCGTCGACGCGCGCCTGGTGCCGACGCTGCGCAAGTTCGAGGAGCGCGGCGCTTCCTCCACGAAGACGCTGGAAGAGCCGCGCCAGATCGAAGGCGAAGCGAACGACCTGCGCGCGCTCGGACACGATGCAACGTCGGCCGACGTTGACGCCGAGACCGAGAGCGACGCGCGTTTGCCCGAGACGACTGCGAAGGCCGAACGCGCGCCCGAGGACCGTGTGCGCGAGGCGGCGACGTCGGACGAGCTCGCGTCCGAAGACGAGCCCTCCGGTGAAAAGCGCGTCGAGCTACGGCCGACGAGTTGGGCCCGCAAGGGCGACACCGAGAAGGACGCGAACTCGGACACGGAGGGCAGCTTGCCCTTCACCGGCTCCTGATTCCGACGCCGCGCGCGTCGTAAAGCGACGCACGCCCGGAACATCCGCGGCGCGGCGGGAATCCTTGCCTGGACCCCGAACGGCTCTCAGGTCGTGGATGAGGTCCAGGAGGAACTCTCATGAAGACCCGTTTCCAACGGGGCGGCGCCGCTGTTTTGTTCGCGCTCGCCTTCGCCGCTTCGACCCACGCCCAAGCCCTCGTCGGCTTCGATGGCGCAGCGCCCGCTGTCGTGGAATTCACAGGTCCGGCCGGAGCCTGCGGCTATCCCACAGGTCCCGTGCTCGGCGCCTTCCCGACCGCCGCACCGTTCATCTGTCCGATCGCGGGACCGGCGCCGCTTCCGCTCGGTGACGTCGCCGTCGATCGAATCGCCGACACGGTCTTCGTCACCGACGGCGTCATCATCACCGAGTACACCGCGGCCGGCGCGCCCGTGAACGGCTTCATCGTGGCGGGGCTCGGGATCGTCCCCGGTCCCTTGACGGGCCTCGGCTACGACCCGCTCGCCGGGATGTTGTGGATCACCGACGGAGTCTTCGCGGCAGGAATCTTGCCTCCGCCTCCGCCGGGTTGCGCTGCGCCCTTGGTCGCCGTTCCGGCCTTCCCCTTGGCCGCCGCCGGGCTCGTGACCGACATCGCCTGGGACCCGCTCACCGGCTCGCTCTTCATGTGCGACCTCGGTGGCGCGATCACGAACGTCTTCCCGGGCGGAGCGCCGGGCCCGTTCGGCGCCTTCCCGGCCGCGGCCGGTGGCTGCTTCGGCGTCGCACCCGGGCTGCAAGGCATCGCGGTCGACACCTCGGGTCCTCCCGGCGTCCTGTACGTGACCGACGGCCTGGTCGTGTCGTACTTGCTGGCCGTCGGTGCGCCCGCGCCACCGACCTTCTACAGCTCGGCCCCGTGTTCTGCGACGCCCGCGCTTTTGAACGGTCTGGCCTTCACGGCGCGTCCGATCAACTACGGAACGGGAGCCGACACGACCGGCCTCCTTCCGCCCGTCGCGGGAGCGATCGGACAGTCGTGGTCGGGCAACGGCGGCTTCGCGCTGACCTTGACCGGTTCGGTGCCCGGCTCGTTCGCGCGCGCGCTGTACTCGGTCGGTGGCCCGCTGTGTCCGGCGGTGCCTGTCCTGGGGTTGCCGCTCTTGATCGCTCCGCCGATCAACCGCCTGGGAACCGTGCCCGTCAGCGCCGTCGGTTTCGCGACCGTACCGGCCTC
Source organism: Planctomycetota bacterium (assembly GCA_029259595.1). Taxonomy (GTDB): domain Bacteria; phylum Planctomycetota; class UBA1135; order UBA1135; genus OFTM43. Next base: position 4,681 of record JAJDEW010000030.1, on the reverse strand, counting down.
GCTGGCCACCGTCCCCCCCGGCATCTCGGTCTTCACGCAGTGGGTGGCGATCACACCGGTCCCGTCCCTGCAGGTCTCGAACGGCCTCGAGTTCACGACCACGCTTCCCTGAGCGTGCTCTCGCAGGACGTCGCCGGGGCGGTCCCCATCCTTTCCCAGATGGGACCGTCTCGGCCCTGCGCGTGCCGCGCGTCGTCCCGCAAGTAGCGCCCGTACACTGCGGGCCGGCGGGACGTACCCTGGGAGCCCATGGACCTGCTCCTCTTCGTTCTCGGCCTGCTGGCCCTGGTTCTCGGCGCGGAGCTCCTCGTGCGGGGTAGCAGCCGACTCGCGCTCTCGTTCGGGATCTCGCCGTTGGTCGTGGGGCTGACCGTCGTCGCTCTCGGGACCAGCGCACCCGAGTTGGCCGTGTCCGTCGGCTCGACGCTGCGTGGGAGCTCGCAACTCGCCGTGGGCAACGTCGTGGGCAGCAACATCTTCAACGTGCTGTTCGTCCTGGGAATCTCGGCGCTGATCGTGCCGCTCACCGTGAACGCGCAGATCATCCGTCAAGAGGTGCCCATCATGATCGGGGCCTCGATCCTGCTCCTCGTCCAGGCCCTCGATGGCGTGCTCGACAGAGCCGAAGCGGGACTGCTCCTTCTCCTGCTCGTGACCTACACGGTCTTTCTGGTGCGCCAAGCCCGTCGCGCGCGCACGGCCGTGGTGGAGGAGTTCGCCGACCTCGCCCCTCCCGGTCGGTGGGATCGTCACTGGAGCATCCAGGTGCTCTTGATCCTCGTCGGGCTCGCCTTCCTCGTGATCGGAGCCAACTCCCTCGTCCAGGCGGCAACCTCCTTCGCCCAGTCGCTCGGGATCTCCGACCTCGTGATCGGTCTCACGATCGTTGCGGCGGGAACGTCGCTGCCGGAGGTCGCCACGTCGATCAGCGCTGCGGTGCGGGGCGAGCGCGACATCGCCATCGGCAACGTCGTTGGCAGCAACACCTTCAACATTCTCGGATGCCTCGGTGTGACGGGCTTCCTGGCCGAGGGAGGCTTGCCGATCAGCGCCGCAGTGCTCGGCTTCGACCTTTGGGTCATGTTGGCCGTCGCTATCGCTTGCGTTCCCGTGTTCTTGACGGGACGCAGGATCGCGCGCTGGGAAGGCGGCCTGTTCCTGTTGTACTACGTCGCGTACGCCGGCTATCTGGTGGTCGCGGCCACGAACAACCCGCTGCTACCCACGGCACGAGGCGTGATGCTCTCCTTCGTGCTACCCCTCACCATCGTCACCCTGGTCGTCAGCGTGCTGCGGGTTCCGGAATCGGAAGCGTGAGCCGGACTTCGCCGCGCTCCGTCGGCTCGCCGCTCCGGCCGACAGGGGGGCCGAGGAAGCGCGCGCCTGTGCTGCATGCCGCGCAGCCCGCAGCGGGTTCCTGCCCTCCCGAAAGGCAGCCGGGGCGGCCCACATCCTTTCCCAGATGTGACCGCCCCGGCCCTGCGCGTGACGCGCGGACTCAGTCGCGTCCGAGCTCGACCACCGTCTCCGCGCCCGCTTCGAGCGTGAAGCGCACGGGTTCGGCGCTGCCTTCGATCCACAGCGCGTAGCTACCGACCGGCAGCGCTTCGTCGAAGGGCTTCGCCAGCGTCCCGCGGGCCACGAGGCTCGCGATCGAGGCCTCGTCGCGCAGGAGGACCCACGCTTCGCTCCGGCCGTGCTCCGCGTTCCACCGGAGCGTGCCCGGGGCCGGGAGCTCGACCGTGCCGAGGTCGAGCGGTGCTTGCGCGTCGATCCACACGTTGCCCAGGTCGCGCTGACCCAGGCCCAGGCTGGAGACGGTCAAGCGGTACGAGCCGGCAGGGACGCCGCCCAGGTGGTACACGCCGGGCTGGTCCGTCGCCGCGAAGACCGCACCGCGATCGCTGTCCGCTTGCCACAGGCGGACCTCGGCGTCCGCGACGGGCTCGCCCGCGGCCGCGTGCACCGTGACGGCGACGGCATTCGTGACGAAGGCCGGCACCTCGATGTCCGCCGTTGCGCCACCGTGCACGAGCGCCGTGGCGACGGCGAAGGGCGGGAAGATCGCCGGGCGAACGAAGATCCGCCCCCCCGTCGCGAGCACGTTCGGCAGCGCGAAGGTGCCCGTCTTGTCCGAGTGCGTGCCGTCGAACCAGACCTGCCCGTCGCCCTCGAGGCGGCACTCGACGACGAGCTTGGCGAGCGGAGTCTGGTCGGGACCGAGCGTGCGGCCCTGGAGCTCGACGCCACGGTCGAGCGTGGCGTTCCAGAGGACGTCGCCCTCGTGCTCCGCGAGCTCGAACGTCGTCGTGGCGCGACCCAGGGTCCCACCGCCGGCCAAGAGCTCGACGGTCCCCGCGGGCTCGAAGAGCTCGATCTGGAACGTGCCGTCCGGAGCCGACTTCAAGAGCCGCTGGCCCGAACCCGTGAGCAAGAGCAGAGGCGACGCGGTCGGTCGGCCCTGCGCGTCGACCACGCTGCCCGTGACGACGGCCGTCGGAACGGGAGCGCTCTCCGCCAGGCCGAACGCGATCTCCTTCTTCTCCTTGCTCTTCTTCGCGTGCAGCGCCCCGGCGAGCTGCGCGTGCTCGGCCTGCTCCACGCGCTGCAGCACGACCTCGTGCTTCTTCAGTTGCCGGATGCGGTGTGTGTGGAGCGTCTCGATCCCGTCGCGGCTCGGCCACCGAAAGCGGATCGAACCGTCCTCGAGGCGTTCGGCGGCGACCTCGGAGCGCTGGAGCGAAGCGTGCTCCACGAGCGTGCCGAATTCGACCAGCGTCCGCTTCTTCACGGCGTCGAGCTTCAGCCTGACCTTGGGATCGTCGGTCGCCTCCAACTTGCGCTCGAGCTCGGCCAGCTGCTTCTTCGTCACCGCCGAGGAGTCCTTGCCGACGCGCGGCGTGTGGAAGCGAACGTTGGCCTCCTTCCCGGCCGCGAGCTCGAAACGATAGAGCCCGACGTCGGCGAGGCGCTGGTCCTGCAAGGTCAGGGCCAGCTCGACCGCTGCCGCGTCGGCCCGGAAGGCCAGCGTGAAGCGCCCGTACGCGTCGGTTTCGGCGACCGCGTTCAGGGGCTGGGCGAGGGGACCGGCGAGCACGTCGACGTTCTGCAGCGGAAGGTCGTGCTCGTCGACCACGACGCCGTGCAACACGAAGGCGTGTTCGCCGGCCGGGAACAGCGCCGGCCCTTCGGCCTGGGCCCGCTCCGACGGAACGGCGACGCGCTGCGACGCGCGCTCGTCCTGCGCGGAGCCCGCACCCTTCGAAGTCAGCGCAACGCCCGCCGCCGACGCCTCGCTCGCCTGGGATTCGAAGCCTTGCAGCGCCACCGGTTCGGCGGCGCCGGGGTCCTGCCATGAAAACGCGCGCACGCCGGTCCAAGAACCGACGAGCACAGTAAGAACGACCGCGACTTTTCCTGCCATCACGAGACCTCCACCGGGAGTCCAAGGGTTCGGCGTCCACGCGATCGGACGCGGATCCCCGGTGAGCAGGCACAGCGCGTTGATCCACGCCACACGTCCTCCCCCGGTTCCGTCCAACCGCCGACGCAAGAGCTCACGCGCCCGGAACAGTCGACTGTCGACCGTCGCCACGGACACCTTGCACCGCGAAGCGATCTCGCGCGGCGACAGATCCTGGTAGTAACGCAAGAGCACGGCCGTCTGGTAGGGCTCCGCGAGCTCCAACACGGCATCGGTCACCTGCCTCAGGATCTCGCGCTGCGCGAGCACCTCGTCGGCTCCAGCGAAGGGCTCACCCCTCTCCACCCGCGCTTCCCGCGCCACCCGCCGCCCCTCACCCCGCCGACGCTTCAACGCCAACGAGCGAGCCACGGCCCGCAACCACCCCGCCCAACCCTCACGGTTCGCCGGCGGTCGCTCGAGCGCGGTCACCCACGTCTCCTGCACCACATCCTCCGCCCCATGCTCATCCACCAACAACCCCCGCGCCAGGGCCCGCAGCCCCCCCGCCTGGGTCGTCAACAGCTCATTCGGAATCGGAGAAGGGGTCGTCAAGGGGCTCACACTTCGCTTGTACCCCTCCAATCCCGCCCCGGGCCAACTCTTGGCAGGAACCGAACAAAAAGAGGCGGCGCAGATGAAGGACTCCCGAATCTGGTCCATGTCCATCGGCTCGCTCCTTGTCCCTGAGCGCCTATAGAACGTCCGCTTCTCGCTGGCCGCTACACAGTGAGGCGGGTTCCAGGTCTGTTCCACGCGAATGATGTAGACGTGTCCGTCGGACCACGATCCAGGGAACGCTTGGATATGCACCAAGCTTCCAACACGTGGGTCAATCGACGCGAGGAGCACGTCCTCCGCGACAGACTTGTCGAAGGCGCTTGCCCCCCCTTGGGGGTGCGACCGGGAAACCCGTCTTCCGGTTGGCGCTGTCTCGTTCTTCATCAACACCAACGAGGATGTGCCCGCCGCCGTTGTTGGCGAACACGCAGATGTCCGCGAGGAAGCCTTTCCTCCCTTTCGAGCCAGCATCGTGATCCCTGGGGAGTACCCGAGGGACGTCGAAGACGCCACCGAGCAGCGCACGCTTCGCGGACGCATCGTGGGCATCCCGACCTTGACCTGGAAGCACCACAGGCCGGGGGTGACGACTTTCTCGCCCTGGCAGCTCGAAGGGGCCAAGCGCTATCTCGTGGTGCTGTCACTCGCCACACGTCG
>JAJDEW010000029.1 GCA_029259595.1 Planctomycetota bacterium | reverse complement strand
TCGAGGAGCGCCGCCGCGCGCTCCGCGTCGACCTCCGCGAGCTCCGCGACCAGCCGTCGCGCGCGTGCGCGCAGCTTCGCGTTCGCCCCGCTCGCGAGGTCGACCATCCGGTTGCCGTAGGTCTTGCCCAGCCCGACCATCGCGAGCGTGGTCACGCGGTTCAGGACGAGCTTCGTGGCCGTCCCGGCCTTGAGGCGCGTGCTGCCGGCCAGAATCTCCGGGCCCGTGACGACGCGGATCGAAACGTCGGCTTCGTCGGCGGCTTCCTCGGCACCGACACAGGCCAGGAACACGGTGTGTGCACCGAGCTCGCGTGCGCGACGCAGTGCCGCGTGCACGAAGGGGGTTCGACCGCTCGCCGCGATGCCGAAAACGACGTCGCCCGCTCCGACCGCGGCGGTCGAGATCGCCTCGGCCCCCGCGGCCTCGTCGTCTTCGGAGCCTTCGATCGAACGCAGCAGGGCCGCCTCGCCTCCCGCCAGCACGCCGCGCACGAGCCCCGGGTCGACGCCGAAGGTCGGCGGACACTCGACCGCGTCGAGGACACCGAGTCTCCCGCTCGTTCCCGCGCCGACGTAGACGAGTCGACCACCGCTTCGCAAGGCGGACGTCACGAGCTCGATCGCCGCCAGGATCTTGGGCTTGGCCCGCGCGAGGGCCGCGAGGATCGACGCGTCCTCGTCCTGGAAGAGCTCGAAGGCCGCGTCGGCGCCCATCCGGTCGAGCGCGGCACTCGCCGCGTTCGCGCGCTCGGTGGAAAGGCTTCCGAGCGCTTTCGCCGCGTCACTTGCGCTTGGATCGGACACGCTGGCCAGGCTCCCAGAACGGACGCGGAAGGGTCGAGCCGCCGTCGATGACGAGACACTCGCCCGTCATCCAGGCCGAAGCGGGCGAGAGCAGGTGCAGGCACTGCGCCGCGATCTCGTCGTTCGTGCCGAAGCGCCCCAGGGGGATGAGCCGCTTCAGCACGTCCTGGATCTCCTCCTCCGGCCAGAGGTTCAGGCCGGCGCCCTTGCTCTCGAACGGCCCCGGCGCGATCGCGTTGACCCGGATCCCGTGCGGAGCCCACTCCGCGGCCAGGGTCTTCGTCATCGCCAGCACGCCGGCCTTGGCGCTGGCGGAGTGCACGACGCCCGGCATCCCGGTCCAGGCGTAGGTCGCGACCACGTTCAGGATCTGGCCGGCCTTGGCGTGGATCATCGCGCGTCCGAATTCGCGCGAGCAGAAGAAGGTCCCGTCGAGCGCGATCCCGACGACCGAACGCCAGGCGTTGGTCGACAGCCGCTCGGCCGGGCAGACGAAGTTGCCGGCGGCGTTGTTCACGAGGATGTCGACGCCGCCCCAGGCCTCCTGGAGCTCGGCCGCCGCGCTCGCGATCGTGTCGGGCTCGCGCACGTCGACGACGATGGCGCGGACCTGCCAGCCGCACCGCTCGGCCTCCGCCAGGAGGGGTGCGTGGTGCTCCGGATTGCGCGAGAGGATCGCGACCCGCGCGCCGAGGGCGCAGAGCCCGCGGCTGATCTCGAGCCCGAGGCCCGTACCTCCGCCGGTGACGACCGCCCGCTGCCCCTCGAACGTGCCGGCAGGCAGCCAACGCGCCGCCAGGACCCCGTCTGCCTCGCTCTCGCTCATCGCGCCTCCTTCCCGGCTGCTTCGTCCGCTATCATGCTCGCCCTTTTCGAGACCACCACGAGCCATCATGCAGACCCTTTCGAGCTACGTCCAAGGCCGCTGGCACACCGCCACCACCGGCGCCCGCCCGCTCCACGATCCCACGACCGAGGAAGCGCTCGCCGAGTGCTCGACGGACGGGATCGACTTCGCTCGGGTCCTCGAGCACGCACGCGACGTCGGCGGACCCGCGCTGCGCCGGCTCACGTTCCTGGAGCGCGGAGAGCTCCTGAAGAAGCTCTCGAAGGCCATTCACGAGCACCGCGAGGAGCTGATCGAGCTCTCCATCAAGAACGCCGGCACGACTCGTGGCGACGCCAAGTTCGACCTCGACGGTGCGACGGGAACGCTGGCCTCCTACGCCTTCTTCGCCAAGGAGGCGGGCGCGCGCGGCTTCTTGTCCGACGGCGGGGGGGTCCAGCTCGGACGAACGGCGCGCTTCTGGGGCCAGCACGTCTTCGTCCCGAAGACCGGCGTCGCCGTGCACATCAACGCCTTCAACTTCCCGGCCTGGAACATGGCCGAGAAGATGGCCTGCGCGCTCTTGGCCGGCGTGCCCGTCGTCGAGAAGCCCGGCACGCCGACCGCGTTCGTGGCCTGGCGCGTGGCGCAGATCGTCGTCGACAGCGGCATCTTGCCCGAGGGCGCCTTCCAGTTTCTCTGCGGCGGCGTGGGCGACCTGCTCGACCACATGGGAGCGCAGGACGTCCTGGCCTTCACGGGTTCATCGGGTACCGGAGCCAAGCTGCGCGGGAACGCCAACCTGGTCCGACACAACGTGCACGTGAACATCGAGGCCGACTCGCTCAACGCGGCGATCCTCGGACCCGACGTCGACTTCGATTCGGAGACCTACGGGCTCTTCCTCGCCAACGTCGAGCTGGACATGATCCAGAAGACGGGCCAGAAGTGCACCGCGGTGCGGCGCATCTTCGTCCCACACGACAAGGTCGAGCGCGTCAGCGCGGACCTCGTCGCCTCGCTCGCGCGCATCACCGTGGGCAATCCGGCCGACAAGGGCACCCGCATGGGACCGCTCGCGAGCCAGAGCCAGTTCGAAGGCGTGCGCGCCGGCATCGAGGCCCTCCAAAAGTCCGCGCGCACGCTGACCGGCGGCTCCGAAGCCGACCAGGAGAAGGGCTGGTTCGTGACTCCCACCCTCCTTCTGGCGGAGGACGCGGACACCGACGTGTTCCACGAGCTCGAGGTCTTCGGCCCGGTCGCGACGATCCTGCCGTACTCCGGTACGGCGGACGAGGCGGTGCGGCTCACGAACCGCGGCGGCGGCGGCCTCGTGGCCAGCGTCTACGCCAACGATCGCAGCTGGACGAAGGAGGTCGTGCTCGGCCTCGGCCCCTGGCATGGTCGAGTGTGGACGGCCAACGACCGCGTCGCGGAGCAGACCCTGCCGCCCGGGATGGTCCTGCCGGCCGCATTGCACGGCGGCCCCGGACGCGCCGGCGGCGGCGGCGAGCTCGGCGGCCTGCGCGGCCTCGAGGCCTACCTGCAGCGCACCGCCATTCAGGGCTTCCAGGGCTGGATCGACGGCGACTTCGGGCCCGTCAAGGAGCAGGCATGAGCCTCACGAACCAAGACGAGGTCCTGCTCCTGCACAACCCGCGCTGTTCGAAGAGCCGCGCGACGGTCGAGTTGCTCACCGCGAAGGGCATCGCCTACCGCGAGCGCAACTACCTCGAGGACCCGCTCTCGCGCGCCGAACTCGACGAGCTCGTCACGCTCCTCGGCCGCCGTCCCCTCGAGTTCGTGCGCCGCGGGGAAAGCGCGTTCGCCGCCGCCGGCCTCGACGGCCAGTCCAGCGATGACGCGATCCTCGCTGCCCTGGCGAAGGCGCCGATCCTGCTCGAGCGCCCGATCGTCGTGCGCGGCGCTGCGGCCCGCATCGGCCGCCCCCCGACCGCGGTGCTGGAACTCTTCGAGGACCAGGAGTCCTGACCGCGGCCGACGTCGCCGGCCTCGGCGTTCCGTTTCACCGACGGATCGCCTGCGGGGCCGCAGCGTCGGGCCGGACCCGAGAGCGCGCGATGGGAAGCGGGCCAGCAACCGTCTCCAGGAAAAAGTGGGAGGCGAGCTCGCTTCACCCCTGCACGAGCTCGCCTCCTCCCAGCTCGGTCCTCAGCGGTCCGAGCTCGTCGGGGACGAGGGACCGGTGGGCGGGTTCGTCGGGCCCGCCCGCCACTCGTCTCCGTTCTCCTGCCACCAGCGTCGCCAGGCAGTCGTGGTGTTGCCGGGATCGGCCCCCGTCAGCCGCGCGAGGGCGCGGCGTGTGTTCGCGCGTTCGGTCTGGATCGCGTACTCGCGCACACCGTGCACGGCGGCTTCGAGGACGACACCTTCCTGCAGCACGTTGATGATCGGGTCTGCGATCGACTCGTTCTGCGCCACCTCCACGTCGTAGTCCTGCACGTAGGCGATCTGGCGACCGAAGTAGACGTGCGAGCGCGGCGCGCCCGTGCCTCCGTCGGATTGCAGCGTGCTGGTGAGGTGGTGGATCAGGGGCTCCACGGCGGCCGGGTAGTTCATGGCGCCGATTGCCGCGAGTGCGTTCGAGCGCACGGTCGAGCTGTTGGAGCCGAGCGCCCGCATGACCGGGGTCAGGGTCGCTTCCTCACGCGCGTCGCGCAGGGCGAGACTCGCCCCTTCACGAACGGCCTGCGAACGATCCAGGACGGCGCGCGAAAGCAGCTCACGCAGGGCCTTGCCGGGAGCGAGGCGTCGCAGTGCAAGCGTCGCGAAGGCGCGCCGGCGCGCGTCCGCGTGCACGAGCTCGGATTCGAGGAGCGCGATGCCCCCCGGGATCTCCCCGCCGGGATTCAGCGCGGCGAGGCGTGCGAGCGCGATCTCCTGACCTCCCGGACCGAACCGGGCGGCCACGGCGAAGGCCTGTTCGAGGGCTCGGGCGTCGGGGGTCGGCGCGAGGAGCGGCAGACCGATCGAGAACGTCGTCCGCTCGGCCCACGCCAGGGCCTGGGGCTGATCGGGATCCCGTACGAGCACCCGGTCGAGGGCCGCCAAGGCCTCGGCGACGAGCCCCTCGTTCGCGAGCCAATCGGCGTAGGCGACGCCCGCGCCGGGTTCGCCGCGCTCGGCCGTTCGTTCCAGCTTGCGGGCCTGCGCGAGCACGTCGTGCTCGGTTGCGGCCCGCCGCACGGCCTCCTTCGTCAGGGTCTGGCCACCGTCGAGCGTCCAGCCGGTCTCCGTCTCCACGGCTTTCGTGCGCAGGACGCGTCCGTCGGCGAGATGCAGGAGCCAAGTGCGCGCGCGCTGCGCCTTCGCGCCGTCCTGATTGGGATCCTGGCGACGCGCGGCATCCTGGGCGATCTCCGTCGGGTCCGAGCCGGACTCCTGGGCGAAGGTCGGAAGGCCCCCGGAGGCGAGCGCCAGGAGAGCGAGAGTGGTCGCGTGGGTGAAGTTCATGCCGGGTCCGGTTCTCGAATAGGTGCGTTTGCGGGTCGGGTTGCGGGAATTCTGGGGCTTGGGAAGAACCTTACGCGGCCCGCGAACCCGCACGTCGGAGGGTCTCAGGGCCGCAATTCGAGTGCCAGGACCCCGTCTCCCGCGCCGGTCCAGGACCAGGGGATCGCTCGACGCGTGAGTTCCCGCGCGATCGGCGGCGGCCGGGCCGAGCTGACCCAGACTTCGCGCGGCCCGAGGGTGTCCAGCCAGGCTCCGAGGAGGGGGGTCTCGGAGCCGTGGTGGGGTGCCAGCGCGAGCCGGCACGGGCGACCGTCCCGCAGCTCGGGTCGCGCCAGAATCCCGCGCAGCCCGCTGCCCTCGGCATCCCCGGACAGCACGATCCGCTGTCCTCTCCAGAGGACCTCGAGCGTGCGGGATCCCTCGTTTCCGTCGCCTTCCGCACCCCGATGGAGCCGCAGTGCGAGATCGCTCGTCGCTCCGGACAGGCGCAGCACGCCGGCCCCGTCCAGATCGAGGCGTCGTCCTGGGGGGCGGCGACCGCTGTCGGCTCCGACCCAGGCGCGCGGCGGCAGACGCTCCGCCAGGCGGACGAGCTCGCTCGCGTGGTCGGCGTGATCGTGCGACAGGACGACGAGCGGACGGGGAACCTCCCAGGAGGCGAGCAGGGGGCCGAGGGCCTGCTGGAAGATCCGTGTGCGATCGCGCGAGCCTGCGTCGAAGACGAGGGCCGGGAGCCCGGGCGCCCGCAACACGAACGAGCTGCCGTGCCCGACATCGAGCGCCACCAGCTCGAGCCCGGCTGGCGCCGCCCGCCAGGGCAGAAGCAGGACCGCCGCGAGCAGGGCAGCCAGGCGGCCGACGCGGCGCCGCAGCCGGGGCGCGAGGTCGCGGCCCGCCAGAGCCACGAAGGCACAGGCAACGGTCACGAGCCACAGGGCCGTCGGTCGCATCGGCAGGAGTGCGGGAGTCGCGGGCAGATGGGCGGCGGCTTCGACCAGCCGTGCGAGGGCCGTGACGCTCGCAGCCGCGAACTCGGCCGGCGCGCTCAGGTCGGTCAAGAGGAAGGCCCACCCTCCGGCCAGGGCCGTGGCGAGCAGCGGGACCGCGAGCGGGGAGAGGACGATGCCCCAGGGGCTCCACTCGCCGAAGGTTCCCGCGACGCAGGGTAGGGTCGCACCCACCGCCGCGAAGGAGGCGGCCAGCGCCGCTCCCGCGCCGCGGCTGCAAGCGGCACCGAGGCTGCGTGCCGCGCGTCGCCACGGTCCGAGGGCGGGCAGACGCGCCGTCGTGTGGGCCGGACACAGAGAGCGTCGCAAGGGCCCGTAGCCGAGCAAGAGTCCGAGCGTGGCTCCATAGGACAGGAGCAGTGCGGGACGGGTGAGTTCGCCTGGAGCACAGGCCGCCTCGCAGGCGAGCGCGAGCGCCCACAAGGAGAGCCCGTCCGCGCGCGCCGAGAGGCCACCACGCCGGGGCGGAAACAGGGCCCAGCCGATCGCGATGCTCGCTCGCACGACCGGGGGTTCCGCGCCGACGACCAGGGCGTGCACGGCGAGCAGCACGGCGAAGAGCGGTGCGAGGGCCGGTCGGAGCCCCGCCCAACGGGACACGATCGCGTCCAGGATCCGGCGCAGGAACAGGGCCACGAGGCCGACGTGCAGCCCGCTGATCGCGAGCAGGTGCAAGCTCGCGGTCTCCCGAAAGGCCGTGCGCAGTTCGGGGGAGAGCCCCTCGCGCTCGCCCAACAAGAGCGCCCCGAGCATGGCCGCGGATCGCCCGTCCAGCGCGGCGTGCAGGCGCGCCAGGGCGCGCTCGCGCAGGGCGCGCGCTCCCGCGGCGATTCGAGCCGACAGGTTCCCGGGTTCTCGCGGTGCTGCGCGCACCCATTCGTCCGCCCGGACGAACGAACGTCCGAGCCAGCGTCCGTCACGCGCGCGCGGACCCGCGACCGGACCGCGCGGCCAGGGTTGGATCTCGGAGCTTGGAAGCAGGAGCACGAGCTCGCCCGCGCGTGGCGGTGGCCCGGCGAACTCCAGCTCGAGCCGGGACAGGATCGCTGCCCCGTCTCCCAGAGGCTCGAGCCACCCGCGTTCGGGGGCACCGAGCGGGTGAAAGCGGCCCAGAACGGGCGCGTCGCGGGCCCGGGCAAGCGCGGCCGAAGGGATCGGATTCCGAGCAGGGTTGGGCGCGACGACAGCGGCCCGAAGACCGGCACCGAGCGCGAGCCAGAGGGGCCAGACGGGCAACCCGAGCCGGCGCCCGCAGGCCCGCAGGAGCGCCGCAGCGAGCAGGCCGCCGACCAGGAGCGCGTACGGCAGGCCGCCGGGCCCCGACCCGCCAGGGAGGGCGCCGGTTCCGGCGAGCGCTCCGGCGACGAGGGCGAGCGCGGCCACGAGCACCGGCCGGCGCGCGGGCAGGGTGACGGACGAGGAGAGCACGCCGCAAGGACCGGACGACGCCGGCGAAGTGACGGATTCGGGACGAATTCTTGGCGGACCGACGCGGCGCAGCCCGCACCGCTCGTCGCCACGGCTGCGTTGCACCTCCAGGTGGAGATCGACCGCCCTCGGCGCGGCTTTCGCCTGGAGCGACCTCCCGACGTAGAATCCCGGCGTGCACGCTCTCTTTCCCGGCACGTTCGATCCGCCCACCGCGGGTCATCTCGACTTGATCGAGCGCAGCGCGCGCCTCTTCGAGCGCGTGACCGTCGCCGTCGCCGCCAATCCCGAGAAGCACGCCTTCTGTACGGTCGAAGAGCGCCTCACCCTGCTCACGGCCTGCACGGACGGGCTCGCGAACGTCACGGTCGCCCACTGGCCCGGCCTCGTCGTCGAGGCCTGCCGCAGCTGGGAGTGCGACGTTCTGGTCCGCGGCGTGCGCGGTGCCAACGACTACGAGTACGAGTCCCAGATGGCCGGCACGAACCGCGCCATGGTCCCCGAGCTCGAGACGCTCCTGCTCTCGACCTCGCCGCGCTTCGCCCACATTTCGAGCACCCTCGTGCGCCAGATCGCCGCCCAGGGCGGGCGCGTGTCGCCCTTCGTGCCCGGTCCCGTCTTCGCCTTTCTACGCGAACGCCACGGCGCCAGCTGACGGGCGACGAGCGGAGCGTGCCGTCTTCGGCACGGCGCGGCCTGAAAGCGAGCCCGGGTGCCCCGGACGAGCGCTACCATGCCCTCCACGCGAGCCCTGTTCCCTTGTCGAGGGCGCTCGTCCGGCCCGCTTCCATCCCGAGCCCCCACCCACCACGGGGAGGGGGCTCGGACCGGCGCGGTCCCGTCCGGGTCACCCCTTTTCCATCCGATCTTTCGAGCCCATGATCGAACGCAGCATCGTTTCCACCCCCCGTGCCCCCGCGGCCATCGGACCCTACAGCCAGGCCGTGACGGCAGGCGGGTTCGTCTTTTGCTCCGGACAGGTCGCGCTCGACCCGACCACGCAGACCTTCGCTGGGGGCACGGTCGAAGAGCAGACCCGGCGCGTGCTCGAGAATCTCGGTCAGGTGCTCGAGGCGGCGGGCTCCGGACTCGAGCGGGTCGTCAAGACGACCGTCTTCGTCGCGGACATGAACGACTTCACGAAGGTCAACGAGGTCTATGCCGGCTTCTTCGACACGGCGCCGCCCGCGCGTGCGACGGTCGAGGTGGCGCGGCTGCCCAAGGATGCGCTGGTCGAGATCGACTGCATCGCGCTCGTTCGCTGAGCTTCGCCCGTGGGGGTGGGGGTCGGCCCGACGTCGGCCGCTCGATCCGCACCGCGGCGGCGCCCTGCCGAGCGCGGGCGAGGCGACGGACTTTGCTCTCCGTGGAGTCGTAGCCGGCAACCGGCGAGCGTCGCAGCCATTGGAGCGAAGGGCGCGACGACCGCGACCCCTTCCCTTCAGGAGTCGTCGGTCTTCGTCAAACCCTGGCGGCGGATCCAGACCGCCATGCCGAACGCGATCGCGACCAGGATGACGAGCAGCGCCGGGTAGCCGAAGCGCCAGCCCAGCTCGGGCATGTTGTAGGGAGAGTCGGTGTCGAAGTTCATCCCGTACAACCCCACGACGAAGCTGAGCGGGATGAAGATGGTCGCAACCGTCGTGAGGAGCCGCATCACCTCGTTCAGGCGCAGGCTCAAACCGCTCTGGATCAGCTCGTAGATGTCCGAGGCGACGCCGCGGTAATGGTCGCTCAATTCGACGATCTGCGCGGCGTGGTCGTGGGCGTCGAGCAGGAAGGGCAGCGTGAAGGGATCGAAGGCCGCATGCGTGTTGCGGTGCAGGGCCGCCAGCGCGTCTCGCGTCGGCAGGGCGACGCGGTGGAAACCGCGCAACCTTCTGCGGATCTCGTGCAGCTCCTTGAACGGCGCGGAAGACAGTCGATCGTCCACCTCGGACTCGATCCGGTCGAGCCGGTCGGTCAACAGCTCGAGGTGTGGGAAGTACGAATCCACCAGCACGTCGACCAAGCGGTACAGGAGGTAGTCGTGACGCCGCTCGCGCACGCGGCTGCCCTGGGCGTCGAGTCGCTCGCGCAGGGGCTGGAAGGCGTTCGTCTCGTGCTCGACGAAGGTCGCGATGATGCCCTTCGCGACGAAGAAGGAGACCTGCGGCAGGAGGGCGGGATCCTGCGTCGTGGGCGCTCGCAGGATCAGGAAGAAGCTCTCGTCGAATTCCTGCAGCTTGGGTCGTTGGGGGCTGTTGACGACGTCCTCGAGCGCGAGCCGCGACATCCCCAGGACGTCGGCGACCTGTGCGAGCAATTCGACGTTCCCGAGGCCGACGACCTCGAGCCACGTGACGCGCGGATCGTGGATGGCCTGTTCGACATCCTTGGCCGAGGCGTTCTGCGCGACCGCGACGCCGTCCCCGTCGAATGAGGAGATCCGCAGCCGCGTCGCTTGACTCTCCGCGCGGGCGATGAGCGTACCCGGCGAAGCGCCGGGCGAGAGGCGGGGGATGCGACTGCGCTTGATGACCATGTCCGTCGGCCGAGAATCCGACCGGGTCAGAATACGGTCGAAGCCCTGGAGCTGGTATCAGAAGTTCCGCGGACCGCTCGCGCGGAGGTAGGCGTCGTACGGATTCTCCGTGTCTTCCAGCGCGAAGTCGGATCGATCCGGTACGAGCAGGTCCGCGACCTCGGCCGAGAGCGCGTACAGGCACGCCGTATCCGTGTTCCAGACGGCGAACTCGCCACCAGCGTTCGCGCCCAGCACGAGCTGCAAGCTGGCCTCCTTGGTTCCGACCAGAGTCACCGTCGCGCGCGGCCGACCGAGCTCGAACTCCGCGCGTCGGGCCGGGTCGAGCACGGTCCGGTACGGCAGACGCTGCACGAAAAGCGACAAAGCCTGGGCTCGAACGTTGGCCTCGCTCTCGTTCTCGCCCGGATCGACGATCCACGTCCACGGCCGGCTTCCCTGACGCAGCTGTTCCGGCGTCACGTCGAGCCGACGCTTGGCCAATTCGTAGCCACCATCGGGCCGATCGACGAAGAGCCGCGCCAGCCCGCCCTCGAAGCCGGCCCAATGCGCTGGTACGACGCCCTTCGCCAGCAAGGGGGGGCGGTCATCGGTGAACTCGAGCTCGACCCGTGGGTCGGAGTCGATCTCCCAGACCGCGCGTCGTCCGAGGATGCGGACGAAGGCCGCCTCCCGGCCCGTGACGGAGTACCCGATGTCGAAGGCGATCTGCACGTCGCGTCCGGGGTCATCGAGCACGCGTGGACCGGCGAAGGCGACCCGGACGCCGTCGGTCGTCGCGATGCCGAAAGACGCGGCCTCGTTCGGATCCTCGCTGCGTCGCAGGCCCTCGGCCCGTGTCAGCTTGTCGACCAGGCTCTGGAGCGCGGCGCGATCCACCGGAGCCTGGTGGAGATCCAGGCAACGCCATTCGCCGCGGACCGAGCCGTAGAGCCACGACGAGCCACGCGCCTCGACGATCACCGCCGCGATCTGAAGCGCGTCGCGCTCGTCGTCGGTCAAGAGTCGCGCGACACGATTGCGTTCGGTGCGACGTGCATCCGCGCTCGTCTCGAGCGAAGCATTCCAGGTCCAGAGCGCGACGGTCGCGACGAGGAGCGCGAGAAGTGGACGAATCACGGCCGTGGCCTCCGACGTGCGATCCACGACGCACCGCCCAGCAAGGCGAGGGCGAGCGGCGGCAACCCGAGCACGAGTCCACGCCAGCCGAGCCGTGTCTCGGGCGCGACCCAGTCGAAGCCTGGTGCCATCGCACGTCGTCCGGCGACCGCGGCGAGCTCGGGCTCGAGTGCCAAGGACGCCACAGCATTGACCAGCAGGTGGTCCGCACGCGCCTCGGGTTGCATGAGCCAGGCGTCCTTGAACAACTCGGAGCCCGCGCACCACAGGAGCGTGCCCGGTTCGGGCTCGGGCCAGGGCGCTTCCGCGCGCGTCGTGTCCGCTTCTTCCGGGGGGAAGAAGGACAGGGGGTTCTCCGGTCTTGGAAACGTGCCCTCGAAGCGCACGACGAGCGGCAGCTTGCCCGCGTAGCTGCCCGGCTGGCCATCAACGTCCGGAAGCGGGCCTTCGAGCACCTCGGGCGGTAGCCAGCGACCCTTCCAGTCGAAGCTCCACGAGCGCGCGCTGGTCGTGATCAGGGGGGTCGCACGCAGGCCGAGTTCCTTCAGTCGACCTTCGTCCCAGGCGAGGAAGCTCCCGAAGAGAAAGGCCTGATCGCCGAGTCCACGCGTCACGAGATCGTCCGCGGCGAAGTTCGCCGCCCGCGCGCGGATCAGGAACGGGAGCGCCGAGACCTGGCTCTCGAAATCGCGTCCGCCCGTGCGCCCGGTGATGCGGCTGGCCATCTCGATGCTGGTGCGCGAATCGTCGAAGAGCACCTCGCGCACCATGCGGATTCCGAGCTCGGGAAAGTACAGGAGCTCGACGTCGGGCGTCTGGGGTTGCGGCCAGTAGACGAGATCGAACTGGGTTCCTCGATACTGCCGCGACTGGACCACGAAGTGCTGCGCGGCCAGGAGCACCGGCCCGCCGCCGTGCAAGTACCGCACGGTGCGCTCGAGCATGGGCTCGATCGAGCGTCGAGGCTGCATCCAGACGAGCACGTCGACCTCTTCGTCGAAGGCCGGCGCGCGCGGATTGACGTGGACGACGCGAAAGCCCGCGCTGGCGAGACGCCGGCGGGCCGCTCCGTAGACGTCGACCCCCTTCGGCGCGAAGAGCCCCTTCTCCTGGAAGTTCTCGTAGGCTTCGGCGGCGGAGGGGCGCGGGACGTCCGAAGCGAAGGCGATCGTCGGCGTGATTCCCGTCGTGAGGCGCCGCAACGCGAACGCGAGCCGGAATTCGAGCTCTTCCAGTGCGGCCGCATCCGTGAGATCGACGATGGTCGAGCGCTCCTGCGCCGTGAGCCGCAGCGCCGCAAAGACCTCGCCTCCACCGCTGGACTCGCGGTCCGCGACGAGCGCGGCGGGGAGCACGCCGTCGTCGGCAAAGCCTGCAAGCGTCGCCGCATCCGCGTCATCGGCGGCGACCCACGACAGCTCGAGTTTCGCGCCGGAGGCGATCAAGCGTGCGCACAGGGCGCGTACCGCTCGTTCCGTGCTCCGCATCGATGGCGGCAACCGGTCGCGATCCGAGAGAAGCAGCTCGGCGGTCACGTCTCCGGCCGCGCGCGCGAGTCGAACGGTCGCGTCCGCCGGCGTGTTGCGTCGGTCACTCGTGAGGTCGATGGACAGCGGGCTCGCGGTGAAGAGCTGCACCAGCGCACCGGTCAAGGGCACGGCCGCGAGGGCGAGAGCCAGCGGAGCCAAGCGGCTCCTGGACACGTTCGAGCTCTGCGTGAGGAGTGTCGCGAGCGCGCGCCGCGCGCCGAACAGGCCGAAGAGCAAGGGGACCAGCAAGACGACGAGGCCACGCCAGACGAGCCGCGTGCGTCCCGCGAGCCAGGGCAGGCGAACGGTTCCACGTTCGCGGGCGCGCCGACGGATGCGGTGTTCGGGGGCGGCCAGCTCGTCTGCCAGGGTCTCGACCAGACGGGCGTGGGCCGTACCCGGTCGATGGAGGAAGCCGTCCTCGAAGGGCGTCGTCGCGGCGCAAGCGATCAGGCGACCCCGCCACGGATCCGCGCCGCGCACCTCCACGACGAGCGGGACCTTGGCGACGGGCGTCCCGAGCTCTTCGCGCAGCGCGTCGAACGCGATGGGGGCGGGTTCGGAGAGCGCGGGCAGGGGCTGCATCCAGGTCTCGTCCGAGCTCGTGGCGAGGGCCGTCGCGTCGAGACCTGCACGCGCGAGCCGGCCGGCGTCGAGCGCGAGCGCGGCGGGCAGCAAGAACAAGAGGGTGCCGTTCGGCTGCGTCGACCAGGACTCGAAGCTCTGGTTGGGCGCGATGCAGCGGATGAAAAAGGGGGCGAAGAGCTCCTCACCCTCGAAGACGACGTTCTCCGAACGCTGGTCGAGGACGAGGCCCGGATCGGCGCGCAGGCCGAAGGGCGCCAGCAGCGGGGACAGTTCGGCCGAACTCGGATACGAGATCCAGTGTGGGCGACCGTCGCGCTCGAGCAGGCTCGACGAGCGAGCGACCTGCGTGCTCCCGGCCACGACGAGGCTTCCGCCGCGTTCCAGGAAGGCCTCGATCCGCGCGAGTCGCGCGGGGGTCACGCCGCGCGGATTCATCCACCACAGGACGTCGACGTCGGACGGAAGGATGTCGTCCGTGAGGTCCACGCGCTCGAGCTCACCGCGCGCGGACAGAGCGTCGGCGAGCTTGTCGTAGGTCGCGACCGGGTCGTCGCTGGCCAGGGCGAAGCGCGGACGACTCGCGGTGCGGAGTTCGTCGAGCGCCTCGACGATCATGAGCTGCAGCCAGGGCAGGTCGTCCGGGCCGATCGCGTGCAGGGTCGTCTCGCGACCCGCGCCTTGTCCGATCGCGAGGGTGGACCAGACCGTCTCCTCGTCGATCTCGTCGCGCTTCACGCTGCGCGCGCGAAACGGCGAGATGCGGCGTCGCGAGGCGAAGCCCTTCAGCTCGGGATGGGTGGCCGGATCGACCAGCGTGTAGTCGAAGCGCTCGGGAGCGGCCCGGCGCATGGCTTCCAGGAGGTCGGTCACCGTCCGCTCGACGTCGCGCATGTTCGACGGCATCGCGGCGCGCTCGGAGACGTAGTACGTGACGTCGACCGGGGTCTCGAGGGCGGCCAGGCGCGCGCGCGTGCGTTCCGTGAGGGTCCGGCGCGGCAGGGGGCCGAACTCGAGGGACAAGCGACCGGCGGTGTCGTAGTGGCGCGCGATGCTCTCCAGGAGGGCCGTGCACGTCCAGCCGAGGACGACGAGGAGGGCGAAGGCCGTCGCGCGCTGCATCTCAGTCCCGGATCCGTTCCAGGGCGAGGGAGGACGTCCAAAGGAAGAGCGCGCTCGAACAGGCGAAGTAGGCGAGGGCGGGGAGCTCGAGGGCCCCACGCGAGATCGCGTCGTAGTGCGGCATGACCGAGACGTTCTCGTACAGGAACGTTCCGAGGAAGACGCCAGGAACCAGTCCGTCGAGGATGCCGACGACGTCCTCGTTGCCGAGCAGAACGAGCGCGAACCCGAAGAGTGTGGCGGTCACGAAGGCCGTGATCTGGTCCTTCGACAGGGCGGAGAGGAAGTTGCCGAAGGCCAGGAACAGCGCTCCGAAGAGACCGAGCGCGAGATAGCCACCGAGGATCGTGCCCGGTTCCGGATCGCCCAGCACGACGAGCATCACGGGAATCGGCAGCGACGTTGCCAGGAACAAGGCGTACACCGCGAGGCCGGCCAGGAACTTGCCGAGCACGGCTTGCGCGGGCCGAATCGGCAACGTCAAGAGGGTCTCGATCGTGCGCGTCTTGCGCTCTTCGGCCCACGTGCGCATCGTGATGGCGGGCAGGAAGAACGCCAAGAGCAGCGGCAGGAGGCGGAAGTAGCCGCCCATGTCGACCGTGCCCGCCAGGAAGAACTCGTTCATGAAGATCGAGTTCGCGAGCAGGCCGAAGGCGATCGCGAAGACGAAGGCGATGCCCGAGTCGACGGCCGCTCCGATCTCGCGTGCCGCGATGATGCGGATCCCGGTCCAGCTCGAAGCCCTCTTCACGCTGGCTGATCCTTCGGTGCCGCGACGACCTGATGCGCGCGCACCAGGTCGAGCACAGCGCGCTCGATCGTGCCGCCCGAGGCTTCCGCCCGCTCTCGCAGCTCGCTCAGCGGCGCATCGAGCAGGAGCCGTCCGTGGTCGATCACCAGCACGCGATCGGACACGGCGACGATCTCGCTCAGGATGTGGCTCGAGAACAGGATCGCCTTGCCCTCGGCCAGCTCGCGGACGAACTCGAGGAAGGCCTCGACTTGCAGGGGGTCCAACCCGTGCGTCGGCTCGTCGAGAAGGACGATCGGCGGATCGTGCAGCAGGGCCGCTGCCAGGCCGATCCGCTGGCGATAGCCCTTCGAGCAGGCCTGGATTCGCTTGCCGACCACGTCCTGGAGCGAACAGCGATCGACCACCCACGCGATCCGCTCGGCGAGCTCGCTACGCAGGCCGCGCAGCTTCCCGACGAAGGCGAGGTAGCGATCGACCCGCATGCCGTCGTACAGGGCGTTGTGCTCGGGCAGATAGCCCAGCGAAGCGCGTGCGAGGAGGGGTTCCCGGACGACGTCGTGCCCGGCGACCTCGATGTGACCCGCTCCGAGCGGAAGCCACGTGGAGATCATCTTGAGCAGCGTGCTCTTGCCGGCACCGTTGGGTCCCAGGAAGCCGACGACCTCGCCGGTCTCGATCCGGAAGGACACGCGGTCGACCGCGAGGGTGGTGCCGTAGCGCTTGACGACGTCTTGGACGTGGATCATGGAAGGGCCGACCGAGGGGCCCGGGGCCCGAGATTAAACGAAACAGCCGGACGGTTGGGAACCGCCCGGCTCTCGAAGGAGCGCGAAGGGGACACTCGCGCCCGTTCGATTCAGCGCAGAAGTGCGCCGGCGTCGTTTCGCTGGTCGTCGACGACGGACGTGGACCGGTCCTTGTCGGTCAGGGCGTCGACGATCCAGGAGAGGGCGAGCTGCCGCAGGGAGTCGCCCGCGAGTCCACCCGCGAAGGTGTCGGTGTGGACGTCGTCTGGTGCCGCCAGGGCCGCGTTCGAGCTCATGGCGAACATCGAGTTGGCGATGTGGAAAGCGCTGGCATCGGGCGAGAGGCCCGTGAGCCGCTTCCAGAACACGTAGGCGAACCAGGAGTCGTGGACGACCGGAACCCCGATCGCGTCGTGCAGGATCGGGAAGCCCTCCGGGTCGAGGGTCATCTCGATGGGCTGGCCCCCTTGCATCGAGACCGGCTCGATCGAGAACAGCGCGAACTTCTGGTTCGAGACATGCTCGATCGTCTCCGGCGAGTCGAACGAGTAGCGCATCGGACTCGCGTTCTTCTGGTCATCCTCGCTCACCTGGCGCATCGTGCGCGCGGAGACTCCGGGCATGTCGACCCGTTCGAAGTGACCGATGACGTCGCTGACGAATTCCTCGTCCTGCTCGAAGGCCCACAGGGCGGTCGGCGGATGGATGGCGAGGACCGCCTCGACCCGCGTGCTGGTGCGCACGTGGCGGGAACCCGAGCGACGGGCGCGATCCTGTGCCATGGTCGCCCACATCATGTTCATGGCCCCTTGGGATTGTCCGCGCACGCTCACCCGGTTCGGATCGAGCGGGTAGACGCGCTGGGACTTCGCCCACTGGATGGCCCATTCGGTCTCCTTCTCCGGGTTGTCGGCGCTCGGTGCGAACGAGGCGTAGCGCCCGTCGGCGGCTCCGGGCTGGGCGAAGAAGGCGCGGTTGCTTCCGACCGCGGAGTTGCCGAAGTAGACGACCGCGATGCCTTCCTCGACCAGGTCGTGGAAGAAGCCGAGGCTTCCGTTCGTGGACAGCGCCGCCGCCGGGAAGGAAGACGTGCCACCTCCGACGTTCGTCGTGACCATGACGGGCCAGCCGTTCACCGGAGGTTTGCCGGGGGGCAGGAAGACGTTGGCGCGCTGCTCGAGGTCGGCCGGGCCGAGCGCGAGCCGCTCCGGAGGCAGGAAGGGGATCGGTTCCGGGTTGACCGGCAGGATGCTGTCGCTGATCGCCGGCGCTTCGACCGAGGAGTAGGTGACCCGCAACCGGACCCAGTCGAGATAGATCGAACGGTCCGACGTCAGGTTCGTGACGATCAGCTTCACGTCGCTCAGGTCGTCGATCAGGTGACCGACCTCCCAGGTGTACGTGCCGTCCGTCGTGAAGATCGTCGGCGCGCTCGAACCGAGGGCGACCGGGCTCGTGAGCGAGCCGCGGGCCACGTCGAGCAGGAAGTTTCCGGCGCCGAAGCCGGAGTCTTCGTGGTGCTCGAGGCGCACCTTGACGGACTCGATCCCGACGCCCGAGGGCAGGGAGTCCGCGAAGTCGAAGACGACGTAGCTGTCGGGCGCCACGACGCAGAAGTCGTTGTCCGCGGCTTGCGCCTGCGACAGGCTGCCCTCGGTGGAGAGCAGTTGCGCCGTGGTTCCGTTCCAGCCTTCCACGACGGTGTCGATCGTCGTGCCGCTCGTCCCGGGCAGGAATTCGATGTCGAACGACTGCGTGGCCGAACCGAGCGCGTTCGTGGCTTGGACGACCAAGTTCGCCGAGCCCGTCGTTTCAGTGGTGACTCCCGAGACCAATCCGGTCTCGGAGTCGATCTTGAACTCGGGCGGACCCGCCAGGAGGGTGTAGTGGATCGGCTCCATCCCCGTCGCGCGGAGGTGGTACAGGAAGCGCCGGCCGGTGAAGGCGAAGCGATGCGGGACGGACGTGATCGCCGGCACACGGTCCGGAAGGTCGTCGACGACGACGGTGAACGTCTGCTCGTCGCTACCCGCGTCGTTCTGGGCGCGGACGGTCACGGTCACGCTGCCCGGAGCCTCGGGGGTCCAGATGACCTCGCCCGTGGCGGCGTCGACCTCGAAGCCCGCGGGGCCGTCGACGACGGTCCACGTGACGGGCAGGCCACCGTCGGCCTCCAAGGCACGGTTCGCGTCATAGTCGTAGCCCAGATCCATCTGCGCACTCGGTGCCGGCGTCGACGTGATCGACGGGGCGCCCAGCACGTTCAGCCGGAAGCTTTGCGTGTCGGCACCGACGGCGTTCGTGGCGCGGAGCTCGATATCGTGAGCGCCGACGAGGGGCGAGCTCCAGGTGACGACGCCCGTCGCCGCATCCAGCGCGAGACCCGGCGGACCGGCCAAGAGCTCCCAGGTGATCGGGCGCGAGCCGCTGGCCGAGGGCCCGTAGTTGTAGGCGCCCGTCGTGAGGATCGAGAGCCCCGGCGAGCTCGAGATCAGGGGCGAGGCCGAGGGGCCGCTGACGTCGATGACGAAGGACTGGGTATCGCTTCCAAACGCGTTGGTCACGCTCAGCGTCACGTCGGCGGGACCGGAGTCCACGGGCGTCCAGTCGATGGCGCCGGTGACCTCGTCGATGCTCATTTCGGACGGCGCGACGACGAGCTCCCACGCGAGGGGTTGGGTCCCGGAAGCTTCCGCGGAGCCGTCTCCGTCATAGAAGTAGGCCGTGCCAGTCGACGTGGCCGTGTTGGCGACCGACGTGATCGTCGGAGCGGTGCCGGTCGCGACGACGTTGACGTCGAAGGTCTGGCTGTCCGAGCCGAAGGCGTTGGTGACGTCCAGGGTGACCGGCTCGAGGCCGATGGCCGCCGGCGTCCAGGTCACGACGCCGCTGCCCGCGTCGATCGTGAAGCCCGCCGGCGCGGTCGGTGCCGACCAGGTCATGGGACCGGGACCGCTGGCCTGGGCCGTGTAGGCGAAGGCCACGCCGACTTCGGCGGCGGGCGGGGGCGTCGAGCCGATGCTCGGCGGACCGTCCGGAGGCGCCACGTCGACGGAGAAGGTTTGGGTATCGGAACCGGCCGCGTTCGCCGCGTCGAGCGTGATCGCGAACGTGCCCGCCACCGAGGGCGTCCAGTTGACGACACCGCTCGTGGGCTCGATCGTCAAGTCGATCGGACCCGCGGTCTTGGTCCAAGTCATGGGTGCCGTGCCCGCCGCTTCGGCGTCATAGGCGTAGGCGACCCCGACCTTGCCGGTCAGGTTCGGTGACGAGGAGATGGCCGGCAATGCATCCGCGGGAGCGACGACGACCGTGAAGGTCTGCGTGCTGTTCCCGAAGGAGTTCACGACCAAGACCCGCAGGGTGATGTTGCCGTCCACGACGGGTGTCCAGGACAGGACGCCGGTCGCGGAGTCGATCGCGGCCTCCGGCGGTCCGGTCAGAATGGTCCAGGTCAGCGGAAGCGAACCATCGGCGTTCGCGTCGTAGGTGTAGAGCTCACCGACCTTGCCCGTCAGCGTCGGACTCGTCGTGATCGTCGGCGGTTCGTCCGGCGGAGCGACGTCGATCGTGAAGGTCTGCGTGTCCGAACCGAACGCGTTCGTGGCCTGGATCGTGATCGCGGTGGCACCGGCGGTCGTCGGTACCCAAGTCACGATTCCCGTGCCGGAAGCGATCGAGAACTCCGCCGGCCCCGACACCTTGGACCAGGTGAGCGGCGTCGAGCCGTCCGCGTCCGCGTCGTAGGACCAGGTCACCCCGACCTTGCCGGTAAGGGTCGGCGAGCTCGTGATCAGGGGCGCCGAGTCCTGGGGAGCGACCGTCACGGAGAAGGTCTGCGTACTGTTGCCCGCGGTGTTGAAGGCGAGGATGCGCACGGTGAAGGTGCCGGCCGCGATGGGAGTCCAACTCACGAGGCCGGTGACCGAGTTGATCGAAACCTCCGGCGGACCGATCAGAACGGCCCAGCTGATGGGCGCCGAACCGGTGGCATCCGCGTCGTAGCTGTAGGGCATTCCGACCGTCGCGCTCAGCGGCGGAAGCGTCGTGATCGTCGGCGGGACGTTGTTGTTGACCACGTCGACCGTGAAGGTCTCCGTGTCGCTGCCGGCCGCGTTCGAGACCTCGATCGTGATCGTCTGGAGCCCCGCGGTGGCGGGAAGCCAGGAGACCACACCCGTTCCGGCGTCGATCGAGAACTCGGCCGGTCCGGCGAGCTTCGCCCAGGTGAGCGGCGTCGTGCCGGACGCGTCCGCGTCGTACGCGAAGGCCTCGCCCACTCCTCCGGTGCTCGGCGCCGTCGTCGTGATCGTCGGAGCCACGTCCGGGGGAGCCACGTTCACGCTGAAGATCTGCGTGTCGGCTCCAGCTCCGTTCCCGGCCTGGATCGTGATCGTGGTCAATCCGGAGGCCGCCGGGGTCCAGCTCACGACGCCGCTGACGGAGTCGATCGAGAACTCGGCGGGCCCGGCCAGCTTGGTCCAGACGATCGGGTCCGAGCCGTCGGCGTCAGCATCGTAGACGAAGGGCACGCCGACCTTGCCGGTCGTCGGGGCCGTCGTCGTGATCGTGGGCGCGACGTCCGGGGCAGCGACGTCGACGGTGAAGGTCTGCGAATCGCTGCCTGCCACGTTCGAGACTTCGATCGTGACCGTGACGAGTCCGCTCGTGACCGGGGTCCAGGTGACGAGGCCGGTGCCCGCATCGATCGAGAGCTCGAGCGGAGCTGCCGTCGTGGTCCAGGCGAGCGGTGTCGTGCCGCTGGCGTCGGCGTCGTAGACATAGGCTTCACCGACCGTGGCCGTCAGGCCGGGCGTCGAGCTGATGCTCGGAGCGACGTCGGCTTCGGCGACGTCGACGGTGAAGGTCTGGGAGTCGGAGCCGGCGACGTTGGAGGCTTCGATGGTGATGGTGACGAGACCCGCGGCGACCGGGGTCCAGGTGATGAGCCCGGTACCGGCGTCGATCGAGAGCTCGGCCGGCCCGGCCAGCTTGGCCCAGGCGAGCGGTGCCGTGCCGGTGGCGTCGGCGTCGTAGACGAAGGCCTCACCGACCTGGCCGGTGAGGGGCGGCGTCGAGGTGATGCTCGGAGCGACGTCGTTCGGTGCGACCGTCACCGTGAAGGACTGGGTCGTGCTGCCGACGACGTTGGCGGCCTCGATCTGGATCGTGATGTTGCCGTCCACGATCGGCGTCCAGCTGAGCAGTCCGGAGGCGGCGTCGATCGAAGCCTCGGGCGGTCCGACCAGGATGCTCCAGGCGATCGGCTGGGTACCGCTGGCGTCGGCGTCGTAGCTGTAGGCTTCGCCGACCTTGCCGACGGGCGGCGGTGTCGTCGTGATCGACGGCGGGGCGTCCGCCGGGCCGACCGTGACGGTGAAGACCTGCACGTCGCCACCGGCCGCGTTGTTGGCGGCGATGGTGATGGTCTCGAGGCCTTGGCCGACCGGCGTCCACGACACGATGCCGGAGGCGGCGTCGATCGAGAAGGCGGCCGGTCCGGCCAGCTTCGTCCAGATGATCGGCGACGTGCCGTTGGCCGTCGCGGTGTAAGCGAAGGGGACTCCGACCTTGGCGAAGGACGGCGGAACCGATGTGATCGTCGGCGGCTGGAGCGGATCGTCGACGACGACGTCGAACGACTGCAGCTCGCTGCCGGCGACGTTCGCTGCCAGGATCGTGATCGAGACCGTTCCGGTCGCGAGCGGCGTCCAAGTGACGAGCCCCGTGTTCGCGTCGATCGAGAACTCGGCCGGTCCACTGAACACGCTCCAGGTGATCGGCTGCGTTCCGGAGGCCTCCGCGGTCGCGTCGGCGTCGTACTGGTAGGCCTCACCGATCCGAGCGGTGAGGCTCGGCGTCGAAGTGATGCTCGGGGGAGTGTCGGCAGGCGCGACGTCGACCGTGAAGGTCTGCGAATCCGCGCCTGCCGCGTTGGTCACGCCGATGGTGATGGTCTCGAGGCCGTCGGTGGCGGGCGTCCAGGTGACGACGCCGCTCGTCGCGTCGATCGAGAACTCGGCCGGCCCGGTCAGCTTGGACCAGGTGAGCGGCACGGCACCGGTTGCGTCAGCGTCGTAGACGAAGGGCTGACCGACCTTGGCGACAGCGGGCGGAGTCGTGCTGATCGCGGGCGGCGCGTCGCTCGGAGCGACGGCGACCGTGAAGGTCTGTGAACCCGTTCCAGCCACGTTCGAGGCCAGGATCCGCAGCGTCACGTTGCCGGCCACGGTCGGCGTCCAGGTGAGGACCCCGGTGGCGGAGTCGACTGAGACCTCGGGCGGTCCTGTGAGCAGGCTCCAGGTGATCGGAGCCGTTCCGATGGCGTCGGCGTCGTAGGTGTACGGCTCACCGACCTTGGCGCTCAACGAAGGTACCGTCGTGATCGTCGGGGGCGAGTTGCCCGGAGCGACGTCGACGGAGAAGGCCTGTTGATCGACCCCGGCCGCGTTGGCGACCTGGATCGTGATCGAGTGGCGACCCTGGACGCTCGGCGCCCAGGTGACGAGGCCCGAGCTCGGATCCAGCGAGAGGCCGGCCGGCGCGTCGATGACGCTCCAGACGAGGGGCGCGGAACCCTTCGCGTCAGCGTCATAGACGAAGAGCGAACCGACCTGACCGGTCGTGGGAGCCGTGCTGGTGATGATCGGCGGATCGAGGCCCTTCTGACCGTCGCGGCCGCTCTGTTCGCCGCGACTTCCGACGCGGATGCTCGGTCGCACGTCGACGACGAAGGACTGTGTGTCGGAGCCGGCCGCGTTGGAGGCTTCGAGTTCGATCGTGAACAGGCCGGGAGCTGTCGGGTACCAGACCGTGCGACCCGTGCGCGGTTCGACGTTGACTTCGTCGGGCCCGGCGAGCTTCGCCCAGCTGATCGGAGCCGTGCCGTCGGCCGCCGGCTCGTAGATGAAGAACTCGAAGACCTTGGTGATCAGCGTGGCGGGCGCCGTCGTGATGACGGGCGGATCGATCGGGTCGATGACGTCGACGAGGAAGCTCTGCGCGTCCGAGCCGTAGGCGTTGGCGACCTGGATCGTGATCGAAACCGGACCGATCGCGGCCGGTACCCAGTTCACGAGACCGGTCGACGGGTCGATGCTGAGCTCCGGAGGCCCGGCGAGCTTCGTCCACGAAAGCGGCAGCGATCCGGTTGCGATGGCCTGGTAGCCGAAGGCGTTGCCGAGCTCACCGGTCATCGGAGGAAGCGAGACGATCGTCGGCGGGATCTCGGCATCCGCGACGACGACGGTGAAGGACTGAGTGCCTACGCCGGCTCCGTTCGCGGCCTGAATGCGGATCAGGAACGCGCCCGGCACGGCCGGGATCCAGCTGACGAGCCCCGTCCCGGCGTCGATCATGACCTCAGCGGGGCCCGACAGGACACTCCAGCTGATGGGCTCGCTGCCGATCGCGTTCGCGTCGTAGCTGTAGAGATCCCCGACCCGGCCGCTGAGCAGCGGACTCGAGACGATCGTCGGCGGCTCGTCCGCCGGAGCGACCGTCACCGTGAAGACCTCCGAGTCGTTGCCGACCGGGTTCGAGACCTGGATGGCGATCGAGAAGGACCCGGCCGTGTTCGGCGTCCAGGTCACCGTTCCCGTCACGGAGTCGATGTCGAAGCCCGCGGGCCCGGACAGCTTGGACCACGCGAAGGGCACGGTGCCGGAGGCCGAGGCCGTGTAGACGAAGGGCGTCCCGACCTTGCCCGTCGTCGGTGCCATCGACGTGATCGTCGGCGGCACGTTCTCCGGGCCGACCGTGACGATGAAGGACTGGACGTTCGACCCGGCGACGTTCGAAGCGATGATCGAGATCGTCTGCGAACCGAGCGTCAGCGGAGTCCAGCTCACGAAGCCCGTGAGCGGGTCGATCGCGAAGCCGGCCGGAGCGCTCGAGACGCTCCAGGTGATCGGCTGAGTGCCGGTGGCCTGTGCGAAGCCGTCGGCGTCGTACTGGTAGGGGTCGCCGACCTTGGTCGCGAGGTTCGGCGTCGACGTGATCGTCGGAGCCTGGTTCGGAGGTGTGACGACGATCTGGAAGGTCTGCGTCGACGAGCCCGCGACGTTCGATGCGGAGATCGACACCGAATAGGTTCCCTGGAGAGTAGGTGTCCAGGTCACGATGCCCGTGACCGCGTCGATGACGAGCTCGGCGGGCCCGGCCAGCTTGCTCCACGCGATCGGCACGGTGCCGACGGCGTTGGCGTCATAGCTGTAGGGGACGCCGACCGAGCCGGCCAGCACGGGCGCGGACGTGATCGTCGGCGGGACGTCTGCCGGAGCGACGTTCACCGTGAAGGTCTGCGTGCCGACCCCGGCGGCGTTCGAGGCCTGGATGCGGATGACGACCGGCCCGGAGACCGTCGGCGTCCAGGTCACGATGCCGGTCGCGGAGTCCAGGAGGACCTCCGGCGGACCGACGAGCTTCGTCCACGTGATCGGATTCGTTCCGGTCGCGTCCGCGTCGTAGGAGTAGGCCATGCCGACCTTGCCCGCGAGCGGCGGGACCGTCGAGATCGTCGGCGGGACGTCGGGCGGCGACACGTCGACGAAGAAGGTCTGCGTATCCGAGCCGGCGGTGTTCGCCACCTCGAGCGTGATGATCTCGACTCCGGTGGCGACCGGGATCCAGCTCACGAGTCCCGTGGCCGGATCGACCGAGAGCGCCGCCGG
The DNA here is from genome assembly GCA_029259595.1 of Planctomycetota bacterium. Taxonomy (GTDB): domain Bacteria; phylum Planctomycetota; class UBA1135; order UBA1135; genus OFTM43. The sequence continues at coordinate 20,512 of JAJDEW010000029.1, read as the reverse complement.
TCCGGACACCTTGGTCCACGTGAGCGGCGTCGTGCCGTCGGCGTTCGCGTCGTAGACGAAGGCCTGGCCGACCTTGCCCGTGGTCGGGGCGCTGGAGGTGATCGTCGGCGGAACGTCCGCGGGGGCCACGACGACATCGAAGGTCTGAACCTCCGAACCGCCGCTGTTGGCCGCCACGATCGAGATCGTGAAGGTGCCGGGGCTGGTCGGGGTCCAGGCGATGATGCCGGTTGCGGCGTCGATCATGAACTCGGTCGGACCGACCAGCTTCGACCAGGTGATCGGTCGCGAGCCGACGGCTTCGGCCGTGGCGTCGCCGTCATAGGCATAGGGCTCGCCGACCTTGCCACCGAGACTCGGCATGGACACGATCGTGGGCGGTTCGTTGACCGCGAGCACATCCAGCGTGAAGGTCTGCTGGTCGATGCCGGCGACGTTGCCGACTTGCAGCGTGATCGTCGTCGGTCCGTCCGTGACCGGGGTCCAGCTGACGACGCCCGTGCCGGGCGCGATCGAGAACTCGGGCGGTCCTGCGAGCTTGGTCCACGTCAGCGGAGTCGTCCCCGAAGCCGTCGCGGTGTAGAGCCAGGCCGTGTCGACCTGTGCGAAGAGGTCGGGCGTCGAGGTGATGGTCGGGGGAACGTCCGGCGGCGCCACGTCGACGCTGAAGGTCTGCGAGTACGAGCCGGCGACGTTCGTCGCCTCGATCGTGATCGACTGCACGCCGACGCTGACGGGCGTCCAGGACACGACGCCGGTCGTCGGGTGGATCGAGAACTGGGCCGGTCCGGAGAGCTTGGCCCAGCTGATCGGCGTCGTTCCCGAGGCTGTGGGGCTGTAGGGATAGGCGACTCCCACCTTGCCGGTCGGCGGCGGCGTCGACGTGATCGTCGGCGGCACGTTCGGCGGAGCGACGAGGACGTCGAAGAACTGGACTTCGGAACCGGCGACGTTCGTCGCGCGGATCGAGATCGAGATCGTGCCGGCGGTGACGGGGATCCAGGTCACGAGGCCCGAGGACGGGTCGATCGAGAACTCGACCGGACCGGAGAGGACGCTCCAGACGATCGGGAGCGTGCCGATTGCGGAGGCGGTGTTGTCGGCGTCGTAGGAGTAGGCCTCACCGACCTTGCCGGTCAGCGTGGGCGTAGAGACGATCGCCGGCGGGACGTCCGCGGGCGCGACGGCGACCGTGAAGGTCTGGCTGTCCGTACCGAACGCGTTCTGGGCCTGGACGGTCACGTTGATCGATCCGGAGGCCGTCGGCGTCCAGGTCACGATGCCCGAGCCGGGGTTGATGGTGAACTCGGCCGGCCCCGCGAACTTCGTGAACGTGATCGGAGTCGAGCCGTCGGCGTCGACGTCGTAGACGAAGGGCGTGCCGACCTTGCCGGTCGTCGGCGGAACGGAAGTGATCGTCGGCGGAATGTCCGGCGGCGCGACGCTGACCGTGAAGGTCTGCGAGCCCGTGCCCGCGACGTTCGTGGCCTGGAGCGAGATGGTGACGTTGCCGGTCGCGACCGGCGTCCAGGTCACGATGCCCGAAGCCGGGTTGATCGAGAACTCGGCCGGCCCGATGACCTTCGACCAGGTCAACGGCGTCGTGCCGAGGGCGTCGGCGTCGTAGACGAAGGGCACGCCGACCTTGCCGCTGAGCGGAGGGATCGTCGTGATCGTCGGCGGAACGTCTCGAGGAGTGACGTTGACCGTGAAGGTCTGCACGTCCGAGCCAACGGCGTTCGTGGCCTGGAGCGAGACGGTCTGCGGACCCTGGGCGACGGGCGTCCACGTGATGGCGCCGGTCGCGCTGTCGACGCTGAGCTCGGCGGGGCCGGCCTGCTTCGACCAGGTGATCGGCGTCGTCCCGGTCACGACCGGGTCGTAGCCGAAGGGAACGTCGACCTTGCCGGTCGTCGGGGGCGTCGACGTGATCGTCGGGGGGAAGCGCTGCGGGAGCACGATCACGTCGAAGGACTGGACCTCGGTGCCGGCCACGTTCGTGGCGATGATCGAGATCGGTGTCGTGCCGGAAGTGATCGGCGTCCAGGCGATGAGGCCCGTCGACGGATCGATCGAGAACTCGGGCGGCGCGCTCAGGATGCTCCAGCTGATCGGAGCCGTTCCGGTCGCTTCGGCCGTGCTGTCGGCGTCGTACACATAGGCTTCGTTCACGAAGCCGCCGAGCGTCGGCGTGGAGGTGATCGAGGGCGGAACGTCCGGCGGTGCGACCGTGATCTGGAAGTTTTGCGTGACGGCGCCAGCGACGTTCGAGGCGCGGATCGTGAGCTGCACGACACCCGGGGCGGCCGGAGTCCATGTGACGAGGCCCGTGCTCGGGTGCACCGCGATGGCGCCCGGACCGCTGACCTTCGTCCAGCTGATCGGTTGCGTACCGTTCGCGTCGGCGTCGTAGGAGTAGAGTTCACCCACCTTGGCCGTGACGACCGGGACCGTCGTGATGGTCGGGGGCGAGTCGGCCGGGTCGATGACGACGGACCACGTTTGAGAACCCGTTCCGGCCACGTTCGTGGCCTCGATGCGGAACGTGAACGTCCCGACCGCGGAGGGCACCCAACTCAAGAAGCCGCTGCCCGGATCGAACGAGACCCCGGCCGGGGAGGTGGTCAGGCTGAACGTGACGGGGGTCGTGCCCGCGGCATCGGCGTTGTAGATGTAGGGTTCGCCGACCTTGCCCGTCAGAGCGGGCGAGGTGGTGATCGTCGGGGGAACGTCCGGCGGAGCGACGTCGACCGTGAAGGTCTGCGTGTCCGAGCCGACGTTGTTGGCGGCCCGGATCGTGATCGACTGGAAGCCCTGCAGCGCGGGAGTGAACGTGACCAGGCCGGTGGCGGAGTCGATCGCGAACTCGGTCGGTCCGGCCAACTTGCTCCAGACGATGGGAGCCGTGCCCGTCGCCTCGGTCGTGTCGTCCGCGTCGTAGGAGTAGGCCTCGCCGACCTTGCCCGAGAGGTTCGGGATCGACGTGATCACCGGCGGCGTGTCCGCGGAGACGTTGAGCTGGGTGCTCTGGGAGTCGGCTCCCGCGGTGTTGGAAGCGTTGAGCGAGAAGGTGAACGTACCGGTTTCCGTCGGCGTCCAGCTGAAGGCGCCTGTCACCGGGTCGATCAGGGCGCCGGCGGGTGCCTGCTCGAGTCGCCACTCGAGCGGGCCGCTGCCGGTCGCGCGAGGCTGGTAGAAGTAGCGCTTCCCGAGCAGGGCGAGCGTCTGCGCCGAGCTCGTGATCTCGGGCGCGAAGGCCTCGTCCGTGACTTCGATCGTGAAGCCTTGTCCCGTTCTGCCGGCGCGGTTCTCGGCGCCGAGCTCGATCTCGAAGGTGCCGGAGCGCTTCGGCGTCCAGTTGACGCTCCCCGTGATCGGGTCGATCTCGAAGCCGAGCGGAGCCGTGGTCGCGCTCCACCGGACCGGGGTGCTGCCGGAGGTTTCCGCGGTGCGGTCCGCGTCATATACGTACGGCTGACCGACGACGGCCTCGAGCGTCGGCTTGGAGGCGATACGCGGTGCGACCAGGGTGTCGAACTCGACGATCACGACGGCGCGGTCGAGTGCCGTGCTGCCGGCGCCCGCGGAGTCCCGGACCGTGAGGACCAGGCGATTCGCACTCGCGACGTCGCGCACGGCGTCGGTGATGTCCCAGGTGCTCGTGCCCTCGGCGTCGACCAGCTCGGGCTCGAGCGCGTCCAGGATCGTGGGTGCCGCGAGCGAGCCCCTGCCGAGTTCCCAACGGACGAAGCCCGGTCCGCTCGTTCCGGTGACCTCGTGATCGACCTCGAGCGTCAGCGAACGAAGAACGACGTTGGACGGAACGGCGCCGTCGAAGCCGAAGCCGAAGGCGCGGTCGGCCACGTGGACCTTGTCGCCGTCGGTGGCGAGCAGCGCAGCACGCGGCTCGTGAGCCGCGGCGCGGGGCGATTCGGAGTCAGGAGAGGCGGGTGCGCGCACGGGCGCCGGGTCCGCGGTCGTCCGGAAGGGGCGCAGCACGATGCGCGTCGGCTCGTCGCTCGTCTCGAGCTCGGCCAGGCCGCCACCGACCGCGAGCGAATAACCCTGGCCGGCGGAGAAGGGACCGGCGTCGGGGCCGACGAGGATCGTCCAGGTGCCGACCCGCGGGTTGTCGATGCGGACGGACTCTTCCGCCTGCCAGCGCTCGTAGTGGCCGCCGGGGCGCGTTTCGGACACGCCACCGAAGCCGCCGAGGAAGGGCGTGCCGTCCGGCTGGACGACGAGCAGGTCGAGGTCGTTCGTCAGCGCGGTCGGGCTCGCGCCCGGTTCGTCGTTCCAGTGCAGGTCGACGGAGAGCCCGAGCGAGGGGTCGACGACGCGGACGGTGTAGGCCTGGGGCGGGGTCGTGCGAGAGGGGAAGCCGTCGCGGGCGTGGACGTTCTGGATGTGGCGAACGTAGCCGCGTGCGTCCGGAGCGCCGGCCGCGGAGTCGGAAGAGCGCAGCGGGCGCAGCTCGCGGGCGAAGGCTTCATCCTTCGAGGTTGACGGTGCGAGGAACGAGCCGCGTTCCGACTCGACGATGGTCGCCGCTTCGGTGTGGAGCAGGGTGGCGAGCCAGAGCTGCGAGCCACGGGACGTGAAGCGCTCCGAGGCAAACGGGACGCGCTGGGTACGGGCGCGCTCGAAGAGCTCCTCGAGTTCGGCGCGCTCTCCATCGCGGCCGCCCCCGTGGATGCCGAGCACGCCTTCGATGCGCGCGAGCTCGAACATGTCGATCGGCTTCGCGAGCGAGACTTCGATCAAGCGGATCTGACGACCGGCCAGCTCGTGCTCCCAGGTGTCGTGCACGTGCGTGGCGAACGCGCGGATGCGGTCCTCGGCCGACCGGCCTCCCGCGCCGGCCAGGAGTTCGACCTGGACCCGCCCGTCGAAGGGCGCCGTCAACGCACCTTCGACCGCGTGCGGAGTGAGCTTGTAGCCGGGCTGGTAGGCGCCGATCCAACCCAGATCCGGATCGCTTTCGAGCGCGAGCAGGGCCTCGTGCGAGGGAACCCAGACCGCGAAGCTCTCGGCCGAGAGCGGTGCCGCGTCGAGTCCGTGAGCGAGCGTGGCCTCCGCCAGACGATCCGCGTCCGCATGCACGAGGAAGACGGCCGGAAGGCTCGCTTCGGGGCGCGTCCAGGGACGCGGCAGGTGCGGCGGTGCGCCGGGCGGAAAGACGGCCCCCGGCGTCATCACGAGGGGACCGCGCGGGGCCTCGAGCGTGGTCAGGAGCCAAGGGAGCTCCTCTTGCCACGAGGTCCGATTGCCCGGGGGCGCGAAGAGCGCGCCCAGGAGGGCGAGGGCGGGCGGCAGGAGGGCTGTGAATGATCCGGAATGCATGGGAGAGAGAGGGAGAGTCTGGGCGGATCCGAGTTCCCGCTGGAGGCGGGATTTCCAGCTGAAATTTAGCCCGCTGCATTCGGCGGGGAGGCGCCGACCGACCCTTTTCGGGAATCGCTTTGGAAACGGAAAAGCCTTCTCTGGTGGGACAGGAAGGCGTTTCCGGTGGGGCTTGTCCAAGGCGTCAGGCCGACGTGAGGTGGCCTGTTCTTTCGACTATTTAGAATGCTGTAATGAAGGGCGAGCGCTTCACTCGGCCAACGAGTCGAGCAGCCAGGCGAGGCTCTGGACGCGTAGGGCCGTATTCGTCAACCCACCCGAAAAAGTATCCGTATGCGTGTCGAAGGGCGGCGCGAGCGCAGCCTGGTCCGCGATCGTGAACAGCGAGTTCTGCGCGTGGAACTGCGCGGCGGCCGGGGACAGGCCGACCAGGCGATTCCAGAAGACGTAGGCGAACCAGGAGTCGTGCAGGTCGGGCACGCCGAGCGCGTCGTGCAGAACGGGGAAGCCTTCGGCATCGAGGCTCATGTCGATCGGTTGACCGCCGCTCATCGTCACCGGCTCGAGCGAGACGAGCGCCAGGCGCTGGCCCGCGTTGTTCGCGAGTGCCTCTGGAGTCGAGAAGGCGTAACGCATCGGGCTCGCGTTCTTCTGCGTCTCCTCCGACACCTGCCCCATGCGCACGGCCGACACGCCGGGCTGGGCTTCGCGCTCGTAGTGGGAGATCACGCCGCTGTCCAGGCCCGGTCCCTGGTCGAAGGCCCACAAGCTGGTCGGAGGATGCACGGCCAGCACGGCGCGGACGCGCGTGCTGGTGCGAACCTGGCGGGAACCGGAGGCCCGCGCGCGGTCCTCGGCCATCGTGCTCCACAGCACGTTCATGGCGCCCTGCGACTGCCCGCGCACGGCCACGCGTTCGGGATCGAAGGGGTAGATCCGCTGGGACTTGACCCATTGGATCGCCCACTCGGTCTCCTTCTCCGGGTTGTCGTCAGCGGGAGCGAACGACTCGTAGCGACCGCGCGGATCGCCGGGCTGATGGAAGAGCCCGTCGTTCTGTCCGACGCGCGTGTTGCCGAAGCCGACGACCGCGATGCCGTTCGCGACCAGGTCGTGGAAGGAAGCGGTGACTTCGCTCTTGGAGAGGGTGTTCAAGGGCAGCGCGGCGGTGCCGCCACCGACGATGGTCGCCGCGAGCACGGGCCAGCCGCCGGGCGGGGGCGGGCCGGGCGGAAGAAAGACATTGACGCGTTGTTGAGCGGCGACGGGGCCCAGCTCGAGCCGCTCCGGGGGCAGGTAGGCGATCTCGGTCGGGTTCACCGGCTGGATCGTGTTCGGAATGGTGTCCTCGCCCGGGGCGAAGACGTGATCGACGAGCACCCAGGCACGGTCGAGGAAGACCGAGCGACCGTTCGTCGAGCGGTTGAACAGCACGAGGTCGACGTCCTCGACGTCGTTCAAGAAGGCGGTCACATTCCAGCTGTAGACGCCGTCGACCGTCCGGATCGGGGGCGAGGTCGTCGCCAGGGAGACCGGCGTGCGCAGGTCGCCACGCGAGAGCCACAGCTCGAATTCGCCCGCTCGGAAACCGTTCTCCTCGGAGTGCTCGATGCGGATCTGCACGGCGTTCAGCCCCGAACCGGGCGGGACCAGGTTCGAGAACTCGATCGCGGCGGACGCGTCGGGCAGGAGTTCGAAGCGGTTGTTGTCCGAGGACGTCCAGGCAGAGAGCGAGCCTTCGGCGGAGAGGAACTCCTGCGTGGCCGCGTTCCAGCCCTCCTGCACGTTCTCCAGCCGCAGCGACTGCGCGCCGGCGCGCACCTCGACCGTGAAGGACTGCAACGCCGTACCGAGCGCGTTCGTCGCCTGGAGGTTCACGTTGATCGTGCCGGACGACGCCGTCGCCGTTCCAGTGACCCGACCCGTGTCCGGGTCGACCGAGAGCGCGGTCGGTGTTCCCGCCAACGCGAACGTGATCGGCCCGGTTCCCGCCACCGTGGGCTGGTAGCGGAACGGGACCCCGGTGAATGCGAAGCGATGCGGGACCGACGTGAAGCTCGGCGGCTCGGGAGGCAGGTCTGCCACGTTCACGGCGTAGACTTGCTGATCGCTACCGTCGAGGTTCGTGGCGCGGATGGCGACCAGGAACGAGCCGGGTGCCTGCGGGGTCCAGATGACACGGCCCGTGCTCGCGTCGACCTCGAAGCCGACCGGGCCGGCGACGAGCGAGAAGCTGACCGGCGACTGGCTGACCGCCTCGACCGTGTCGTCCCCGTCGTAGTGATAGCCCCGGTCCATCTGCCCGGTCGCCGACGGCGTCGACGTGATCAGCGGCGGCCCGATCACCGTGACTTCGACCATGAACGACTGCGTGTCCGAGCCACCCGTGTTCGTGGCGCGGATCGTGATCGGGAAGAACCCCGGCGCGTTCGGAGTCCAGACCACGAGTCCCGAGGACGCACCGATCGCGAAGCCCCCCGGCGCGGAGACGACCGACCAGGCGACCTGGGACAAGCTCTGGGCTTCGGCCCGGTCGTTGCCGTCGTAGTGGTAGGGCTTGAAGAGCTCGACCGCTGCCGCCGGAACGGAGGTGATGACGGGTGGTGCCTCCGGCAGAACCTGGACGGCGAAGGTTTGGGTGTCCGCTCCGGCCGCGCTCGTGGCGCGGATCGAGATCGTCGCGGTCCCGGCGGCACTCGGAGTCCAAGTGACGAGCCCGGTGTTCGGCTGGATCGCGAAGCCGGCCGGCGCGGAGACGACCGTCCACGTGACGGGTAGCGTGCTCTGGGCCTCCGCGCGATCGTCGGCGTCGTAGTGGTAGGGGACGAAGGCGTCGGCGACCAGCGCGGCCACCGACGTGATGACGGGGGGCGCATCGCCCTGCACGTCGACGGTGAAGCTCTGCGTGTCGGAGCCGGCCGCGTTCGTGGCCCGGATGGAGATCGAGGCCGGGCCGAGCGTGTTCGGTGTCCACGTGATGAGTCCGGTGCTCGGTTGGATCGCGAAACCGGCCGGCGCGGAGACAACCGACCACGTGACGGGCAGCGCGCTCTGGGCCTCGGCCCGGTCGTCGGCGTCGTAGTGGTAGGGCGTCGAGACGTTGACCGTCAGGGCCGCGGTCGAGGTGATGACGGGCGGAGCGTCGCCCTGCACGTCGACCGAAAAGGCCTGTACGTCGAAGCCTCGGTCGTTGATCGCGCGCAGCTCGAAGCCGAAGAGTCCCCCGACGATCGGCGTCCAGGTCAGCACTCCGGTGAGCGGGTCGATGCTCGCGCCGGCCGGGCCGGTGGTCAACGCGAAGGTGAGCGGCGCCGCTCCGACCGCGTCGACGTCGTAGACGTAGGGCGTGCCCACGTTCCCCGACAGCGTCGGCGTCGAGACGATCCGTGGCGGCAGGATCTCGCCCCGTGTGAGGATGCTCCACGTGACCTCGTCGGTGCCGAGCGGGTTCGTCGCCCGTAGCGTCACCGTGTGCACACCGGCCGTGCTCGGCGTCCACGTGACCAGCCCGGTGTTGGCGTTGATCGCGAAGCCGGGCGGACCGCTGACGACGGACCAGGTGATGGGCGCATAGCCCGAAGCCGCCGCACGGCCGTCATCGTCATAGCGGTACGGGCGTCCGCTGGTGGCCGTGGTCCTGCCGCGCGAGAGGATGTTCGGTGGTGTCCCGGAGCCGTCGACGTCGACGCCGAACACGAGCTCGTCGTTGCCGTAGGCGTTCGTCGCGGCGATACGGATCGTCGCCGGACCGGCGGTCGCAGGCGTCCAGTCGATCAGCCCCGTCACCGGGTCGAGCGCGAACTCCGGCGGGCCGGAAACCAGCGACCACGTGATCGGACCCGAGCCCGAAGCGCTCGCGCGCCGGTCGTCGTCGAAGGCGTAGGGCACGTCGCGATGCGCCGCCGTGCCGGCCGTCGAAAGGATGACCGGCGGCGTACCGTCCACGACCGACAGGATCGTCCAGGTCTGCGTGTCGGTTCCGACCGCGTTCGAGGCCTGGACCGTCATCGTGAAGCTGCCGGGGATCATGAGCGGCGTCGTGACGACGCCCGTGTCGGGATCGATCGTGATCGCGAGCGGCCCCGCGAGCTTCTCCCAGGTGATCGGCCGTGAGCCGAGCGCCTCCATCGCCGCGTCCTCGTCGTAGAGGTAGAGCGTGCCGACGTTCGCATTCAGGCTCGGCAGCGAGACGATCGAGGGCGGCACGTCGTCCCGCGCGACCTCCAGCTGGAAGGTCTGTGTATCCGTGCCCGCGACGTTCGTCGCGCGGATCGTGATCTCGGTCGGTCCGGGCGTTTCCGGCGTCCACGTGATCGCGCCGCTCGTCGCATCGATCGCAAAGGCGGGCGGCCCCGCGACCTTCTCCCACGTGACGGGTTGCGTGCCGTTCGCGGTGGCGCTCCCATCGGCGTCGTAGAGCCAAGCGAGCCCCACCTGCGCGTAGCCGTCCGGACTCGAGACGATCGTCGGCGGGACGTCGGGCGGAGCCACGACGACCGTGAAGCTCTGTGTGTCGGCGCCGGCGACGTTGGTGACGCCGAGCGTGATGCCGAAGTTGCCGGCGCTCGCGGGATTCCAGCTGACGAAGCCGCTCGCGGGGTCGACGGAGACGGAGGCCGGTCCGGCGAGCTTGCTCCAGGCAAGCGGCGTCGTGCCGTCGGCCTGGGCGGCATAGGTGAAGGTCTCGCCGACCTTGCCGGTGGTCGGCGCGACGGACGTGATCGTAGGGGCGACGTCGGCCGGGTCGACGACGACCGTGAAGTTCTGGACGTCGGATCCGGCGCTGTTCGAGACAACGATCGCGAGCCCGAAGGTCCCGGCGCTGACCGGCGTCCAGGTCACGAGTCCGCTCGTGGCGTCGATCGTGACCGCCGGTGGACCGGCCTGGACGCTCCATGCCAGTGGCGCGGTCCCGCTGGCCTGGGCGGCATACACGAAGGCCTCGCCGACCTTGCCGTTGCCCGGTGGGGAGGAAGTGATCGCCGGCGGCGCCGCCGGCTCCTGGACGTTGACGACGAAGGACTGCGTCGAAGATCCAGCCACGTTCGTGACGCGGATCGAGATGGCGACATTGCCCGCGACGCCGGGGATCCAGCCGAGAGCTCCCGTGTTCGGCCCGATCGAAAGTCCGGGTGGACCGCTGACCACGGACCACGAGAGCGGCAGCGTTCCGATCGCTTCGGCCGCGCCGTTGGCGTCGTAGAGCCAGGGCTGCGTGCGGACCCCCGTGAGGTTCGGGGACGAGACGATGGTCGGAGCGACGTCGGCGGGGTCGACGGCGACGACGAACGACTGCTCGTCGCGACCGAAGGGGCTCACGACTTCGATCGTGACGCTCTGCGATCCGGGTGCAGCCGGGATCCAGCTGAACGAGCCGGTCGATACGTCGATGGCGAGCTCGGGAGGGCCCGCCAGCTTCGCCCACGTGAACGGCCCGTCGCCGCTGGCCTGGGCGTCGTAGAGGAAGGGCTCCCCCTGCTTGCCGCTCGTCGGCGGAGCCGAGGTGATCGTCGGCGGCGTGGCCGGCAGGACGTCGATGGTGAACGTCTGGGTGTCCGTACCGGCCGCGTTGGCCGCCTGGATCGTGATGGTCGGGCTTCCGGTCGAGGCCGGCGTGGCCGAGACGCGGCCGGTCACCGGATCGACCGAGATCACGCCCGGGCCGGAGACCTTCGACCAGGTGATCGGGCCGGTGCCGCTCGCCACGGGGTCGTACACGTAGGTCTCGCCGACGAAGACGCTCGTCACCGGTTCGGAGATGATCGCGGGCGGAACGCCGGTTTCGAAGGTGACGGTGAGCTCTGCCACGTCCACGTTCGAACGCCCGCCGCTCGCCGAGGTGCTGAGCACGACCACCTTCAGGTCATTGACGATGGCAGGAGTGTTGACGACCGCCGAGATGTTCACGGTGTCCGTGGCCTCGTTGCCGGGGCCGAAGTAGATCGGCGATTGTGCCGTCGCCATGACGACGGGCGCGTTCACCGGCCCCGTGCCCATCTGCCAGAGAATGTCGCCGACCTGTGTCGAGTTCTTCTCGTGGTGCTCGATCGAGATCGAGGCGGACGTGATCGTGGCACCGGCCGGAAGAGCCGCGTCGAAGGCGAGCGAGATGAACTCTTGCTCGACGACCGTGAAGCGGTCGTTGTCCGAAGCGGTCAAGCTGGCGAGCGAGCCCTGCGCGAGCAACGACTCCGCGCGGCGTGAATCCCAGCCGTCGACGGGCGAGAGGACGACGGTGGTGAGGCTGCTTCCGAGCGCCAGCGGAGCGCTGCCACCGGCGACGTCGAGCGTGTAGCCCTGGCCGTCCAGGAACGTGCCGTCGCCCGGCGCGACGACGAGCGTCCACGTCCCGGGTGCAGGGTTTTCGATCCGGCGAAGCGCACGGGCTTGGTCCGCGCGCGTGCCGCTCGGGGAACGGCTCCGGGGTCGCTTCTGGGCGTGTCCCTGGGGACGTCCATCCGGTGCGAGAACGAGAAGCTCCAGCGTGTTGTCTTCCGGCCCGCTCCAGGCGAGCTCGACCGCGAGCAGCGGGGTCGCCTCGGAAACCTCGAGCCGGTAGGCCTGGGGGCGCGCGTCCGGGGACGAAAAACCACGGGCGGCGGGCACCGCGCGCGACTCACGCGCCGGCCCGGCCTGGCCGTCGCGTTCGCCGCAGGGCGCAGGCGGGGCCAGGGAGACGATCCACGGCAGGACCAGGAGCGCGATCGCCGCCAGGTCGGAGCCGTTCGACGCTCGATCGAAGTCGGGGTGCATCGGGAGAGGGGGCGCCACACCGGACGCTGACCGGATTTTAGCATGTCGCAAAGGACGCGGTCGGGACACACCCCGTTCCCGGCCCCCCCAGCGTGACATTTCGGCCATCTCGGGCCGGGAGCGAGCCGCCCGGGAGGTCGGGAGCGCTCAGACCAGGTGGCAGGACCAGCGCCGGTCCGCACCTCGTTCGGCCAGGGGCGGTGGTTCGCTCCGGCAGGCCGTGGCGCCCGCCCCAGGCGGCTCGAGCGCGAGTCGCGGACAGCGCGGATGGAAGGCGCAGCCCGGCGGGGGCGCGCTGGGGTGCGGCACGTCTCCGCCGAGGACCTGACGCCGGCGCTCGGCCTCGCGCGCCGGGTCGGGAACGGGCACCGCCGACAAGAGCGCCTGGGTGTAGGGGTGCCCGGGGTCGGCGTAGAGCGACGCACGCGGCCCGCTTTCGACGATCCGCCCGAGGTACATGACGGCCACCCGCGGGCACAGGTGGCGCACGATCGAGAGGTCGTGGGAGATGAAGAGGTAGGCGAGCCCGAAGCGCTCCTGCAGCTCCTTCAAGAGGTTCACGATCTGCGCCTGGATCGAGACGTCGAGGGCGCTGACCGGCTCGTCGCACAGGAGCAGCTCGGGCTCGAGGGCCAGCGCGCGCGCGATGCCGATGCGCTGCCGTTGTCCGCCGGAAAATTCGTGCGGATACCGGAAGAGATGGCGCGGATCGAGCCCGACGGCATCGAGCAGGGACAGCGCACGCAGGCGCCGGTCCCGCGGCTTGCCCACGCGGTGGATCGTCAGGGGCTCGGTCAGGATCGAGCCGACCGTCTGGCGCGGGTCGAGTGAGGCGTAGGGGTCCTGGAAGATCATCTGCATCCGTCGCCGGTAGGGTTGCCAGCCCCGGCGCGACAGGCTCGTGAGCTCGACGCCGTCGAAGCGCACCGAGCCCGCGGTCGCCTTCTGCAGGCCGATGATCGTCCGCGCGGTCGTCGACTTGCCGCAGCCCGATTCGCCGACGAGTCCGAGGCTCTCGCCGCGCTCGAGCGTGAACGACACGCCGTCGACCGCGCGCAAGAGACCGCGCTTGCGGCCGGACAGGTCCGCCCGTCCGGTGCGGAAGTGCTTCTCGAGCCGCTCGACCGCGAGCAGGGGCGTGCTCATCGAGCGGCCTCCGTGAAGTCGGCCTCGAAGCAAGCCGCGACATGCTCCGCTCGACCGGCGACGAGCGGCGGCTGCTCGTTGCGGCAGCGCGCTTGTACGAGCGGACAGCGTGGCGCGAAGGCACAGGCCTCGCCGCCACCTCCGCCAAGGGGCGGGCTGCCGGGGATCGAAGACAGGGGGGCGTCGGGATCGCCGTTCAGGGTCGGGACGCTCGCCAGCAGGCCGCGCGTGTACGGATGGGCCGGCTGTGCGAAGAGCGCGCGCGTCGAGGCGGACTCGGCGACGCGGCCGGCGTACAGGACCAGCATGCGGTCGGTCGTGCCCGCGACGACCCCGAGGTCGTGCGTGATGAAGACGATCGACATGCCGTGGCGTCGCTGCATGTCGCGCATCAGCTCGAGGATCTGGGCTTGGATCGTGACGTCGAGTGCGGTCGTCGGCTCGTCGGCGAACAGGATCGCGGGCTCGAGCAAGAGCGCCATCGCGATCATCACGCGTTGGCGCATGCCGCCGGACAGCTCGTGCGGGTAGGAGTCCAGCGCCGCTTCCGGGCCGGGGATCCCGACGTCACCCAGGCCGCGGGCAGAGCGCTCGCGCGCCTCGCGTCGCGACGTGCCGCGGTGCACTTCGAGCACCTCGGTCAGCTGGCGGCCGACCGTCAAGAGCGGGTTCAGAGACGTCATCGGGTCCTGGAAGATCATGCTGATCTCGGCCCCGCGGATCCTGCGCAGTTCGGACGTCTCGAGTCCCAGGAGCTCGCGCCCCCGGAAGCGGATGCTCGAGCCGGTACCGATCACGCCCGGCGGCCGTGGGACCAGGCCGAGCACGGCCAGGCTCGTCACGGACTTGCCGGAGCCCGACTCGCCGACGATCCCGAGCGTCTCGCCTTCGTTCAGGTCGAAGGACACGCCGTCGACCGCATGAACCGGACCGTGGTGCGTGTCGAAGCGGACGACGAGGTCGCGCACGGTGAGGAGGCTCACCGCTCTTGCCCTCGCAGTTTCGGATCCAGGGCGTCGCGCAGGCCGTCGCCCAGGATGTTGAGCGCGAGCAGCGTCGAGCCCATCGCGACCGCGGGCCAGGCCACGAGCCACCAGAACGTGCGCACCGGGTTGACCGCCTCCGTGCCGTCGACCGCGAGCAGGCCCCAGCTGACCTTCGGAGGCTCGACGCCCAGCCCGAGGAACGACAGGAAGGCCTCGAACAACATCACCGCCGGGATTGTCAGCGTCAGGTAGACGATGACGATGGAGAGGACGTTCGGTACGAGGTGCACGAACAGGATGCGCGGGGTCGAAGCGCCCAGGACGCGGGCGGCCTCGATGAACTCCGCGTTCTTCAGCGAGAGCACCTGGCCGCGCACGACGCGCGCCATCGTCAACCAGTAGATCATCCCGATCACGACGTAGAAGACCGAGATGTACTCGATCCCGTACTCGTCACGCAGGGTGGTGCGGTATTCGTTCAGGAGGGTGATCAGGAAGATGACGACGAAGATGAACGGTACGGAATAGAGCACGTCGACGATCCGCATCATCAGGTTGTCGAGGCGTCCGCCCACGTAGCCGGCCAGCGCTCCGTACGTGACGCCCAGCAACAAGCTGCACAGGGTCGCCGCCACCGCGACCTGGATCGAGATGCGGCTGCCCCAGACGATGCGCGACAACAGGTCGCGGCCCTTCGAGTCGGTTCCCAGCCACGCACCGGTCTGCCAGGTGCCGAAGAGCGTCGCGCGCAGGTCGACCAGAGCGCTGTCGAAGAAGGACAGCTCCCAGTGCTCGCGCCGGTAGAGCGCCTCGTCCCAGTCGTGGTCGCCGAGGTTCGTCCACGGCAGGACCGGAGGCTTCGGTTCGTCCTGCAGGTCGAGGTGGGCGGGGGATGGCAGCGGAAAGAGCGGGGCGAGCAGGCTGCCGAGCGCCACGACGGCGAGGAAGGCCAGGCTGAGGAAGGCCGCGCGGTTGTTGCGTAGCCGCCGCCAGGCGTCGAACCAGAGGCTCTCGCCGCGCGCCGCGCGCGCCTCGCGCAGGAGCCGCTCGGCCTCGGTCTTCTCGAGGTCGGCCCTCATGCGTCCTCCACGGAGATGCGCGGGTCCAGGAACGTGTAGGCCAGGTCGACCAGCATGTTCAGGGCGTAGACCAGGACCGTGTAGAGGATCGTCACGCCCATCGAGAGCGTGTAGTCGCGATTCAGCGCGCTGTTCACGAAGTGCGAGCCGGTGCCCGGGATGGCGAAGATCTTCTCGATCACGAGCGAGCCCGTGAGGATGCCGGCCGTCGCCGGGCCGAGGTAGGACACGACCGGCAGGATGCCGCCCTTGAGCGCGTGCCGCAGCACGACGAGCCGCGCCGGCAAGCCCTTGGCGTGGGCCGTGCGGATCCAGTCCTGCGAGAGCACCTCGAGCATGCCGGTGCGCGTGAGGCGCGAGATGTAGGCCGCGAACGGCGCGCCCAACGCGAAGCCGGGCAGGACCAGGTGCCGCAGGGTGCCCCAACCCGCCACGGGAAAGAGCGGCAGTCCGAACACGAAGAGCAGGATCAGGAAGCCCGCGATCACGAAGTTCGGCAGCGCGATGCCCGTCGTCGCGAAGAGCCGCATGGCGACGTCGGTCCTGGTGCCGCGCCACAGGGCGGACGAGATGCCTGTCGCGAGTCCCAAGAGCAAGGCCCACAACAGCGCGATCGTCCCGAGCGCGACCGAGATCGGCAGCGACTGCGCGATGATGTCGTTGACCGTGAAGTCGCGGTACTTGAACGACGGTCCGAGGTCGCCGACCAGCACTCCGCCGAAGGGATCCGAGCCGTCGCCGTCCAGGAAGCGCGGTCCCGCTTCGTCGAGGTTCAGCGGACCGATGTACTGCAGGTACTGCTTCCAGAGCGGCCAGTCGAGGTGGTAGCGGGCTTGCAGGTTGCGCTCGATCGCGGGATGCAGCGTGCGCTCGTTCGAGAACGGCCCGCCGCGCACCGAGCGCATCAGGACGAACGAGACCGTGACGACCGCCCACAGCGTCAAGGCGAACCACAGCGCGCGTCGCAGGAAGAACGCGATCACCGCAGGACCTCGTCGCGCCCGGCGGGGGGGTAGAGGCCTTGGCGCGGTCCGCCGGCGGGCGCGCGCTCCCATTCCGGGGGCTGCGCCGCGCGCCGTTCGGCGAGCTCGGCATCGTCCATCCAGTAGAAGAACTTCGGGAAGTGCTCGTCGAGCACGTTCTCGTAGAAGCCCCCGAGGCGTGGCTTCTTCAGGTTCTGCGTGGCGTAGGTGTAGACCGGGAGGATCGGGAGCTCTTCCATCAAGATCGTCTCTGCCGCGTGCAAGAGCTCCATGCGTCGCGTCGCGTCCACGGTGACCGCCGCCTCCTCGATCAAGGCGTCGTAGCGCGGGTCACCCCAGTGCGTGCGATTGTTCTCGCCGCCGGTGACGAAGATGTCGAGGAAGGTGTTCGGGTCGGGGTAGTCGCCGATCCAGGCCGAGCGCGACACGTCGTAGTCGACGCTGCGCTGCGTATCGAGGTAGACCTTCCACTCCTGGTTCAAGAGCTTGGCGTCGACCCGCAGGTTGCGCTTCCAGCCGTCGGCGACGACCTCCGCCACGTCCCGGTGTGCTTCGGAAGTGTTGTAGTGGATCTCGATCGTGGGGAAGTCCTTGCCGCCGGGGCCGTAGCCTGCTTCCGCCAAGAGCTCCTTCGCGCGCGCCACGTCGGCCGCGAAGGCGGCCTCGTAACGCTCGAATGCCGCGCCCGGCGGGGCGTGTTCGAGTTCGGCCAGGGTGTAGCCGGGAATTCCGTGCGGCACCAGCGCCCAGTTCGGACGCTCGCCCTTCTTCATGATCTTGTCGGTGATCGCGCGCCGGTCGATCGTGAGCGCGAGCGCCCGCCGCACGCGCACGTCGTCGAGCGGCGGCTTCTTCACGTTGACACGATAGAAGTAGGTGCCGAGGTACGGTCGGGGCGTGAAGTCCTCGCGCTGGATCAAGCGGTGGACCAGGTTCGGCGCGCAACGGTCGATCCAGTCCACCTCTCCGGTCAGAAAGAGGTTCAGCATCGTTCCGTAGTGTTCGACCGCGAGCACGTCGATCGTGTTCATGGCCACGCGGTCCGCATCCCAGTACACCGGGTTCTTGACGAGCCGCAGACGGTCGTTGACGCGGCGTTCGAGCAGCCGAAACGGTCCGTTCGTGACGAGGTTCTCCGGTCGCATCCACTCGATCTCCCACGAATCGGGCCAGCGCTCGCGGGCCTCCTCGAGGCAGCGACGGTTCACGGGGAAGAGCGGGTAGAAGCTGACGAGGTGCAGGAAGTAGGGCGTCGGCTCGGCCAGTTCCACGACCAGCGTCGTGGGCGTCTCGGCGCGGATCCCGACGTAGCCGGGCCAGGCGACCTCGTCACGGAAGCGCTCGTGCTCGACGAAGCCCGCGCTTTGCGCCTCGCCGTTCGCGGGTGGTTCGAGCTCGACCAGCCAGCCGGACTCATAGGGCTCGGACGCGAGCGCGGCGACCGTCGGCGCGGGCTGGGGCTGGACGCGCCGCACCAGGCCGTCGACCGCGCTCGGGACCAACGTGTCACCCAAGGCGAGCCAGGGCGCGCCCCGGCGCAGCCTGTCTCCCGCGGCGACCAACAGGCGCACCGCGTCCGCGCCGCCGCGACCGTCCGGCCCCGCCGCGTCCAGCAGGCGAAACCCGGTGAGCCCGACCCGCGTCACGCCGGCCTCCGTGCGCAACCATGCACCCGCAGCGCGGTCGGTCGCATAGACGCGGTCGATCGGGAGCTCGGTGAACTGGCGCGCGCCGCGCACGGGCCACAGCTGGTAGGCGTACTCGGCTGCCGTCAACGGATGCAGGAGGCGCTTCCACGACCACTCGAAGTCGTCGGCCGTCAGCGGATCCCCGCGCTCCCCGAAGCGGGCGGGATCGGTGCCCGCGACGATCCAGCAGGCGTCCGGACGCAGCTCGAAGGTGTAGACCCTGCCATCGGGGGAGAGCTCCCAAGTGAGCGCGACACCCGGCAAGGGCTCGAGCGTGCGCGGGTGCTTGACCGTCAGACCCTCGAAGAGGCCGCGCAGGATGCGCCCCTCCGGCACGCCGGTGACCGTGCCAGGGTCGAGGCTGGCGGGCTCGGAGCCGTTGTTGATGACGAGGTCGGCCCGCTCGAGCCGCGCCGACGAGGTAACCGCGAGCAGGAGCCCGAGTAGACCCAGAAGAAGCCCCAGTGCGACCGCTTGACGTGCCTTCGGCCCCCTCAAGTTGGCTTGTTCCCGCGCATGGGCGCATCCTAGCCCGCATCCATGACAAGATCGTGTGACAGTTCGGCCCAACTCGCCTTCTGGTGGAGCTTTGCGAACCTCGGCCCTGCGGGCGACCCTGGACCGCAGGGGCGCACGAATTCGTGATGGTCGCGAACCAAGGGGCACTCACGGGGAGGAACGAGTGCTTTCCACGCAAGGCCGCGCGCACGCCGGCCGCCACCTTCTTCGGAGTCTCCATGCAAAGAGCCGTCTCCCGTCCCCTTGTCGCGGTCATCGGCGTGCTGGTCGTCACGAGCCTCTTCTTCCTGGACGGCGAGCAGACGCCGAGCGGCGACCTGCGGGCCGCGGTCGAGGCGCCGCCGCCCGCGCGCCAGGCCGGCGGGGATCCGATGGTCACCGGCGGTCCGGGCAACGTTCCGCCGGACGAGCATCACCCCGACGGTCCGGTCGACCTCGCGACCCTCTCCGACGGCGGGCGCGTGATCATCCACCTGAAGTCGATGCCGCGGCACCTCAACTACATGACGGAGAACTCCTCCTTCGCGCGGCGCATCGGCTATGCGATCCACGAGTTCCTCCTGGAGCGCGATCGGGAATCCTGGGAGTACGTCGGGCGGCTCGCGCGCGATTGGATCACGGAGGATCGCGTGCGGCTCACGGACGGCGAGGAGCTCTACGGCGAGACGCACGCGGAGGGCGATCAGCTGGTCGTCGTCCCGCGCTCGCCCGGCAATACACTGGTGGAGACGCGCCGTGTTCCGGCGTCGTCGGTCGAGAGCGTGCGGCAGGGAACGGTGTACACGTTCCGCTTGCACGAGAACGTGCGCTGGCACGACGGCCACCCCTTCGACGCGCACGACGTCCTGTTCTCGTGGCAGTGCTACCGCAACCCGCACGTCGACTGCGAAGCTCAGCGGGAGCAGATGGCCCAGCTCGAGGCCGCGGAGGTCGTCGACGACCACACGATCCGCTTCTTCTGCGCGGAGCCCTACGCGCTGATCTTCACGGCTTTCGACGGGCTGCAGGTCGTTCCCGCGCACCTCTACGATCTGTCCGACCCGGACAACGCGGACCGGGTCGAGGGCATCGATCCGCTCGGGGCGCGCCAGGGGTCGTGGGTGAACGACCATCCGAACAACGTGATGTGGATCGGGCTCGGGCCCTACCGCATCACGAGCGTCAGCGAGCAGGCCATCGACGCCGAACGCTTCGATGGCTACTTCGATCCGGAGCGCGCCGGGCACGTAGACGCGGTGCGCTGGCGGCACATCCCGGACGACAACACGGCCAAGGTCGCGCTGCTCAACGGAGAGCTGGACGTCTTCGATCGCATCTCGTCGCAGGACTACTTCGGTGAGTTCTGCAGCCAGCAGACGTTTCTGGACTCGCACTATCGCTCGCACGTTTGGCTCCCGAGCGTGCAGTACATCGCCTGGAACACGCGGCGACCCCAGCTACGCGAACGCGACGTGCGGCTCGCGCTGGCCCACGCTTACGACGTCGACGAGATCATCGCCTCGACGGCGCATGGGCTCGGCGTGCGCGTGACGGGAACGGCGGCCTACCTCAGCCCGTTCTACGACCATTCGATCGAACCGGTCCCCTTCAACCTGGACACGGCGCGCGAGCTCCTCGACGACGCCGGTTGGTACGACCGCGACGGGGACGGGATCCGAGAGAAGGACGGTGTGGCGCTGCGCTTCGAGTTCCTGGTCAACGCCGGGAACGAGGCGGCGGTCCTGCACTCGCAGAAGATGCAGGAGAGTTACTCTCACATCGGCGTCAAGGTCGACATCGCCGCGCGCGACTTCGCGGTCATGCTCCAGCGCGCGAAGGACAAGGACTTCGACGCCGTGCAGCTCTCGTGGACGCTCGATCCGGAGAACGACCCCGTGCAGCTGTGGCACTCGAGCGCGGGTGAGGGCCGCGGCAGCAACTATCCGGGCTACGCCGACGCGCGTTCCGACGAGCTGATCGGCCTGATCCAGCGCGAGCTGGACGTCCCGCGGCGGGCCGCACTGTGGCACGAACTC